>NZ_CP066356.1:0-600000 GCF_023278185.1 Bradyrhizobium elkanii USDA 76 | reverse complement strand
CTGAGGGCCAGCGGCGCCGAGTTCGCGGCTTTCGCCGCCGACGTCGCGGCACGCTGCCGGACCATCGTCATCGCGGTGTATGACGCGGCCCAGGTCAGGACGTTGCTGCCGGACCTTGCCAACGCGACGCCGCCGCCGCGCGTCATCTGCACCACCACCTGCGCGCCGGGCGAGATCGTGGCAATCGCCGAATTCGCCTCGCGCTCGCGCCTCGCGTTCATCGAAGCGCCGATCTCGGGGACCAGCGCCGAGGTCCGTGCGGGCACGGCCACCGCGCTGGTCGCCGGCGATGCCGACGCCATCGACGCCGCCGCGGCGACGCTCGACATTCTCTGCCCGCAGCAGATCAATGTCGGCGCGATCGGCAATGCCAGCCGCACCAAGCTCGCCATCAACCTGATCCTGCAGAACAACCGCGCCGCGCTGGCCGAGGGCATCGCCTTTGCCGAAAGCCTCGGCCTCGGCGGCGCGGCGTTCCTTGCGACCGCGCGGCGATCGGCGGCATATTCCAAGGTGATGGACAGCAAGGGGCCGAAGATGCTGGCGCGGGATTTCTCGCCGCAATCGCATATCGCGCAGACCCTGAAGGATGCCGAACTGATCCTGCAGGAGGCCGGCCGGCACGGCCTGCCCTTGCCGCTGACCTCGGTGCAGGCCGGGTTGCTGCGCGCGGCGATCGCGCTGCAAGGGCCGGACAACGACAGCGCCGCGGTCATCGAGGCGATCCGGGCCGGCCGCGGCCACAGTGAGGGACAGTCATGATCAACTGTGCGATCGCGGGCCTCGGCCGGTGGGGCCGCGCACTGGTCGAGGCTGCGCAGAGCGAGCCGCGGCTCAGGATCGTCCGCGCGGTGGAACCCGACGCCAACAGCGCTGCCAGCTTTTGCGAGGCGCACGGCCTCTCGGTCACTGCGAGCCTGGACGATGTCCTCGCCGACCCTCGCATCGATGCCGTTCTGCTGGCGACGCCGCATTCGCTGCACAAGGGCCAGGTGATCGCAGCAGCCGGCGCCGGCAAGCAGGTGTTTTGCGAGAAGCCGCTAGCGCTTCGGCGCGCCGATGCCGCAGAGATGTTCGCGGCCTGCCGCAGCGCCGGCGTGGTGCTTGCGGTCGGGCATAACCGCCGGTTCTGGCCGTCGATGCAGGCGCTGCGCACGATCACAGCCAGCGGCGAGCTCGGCACCATCCTGCATGTCGAGGGCCACAACAGCAACGAGAACTCGCAGAGCATCACGCAGGGCTGGCGGCTGTCACCCGAGGAATCACCGGGCGGCGGCCTGACCGGCGCGGGGCTGCATGTGCTCGACGGCTTCGTCAGCCTCCTTGGTCCTGCCCGACAGGTTTATGCCCGGTTGAGTGCGCGCGAGGCCGGACCGCCGCCGCTCGACACTGCAACCTTGGCGATTGAATTTGTGAATGGCGTGAGCGCAACCCTTGCGACAATTCGCGCAACACCGTTCTATTGGCGCGTGCATGTGTTCGGAACGAAGGGATCCGCCGAGGTGCTCGACGAACAGACGATGGTGCTGCGGAGATCCGGCGAAGCGCCTGCGACCACGCGCTATCCGGCGATCGACACCCTGACCGCGGAACTTGCGGCCTTTGCGGACGCTGTCGAAGGCAAGCAGCCGTTCCCGGTGCCTGAAGCGGACGTGCTGGCGACGCTCGCTGCGTTCGAGGCCGCGCTGCAGTCGATGTCGTCTGGACATCCGGTTGCCTGCCATATGGCATGCCAGTGATCTGCCATGTCTGAACAACCGGACAGGGCGAGATCGTCCCGCTATCGCGACATCGCCACCGGGCTGCAGAAGGACATCCGGCTCGGCACCTACGCGGTCGGCAACCTGCTGCCGACCGAGACCGAACTGATGGCGAGCTACCAGGCCAGCCGGCAGACCGTGCGCGAGGCGCTGCGCATCCTGATCGACCAGGGCCTGATCGTGCGCCGCGCCGGCCTCGGCTCGGTGGTGATCGCATCCGAGCCGCCGGTGCTGTTCACCCACAGCGTCAAGTCGCTCGGCGAGTGGCTGCGCTATTCCAACGAGACCTATCGCGAGGTCGTCGCCAGCAGCGACATCGTGGCCGACCGCAAGCTGGCCGGGCTATTGAAATGCGAGCCCGGCAAGAGCTGGTTCCTGATCGAGGCGGTGCGCCGCTCCGACCAGTTCGCCGCGCCGCTCGGCTGGGCCGAGATCTACGTGCTGCGCCGTTTCGCCGATGTCGTGACCCGCAGCGACCACGGCCGCACCCCGGTGCATGAGCAGATCGCCAGGATGTACGGCCAGGTCACCGAGCGCGCGCAGATGGAAATCTTCGTGCGGGGCATGCCGGCGCCGATCGCCAGGGCGCTCGGCGTCAAGACCGGCTCGCCGGCGCTCACCGTGGTACGCCGCTACTACGGCCAGCGCGAGGAACTGTTCGAGGTCACCATCACCACGCACCCCGAAGGGCGCTACACCTACACGATGGATATGCAGCGCTCGCTGCGCCCGAAGCTCTAGCGCACCCGGGCCAGATGGGTGCTGGCAGAGGTATGTGCCGTCTGCGGGGTGCCGCTCACGCCCCAGATCGCGACGGCGATCAGCGCAGCCGCCCAGACATAAGGCACAGCATTCAACTTCTTCATTTCCGGGATCATCCCCAACGTCTCAGGAGGACCGACTGACCTCTCGACCCAGGTCGTGAATCTCACCACCGCGGTCCTCAGCGTCTCACCAGGCAGCCGTCCTTCACAACGCTACTAAGGTTAGACCTTGTCGGTTTCAGGACGCCTTCGTGCGAATCCGGAAATGATTTCGTCGGAACCGGCCTCTCTCATCCGAATTGATGAGACGGCGGGCCGAAGAGGTTCGGCTCCATTCGAGGCAACACTTAAGAGAATTTTCTGCCCAAATTTGAATCAGACGCACAGCAAACCTTCCAAAGATGCGCCCACTGAATTCTTTTTGATTGTCGCCCCGACTCCCGCCGTGCCATCAGGGCCTGTGACACTGTGATGACAAGGGCTTCTCCCGTGACTGCCGAACCGGCCAAACCGCAAGGCGACTCCCGTCGCCGCTCCAAGGAAACCCGGGACGAGGTCGCGCGGTCGCTGGAACGGGAATTGAAGCTGCTGACGGAAGAGCGTCAGGAGCGCGCGCTCCGGTTCGGCCTCGACATTGCGGGCAAGACGCCGAAGGTGGACCAATAAGGTCGCCGCCGCGCTGAGAGCCTCGGGCGCATAGTTTCCATAGCACTGTCGATTCGCGCGGCCGTCTGCCATGGCCGGTGTGCGTGTTGGCGTACGCCGGTCGCGACGCGACCTCCTCCGGCACGACCTCGAGGCCGCTGTGCGGGCACGTGCACGGCGCTTTCTGATTCCACCTGTCAAACAGCTCTCGACGTCATCACCCGCGCATGCGGGTGATCCAGTATTTCAGAGACGCCGGTGCTTGAGCCGAGGGGGCGCGGCGTACTGGATCGCCCGGTCCCGTCTTCGCCAAGGCTTCGACGAGGCCATGCATCCTTGGCACGCCGAAGCTTTAGCGGAGGCGGCAAGCCGGGCGATGACCGTGCGGATGCCACACACACGATCGTCGTCCTGGCGAAGGCCAGGACCCATAGTCACCGCACTTGATCATGAACGGGATCGTGGCCCCAGCGTCGCGCAACAACTCTCATTTGGGGTAATGGGTCCTGGCTTTCGCCAGGACGACACCAAATGTGTTGCACGAGCCGCGAGTCACACATCCGCATTCTCGGCTGCAAGCACGAGCCCTGCAAGCATCGGCAGCGCCAAACGTTGAACTTGCATCGGCGTCTCATTGCGAACGGCGGAGAGCGGCACCATCCGCGATCCCCCGCATGCCTGTCAATCGTCGCCACGACCGCGCCAATCGGAACGGCGGCAAGCCGTCTAGCGCTGCCGCTGCGCGAGATAGAATCCGGCCAACACGGCGGCCAACCCGGCCGCCTGCAGCGTGGTCGGCGGCTCGCCGATCAGGAGCCATCCCAACAGCAGGGTCAGCACCGGCACGGTCGCAGGAAATACGGCTGCGCGGGCCACGCCGAGGCGCTGGATCGACACCGCGAACAAATACATTGCCGCGGGCCCGGCCAGGATGCCTTGGGCGATGGCCTGCAGCGCGTTTTCATGCAGGCCGATGGCCGCATCGCGAGCGAGCCCACCCGAGACGGCGTACAGTGGAAACAGCGAGAGCGACAACACGCTGATCACGCTGGCCACGGAGAACGCCGAGACACGCCAATAGCGCACCAGCGTGGCGAAGCCCGCGAACATCAATCCGGTCGCAACGAAGATCAGATCGCCCATCACGGCGCTCGGCCCCATATGGCCGATCGACTCGCTGCCGATCACGGCAAGGCCGACGACAATGACGACAGCGCCGGCTGCCCGCGAGAGCGAGACCGATTCCTTCAGCAGGACGACCGCGAGAAACAATCCGCCCAGCGTCGCGCAGGACGGCTGGATCACGCTGCCATGCCCCAGCGGCACGAACATGAAGCCGGCATAGCTGATCAGCGACATCACCGGCCCGCCCAGCAGCATCAGCGCCATGCCGCGGCCCCAGCCGATGCCGCAGAGATCGCGGAGGCCGGCGCGCACAACGAGCGGCAGGAAGGCGATGCCCGACCACAGGAAGCGATGCATCAGCAGGTCGACGGGCGTGAACCCGACCTTGAGGCCGTGCCGGGTCGCCACGAAGCCGAGCGCCCAGCACAGCGCCGCGCCGAGGCCGCATGCGACCCCGAGCAGGATGGCTTTCGTATCCGGAAGGGCTGCAGCCTTGGCGTTGGCCGGACGTTCGTTCATCGCGAACGACTACGTGAGCTGCCGAGACGGATCAACCCACAGGTACGCACGGCTGGTTGGCGCAAGCCCTTCAAAAGCCGCTTGGATCAAGCTTTGACGTCATTCCGCGCTGCCGCGATGTCCGCTTGCTGCAAAGGGCGAGCTCGAGGGCCGGTCCACCCTAAGGGAAGCTGGCCTTTCACAGACAAGACGTGGGACTTAGGCCCTTCGAAAGATCAGGCGGCGCTGTAGCCGCCGTCGACCACGTGCGATGCGCCTGTCATGAACGACGCCTTGTCCGAGCACATCCAGACCACGGCTTCCGCGATTTCCTCGGGCACGCCCAGGCGACGGACCGGCACCTTGGCGATGATCTCGTCGTAACGTTCGTCCATCGTCTCCCTGGTCATCGGCGTCTTGATGTATCCGGGATTGACGCAGTTCACGCGGATGCCGTCCTGGGCATATTCGATCGCGGCGGACTTGGTCAGTCCGACAACACCATGCTTGGTCGCGACATAGTGGCCGGACGTTGCGAGGCCGACCAGGCCTGCGATCGAGGCCGTGTTGACGATGGCGCCGCCACCGCCCTGTTTGAGCATTTGCGCGATCTCGTATTTCAGGCACAGGAACACGCCCATCAGATTCACCGAGAACATCTTGGCCACCGAGGCTTGCGTGAGTTCATGAATGCGCTGGCCGGGCGGGCCGACGGAACGCCCGGCAACGCCAGCATTGTTGAACGCGCAATCGATGCGCCCGAACGCCGACACCGTGCGCGCCACCATGTTCGCGACATCGGCCTCGTCGGTGACGTCGCCCTGGATCGCGATCGACTGGCCGCCGGCGGCATTGATCAAGGCGACCGTCTCCTCGATGCCGTCCATCGAGAGGTCGGACACCGCTACGCGTGCGCCTTCACGCGCCATCGCGATCGCCGTCGCCCGGCCGATGCCGGAGCCGCCGCCCGTCACCAATGCAGCCTTGCCGTCCAGAATGCCCGCCATGAGAAACTCCTTCGGGTCAGCGCTTGCCTTCGATTGCGATCTCGACGAGGTACGGCCGCTGCGCCGCGACAGCCTTTGCGACGGCACCGGCAATGTCGCCGGCCTTCTCGACCCTGACCGCCTCGACGCCCATGCCGGCCGCGAGATGCACGAAGTCGAGCGCGGGGCCGGTGATATCCATGTTCTGATAGGGGTGCTGGGTGCCGGCTTCGAAATTCTGCCGCCAGACATCCACATTGTGCTTGAGGATGCGGTACTCGCGGTTCGCCAGCACCACGAACACGATCGCAAGCTTGTGGTGCGCGGCAGTCCACAGCGCCTGGATCGCATACATCGCCGAACCGTCACCGGAGATGGCGACCACCGGACGATCCGGCATCGCGACCTTGACGCCGATTGCCCCGGCGAGGCCCTGGCCGATGCCGCCGCCGCGACCGCCGAAATAGTCGCCGAAGCCGCGATAGTCGAAGGCGCGCGCGAGATCGAGGCTCGCCGTGATGCTTTCATCGACGATGACGACGTCATCGGGCAGCCCGCGACGCAGCTCCGCCGTGACGCGCGGCATCGCAGTCGGCTGCCGGTCCCAGCTTTTCTCGAGGCGCGCGCGATAGGCCTCCTTCTCCTTCGCCTGCAATTCGGCCAGCGCGGCATTGCGGTTCTGCGCGGCCTGCCTGAAGTCCGCGCTCGCCTGTGCACGCACCGTCTCCGTCAAGGCACTGACGCTGACGGCGATATCGCCGACGATGCCGGCATCGAGCCGGTTGTTGAGCGCGAGGCGTTCGGCAGAGGCCTCGATCTGCAGCACGAACGCGCCGTCAGGGATGTGGCCACCAGGCGCAAACCAGATGTCCTCAAAGAACGGACCGCCGATCAGCAGCACGAGATCGGCATCGCCGAGCGCCTTGCGCACCTGCCGGGCGTCGCCGGGGAGCGACTGACGATAGCTCGGATGACTGGTCGGGAACGGCGCGTGATGGCGGAGCCCCTCGAACCACACGGTGGCGCCGATCGCCTCCGTGAGCACCACCAGCGCCTGTTCGCCGCCCGATCGTGCCACGTCGTCACCGGCGATGATGGCCGGCTTTTTCGACTTGAGAAGCAGCGCGACAAGCGCTTCGATGCCTTCCGGATCGCGGCGCGTCGATCGCCACAAACGATCGGGCGTCGACGCGTCGACCGCGGTCTCCTGTTCCATGACGTCGATCGGCAGCGACACGAACACCGGCCCTTGCGGCGCATCGGTCGCCACCTTGAACGCGCGTCGCATGATCGGCGCGATCTCGTCGGCGCGCTCGATCTGCACGCTCCACTTGGTCACCGGTGCCGCCATCGCAACGAGGTCGTGGCCGAGCAGCGGGTTGTTGAGTCGCATCCGGGTATCCTGCTGGCCGGCCGTCACGACCACGGGCGAACCTGCCTTCAGCGCGCCGTACAGCGAGCCGATGCCGTTGCCGAGGCCGGGAGCGACGTGCAGGTTGGCGACAGTGACGCGCCCCGACGCCTGCGCGTAGAAGCTGGCGGCGCTGACCGCGACACCTTCATGCAGCGCCATGATGTATTCGAGTTGCGGAAATGCCGGCAGGCTGTCGAGCAGCGGCGTTTCGGTCGTGCCGGGATTGCCGAAGATATGACGCACGCCGTGCGACACGAACGATTCCATCAGCACACGACGCCCGCGCATTCGCTCCCTCTCGATTGTTCTGATCCGTTTTGCGCATCATCGGCCGGGGAGCGCCCCGTGGCAACCGTGCGAGACGGCTGGCATCCGCGCGGCCGGCTGCGTCTTCCGCATGGCTTCAAGGCGCGAACGCGCCAGCGAGGCCGCGGCCCTGCCACTTCCGCGGCCAAAGCAGCCACGAATGAAAAAGGACCACCGTTTGGGTGGCCCTTTGGTTTATTTCTTGAGGTTGGCGGCAAACAGCTTGGCGGCTTCGGCCTTGGATTCCTGATCGGCCTTGGCGTCGTATCTGAGCGGCAAATTGAACTTCTTGCCGAGCTCGGTGGCCTCGGGGTTGGTGAACGCGTGCACCGCACCGGGATACTCGACGATGCGGTAGTCGGCCTTCGCCGCGTCGAAATCCTTCTTCAGCGCATCGTACTGCTCGCGCTTCACGAACGGGTCGTCGGCGCCGTTCAGGATCAGGATTTTCGCCTTGACGGTGCCCGGCGCCGGTGCGGGAGTGTTGAGACCGAGCGAGGCGTGGAAGCCGGCGACAGCGGCGAGATCGGCGCCGGTGCGCGCCATGTTCAGCACCACCGCGCCGCCGAAGCAGTAACCGACGGCGCCGATCCGCTGCGGATTGACCGAGGCCTGCTCGGCAAGTCGCTCGCGTGCGGCGTTGAAGCGCTGCTCCATCACCTTCGGGTTCTTCATCACCGACCCGGAGAGCGCGCCGGCGTCCTTCGGGTTGTCGGCGGTCTTGGCGTCACCGTACATGTCCGCGATGAAGGCCACGTAGCCCTGCTCCGCGAACTTCCGCGCCTCGTTATGGATATGCGGGGTGATGCCCCACCATTCATGCACCATGACGATGCCGGGCCGCTTGGCCTGGGTCGCGTCGTCATAGACGACGAAGCCCTTCATCGTGGTCTCGCCGTCGCTGTAGGTTACCGGCTCCTCCTTGACCGCTGCGTGTGCGCTCGCGACCATCGCGATGGCGCAGAGTGCTCCCACTATGTTCGTTATGATCGTTCGCATGCTGACCTCCTGCGGGTTTGGCACGACGCGACATTGGCATACCAGCGAATCTCGCGCTAGGCGTGGAAAGCGGAGCCGCTTTGCTTCGCAGGCTGCGCATCATCTCTCGAGCGCGCCGATATTTCTGTCGGTTGCTGATGCGTGAACGATGTTGCGTCACGGTCAGCGCGTCTCGGTCACCGCTCCTAAACTTGTCGCGCTGTCGACGAACGCAACCGGCGTGCCCTTCGCGACACCGACCGCGACGCGCTGCACGTCCCAGTTGGTGAGCCGGACGCAGCCGTGCGACTCCGCCTTGGAGATCTTGCCGGGATCGGGCGTGCCGTGAATGCCATAGCCTTCTCCCGAGAGGTTGATCCAGATCACACCGACCGGGTTGTTCGGACCGGGCCTGATCGTGAAGGGCGTCTTCGATCTGACGCCCTTGAACGCGTATTTTGGATTGTAGCGATAGGTCGGGTTCTTGTTGATCGCCGTCACCTTCAGCGCTCCGCTCGGCGTCGGCTTATCCGCGCTGCCGACCGTCGCAGGATAGAAACCGAGCAGCTTGCCTGCTGCATCGAACGTGCTGAGCGTCTGCCTGGTCTTGTCGACCACGACGCGCGCGATCGGCGTTGCGTTTCCGGCGTCGACGACGTTCGCAACCGCAATGGTCTCGCCGGCCTTGTTGAACTTCCGTCCCGGATTGAGCGCCTGAAGCAGCGCCTCGCTCATGTGGAATTTCTCCGCGAGCGCTTCGCGCGGACTGGTGTAGCCCAGTGCCGGCAGGCTCTTCATGCTCTCCATCTTCGCGGGGATCCTCTTCACGAACGGTCCCTTCACGTCGGCATCGACGATCGTGTAGCTGACGATCGCAGGCCCGTCGCTGGCGGCGGTGAGACTGCTCCAGAGCTCCGCCGTCACCGCCTTGTCGAAGGGCACTCCACTCGCCTCGGCAAACGCCCTGAGCGCCTTCTGCGCGTTGTCGCCAAGTTTGCCGTCGATCTCGCCGGGAGAAAAATGCGCGCGGTCGAGCAGGATCTCGAGCCTGGCAATGAAGGCGCTGAGCTGACGACGGTCCGGCAATCTTGCCGGCGGCGCCGCCTCGTCATTGATCGCGGCGGCATCGAGACCCGCGGCCACCGCCGGCGCGGCCGACACGAGCAAAAGGACAAGAGCAAAACGCGCAGCGGAAAACGGTCGGAACATCGTGCATCCCAACGTGGCTACCTTCCATAAAGCTACGGAAAGCCTCGAAGTTCCAATGCGAATAGCGGCGAAGTTCCGCCGCGGAACAGCTGACCCGCGACTATGTCCGGATCATCACCGGCACCAAGGCGGAGGACCGGATCAAGCATGCCGACACGCTCGCCATCCGCATCGACTTGCCGAGCGAAGCACCGTGCGAAGGCATCGGCGGCCTCTCGAAGACGAAGGATGTCGCCTTCGTCGCGGCGTCGCCGGCGTCCGCGGTGACGACGATCATTCGCAAGGCCGAGGCCGCGCGAGAGGCGGCAAAATCGGTCGCCGGCCGCGCGCGCAGGCGGCTCGCGCGCACGTTCGTCGAGCTGAGGCCGCGTCACGACGCGTGCACCGCCGCAAGCGCGGGCCGGCGATATTTCCGCTCAGGAAAATGAATGCCCTGGTGTATGTTGCCGGTCGTTTCAGATCGGTTTGCTTGCAATTCATTTCCAGTGGGCGTTGTCATGACGTTGATCGATGGTTTGGGTTATCTGGCGTCGGCTCTCGTGTTGCTGACGTTCTGCATGAGCACGATGCTGAGCCTGCGCGCTGTCGCGATATTCAGCAATCTGGCGTTCATCAGCTATGGATTGGGCGACGGGATCTACCCGGTGCTCATCCTGCATATCATTCTGCTGCCGCTGAACGTGGTGCTGCTGTTCCAGATGGTTCGGCTGCTTCGGAAAGCGAAGCGTGCTGCAGCGACGGACCTTTCTCCGAACTGGCTGCAGCCATTCATGCAGCCGAAGCACGTCAAGGCGGGAGAAACGATCTTCCGGAAGGGCGACGACGCCGACCTGCTGTACATGGTCGTGTCCGGCGAGGTCAGGTTTCCCGAGATCGATCGCGGGGTCTCGGCGGGCGAACTGTTCGGCGAGATCGGGCTGTTTTCGCTCGAGCGCCGCCGCACGCAGACCGCTCAAGCCGCGACCGACGTCGATCTGCTCTGGATCAGCGACGGCGCGCTTAGGAAGCTGTGCGAGCGCAACCCGGGACTGTCGCTGTATTTCCTGCGGCTGACGGCGACGAGGATGACGGAAAACGCAGCCCGCACAATCGGGGTCGGCGCGATGACGCCCAGTCCGGCGTAACGCGCGTCGCCTCCCTGCCGGCGCTACGGCGCGGACGAAGCCGCAAGGCTCGGCAGCGGCCCAAACTGCATCTCTGCAACGGCCGAGCCGGCGTATGCACTGGCGATCAGGATCATGACTCGAATGGCGACGAACATGGTGCCTCCTCAGTCTTGTTGTTGGTCTCTCAATGCCAGAGACTTCTTTCTCGCCGGTGAGGAAAGCTGGTTGCCGCAACCTTGAAGGCATTGGTAAGCGGGCCGTTTACGCAAGCCTCCGTTCATGAGTTGGGAACCGTATCGGCCGATCGGCCTCGGCGCTAAACGCGCGGTTCACCGTCACCGGGCATTGTCCGCCTCAATCAAGAAGGCGCAAACACAATGCCGATTTTCAGGACGATCCTTGTTGTCGTATCGATTTTTCTTGCCGGTTTGTACGTCTACGACAGCTGCCGCAGTGATGGGCTCGCCATGCCGGTTTCGGTAAACGAAGTCCTTGCACGGCGCTGGCCGGAACCGGACGCGTTTCATCCGACGGCGGCCCCTGTGTCCGCAGCCGCCGGCAACGTGACGCCGGCCGCGCGCGTTAGGGAAACGTTTGCGATGTTCATCCCCAAAGATGCGCGACGCCATCCGATGCAGCGCAGCCTTTGACGACCTCGAGTCAGCCCAGCGATGCGCCGGCCTTGGCGCGGCTTATTCCGAGCGTCACGATGCGCTGCAGCAGATCCGGATAGTTGAGCCCGTCATGCCCGGCGGCCGTCGCGAACTCCTGGCTCTTGGCGATCTCGGGATTGGGATTGGCTTCGATGAAATACGGAACGCCGTTGGTGGACAGGCGGAAGTCGATGCGCGCATAGCCGTCGAGCCCCAAGGTCCGGTAGATGCGCTTCGCCAGCCGTTGAATATGGGCGGATAGTTCCGGCGTGAGGTCTTCGGCCGGGCCATCGGCAATCCCGACCCGCTCCTGATAGCTGGTATCGTGCTTGACCTTTTCGGTGGCGATCTGGCGCGCAGCAGGGCCGCCCATGCTGCCGAATTTCAATTCCCACACCGGCAGCACCCGCAGCCGGTTGTTGCCGAGCACGCCGACATAGAGCTCGCGTCCCTCGATGAACTGCTCGGCGATCGCAGCCGTTCCGATCCGCTCATGGATGAAGGCGACGCGCTCGGCGAGCTTCTCGTCGGTATCGACGATCGACGCCTGCGAGATACCGAGCGATCCATCGCTGCTCAGGCTCTTGACGATCAGCGGCAACTCGAGACGCGGCGGCCGCTTGACCTTGCGGCGCATCGGAAACACCGCGAAGGCCGGCACCGGGATCCGGCGATGGTGCACCAGCGTCTTGGACAGATCCTTGCCGCGCGCCAGGATCAGGCCGCGCGGGTTGCATCCGGTATAGGCGATCTTCATCAGCTCGAGATAGCTCGCGATGTGCTGGTCGTACACGACGTCGTAGTGAAACTCCTCCAGCAGCGTGAACACGACGTGCGGCTTGAAGCCCTCGATCTCGTCGCGCACCGGCTTGATTTCCTCCTGCACGCCGAGCGGACGAACCTCATGGCCGGCCGCGCGCAGGGTACTGACGACGTCGTATTCCGTCTTCCACTCGTTGATCTCCCGCGCGCTGTATCCATCGCTGGAGTCGGGCGGCACACAGTCCGGGTGCATCAGCACCAGAATGCGAAGCTGTTTCATAGCGCGATCCATTTCCGGCGCGACGGGCCGAACAGCGCGTGCATGGTCTTGGCGGTCAGCAGAATGGTGAAGTTTGTCACGAGCTTCTGCTCGGGGCCGACGGCACGCAGATTGAGCTCGCGGCAGCGCGAGATCATGTCATCGAGCACGGCATCGAGCGTCAACTGGTTCTCGCCGGTCCAGCGCGCCACCAACTGCCTGATCTGGGCGCGGTGCCGCCTGATGAAGGCCGCGGCCGGCGGACGCCGATAATGCCGCGGATCGGCGGAGAACAGCTTGGAGAGATCGCGGTCGTAGGTCTTCGGCGGCGTGAAGGCGTAGAATGCCTGCTTCTTCCTGTAGTGCTCGGCGAGCGTTTGCTTGAGCGTATGCAGCGGATCGACCCGTTCGCGCGTCGCGAGCAGCGGCCGCTTGCCGGCGATCTCGCCCATCAGCTCGTCGACATATTCGAGCTTCTTCAGCGCGGGCCAGCCGGCATAGCGCGTCCGCCAGTTCGAGCGCGGCCGCAGCCACACCGCGAAAGTCTCGGCGAAGTCCTCGTCCGGATGGCTCTGCGCGTACCAGAGCCGAAGATGCTGGACATAATTGCGGCTGGCCGGATTGGGCCGGTAGTAGCGCGGGTAGTGCTGCGACGACGGGCCGAACAGCTGCTGCCAGCGCCGGCGGCGCTGCAGCTGGTAGCCGTGCTGCACGGCGTGCCCCGCCTCGTGGCGGAGAATGGCCATGCACTCGGACCACGAGGCGCCCTCGACGTCGAGCATCATCTTCTTCTCGAGCTTCATCAGGCGGGGATGGGCGAGGTAGAACGGGATCGCGATGCCGGGCACATCGGCCGGGCTGAACCATTCGCTCGAGATCCATGTGTGCGGCCGCAACCGGACGCCGCGCTCCTCGAGCTCTTCATAGAGCGTATTCACACAATCGGCGAGCCAAGTGCCCTCGACGGCAACCCTCAGACGGCTGAGCGGTTGCGCGAGCAACTGCTCGTCCGTCAGCTTTTCCCAGTCAAATTTGCGGCGCGGCATAGGCTTCCAAAGTCTAAAACAAATCGGACTCTGAATGGTGTCATAGGTTGCCGCCGGCAACAACCGCCGGGCCTTCGCGCCGCGCCCCCGGCCAATGCCGGCAGCGGGCCGGACCCGGCCCGAGCGTCCGCCTTGGGCGGCGGGCAGCGCGCCGACCCCGATTCGCCGGCTCGAGGCGACGCTCATCTTGCGTCCTAGGGCTTGACCCAGCGTTGCACGGCCGCGGCGGTGTCGGCCGGCCTGGTGTTGAAGCAGATGGCGGCATCGGGGGCGAGCCGGTGCACCAGATTGAGGACCGTCTCGAACAGCAAGAGCCGCTCCGGCGGCTCGCGCAGCCCGGCACCGATCACGACGCAGTCGTAGCGGCGCGCGTTGAGGGCCGCCGCCGTTACGGCTTCCGCCGTATCGCCGAGGTCGATCAGGCAGCTCTCGACGTCGTAGCCGAGCGTCCGCAGGCCCTCGATCTGTGCGTCGAGATAGCTGCGCACCAGTTCGGGCGTGAACTGCGGCATGACGGACAGATCGACGAAGGTCGGGTCGAGGCCGATCGCCAGCACGGATGGCTTCGTCATGGTGACAGTTCCCGGTCCAAAAGAATTTCGTCCGAGCATGCCGCAGGTTTGAGTCGAAATCGCGGACACGACGACCCGCAGCAACCTTGTAGCCCGGGTGAGCGAAGCGACACCCGGGGTCACTCGTGGCAAAGACCCGCATGTCGCTTCGCTCATGCGGGCTACGTGGTTTCGCTCCGCCGAATCGCGGAGCCGTCAGCGGCAGCCATGATCCTGCGCGGCACGCGCGGCGATCGCGGCGCGCCGCTTGAGGAACTCACGCTCGCGCGAATTGCCGGCCAGCGCGGCGGCGGCCTCGAACGCGGCATGCGCCTCCGCGAAACGGCTCAGCCTGTGCAGCAGATCGCCGCGCACGCTCGGCAGCAGATGATAGGATTTCAGCACCGGCTCATCCGCGAGGCTGTCGACGATCGCGAGCGCGGCAAGCGGCCCCTCGGCCATGCCGATCGCAACCGCGCGGTTGAGCTCGATCACGGGTGAATCCAGCAGCGCGGCGAGATCGCCGTACAGCGCGGCGATGCGGTTCCAGTCGGTTGCATCAGGCGTGCCGGCCGCGGCGTGGCAGGCGGCGATCGCGGCCTGCAGCGCATAGAAGCCGCCGGCGCCGCCGAGCTCGCGGGCGCACGCCAGTGCGAGCTGCCCGCGGCGGATCTGCAGGCGATCCCACCGCGCGCGGTTCTGGTCCATCAGCAGAATCGGTTCACCGGACGCATCGGTGCGCGCCGCCATCCGCGAGGCGTTGAACTCCATCAGCGCCAGCAGCCCGTGCGCCTCCGGCTCCGATGGCGCGATCGAGGTCAGCACGCGGCCCATGCGCAGCGCCTCGTTGCAGAGCTGCGGCCGCAGCCATTCGTCGCCGCTTGCCGCGGTATAGCCCTCGTTGAAAATGAGATAGACGACCTCGAGCACGGAGGCGAGCCGCTCCGACAGCTCCTCGCCGCGCGGCGTCTCGTAGGCAAACCCCGATTCCGACAGCGTCCGCTTGGCGCGCACGATGCGCTGGGCGATGGTCGCCTCCGCCTGCAGGAAGGCGCGTGCGATCTCCTCGGTGGTGAGGCCGCAGATCATCCGAAGCGCCAGCGCGGCGCGCGCCTCCCGCGACAGGCGCGGATGGCAGGCGGTGAAGATCAGCCGCAGCAATTCGTCGCCGATATCGTCGTCGAGCGCGGCATCGAAGTCGGGCATGGTCTCCTGCTCCCGCGCCAGGTCGTGCGCGATCACGCCATGCTTCTCGGCCAGCATGCGGTTGCGGCGCAGATGGTCGAGCGCGCGGCGCTTGGCGGTCGCCATCAGCCAGGCACCCGGTTTCTCCGGCACGCCATCCGCCGGCCAATGCTCGAGCGCGGCGACCAGCGCCTCCTGGGTCAGGTCCTCGGCGAGCGGCACGTCGCGCAGCATCCGCGACAGGCTGGTGATCAGCCGCGGCTGCTCGATGCGCCACACCGCAAGGATCGTGGCCTGGATGTCGGCGGCCGTCATCGCCGCCGACCTGGATTATTGCCTTGACGCGCTTTCTTCACGCGAACCGGCGTCCACTTCGCTTGAGAACGCCCCGTTCGCGCGGCGCATCAGGCGCAGGCGGACACATCGATCTGACAGCCGCCGTCGGCGCCCGGGGTGGCGAACGGGCGAACCTCGCAGGTCCCCTCCCAGCCCGGCATATGCTCCTTGTGCAGCTGCATGAACTCCACCGCGGCGGCGACCGCCTCCTCCTTGTTGCGGAGCTCGAAGATCGCGTAGCCGCCGATCATCTCCTTGGTCTCGACGAAGGGCCCATCGACGACGTTGAGCTTGCCGTCGGTGATGCGGACCTGGGCGCCCATCGCGACCGGCAGCAGCCCGCCGGTGTCGATCATGCGGCCCGCCTTGATTTCCCGCTCGGCAAGCCTGCCCATCGCCTCCATCAGAGCCGGCGTCGGCGGGCCCGGGGGCTGGGGCGAGGTGACGATATACATGAAGCGCATCGGAAAACTCCTGTTGGGCGAGACGCGGCGATGATCGCCGCAAGACCGGCTCGCTATGGGGAACGACGATCCGGGAGGGGGTGAATCGACAGCGGGGCGGGAATTATTTTTCGGGCAAAGGCAGATCATACCGGCCCCCATCGTCGACCCTGCGAAAGCAGGGACGACCCGGAGCTTGTGGCAGTCCCGTAGCCCGGGTGAGCGAAGCGATACCCGGGAGCCGCGCGCGACACCCCGCATATCGCTTGCGCTCATGCGGGCTACGAAGCAGCACCCGACCTACTGCTCCCGCAGCATGATCAGCGGGTCGGCGCTGTCCGGGACGCGGCGCCACTGGGCGTTGTCGTCGGCCTCGAACTGCCAGGTCTCGCCCTTGGCCGACATCAGGAGCATCTGGCCGTGATCGAGCCGCCACATGGCCGGGTTGAAGGAAGCGACTGCCGGATCGCATTTGCCTTTCAGGAACACCTGGAAATTGTCGTTGCCGGCGTCGGTGTTGGTCAGCACCAGCGTGCAGATCGCCTGGCCGTTGCCGCGCACCATCGACCAGTCGCCGATCATCTGGTCCATCGACTTGGCGAGCGAGCGCGCCGCGGCAAGGTTTTGCAGGATATAGACACCCTCGTTGGTGCGCATGCCTTCGAAGATGCCGGTCTCGACCTCGGTGAAATCGATCACCGCCTCGCCGGCCGCGTTCTGCAGCCGCACGATGTCGCCGAGGCCCTTGATGCTCCAGCCGGTGATGTCCTTGGTGAAGGGCAGCGCGGCGGCGCAGGCGGGCTCGAGCTCGAGCTTGAAGCCTTGCGGCGCCGTATCGCCCTTCAGCGTCACGACGCAGGTCTTGCTGCGCTCGGTGGTGGCGAGCTCCCACTGCCCGATCATGTCCCTCTTCAACGTCGTGACGTCCTGCGCCGCTGCCGGACCGCACGCGGCCAGCAGCAGACACAGCACGGCATTGAAGCGGGACAACGACATCAGCGATCCTTGACGGGCGTTTCGGCAACCGGCGTCAGCGGCGGCTTGCCGGCAAACCAGTTCTTGATGTTGTCGACCACGAGCTGGTCCATCGCGTTGCGCGTGACCACCGAGGCCGAGCCGATATGCGGCAGCAGCACGACGTTCTGCATCGCCTTCAATTCGTCCGGCACGTTCGGCTCGGCCGCGAACACGTCGAGACCGGCGGCCAGGATGGTGCCGGACTTCAGCGCCGCGACCAGCGCCGGCTCGTCGACCACCGAGCCGCGCGCGACATTGATCAGCACGCCGCGCGGACCGAGCGCCTTCAAGACGTCGGCATTGATCATCTTCGCCGTCGAGGCGCCGCCCGGCACGATGACGATCAAGGTGTCGACCGCCTTCGCCATCTCGATCAGATCGGGATAGTGCTTGTAGGAGACGTCTTTCGACGGATTGCGCGAGTGATAGGACACCGGCACCCGCGAGGCGTCGAGCCGGCGTCCGATCGCCTGGCCGATCCGGCCCATGCCGACGATGCCGATCTTGCGGTCGCGCAGCGAGCCGACGCTGAGCGGATAATTCTGGGTCTGCCACAGCCCGGAGCGCACATAGCGGTCGGCCTTGACGAATTCGCGCAACGTCGCGATCAACAAGCCCATCGCGACGTCGGCGACCTCCTCGGTCAGCACGTCGGGCGTATTGGTGACCACGATATTGTGATCGCGCGCATAGGCGGAATCGACGTGGTCGTAGCCGACGCCGAAGCTGCCGACGATTTCCAGCTTGGGAAACAGCGCCAGCGCGGTCTTGTCGGTCGCCATCGTGTGATAGGTGACGGCGATGCCGCGGATCTTGGCCAACGTATCGGGCGTCAGCCGCTCGAGGTCGCCGCGGCTCTCGGCGCGATGCAGCACGAATTGATCGGGAAAGCCGTTTTCGAGGATTGGCCGGATCGGTCCATAGATCAACAGATCGATCTTTTCGGAAGAAATCGGGGCCATCAACTGTCCTTTCCTAACGCGCTTTCATGCCAACGCCGCAACAACAGGTGCGAAACTAGCGCCAGCAACCCATAGATGACAATCCCGGCCAGCGATAGCAGCAGAAGTGCTGCGAACATGCGGGGAATATTCAGCCGGTAGCCTGATTCAGCGATCCGGAAGGCGAGGCCCGAGCCGGCGCCGGCGCTGCCCGCCGCGATCTCCGCGACCACGGCGCCGATCAGCGACAGCCCGCCGGCGATGCGCAGGCCGCCGAGGATATAGGGCAGCGCCGCGGGCAGCTTCAGGAACAGCAGCGTCTGCAGCTGTGAGGCGCCATAAAGTTGAAACAATCCGGCGAGGTTGCGATCGACCGAGTTGAGGCCGAGCGTCGTGTTCGACAGCACCGGAAAGAACGCCACGATCCAGGCGCAGACGATCACCGCGGTCTGCTGCTGCAGATAGATCAGGAGCAGCGGCGCGATCGCGATGACGGGCGTGACCTGCAGCACCACGGCATAGGGGAACAGCGAATATTCCAGCCATTTCGACTGGTTGAACAACAGCGCCAGCACGATGCCGCCGATTGCGGCGGCAACGAAGCCTTCGAGCGTGGTCAGCAGCGTGACGCCGAGCGATTGCGACAGCACCGGCCAGTCCGCAACCAGCGTCTTCAGCACCAACAGCGGGCTCGGCAACACGTAAGGTTGGATGCCATAGCCGCGGACGATGGCTTCCCAGAGCACGAGGCCAGCGGCGAACACCGCAAGCGGCAGCAGAAAACGGACAATGTCCTGCGGAGATTTCATGCGCCCGCCTGCCCTGCATAGGATGGCGCCAGCGCGCTGGAGACCTCGCGGCAGAACGCGGCATATTCGGCCGAGGTGCGGAATTCCTCGCCGCGCGGCTCCGGCGAGGTGATGCGAAACTCGGCGCCGATCCGGCCCGGGCGCGCGGTCATCACGATCACGCGCTGCGACAGATAGACCGACTCGAACACCGAGTGCGTCACGAAGATGACGGTCTTGTGCAGGCTGCGCCACAGCGACAGCAGGTCGTTGTTGAGGCGAAATCGCGTGATCTCGTCGAGCGCCGCGAACGGCTCGTCCATCAGAAGGACATCCGGATCGGTCACCAGCGCGCGCGCCAGCGACACCCGCATCTTCATGCCGCCGGACAATTCGCGCGGATAGGCCCTCGCGAACTCCGCAAGCCCGACCTGATCCAGCGCCGCATCGATGCGCGCATCGGCGCTGGTCGCGGGCAGCCGCGCAAGCTTCAGCGGCAGGCGGACATTGTCGCGCACGGTGGCCCACGGCATCAGGGTCGGCTCCTGGAATACGAAGCCGATGCGATGGCTGCCCCGCTGCTCCGCGCCATGATGCGAGACCTCGACAGTGCCGGCGCTTGGCGCGGCGAGACCCGCAATGAGC
Source organism: Bradyrhizobium elkanii USDA 76 (assembly GCF_023278185.1). Taxonomy (NCBI): domain Bacteria; kingdom Pseudomonadati; phylum Pseudomonadota; class Alphaproteobacteria; order Hyphomicrobiales; family Nitrobacteraceae; genus Bradyrhizobium; species Bradyrhizobium elkanii. The sequence goes on along the minus strand of NZ_CP066356.1, from coordinate 580,583 downwards.
CGCAGCGCGGTGGACTTGCCGCAACCGGAGGGCCCGAGCAGCGAGACGAACTCGCCTCGCCTCACATCGAGGTCGAGCGGCCCGAGCGCCCTCACGCCGCTGTCATAGGTCTTGCTGACGCCGCGCAGGCGCACGGCGAGGTTACTGGCGTCGGTATTCGGCAAGATGCTCTCTACCATCGGCGGCGGGATAGCGGTGAGCGCAGCCGAGCTGAGAAAGACACCTCTCTACGCGGCGAACAACGTGACGATCGCATAGGAGACTCGGGAGGCAGCGGCGGTCGGCTCCCTCTCCCGCTTGCGGGGGAGGGCTGGGGTGGGGGCTCTCTCCGCTTTTCGTATCGGAGAGAGAGCCCCCACCCGGCCCGCGCTACGCGCGCGCCGGCCTCCCCCGCAAGCGGGAGAGGCGAAGGAAGCCCGCGGGCGAGCTTCACGGACGCCATGCGCGATTGCTTTCTCCTATCAACGGAGAGGTCGACTGCCGATGCTGAAACAGATCGGATCATAGTCAGTTCTTCGGCCGGAGCTCGGCGCCGACCGCCTTGTTGACGAAGCGCAGCGTGTAGCCCTGGCGATAGTCGATGGCGCTCTTGACCACGCCGGCGCGCACCATCTTGTCGAAGAAGCTCGCCATCCGCTCATCGGTCATGGCGCCGATGCCGTTCTTGATGGAATCGCCGGAATCGACGATGCCGTGCTCGCGCATCTTGGCGACGCAGTAGGCGAGCAGCTCGTCGTTCATGTCGGGATTGAGCTTCTTGATCATCGCATTGCCGGCCGAGTTGTCGCCGTAGACGTAGTGGTACCAGCCGACGATCGAGGCATCGACGAAGCGCTGCACGAAGTCAGGCTTCTTGTCGACCAGGTCGCGGCGGGTCTCGATCAGCGTCGAGTAGGAGTTGAAGCCGTAATCGGCGAGCAGCAGCACGTTCGGCTTGAAGCCGGCGGCCTTCTCGACCGCGAAGGGCTCCGAGGTGACGTAGCCCTGCATCGCGGTCTGCTTGTTCACGATGAAGGGCTGCGGGTTGAAGGTGTAGGGCTTCACCTTGTTCTCGTCGAAACCGTATTCGGACTTCAGCCACTGGAAGTAGCTGGTAATGCCCTCCTTCGAGATCAAAAGCGTGAGCGGCTTCAGATCCTCGATCTTTGTCGCCTTGACCTCGGGATGGGTCAGGAAGACCTGCGGATCCTTCTGGAACATGGCGGCGACGGCGACCAGCGGCACGTTGTTGGTCACGGCGTCGAAGGTCTGCAGCGAGTTCGCGCTCATGAAGAAGTCGAGCTTGCCCGCGATCAGCAGCATGCGGTTGTTCTCGTTGGGACCGCCCGGCACGATGGTGACGTCGAGGCCGTATTTTTTGTAGGTGCCGTCGGCGAGCGCCTGGAAGAAGCCGCCATGCTCGCCCTCGGCGACCCAATTGGTGCCGAACGAGACCTTGTCCAAGGTCTTGTCTGAGGTCTGCGCCCGCGCCGGGGCAAGCGCCGCGGCGACGCAAAGCGCGGCGGTCAGAAGGCTTGTGGTTAACGCTCGCAGCAAAAAGGCCGGGATCATGGTTGGACTCCGTCGATCATTATGGCCCATGATGGAAGGCGGGAAGACGCGGACCGCGCCCGGAGACGCGAACCCGTTATGATGTTAAACAAACTAGCCTGCAAATCCATCCCGTGAAACGCTTGTATTGAAACGACCGGCTTGATGACTTCTCAGCTTCCGTCCCGCGACTGGACCGCCATCCACTGGCCCGATATCGCCAGGGATGCGGCCGCGCGCTGGATCGCGGTGCTGCCGCTGGCCGCGACCGAGCAGCACGGGCCGCATCTGCCGCTCGGAACCGACGTCATGATCGGCGAGGCCTATCTTTCGCGGGTGCGAGAGTTGCTCCCGGCGACCACTCCCGCCACGTTCCTGCCGTTGCAGCCGGTCGGCATCTCAACCGAGCACATCGATTTTCCGGGCACCTTGACCTTGCCGACCAACGTGGCGCTGAAGAGCTGGATGGCGCTCGGCGAGAGCGTGGCGCGCGCGGGCGTCAGGAAGCTCGTGATCGTGACCAGCCATGGCGGCAATTCCGCCGCGATGCAGCTGGTGGCGCAGGATCTGCGCGCGCACCATCAGATGCTGGTGGTGACCACGAGCTGGTCGCGCTTCGGCGCGCCGGACGGGCTGTTCGACGCCGGCGAATTGCGCCACGGCATTCATGGCGGCGCGGTCGAGACCTCGATCATGCTGGCGAAATATCCGCACGCCGTGCGCAAGGAAGCGATCGCGGACTTCAAGCCGGCGAGCGTGCAGATCGAGAAGGATCATCGTTTTCTGTCGACGCAGCGGCCGGCGCCGTTCGCCTGGCAGGCGCAGGACCTCAATCCGAGCGGCGCGATCGGCGATGCGACCAAGGCCTCGGCCGAGAAGGGCGCGAAGCTGATCGAGCACGGCGCGCGCGCGTTCTGCGAGCTGCTTGCCGACGTCGACCGGTTCGATCCGAGCGCATTTCGCGACAGCTGACCGCGATTGCTTCGTCCTGACAAACGCGACGAAACAATTCGCGAAACCATATTTCCGGCAAGGTCTTCGAACCGGAACCGGACAGCCTCCGTCCAACGGGCATGCGGACCACACCGGCGCCGCCCCACACAGGATGGAGTATTCCATGTCGATCAAGACCAAGTTCGCCGCTCTCGCCCTCACCGCGCTCGCCGTGACCGGCACCATCGCGTCCACGACGTCGCAGGCTGAAGCGAAGCCCTATGGCTGGGGCTGGGGCGTTGGCGCAGGCCTCGTCGGCGCCGCCGTTGTCGGCAGCGCGATCGCGGCCAGCGACGGCTATTACTACGGCGGCGGCTATCGGCGCTGCGGCTGGGTGCGCCAGTTCGACGCCTACGGCAATTACATCGGCCGCGTGCGCAGCTGCTACTACTGATCGACACAATTCTTAGGGTTGCGGATCCAGTGTTCGGCACGGGTCCTCATCCACCCCGTGTCGCAACCGACCCGTCCGGTGATCCCCCCGGGCGGGTCAATTCCTTGAACGCGGCAATCACAGATACTTCGCGACCAGCCTGAAATCGCGCAGCACGGCGCGGCCCTTCGGCCCTGACGCCTTCAGAGTCTCCTCCAGGCTATGACCGATGTGATCGTGGATCAGCGCCTTCTTGGCGCTCTCGATCGCGCTCTCCACCGCCTGCAATTGCTGGGCGATCTGCGCACAGGGCCTGCCCTGCTCGATCATCTCGACGATGGTGTCGAGATGGCCGTTGGCGCGCTTGAGGCGCCGGGCGATCGCAGCGTGCGGATGGTCGTCGGACATCTGGCTCTCCTATCCTCCCTGGAGGATAATCATGATCCTCCCCGGAGGATAGCGGAATCGGCTTGACAGGCCATTGTCACAGGCGTAGTGGCCGATGAGCGGAACGTTCGTTCCGCCCCGGGGTTTTGGCCCGGAGACAAGTCAATCCACGAGCCGGCACAGAAGGCACATGGGCAGTAGCAACTCAGGCGACAGTAGACCGGCGATGCCGGGACTGGTGACGCCGCAACACAGCAAGACTGATCGCGCAGATCTCGCCTGCGTGGACGGGTGGTCGCGCCCAAGCTGACCACTGCTCCTCACCGGCCTGCCGCGACCAGCGGAAGTGGAGGTGAGCGATGTTCGAGAAGCTCGCAAAATTCCGGCAAGCAGGGCCGCGGCGCGTTGCCGAGCCGCGGCGCATGCCGCCGGCGGCCGCCATTCATTGCAATGACAACCTGCCGGGCTCTCGCCGCCTGGCGGGCCGCCGCCGGCGTCCAACCCCGGCCTGTCATTGGGTCCTGATCGACGGCCGCCTGGAATGCCGTTGGATCGTCGAAGACACCAGCGGTGATCTCGATCAGCAGCGACGCGTGGGCCGGCGTTTCGGCCCGCGCGCAACAGCCACGCGCCACGCCGCGGCAAAGCCGCGGCTGTGCGCCTAGGAGGCCGACATGGACGAAGGACCTAGTCGTCCCGTTGCGCGCCATCGCGGCGCGGCAGCGGGACCATTGAACCGCATCAGATCTGGAAATGCTGCTGCTCACGGCAGCGGAGACGTGCGCGCCTGACGGGGCCTGCGTCCCTCCCGCCGTGCCGAAAGGCGGCGAGGAGACGCGAAATGACCGAAAGCAAGACCACACAAACCGCCATTCTCGATAGCGCGCATGCCGGCGACATCCACGGCGCGCTCGGCAGCATCGCGCGCGACGACACCGCGCCGCGCGCGACCTTGCCGGCCCGGCTGAAGACGCTGCTGGCGATCGTCGGCCTCGGCGACAACGACGCCGGTGCGTTCGGCACCTATACCCAGGCCGGACAGAATTACGGCACCACGCTGCTTTGGACACTGCTGCTGCTGATCCCGGTGCTCTACGTCAACCAGGAGATGGTGGTGCGGCTCGGCGCGGTCACCGGGGTCGGCCATGCGCGGCTGATCTTCGAGCGCTTCGGCAAGTTCTGGGGTGCCTTCAGCGTCATCGACCTCCTGGTATTGAACGCGCTGACCATCGTCACCGAGTTCATCGGCATCACGCTCGCACTTCATTTCCTCGGCGTCTCGCAGTTCTGGGGCGTATTGGCCTCGGCTGTCATCGTGATGCTGGCGGTCTCGACCGGCGACTTCCGCCGCTTCGAACGCTTCGGCATCGTGCTGGTCGCCGGCAGCCTGCTGCTGGTGCCCGTGATCCTGATGGTGCACCCTCCGATCGGCCAGATCGCGGCGGACTTCTTCGTGCCGAAGATGCCGCAAGACGCCAAGCTCGGCGAGGTGATGCTGCTGATCGTCGCCATTGTCGGCACCACGGTGGCGCCGTGGCAACTGTTCTTCCAGCAGAGCTACATCGTCGACAAGCGGATCACGCCGCGCTTCATCCGTTATGAGCGGATGGACCTGTGCATCGGCATCGTGCTGGTCGTGGTCGGCGCGGTGGCGATGATCTCGTTCTGTGCGGCAGTGTTCGCGGGAAAGCCCGAATTCGGCAACTACACCGATGCGCTGGGGACCGCCGTGGGCCTCGAGACATATGCCGGCCGGCTGCCGGCGGTGCTGTTCGCCCTTGCGCTGCTCGATGCCTGCATCATCGGCGCTGCGGCGGTCTCCCTCGCGACCGCTTATGCGATCGGCGACGTGTTCGCGGTCAAGCACTCGCTGCACCGCAAGCCGTGGGATGCGAAAGGCTTCTACAGCGTCTATTGCGGCCTGATCGTGCTCGCGGCGGTGCTGGTGCTGACGCCGGGCACGCCGCTCGGGCTGCTCACCAATGCGGTGCAGACGCTGGCCGGCGTGCTGCTGCCGAGCGCGACCGTGTTCCTGCTGCTGCTGTGCAACGACCGCCACATCCTCGGGCCCTGGGTCAATTCGACCAAACTCAACCTGTTCACCGGCGCGGTGGTCGCGGGGCTGGTGATGCTGTCGGTGATCCTGACCGCGGCGGTGCTGTTCCCCGATCTCGGCGAGGCTTGGATCATCGGCATCCTCGTCGGCGGCAGCCTGCTGGCACTGGCGGTCACCGCAGCCGTCAAGTTCTACGAGATGTCGTCGCGCGGAAAGGCGCCCTTCCGCTTCAAGCGCAAGCCCTCGCAAGAGCCTTGTTTGATCGACCGCGACAGCTGGCGGATGCCGCCGCTTGACCGGCTGCCGCCGGTGCGGCTCAGCGCGCTGAGCCGGATCTGGATGATCGTGCTGCGCGGCTATCTCGTCGTCGCCGCCGGCCTCGTGCTGCTGCGGATCGTCCAGCTCGCCGCGGTGGGGGCGTGACTGCGCTCAGTCGCGGCCGGCATTCATCGACACAAAGGATGAGGACAATGGCGGCGTCGATTGAACGGTCGGGTCTCGACCGATTTGCCGCAGACACGTGGTCGATCGCAGCCGATGCGGCCTGCCGCCTCGCGCTGTTACGTGACTGTCACGGTGGCGTGCAAATCGGAGCGGTATTGGGCGCGCCTCAGTTGCTATTGCGAATTATTTGCAATAAGCAGCAGAGGATGCTAGGTGCTGATCTGGCTTTGGATGGGACGACACAGATCGGACCGGGGACGACGGGCGATGATTTCAAATCTCGGGTGGCAAGCGGCCACCAAATCTGCAGTGATGCCGGGCGAAACCGCCACTTGCTCGCGGAAAGCCGCGTCATGACCTGCGTCCGCCTCTTCCGGGTCCAGATCGCCGCCGGCGCAGCGCTCGGTGCGGCAACCTTCGGCGCGCCGGCGATCGCGGCCGATCTGGCCCTCAAATCCCCCGCCGCCAGGGCGGTCTACAGCTGGACCGGGTTCTATGTCGGCGCCCATGTCGGCTATGGCGACGGCACGCTCGGTCCCGGCACCAACCCGATCCTGGAACAGGGCGTGTTCTTTCCGCCCACCATCACCGGCGGGATCGGCGGCTTCCAGGTCGGATACAACAAGGAATTCGCCAACCGCTTCGTGCTCGGCGTCGAGGCGGATGCGACCTTCACCGGCCCGACCGATCTGCCGCGGCGGGTGCTCGGCCCCTTCAATTCGTCGATCGATTATGTCGGCACGCTGCGCGGCCGCGCCGGCTACTCTTTCGGCACCTGGATGCCTTACGTGACCGGCGGTTTCGCCTGGGGCCACAGCCAGGTTCGGGTCAACGATGCCGCGGGCGAGGTGATCTCGGAGCCCGGCCAGTACCACACCGGCTGGACCGTCGGCGCCGGCGCCGAATTCGCGGTGAGCGGCAATTGGACCGCCAAGGTCGAATACGACTATGTCGACCTGTCGCGCCGCACGCTCGGCCTCAATGACTTCGGCATGCCCGGCGTCAGGATCGACCCGCGCATTCATCTGCTGAAATTCGGCCTCAACTATCAGCTCGGCGACTCGCCATGGTCGGCGACGCCGACGCGCACCGCGCTGCCCGAATCCAGCGACTGGAGCGTGCACGGCCAGACGACGCTGCTGCCGCAGACCTATCCGTCGTTCCGTTCGCCCTATGCCGGCACCAACAGCCTTCCCGGCGCCGGGCAGTTGCAGCAGACCTGGACCACGACGGCGTTTCTCGGCGTGCGGCTCTGGGAAGGCGGCGAGTTCTACTTCAACCCGGAAACCGCGCAGGGCTTTGGCCTCAACGGCACGCTCGGCCTCGCCGGCTTCTCGAACGGCGAAGCGCAGAAGGCCGGCGCGCCGTTTCCGAAAATCCGGCCGCAGCGCTACTACTTCAAGCAGACCTTCGGCTTTGGCGGCGAGCAGGAAGACGTCGCCGACGGTCCCAACCAGATCGCCGGCAAGCGCGACATCGACCGCCTCACGCTCGTGGTCGGGCGCTTTGCGGTCGGCGATTTCTTCGACGGCAATTCCTACGCCAAGGACCCGCGCGCCGATTTCATGAACTGGGCGATGTGGGCGTCCGCGGCCTACGACTTCCCGGCCGACCTGCCCGGTTACACCCGCGGCGCGGTGGTCGAACTCAACCGCAAGGACTGGGCGGTGCGCGCCGGCGTGTTCCAGGTGCCGAACGCGCCGAACAGCGACGTTTTGGTGTTCGACACCGGCGGCGCGGTGGTCGAGTTCGAGGGCCGCTATTCGATCTTCGACCAACCCGGCAAGCTCCGCGTCGGCATGTTCGGCAACCGCGGCAACACCGGCAATTACGCCCAAGCGCTCGCGATCGAGGACGCCAATCCGGGGCTCGACATCAACGACGTGATGGCCGGCATCCGCAAGGACAATCTGAAATACGGCTTCTATCTGAACGGCGAGCAGCAGATCGCAACCGATGTCGGCCTGTTCGGCCGCCTCAGCTGGAACGACGGCCGGACCGAGATCCTGTCGTTCACCGATGTCGACCGCAGCGTCTCGGGCGGCCTGTCGATCAAGGGCAGCAGGTGGGGACGGGCGAACGACACGATCGGCATCGGCGGCGCGATCAACGGGCTGTCATCAGCGCATCGCGACTACCTTGCCGCCGGCGGCCTCGGTCTGCTGATCGGCGACGGTGCGCTGAACTACAGCCCGGAGCGGATCTTCGAGACCTACTACGCCTATCAGGTGAACAAGAACCTGACGCTGACTGCGGACTATCAGTTCATCACCAACCCCGCCTACAACGCCGACCGCGGCCCGGTGCACATCTTCTCCGGCCGCGTCCACGGCGAGTTCTGAGGCGCACCCTCTCCCCACTCAGATATATGTAGACCCCCCGGGCTTGCCGCAAGCCCGGGGTCATCCCGTAGAACGCGCGCCCTAATCGAACGGAGGGGTGCGGGATGCGGGAACATGCTGTGGTGATTGCCGGCGGAGGTCCGACCGGGCTGATGCTGGCGGGCGAGTTGGCGCTGGCGGGAATAGATGTTGCGATTGTCGAGCGTCGCGCGAGGGAGGACCTGATCGGCGCGCGGGCCGGCGGCCTGCACGCGCGCACCATCGAGGTGCTCGATCAGCGCGGCATCGGCGACCGCTTCGTCGCGCTGGGAACGCGCCATCCGGCGGTGCTGTTCCATTCGCATCTGGTGCCACTGGATATCACCGACTTTCCGACCCGGCGCAATTTCACGCTGGGGCTCCGGCAGAATCATATCGAGCGCCTGCTCGGCGAATGGGTCGGCGAACTGGCGGTGCAGACCTATCGCGCGCGCGAGGTGACCGGCTTCGCGCAGGACGAGGCCGGCGTCGACGTCGAACTGTCGGATGGCCAATTGCTCCGGGCGCAATATCTCGTCGGCTGCGACGGCGGCCGGAGTGTCGTCCGCAAAGCGGCCGACATCGAATTCGCCGGATGGGATCCGACCACGAGCTGGCTGATCGCCGAGGCCGAGATGTCGGGCGAGCCGGAATGGGGCTTTCGCCAGAACGACACCGGCATCTCGGCGATCGGCAAGGCGGAAGATGGCGGGCGGGTGCGGCTGGTGCTGACCGAGCGGCAACTCGGCACCGACAGGGAGCCGACCTTGCGCGACGTCAGCGAGGCGCTGGTCGCCGCGTACGGCACCAATTTCGGCATCCACAGTCCGGTCTGGATCTCGCGCTTCACCGACATGACCCGGCAGGCCGTGACCTATCGCAAGCAGCGCGTGCTGCTGGCCGGCGACGCCGCCCATGTGCATCCGCCGATGGGCGGCCAAGGTCTCAATATCGGCGTGCAGGACGCGGTGAATCTGGGCTGGAAGCTCGCCCAGGTAATCAAGCGGATCGCGCCGGACAACCTGCTCGACACCTACGAGGCCGAACGGCAAAAGGTGGCGGCCCGCGTGCTGCGCAACACCATGGCGCATGTCGCGCTCAACCGCACCGATCCGCGCACCAGGGCGCTGAACGAGATCGTCTCCGACCTGCTGCGCATGGACGAGCCGCGCAGATGCTTCGCCGCGATGATGTCCGGCCTCGACCTTCACTACGATCTAGGCGACGGCCACCCGCTGCTCGGACGCCGCATGCCCGATCTCGATCTCGTCACCGCCGACGGCCCGATACAGGTCTTCGCGCTGCTGCACTGCGCGCGGCCGGTGCTGCTGAATTTCGGCGCGCCCGGCAGCATCGCCATCGCGGGATGGACCGACCGGGTTCAGCTGGTCGATGCCGCGTATCGCGGCGCATGGGAGCTTCCTGTGCGCGGCACGGTTTCGGCGCCGACCGCGGTGCTGGTGCGGCCCGATGGCTATGCGGCGTGGGTCGGCGAGGGAACGCAGGCGGGGCTAACCGAGGCGCTGACCAAATGGTTCGGCCCGTCCGCGGGTACGTAGCGAGCGTAGCCCCTACCCCGCCGGCTGGAACGAATCCGCGCGCGCCATCGCCCAGGCGTCGCGGAAGCGGCGGTCCTGGGTGCCTTCGAGCAGCTCGCCGGGGCGCAGCGTCGGATAGAGCTCGGCGAAGGAAGCGACCTCGGTGGTCGAACTGCGCTGCGAGAAGTGGATCGGGCGCAGCTCTTTGGTGTGCTCGAGGCCGGCGGCGGCGAGCAGCTCGGTCAGCGCGTGCAGGGTCGAGTGGTGGTAGTTGTACACGCGCTCGATCTTGTCCGGCACATAGAGCGCGCGGTTGCGGATCGGGTCCTGCGAAGTCACGCCGGTCGGGCAGCGATCGGTGTGGCAGCTCAGGGATTGGATGCAGCCGAGCGCGAACATGAAGCCGCGCGCCGAATTGCACCAGTCGGCCCCGATTGCCATCGCGCGCGCCATGTCGAAGGCGGTCGCGACCTTGCCGGAGGCGCCGATCTTGATGCGATCGCGCGCGCCGATGCCGACCAACGCGTTGTGGACGAAACTGACGCCCTCGCGCATCGGCATGCCGAGATGGTCCATGAACTCGAGCGGCGCGGCGCCGGTGCCGCCCTCATTGCCGTCGACCACGATGAAGTCGGGATAGAGCCCGCTCTCGTGCATCGCCTTGCAGATCGCGAGGAATTCCCAGGGATGGCCGATGCACATCTTGAAGCCGGCCGGCTTGCCGCCGGACAGCTTGCGCATCCGGGCGACGAATTCCATCATCTGCAGCGGCGTCGAGAACGCCTTGTGATAGGCCGGCGAGATGCAGTCCTCACCCATGGGCACGCCCCGGATCTTGGAAATCTCCTCGGAAACCTTCGCCGCCGGCAGCACGCCGCCATGCCCGGGCTTGGCACCCTGGCTGATCTTGAGCTCGACCATCTTGATCTGGTCTTCGCCCGCGACGCTTGCGAAGAGATCCGGATTGAAGGTGCCGTCGCGATTGCGGCAGCCGAAATAGCCGGAGCCGATCTCCCAGATGATATCGCCGCCCATCTCACGATGATACGGGCTGACACCGCCCTCGCCGGTGTCGTGGGCGAAGCCGCCCTTCTTGGCGCCGGCATTGAGCGCCCGCACCGCATTCGGGCTCAGCGCGCCAAAGCTCATGGCGGATATGTTGAAGACCGAGGCCGAATACGGCTTGGTGCAGTCGGGGCCGCCGATGGTGATGCGGAATTTCTGGTCGGCCCGCGGCTTCGGCGCCACCGAGTGGTGCATCCACTCATAGCCCTCGCGATAGACGTCCTCCTGGGTGCCGAATGGCCGCTTGTCGAGCACCATCTTGGCGCGCTGGTAGACCACCGCGCGGGTGTCGCGGGAGAACGGCATGCCGTCCTTCTCGCTCTCGAAGAAATACTGCCGCATCTCGGGGCGGATTTCCTCGAGCAGGAAGCGGACATGCGCCGAGATCGGGTAGTTGCGCAGCACCGCGTGGTTCTTCTGGGTGAGGTCGCGGATGCCGAGCAATGTCAGGGCGCCGAAGATGACCAGCGGAATCAGGACGATCTTGAAGACCTTGTGATCGAAAATTCCAACCAGCAGCAGCAGTGCGGTGACGACGGCGCAGATCGTCAGCACGATGAAGCGTGGCGAGAACGGAAGCAGCATCGTATCCATGAAATTCCTCCGGTCTGGCCAAATACCCTGTCGGCCGCGAGCCTAATCCAACTCGCGGAACAAGTGCACTACGGTTATACGGCCGAGCAGTCACAGATGTGACAACCGCCCGAATCGGCGGGTGCGGATACCGGTCAAATTGAAACGGTATCGCCTTTTGCACTGCAACGGAGCGCAGCGGATGCGACAACCTGCCCGTCGCAGGGGCGCGCTGCCAAAATATCGAAAACAACCCCATGCAAAGGAGCCGGCGACTGCCGGCGCTCGACAGGGCGACTTGACACGTCGGGCAACTCAGCGGCACAATTCCACTATTCCGAAATCGTGGTGTGAGTCTGCGGCTCCTCTAACCCGTCGTCCCTGCGAAAGCAGCGACCCATAACCACAAATGCCAATTGTTGGGCCACGCTGGAACGACGAGTCCCTTCAACAAGATCCGCCGCGGCGTATGGGTCCCTGCTTTCGCAGGGACGACGATGAGGATGGTTCTCGATTCAAGGCATCACACCACGCGGTGCCGCGCATGTGAGTGCGCTTGCGGGGGAGATGAGGAGAGAGCACCGTCCGCATCAATGCTCGTGCGGCTGCAGTTCGTGCGGGATGTGCCCGGGCTTCAGACCGTCGCCGTCAAGCCAGGCGTTGGTGGTGTCCAGTGCCCGGGTGATGTGATCCGCGGTCCGTGAGAAATCGTAGGGCGAGCCGACCAGCGGGCAGAGCGGCGGCACCACGAAATACTCGACATCGGGCCCGATGTTCTCGAGCTCGTTGACGAGCTGCCGCGCGATCAGGAGCGTCAGCGCGTGCAGGGCATTGGCGAGCGCGCCGACCGGCGGCGCCTGGTTGGCGCAGGCATGCCCGGTCGGCAGCACGATCAGGCGCTTGGCGCCGTGCCTGAGCGCGACGCGGACCGGCGTGTTGCTGGAGATCGCGCCATCGGCCAGGAAATGATCGCGGTAGTGCACCGGCGTGAACGCACCGGGAATCGCGGTCGATGCGACGATCGCCTCCGCGGCCGAACCTTCCGACAGCACCACGCTGTCGCCGCTGATGATGTCTGTGGTGACGATGTGGATCGGGATCCGCGCGTCCTCGAGATTGCGGAACGGAATGTAGTCGTCGATCAGCTTGCGGACGCCGTCATGCGGGATCAGGAAGTCGCGCCGCCACAGGAAGCTCACCAGCGTCCGCCAGGTCACCGGAAACACGTCCTGCCGGTCGAGGCCGCGCCAGATCTCGGCCAGCCGCGCGACGCCCGAGACCGTCGGGTCGCCGGCATAGAACGCGCCGTTCAGTGCGCCGACGCTGGAGCCGACCACCATGTCGGCGACCACGCCATGCGCGGCCAGCGCCTGCAGCATGCCGACCTGGATCGCGCCAAAGCTGCCGCCGCCGGCAAACACAAAGGCGGTCTTCGGTGCATCCGGATCGGTGATGGACAAGGTGCTGCTCCCAGATCGCCGCGTTCGGGAGGGGGTTGCGCGGCGTTGGGGGATTTATAGCAATGGGGGAATGAGTAGTGCCACGGTCCGATGTTTTGCCGAGTGGTGACCGCAGGCAAGCTGCGCTCCCTCTCCCGCTTGCGGGGGAGGGCTGGGGTGGGGGTATCGCCGCAACGAGGCTGTTCATTGCGTGGAGAAAGCCCCCACCCGTATCGCATCTTCGATGCGATACGGCCTCCCCCGCAAGCGGGAGAGGCGGACCGAGTTCGCCGATGTACCTTCCAAATGCAAAAGGCTGGAGCCCGATGGGGCCCCAGCCTTCGCAAAACAGGGAGCGGTGGTAATGGGTCCTGGCTTTCGCCAGGACGACAATCTTGACGCTCGGCGGCCTTAGCGCTCGACGAACGCCTTCTCGATCACGAAGTGACCGGGGGTGTTGCCGCTGCCTTCCTTGAAGCCGCGCGTCTCGAACAGCTGCTTCAGCTCTTCCAGCATCGCCGGGCTGCCGCACATCATGATGCGGTCGGTCTCGATGTCGAGCGGCCCCTGATGCAGATCGGTGAACAGCTGGTTGGAGGTGATCAGGTCGGTGATGCGGCCGCGGTTGCGGAACGGCTCGCGCGTCACGGTCGGGTAGTACGAGAGCTTCTCGGACAGCAGCGGCCCGAACAGTTCGTCGTCGCGCAGCTTGGCGACCAGCTCCTCGCCATAGGCGAGCTCGGAGACCTGGCGGCAGCCATGCACCAGCAGGATCTGCTCGTAGCGATCATAGACCTCGGGGTCCTTGATCAAGCTGGCGAACGGCGCGAGGCCGGTGCCGGTCGACAGCAGCATCAGCCGCTTGCCGGGAATCAGGTTGTCGGTGATCAGCGTGCCGGTCGCCTTGCGGCCGACCAGGATGGTGTCGCCCTCGCGGATCCTCTGCAGCTTGGAGGTGAGCGGGCCGTCCTGCACCTTGATCGAGAAGAACTCGAGCTCTTCCTCGTGATTGGCGCTCGCCATCGAATAGGCGCGCAGCAGCGGCCTTCCGTCGACCTCGAGGCCGATCATGGCAAACTGCCCGTTCTGGAAGCGGAAACCGGAATCGCGGGTCGCCCGGAAGCTGAAAAGCGTATCGGTCCAATGCTGAACGGAAAGAACTTTCTCTCGATAGAACGCGCTCATGGGTTTTCGTTTTCTCGACTGACCAGAATTAGAATAGTTTGATTTCTAGACGGCTCGCGACGGCGCGGAAGTGGCCGAAATCACTGAAGATCTCGCGTGTCCATTGCGCCAATGCAGGAGATAGTCAAGATCAACTGGCGTGCAAATGCGATCTCAGAATGGCAGTCGTTCGATTTCGCGCAGAGGTTCAACCGCGTCATCGTTAACACGTGGTGCTGCACGTAATTTACTTGCTGGGATCGGCATCGATCTGGCAATTAATTGCTACAAAAACCGCGGTGAAGGGAAAATGATCTCGTGGTCCTGATCAGCCAGCGAATCTTCCTGGAAACCATCAAAAAATATTGTTTGGCGCACGCGATTGCCGTCGAGGTGCGGTCCGGCGGCTGGCTGGTCACCATGACCAAGGGCAACGCGCGGCGGCTCGCGATCGGCTATGACGTCGGGCTGAACAGCGCGGTCGCGCATCAGGTCGCCAATGACAAATCGGCCTGCGCGGACGTGCTGGCATTGGCCGGCGTTCCCGCCATTCCGCACACGCTGTTTCTGGGCGCGAAGTTCAGCAAGCACATTCCGGGATCGGACTCGCTGGACGCGATGCAGCGTCTGCTCGAGCAGCATCCGCAGGGGCTGGTCATCAAGCCCAATGAGGGGACCTCCGGCGAGCTTGTCTTCCGGGTGACGACGCGGGCGCAGCTGGAGACGGCGGTTGCGCGCATCCTTGCCGCGCATCCAAGTCTTGCCATCTCGCCCTACGTCGAGATCGCGGACGAGGTGCGCGTGGTGCTGCTCGATGCGCGCGCGCTGATCGTCTACGGCAAGACGCGCCCGTCGGTGGTTGGCGACGGCATCCAGTCGCTGCGCGCGCTGGCGCAGGCGAGCGCGACGACCGAGCAGCTCAAGACCATCACCGAGGATTTCGATGCCGCCGCGCTCGACGCCGTTCCGCCCGCCGGCGAACGGCTTCTGCTCAACTGGCGGCACAACCTCGATGCCGGCGCGGAGCCCGTGCTGCTCGCCGATGACGCGACGCGCGAGGCCTGCGTCGCGCTCGCGATCAAGGCCGCGCAAGCCGTCGGCATCCGCTTCGCCTCGATCGACGTCGTGCGCACGGAGGGCGTGTGGAAAATCCTCGAGGTGAATTCCGGGGTGAAGATGGAAGCGCTGGGGCGCCGGCATCCGGCGCTGGTCGAGGCGGCCTATTCGGCGGCGCTGGACGAAGTGTTCGCGTAGCGTCTCCCCGCCCGATGACGCGGGCTCGACGGCGCTATCCTGCACTGTGAACGCCCGATCAGGCTTGCGGGTGCTCCTTTTCATAGGCGGCGACGATCAGTTCCGATTGCTCGATCTGTGCGGTGAGACGGTCGATCTCGGCTTGCGTCTCTGGAAACACGTCAGCCCCCGCCGTATTTCCGGATTGCAATTCCGCGATCAGCTCCCGGTTCTTCGCAATCTGCTCCCGGTGCCAATCGATTTCAGGATCGTCTTGCATGGGCCACCCGTCGGCGAGAATTACGACGCCAGCTCTCGCAGCAGCATGGGTGGATAAACCGGCTTCTCGAAAAACTTGACGCCCTCGGGCAGCGCGCTATCCGGGGGCCGACCCGAGATGACCATAACGCGCACACCCGGATCGCAATCGACGGCCAAACGTGCAAGCTCGACGCCATCCATTTTGCCCGAGAGCTTGATATCGGTAACCACCAGCGACGGGTGACGCATCTTGATGGCCAGCGCTGCCGTCTCGGCGTCCTCGCACTGGATGACGTCGAAATGGCCTTCCTGCAACAACAGCGCAATCATGTCGCGCTGGATCATGTCGTCTTCGACCACAATTGCTATTTGACGAACTGGTCTCGCGTAAGCCATGGCGACCTCCGAACGATCAACCAGAGTTAACGAATGAGGATGTTTATGGTTCTGGTTCCCGCTTCATGAGGGACTGCTCCGGCGAACCTTTGCAAGTTCCAAGCGGAACAACTTTGGAGGTTTCAGCGTCATTGATGGGCGACAAGCCGGACGAGTCGAACGGTTCGAGCCTGAGCAAGGGAATTCTTGCGAGATAGTGCCAGGAGGCAGAGCTCATGAAGGACGTTGTGCAGTCGGATCAGGATTCTTGCGAGCCCTACGGCGCTGACGTGACGGCTGGCGCGACAGGCCATGCGTCCTCTCGACGATGGATCGAGGATCAGGCGCTTCAACGACCCGCGGTCGCCAAGCAGCCCAGGATGCGGCACGAGACGACCGATCGGCTTCGCGCTCGCCTGCCGCACGACGTCATTTCCGAAATGGAAGCAGAGCTGAAGCAACAGGTCGATCGACTTGTCGCCGAACGACATTAGCCGCTGAAGCGACGAGTTCGCCGACTTCAACAGCCGAATCTTGCCTGCCGATGATGCTCCAGAGATCGCGGCGCGTGGACACTCGAAGGAAGATCCCGCCGGATCGACGGAGCCTTGATGGGAGCGATTGGAGCGATTCTTGGGCGCGCGATTTTCCAGGTCATGGTTGTTCTGGCGGCGGTCGGCATCGTTGCCCTCGCATGCATGGCGGTTCGCGGCGGCTGACGCGGGGACCATGGTGCGGCCGGCACGGAAGCTCTGGCCGTCATTTTGATCGATTCGGCGCCTTGCTCATCCCGCGCAAGGGAGTACGCTTCCGTGCATTGATTGATCCGGAAACAGATTATGCGCAAACTTCTTTTGGGCCTTCTCGCACTGGCGGCGTTCGCCGCCGCCTTCAATCCTCCGGCCGCCAATGCGGTGTTTTGGCGCGGCGTCACGGCCCCGACGAATATCGACATCCACGGCTACCCGATCATCAAGGAGCCGCCTCCGAGCACATGCCAGTTGATCCATGTGAACGGATACTGGGTCCGGCAGTGCCTGGATTTGTCGCGGCGCTATTGGCGGTGAACGATGCCGCGCCGGAATTCAGACCTCTCCCGCGAGGGGAGAGGTCGAAATTCGCGGCTAGAGCATTTTCGGTTCTGATTGAATCAGAACCGAAGCTCTAGATTCTTGTCTTGACGCGTTTTCCTCACGCGAACCGGTGCCCACTTCGCTCGAAAACGCTCTAGTTCGACCCGCCCGGTGAATCGTCGAGCGCCTTGAAGGCCTCTTCGAGCTGCGGCGACAGCGCGACGTTGAGCTTCTCGCCGGTCGGCAGCCGGGCGACGAACCATTTGTTGTAGAGCGGGACGATGTCGCGATTCGAGGCGAGCCTGCGGAACGCGCGCTCGACCACGTCCTTCATCTGCGGCTCGCCCTTGCGGTACATGATGCCGTAGGGGTCGTAGGACAGGTAGTCGCCGGTGACGCGGAATTTGTCCTGCGACTTGTGCCGCGCGATCAGGCCGTAGAGCAGGATGTCGTCGGTCGCGAACGCATCCGCCTTGCCGTCCACAAGCATCTGGTAGGACTGCTCGTGGTCGGGCGCCGTGACGATGTTGAGGCCGAGCTTTTGCTTGGCGTCGACATTGTGCATCGCCTGCTCGTTGGTGGTGCCCTTGGTCACCACCACCGTCTTGCCCTTGAGGTCGGCGACCTGGGTAACCCCCGAGGCTTTCGGCACCATCAGCTTGGTGCCGGCCACGAACATCAGCGGCGAGAACGCGACCAGCTTGCCGCGCTCGGCATTCGCCGTGGTCGATCCGCATTCGAGGTCGATCTTCTTGTCGACGACCGCCGGAATGCGGTCGTCGGAGGTGACCTTGACGTAGTCGACCTTGAGATTGGCGTCGTCGACCTCGGTCCCGATCTCCTCGACGATCGCATCGCACAGCTCGAGGCTGTAGCCGATCGGCCGGTTGGAGTGGTCGAGGAACGAGAACGGCGGCGAACTTTCGCGATAGCCGATCCGCACCGTGTGCGTGGCCTTGATGTTGGCGAGCGTCGGGCTGAGCCCCTCGCCCGCCGGCTGCGCGGAGGCCGGTGCGGCGAGCAGGCTTGCCGCCAGCAGACACGCTGACAGCAGGCACGTCGACAGCAGAGGCGCCTCAGCCCGTATCGGCCTCCAGCGGGCGCGATGCATGCATCCCTCCCCTCAATGGCCGGCCATCACGGCGCCGGGCACCGCATCCTGCGGCACCGCGTCGTCGGGCCCGAGCTCGTGCTCGGCCTTCAGCTCGCCCTCCCACTTCGCGACCACGGCGGTCGCCAGCGAGTTGCCGATCACGTTGGTGGCGCTGCGGCCCATGTCGAGGAAGGTGTCGATGCCCATGATCATCAGCAGGCCCGCCTCGGGGATGTTGAACTGCGCCAGCGTCGAGGCGATCACCACCAGCGAGGCGCGCGGCACGCCGGCGACGCCCTTCGAGGTGATCATCAGCGTCGCCAGCATCGCGAGCTGCGTGCCGATCGACATCTCGATGTGGTAGGTCTGCGCGATGAAGATGCTCGCGAAGGTGCAGTACATCATCGTGCCGTCGAGGTTGAAGGAATAGCCGAGCGGCAGCACGAAGGCCGAGATGCGCGAGGAAGCGCCGAACCTGTTCAGCCCCTCCAGCGTCTTCGGATAGGCCGCCTCCGACGAGGCGGTCGAGAACGCGATCATCAGCGGCTCGCGGATCAGCCGCAAGAGATGGCTGTAGCGCGGCCCGATCACGATGAACCCGACGACGACCAGGATGCCCCACAGGATCAGGAGCGAGAGATAGAAGCCGCCCATGAAGACGATGAGCTTCCAGAGCACGCCGAGGCCGTTCTTCGAGACGGTCGCCATGATCGCGGCCCACACCGCGAGCGGGGCGAACAACATCACATAGCCGGTGACCTTGAGCATGATGTGCGCGAGGTCGTCGATCAGGCTCATGATCGGCTTTGCCCGTTCAGGCATCGCGCCGAGTGCAACCGCGAAGAACACCGCGAACACGACGATCTGCAGAATCTCGTTCTGCGCCATCGCATCCGCGATCGAGGTCGGGATCAGATGGGTGAGGAATTTCTCGATCGAGAACGCCGACACCGGCAGGCCGGTCGACTGCGCCTTGTCGGGCAGCGTGCCGGGGAAGTTGGCGCCGGGCTGCAGCAGGTTGACCATCACGAGGCCGAGCAGCAGCGAGACGAAGGAGGCGGAGACGAACCAGCCCATGGTCTTGGCGAAGATACGCCCGAGCTTGGCGCCGCTTCCCATATGGGCGATGCCGCCGACAAGGGTCGCGAAAACCAGCGGCGCGATGATCATCTTGATCAGGCGCAGGAACAGCATCGCGATCAGGTTGACGTCTGCCGCGATCTCGGCACGGCTGTCAGGAAAGTAGTTGAAGACAATCGTCCCCATCGCGATGCCAAGGACCATCGCAATCAGGATATACTGCGTAAACCTGCTGGACATTCTCTTACCCCCGTAAGTTCCCGGCGAAGGGCAAGTGTGGCAGATTTACGCAGCTACGCAACACGCTTCGCGTCCAGCGCGACTTTGCCGAAACGTTCCCGTTGTGGAATGTCAGCGCGCGGATTAGCGTTCATGCAGCGCACAATCTGTGCAAGGCGCTGCGCGCGTCGCAGTCAATTGCATGCGAAACAACCAACGCCAAGGGAAGGCAAAGGGAAGGCAAAAGGGGGAGACATTGCAATGAACGACACCGTCAATCGCCAGATCCTGCTTGTCGAAAAGCCGACCGGCAAGCTTGGCCCCGAACATTTTCGTCTGACCAAGGGGACGATCCCCACGCCGAAGGACGGCGAGGCGCTGGTGCGGACGCGCTACATCTCGCTCGATGCCGCCAACCGCGCCTGGATGCACGGCGCCACTTACCGCGCTGCGGTGGAAGCCAACACCGTGATGGCCGGCGGCAGCATCGCCGAGGTGATCTCGTCGAACGATCCCGGCCTGAAGCCCGGCGATATCGTGTTCGGCGACACCGGCTGGCAGGATTACGCCGCCGTGCCCGCCAAGCACCTGGCGAAGATGCCGAAGCTCGAGCCGATGACGCATCTGCTCAGCGTCTACGGCGTTGCCGGCCTGACCGCCTATTTCGGCCTGCTCCATGTCGGCAAGCCCAGGGAAGGCGAGACCGTGGTGGTGTCGGCGGCCGCGGGCTCGGTCGGCTCGATCGTCGGCCAGATCGCTGGGATCAAGGGCTGCCGCGTCGTCGGCATCGCCGGCGGCAAGGACAAGTGCCATTGGCTGACCAGCGAGCTCGGCTTCGACGCCGCGGTCGACTACAAGGACGGCGCCACCTACAAGGCGCTGCGCGCGGCGGCGCCCAAGGGCATCGACGTCTATTTCGACAATGTCGGCGGCGACATTCTGGAAGCCTGCCTGGCGCAGATGAACAATCGCGGCCGGATCGCCTGCTGCGGCGCGATCTCGCAATATGACGGCGTCCCCTCCGCGCACGGCCCGCGCGGCGTGCCCGGCCTGATCGTGGTGAAGCGGCTGATCATGCAGGGCTTCATCGTGATGGACTACATGGACCAGCGCGATGCCGCGCTCGCCGACCTGCAGTCCTGGGTCGCCTCGGGCAAGCTCAAGGTGCAGGAGGACGTCATCGACGGCATCGAGAACACGCCGCAGGCGCTGATCGGGCTCTTGGCCGGCGAAAACCGCGGCAAGCGCATGGTGAAGGTGTAGGCGGAAGCCACGGCGTAGCTGTAATTTCTGTCATCCCCGCGCAAAGGCTTCGCCTTTGTCGCTGGAGGTGCGCGCTCTTGCGCGTCTCGAAGGATGCACAGCCCGGCTGGTGGCCGTCGACCCTTCGAGGGCCGCTGAAGAAGCGGCCACCTCAGGGTGACGGAGATACGGCGCAATCTCTCCCCTCGTCGTCCCGGCGAAAGCCGGGACCCATATGTGGACGGCCCCCGTGGCACAAGAGCTTTTTGGTGAGATCGGATCGCTTGCATCCATATGTCCGGCCTGTTGAGTGCGATCGGTCGATCGCTGGCCAAGATGGGTTGCGCGATGCGAGTTCCAAACAACCAGGCGACCTGTTGACGGCCGATGGGTCCCACGGATTGTCTCGCATCGTTGCTCGATCGATCGCTCCATCTGCTCCTGCAGCTCCGGGTCGACCGGCGAGCGAGCCCGCCGGCCGGCCAATCGATTAGGCGGCGGCTGTCATGGGCTTGATCCGTGCCGCCTCGTAACTCTCGCCCGTCGCCATCAACTTCCAGGCGATACGGGCTACTTTGTTGGCAAGCGCCACGGCCGCAAGCTTCGGCGGCTTGCGCTGGATCAGGGCCAGCAGCCAGCGCGAGTGATGACCGCGTCCGCGCCTGGCCTGCTGGATCACCGCCGTGGCCCCGATGACCAGCAGACGGCGCAGGTCCTCATCGCCCGCCCGCGTGATCTTGCCAAGCCTGGTCCTGCCGGCGGTAGAGTGGTCCTTGGGTGTCAATCCCAGCCAGGCCGCAAAATGACGACCAGAACGGAACGCGTGCGGATCAGGTGTCTTCATCACCAGCGCGGTTGCAACGATCGGACCGACCGAGGGGATCTCAGCCAGGCGCCGGCCCGTGGCATCGCCGCGGTGCCAGGCCATCAGCTTGGCCTCAACCGCCTTCAACTCACCCTCGAGCCTGGCGCGCTCCCGGCCCAGCACCACAAACAGCTCGCGTGCCAGGGCGGGAAGCGTCTCGTCCTGCGCAATCCGCGCCAGCAGTGGCTCGATCGCGTCCAGTCCTTTGGGTGCGATCAGGCCATACTCCGCCGCATGGCCGCGGATCGTATTGGTCAGCTGGGTGCGCCGGACGATCAATCCGTCGCGGACGCCCATCAGCATCAGCGCAGCCTGCTGCTCGGCCGTCTTCACCGGCACGAAGCGCATGCTCCGCCGGCTCATCGCTTCACACAGACCTTCTGCATCCCGCCCGTCATTCTTGTTCCGCATCACGTAGGGTTTAACCAATTGCGGTGCCATCAGCTTCACTTCGTGACCGAGCTTGGAAAGCTCCCGCGCCCAATGTTGCGAAGCCCCGCAGGCCTCCATCCCGATCACGGTCGGCGGCAATTTGGCGAAGAACTCCAGCACCTGTTTGCGCGACAGCTTCTTGCGCAGCACCACCTGCTCCGCCGCATCAACCCCATGCAGCACAAAAATATACTTCGACGTATCAATCCCAATGCGGATAATCTGGTTCACGGACGGCTCCCATGTATGAGATCTAGACAACCTCATTCTGGCACACTGATGCCGTAGGGGGCCGTCCACACCATCAACCACAGGGTTGAGTCGTTAGAAAGCTGTGGCCCCAGCGTCGGGCAACAATGACCTTCGGTGGTTATGGGTCCCGGCTTTCGCCGGGACGACATCGAGTATGTCGCATCATCGAGAGTCATACATTCACGGTCTCTCAGGGGGCACAGTGACAGGTTGGAATGCGCAGCCCTAATGCGCCGTGCCCGACACCTGCGGTGCAGCTTGCGGCGCCGTCTTGCCCTTTTTCGCCTTGCGCCAGTTCTCGAAACTCTGCACCACGACGAAGAACGCCGGCACGAACAGCACGGCGAGGCAGGTCGAGGCGATCATGCCGGAGAACACGGTGATGCCGATCGACTTGCGGGCGTTGGCGCCGGCGCCGGTCGCGATCACCAGCGGCAGCACGCCGAGGATGAAGGCAAACGACGTCATCAGGATCGGCCGGAATCGCGCGCGCGCCGCGTCGATGGCCGAATCCAGCACCGACCGTCCGTCGCGCAGATGACGCTCCAGCGCGACCTCGACGATCAGGATCGCGTTCTTGGCCGACAGCGCGATCAGCAGGATGGTGCCGATCTGGGTGTAGAGGTTGTTCTCGATATTCAGGCTCAGCAGCACCAGCGTCGGGCCGAGCAGCGACAGCGGCACGGCCAGGATCACCGAGATCGGCGCGTACCAGCTCTCATATTGTCCGGCGAGCACGAGATAGACCAGGAGCAGCGCCAGCGCGAACACATAGTAGATCTGGCTGCCGACCTCCTTCTCCTGGTACGACATCGCCGTCCACTCGAAGCCCGAGCCGGGCGGCAGCGTCTTTGCCGCGATCTCTTCCATCAACGCCATCGACTGGCCGGACGAGTAACCCTGCGCCGGCAGCCCGATGATGGAGGCGGACGGATAGAGGTTGTAAAGGCTGATCAGCGACGGTCCGATCGAGGGCGTGATCCTGGCGACCGTGCCGAGCGGGATCATGTCGCCGTTGCTGTTGCGCACCATCATGTTCTCGATGTCGCGCAGGCTCAGGCGGTACTGTGCGTCGGCCTGGGTATAGACCTGGAAGGTGCGGCCGAACTTGGTGAACTGGTTGACGTAGCTGGCGCCGAGATAGGTCGACAGCGCCGCGAAGATCTGGTCGGGGGTGACGTGCAGGGTCTGCGTCTTGATGCGATCGACGTCGACGTCGAACTGCGGCACCATCGAGCGGAACGACGACTGGACCCGTTGCAGCGCGCTCTGGGTCTGCGCATTGGCCACGATCGCGCCGGTGACCGCCTGCAGCTTGCCGTAATCGGCATTGCCGTCGCGCAGCTCGACCTGCATGGCAAAGCCGGCGGCGTTGCCGATGCCCTGGATCGGCGGCGGCGGGATCACCAGGATGCGCGCCTCCGGGATCACCGCGAGCTTGTCGTTGAGCCCATAGACCAGCGAACGCAAATCCTCGCCCGGCCCGCGCGCGCCCCAGTCCTTCAGGATCAGATAGGCGACGCCGGCATTGGCGAGGCTCGAGGAATTGTCGAGCGCGGAGATGCCGGCGATGCTGACCACCTGGTCGACGCCGGGGGTCTTGCCGGCGATCCTGGTGACCTCGTCGAGCACGTGCTGGGTGCGGTCGAGGGCCGCGCCGTCGGGCAATTGCACCGCGGCGAGCAGATAGCCCTGGTCCTCGATCGGAATGAATCCGGTCGGCACCCGCGACAGGCCGTAGCCGGCAAGCCCGATGATGACGAGCGCAACGGCGACCGAGGTCTTGGCATGCCCGGCGATGCCGCTGACCAGCCGGGTGTAGCCGCGCTCCAGCCGGTCATAGACCGCGTTGAAGCCGCGATAGAAGAAATTGCGCTGCTCGCGCGGCGCGGGGGGACGCAGCCATAGCGCGCATTGTGTCGGCTTCAGCGTCGCGGCATTGACGGCGCTGAGCAGCGCGGTGGCGGCGATCACCAGCGCGAATTGCGCGTACATCCGCCCGGTCAGCCCAGGCAGGAACGCCGCCGGCAAAAACACCGAGATCAAGACCAGCGTGATGCCGACGATCGGCGCGAACAATTCGTCCATCGCCTTGATCGCGGCGTCGTGGCCCGACATGCCGCGCTCGATATTGTGCGCCGCGCCCTCGACCACGACGATGGCGTCGTCGACCACGATGCCGATCGCCAGCACGATCGCAAACAGCGTCGACAGGTTGATGGTGAAGCCGAGCGCGGCCATGGCCGCGAACGCGCCGATGATCGTGACCGGCACGGTGGTTGCCGGCACCAGCATCGCCCGCCAGTCCTGCAGGAAGACCAGGATCACGACCAGCACCAGCAGGCCGGCCTCGAACAGGGTCTTGTAGACCTCCTCGATCGAGGCGTTGACGAATTTGGTGGTGTCGAACGGCGTGTCGTATTTGATGTCCTGCGGGAACTGCCTGGCGAGCTCCGCCATCTTCTTCTCGACGGCCTTCTCCACCTGCAAGGCATTGGCGCCCGGCGACTGGAACACGCCGATGCCGGTCGCGGGCTTCTGGTTCAGCGAGAAGATCTGGCTGTAGGTCTGCGCGCCGAGCTCGACCCAGCCGACGTCGCGGACCCGGGTGACGTCGCCGACATTGCCTGTCTTGACGATGATGTCCTCGAACTGGCTCTTGTCGTCGAGCCGGCCGTTGACGTTCAGCGTGTACTGGAACGCCTGGCCCGCCGGCGTCGGCGGTGCGCCGACCTGGCCGGCGGTGACCTGCTGGCTCTGCTGCTGGATCGCCTGGATGACGTCCTGCGGCACCAGCCCGCGCACCTGCAGCTTGTTCGGATCGAGCCAGACCCGCATCGAATATTGCCCGGCGCCGAACACCGTGACGTTGCCGACGCCGGGCAGGCGCGACAGTTCGTCCCGGATGTTGATGGTGGCGTAGTTCGACAGGAACAGGCTGTCATAGGTCTCGTTCGGCGAGGTCAGCGTCACGAACAGCAGGATCGAGGTCGACCGCTTCTGGACCGTGACGCCCTGGTTCTGCACCGAGGTCGGCAGCTGCGACAGCGCGCTGGAGACACGGTTCTGCACCAGCACCTGCGCGAAATTGAGATCGGTGCCGATCTTGAAGGTCACCGTCAGCGTATAGGTGCCGTCGGCGCCGCTGTAGGACTGCATGTACAGCATGTCCTCGACGCCGTTGACCTGCTGCTCGATCGGCAGCGCCACGGTGTCGACCACGGTCTTGGCCGAAGCGCCGGGATAGCGCGTCGTCACCTGCACCGTCGGCGGCACCACGTCGGGATATTGCGCGACTGCAAGATTGTACAGCGCCACGCCGCCGATCAGGATCATCAGGATCGCGATGACGTTGGAAAGGACCGGGCGCTCGATGAAGAATTTCGAGATCATGGCGCGTGCGTCCTATTTGGCGGCTGTCGGCGCCGCGTCGGCCTTCTGCACCTGCGGATCGACCTTCTGCCCGGGGATCGCGCGCAGCAATCCGGCGGTCACGATGCGGTCGTCCGGCTTCAGGCCGCTCTCGATGACGCGCAGCCCCTCATCGAGCGGGCCGGTCGTCACCTTGCGCTGCTCGACCACATTCTCGGCATTGACGACCAGCACGTAGCGGCCGGCCTGGTCGCTGCCGATCGCGACGTCGGGCACCAGCAGCGCGTCGTCCTGCTTTTCGAACGGCACGCGAACGCGGACATAGAAGCCGGGCAGCAAGGTCCGGTCCGGATTTGCGAACACGCCGCGGACCGCGAGCGTGCCGGTCGACTGGTTGAGGGTCGGCGAGATGTAATCAAGCTTGCCCTTGTGCGGATAGCCGGTCTCGGTCTGCAGGCCGACCTCGACCGGCAACTGCCTGAGTTCGTTGACCGTCAGACCACGACGGCGCGCTTCATCCCGCACCCGCTGCACGTCCTGTTCGTTGACGTTGAAATTCACATAGATCGGATCGAGCTGCACGATGGTGGCAAGCTGGGTCGGCGACGCCACGCCGACCAGCTCGCCGACCGACACAAGGTGGTTGCTGACGATGCCATCGAACGGCGCGGCGACATTGGTGTAGCCGTAGTTGACCGCGGCGATCCTGGTGTTGACCTGGGCCTGCTGCAGACTGGCCTGGGCGTTGTCCCGGGTGGACGTCGAGGTATCAAGGGTCGCCTGCGAGACCGCCTGCCGCTGCACCAGATCGGTCTGCCGCTTGAAGTCGAGCTCGGCCTGCTTCAGCGTCGCCTGCGCGCCGACCTCTGCGGCCTGCGCCTGTTCCAGCTTCAGCTTGTAGGTCTCCGGCTCGATCGTGAACAGCGTGGTCCCCTCTTTCACGAAAGAGCCGTCCTGATAGTTGATCGCCTGTAGAAAGCCCTGCACGCGCGCGACCAGATCGACGGTCTGGATCGGCGCGGTGTTTCCGGTGGCGTCCAGATAACGTGTGATGGCGCGCTGCACCGGCGGCGCAACCTCGACCTTGGGCGGCGGCGGCGCAACAAAACTGTTTTGCTCGCAGGCACTTAAACTGACGAAGGCCGATACGACGAACGCGATGCGCGCAAGCGGTGCATTTCGCAGCCGCACAAAACTACTCCGACCGAAATGTGCCGACGCGCGCGCATGCCTCATTTCCGAGCCTCGATTCAAATGACTAAATTCAAAGATCTCGTGACGGGCAAAAAATCCGCCTGCTTCATCCATAGCAACAATCCGCTTGCAGCGGAACTCGAAAGCGAAAATGATGTCGCGCGCCGAGGTTGTTACAACAAAGACTTTTCAGAACTCAGTTCAGTTGAGCCGGACGCATCCGGCGCGACCAGAGGATTTATTCAGATGATCAATGCGTTGACACGAGCAACGAAGCTGTCCGCATGTCTTGCGCTTGCGGCATTCATGAGCACCGCACCGGTCTTGTCGCAGGCGCCGACGCAGGCGCAGCGCGACGCCATCAAGTCGCAATGTCGCAACGACTACATCGCCCACTGCTCCAGCGTACCGCCGGGCGGCGAAGCCTCGCTGCAATGTCTGCAGAAGAACATGGCGAGCCTCGGCCCGGGCTGCGCCAGCGCGGTGAAGGCCGTCGAAGCGCCCGCCGCCGCACCGAAGGCAGACTCTGCGCCCGCGGCGGCCAAGACCGAAGCTGCTCCGGCGGCAACGGCCAAGCCTGCCACCGAAGCCGCCGCACCGAAGGCGGCCGGGACGCCGTCCAACGCGCAGATCTCCGCGATCCGCAGCGCATGCCGCTCCGATTATCCCAAGGTTTGCGCGGGCGTGCCGACCGGCGGCGCGCCGGCACTGCAATGCCTCGAAAAGAACAAGGGCAAGCTTTCACCGGCCTGCGAGAAGACCGTGGCCGCCGCCGGTGGCGGTGCCGCCGCGCCGGCCGCGGGCGCTGCAGCGACGACGGCAGCACCAGCCGCGGCGCCGGCCGTGATCGCGTTGCGGCCACTGCGGCCGCGCGAAGAGTTGCTCGTGCTGCGCTCGGCCTGCGGCGCCGACGTCCGCTCGATCTGTGGCGGCGTCCAGCCGGGCGGCGGGCGGATCGTGCATTGCCTCGCGACCAATGCCGGCTCGCTATCGCCGGCGTGCCGCGACGTGCTGGCGCCGTTCGCGGCGCGGTAATCCTGTTGTCACGCGATCGACCGGAAAAGGGGAGCGAACAATGCTGCGCATTATCCTGACCGCCGCGCTGCTCTGCGGCGCAACCACCGCCTACGCCCAGGAGCTGACATCAGCACAACGCGACGCCTGCATGGGCGATTACGAGAAGTTTTGCAAAAGCGTGACGCCCGGCGGCGGCCGCATCATCGCCTGTCTCGCCAAGCAGAGCGACAAGCTGGCGCCCGCCTGCAAGAAGGTGCTGGCGGAAGCGGAAAAGAAATAGCCGCGCAGGCGGTGAGACGACATGTGCCCGGCGATCGCCGGGGCACGGAGCCGTAGCACTTTGTTGTCACCTACAGGCCAAGCATACCTCACCCGGGAGAGGGAATTTCATGCGTTGAATAGTGCTGATCGCCGCAGCCCTGCTGTCCTTTGCCGCGACCACGACCTTTGAGTCCTCCGACGCCAACGCGGTCGTTTGCGCGCACGGCGTCTATCGCGCCGGCTGCGCCGGTCCCAACGGCGCGGTCGTCGCCCGCAAACCCGTCGCCGCCGGCTGCCGCTGGGTGTGGGTCGACGGGGTCAAGGTCCGCCGCTGCTACTGAGACTTTCAGCCCCAGGCGGCTTGTCGCCGCGCGCATTTTCCCTCTGGCGTTCCCGCCAGAGGGCGATTAGTCTGGACCCGGATTGTAAGTACACTGTCAATCTGGGAGGCAGACGTTGCGGATCGCCGTGATCGGCGGAGGGCCAGGCGGGCTCTATTTCGCCTATCTCTGGAAGAAGCGTCATCCCGACGCCGAGATCGACCTGTTCGAGCAGAACGCCGCCGGCGCCACCTGGGGCTTCGGCGTGGTGTTCTCCGAGCAGGCGCTGGACTTCCTGCGCGCCGACGACCCCGAGACGGTCGACGCCATCGCCCCGCTTATGGAGAGCTGGAAGAACATCACCCTCAATCTGCGCGGCGAGAGCGTCGAGATCGACGGCGTCGGGTTCTCCTCGATCGGCCGGCTGGCGCTGTTGACGATCCTGCAGGAGCGCGTCCGCAGCACAGGCGTCACGCCGCGCTTCGACACCGTGGTGCAGTCGGTCGACCAGCTCGCAGGTTACGACCTGATCGTCGCCGCCGACGGGCTGAACTCGATGGTCCGCCGCGGCTATGAGTCCGCCTTCGGCGCGTCGGTCTCGCAGTCCTCAAACAAGTTCGCCTGGTACGGCACCACGAAAACCTTCGCGACGCTGTCGCAGACCTTCGTGGCGACCGAGCGCGGCAGCTTCAACGCCCATCACTATCGCTATGCGAAGGACATGAGCACCTTCCTGGTCGAATGCGACGCGGCGACCTGGGCGGCCTACGGCTTCGCCGACAAGAGCATCGAGGAGTCGCAGGCGATTTGCGAAGAGGTGTTCGCCGCGACTCTGGACGGCCACCGGCTGATCTCGAACAAATCGGTGTGGCGCAATTTCCCGTGGATCTGGAACGAGCGCTGGTCGCACGGCAACATGGTGCTGATCGGCGACGCCTTGCATTCGGCGCATTTCTCGATCGGCTCCGGCACGCGGCTCGCGATCGAGGACGCGATCGCGCTGACCAAGGCGCTGGAGACCGAGAGCGGCATCGCCGCCGCGCTTGCCCGCTACGAGAGCGAGCGCAAGCCGATCGTGAAGAAGCTCGTCACCGCGGCGCGGACCAGTGCCGACTGGTACGAGCATTTCCCCGCGCACATGAAGCTCGATCTGATGGATTTCGCCTACAGCTACATCACCCGCTCCGGCCGGATCGACGACGCGCGGCTGCGCGCGATGTCGCCCGCCTTCATGGCCCGCTACGCAGCCGCAAAGGGACAATCATGACCGGGATCGCCGACCAGGTTCCGCTGGACAATCCCGGTGCGCGCGAGATCGGCTTTACGATCTCCGAGCGCTACAACGCGAGCTGCATCCTGTTCGACAATCTCGGCAACGGGAATGCCGAGCGCCTGGCGCTGACCGGCCCGGCCGGCACGCGGACCTATCGCGAGCTCTGCACTGAGGCCGCACGCTGGGGCCACGCCTTCCGGTCGCTTGGACTGCAGCGCGGCGACCGCATCCTGCTGTTCCTCGACGATACCCCGGCCTATCCCGCGGCATTCTTCGGCGCGGTGCGTGCCGGCTTCGTGCCGCTCTTGATCAACACGCTGACCACGCCCGAGCTGCTGCAATTCTACCTGTCCGACGCCGGCGCGCAGGTCGCCGTCACCGATGCGGAATTCTGTGCGCGCTTCAACGCGGAAGCCTGCAAGGACACGCCGCTGCGCACGCTGGTCGTGGTCAACGGCGCCGCCGGCGATCACGCCGTCGCCGAGGCGCGCAACGCCGGCGACTGGCTGCAAGGATTTCCGATCGAGCTCGACGCGGCCGACACCCACCGCAACGAGATGGCGTTCTGGATGTATTCGTCCGGGTCGACCGGCCGTCCCAAGGGCATCGTGCATCTGCAGCACGACATGGCCTATAGCGAGCGCGCCTTTGCCCGCAATGTGCTGAAGCTAGAGCCCGGTGACATCTGCTTCTCGGTGCCGAAGATCTTCTTCGCCTACGGTTTCGGCAATTCGATCACGTTTCCATTTTCCGTCGGCGCCGCCACGCTGCTGCTGCCGGGCCAGCCGAAGCCGGCTGCGATCTTCGCGGCGATCGGACAATATCGGCCGACCGTGTTCTTCGGCCTGCCGACGCTCTACATCTCGCTGACCAAGGCCGAGGGCGCCGAGCAGACCGATTTCTCGTCGCTGCGAATGGCGGTCTCGGCCGCCGAGGTGCTGTCGGCCGATGTGTTCAACGGCTGGAAGCGGCTCACCGGGCTCGAGATCATCGAAGGCCTCGGCTCGACCGAAGTGCTGCACGTCTATCTCAGCAACCGCGCGGAACGAAAGAAGCTCGGCGCCGCCGGCCTGCGCGTGCCCGGCTACGAGATCATGCTGCGCGACAGCGACGGCCGCGAGGTCGGCGACAATGAGGAAGGCATCTTGTGGGTGCGCGGCGATTCCGCGACCCCATTGTACTGGAACCGGCCGGACAAGACCGTCGAGACCGTGCGCGAGGACGGCTGGATCTACACCGGCGACCGCTTCATGCGCGACAGCGACGGCTTCCACTTCTTCCGCGGCCGCGCCGACGATCTGATCAAGATCTCCGGCCAGTGGGTCTATCCGCTGGAAGTCGAGCTCTGTCTCGCCGATCACCCCGACGTCCGCGAATGCGCCGTCTACGCCGCCGAATTGCCCGACCGGCGCATGACGCTGCGCGCCGTGGTTGTCATGAACAAGGCCGGCTTCGACACGGCCGAAACGACGCGGCGGCTGCAGGACTACGTCAAGACGAAGCTGTTGCCGTACAAATATCCGCGCGAGGTCAAATTCATCAACGAGCTGCCGAAGACCGGCACCGGCAAGATCGACCGGCAGGCGGTGATGCGGATGTGAGGGCGCGTTTCGTAGGGCGCGGCGGCCAAAAATTCGGTGTCGTCCTGGCGAAAGCCAGGACCCATAACCACGAATAGTCCTTGTTGAGGTAAGCTGGGGCCCCAGCCTTCGCACCACACACATCTGTGGTTATGGGTCCTGGCTTTCGCCAGGACGACGACTGAAGATGTGGCAATTGCTCGTCTACATTAGCCACCGGCGGCTACGCCTTCAGCCCCGTCCCACCATACAGCCAGGCGATATCATCGCACCACTCGGCCTGCGACTTCGCGCTCATGATCGCGTTGCGGATGCGGGCGTGCTCGCCCGAGGGATGGTAGACGTGTTCGCCGATCGCGCGTGACATCAGCTGCACGCGCGCAGTGCGAGGGAAGCGCTGCGCGCTGTAGGCCTCAAGCGCCATAGCCTGATCATCGTGACTGGCCAGCATGTGCGACAGGCAGACCGCGTCCTCCATCGCCTGGCAAGCGCCCTGCGCGAAATATTGCAGCATCGGATGCGCGGCGTCGCCGAGCAGCACCACGCGGCCGTCGATCCACTGCGCGTTCGGATCGCGGTCGCACAGCACCCAGAGCTTCCAGTTGGTGCCGTGGCGGATGATGTTCTGCGCCCGCTCATGGACGTGGGTAAAACCCTTCATCACCTCGGCTTCGGAGACCGGCTTGCCCGCGACCGGCTCCGGCGCGTCGTTGTGATAGGTGACGACGAGGTTGAACACCTTCCAGCCCGACAGCGGGTAATGCACGATGTGGCATTTCGGGCCGGCCCATAGCGTGGCCGCGTTCCAGCGCAGATCCTCCGGCATCTGCTCGGTCGGAATCACGGAGCGATAGGTGGTGTGGCCGGAGACGCGCGGCGGGCCATCCGCCGTCACCTGCTTGCGGATGTTCGACCACAGCCCGTCGGCCCCAATCAGCAGGCGGCCGGCGATCCGCTCGCCACCGGCGAGCTTTGCGGTCACGGACGAGCCATCCTGCTCGTAGCCTGTCACCTCGCTGGACACGCGCAGTTCGATCAGCTCGTGATTTTGGCAGGCGCGCAGGAACACGCCGTGCAAATCGCCGCGATGCACCACGGCATAGGGATTGCCGAACCGAGCGCGGAAGGCATCGCCGAGATCGATATGGGTGATCTCATCGGCGGTCAGCGCATCCATCAGCCGGAGCTGGTCGATATAGACCGCCATGTTGCGCGCGGCCTCGCCGACGCCGAGATAGTCGAAGGCGTGGAACGCGTTCGGCCCAAGTTGGATGCCGGCGCCGATCTCACCGAGCGCTGAGGCCTTCTCCAGCAGGATGGAGCGAATGCCCTTCTGCGCGAGGCCGAGCGCGACGGCGAGACCGCCGATGCCGCCGCCCGCGATCAGGACCGGTCTCGTCTGCGCCATCAGCCCGACCTCCCGAGATGCTCAAGCGCATCCTCGGCGCGCAGCGGCACCCGCGAGGCCTCATTGTTGAGGTCGACGAGTTGGGTCAACAGCGCCAGCAACGTCTTGCGGTCGGCCGGCTTCAGCGGCTGCAGCATCCGCGCCTGTGCCTTGTCGACCGAGGGCATGATATCGCTCAGCACCGCCGCGCCGGCCTTGGTGAGATAGAGCAGCTTGACACGCTTGTCCTCGGGCGCCGGCTTGCGCACGATGAACTCCTTGGCCTGCAGCCGCTCGATCACGTTGCCGAGCGTGGAGCGATCGAACGCGATCACCGCCGAAAGCCTTGTGGCGTCGATGCCGGGATGGGTCGAGATCGTGACCAGCGCGGCATATTGCACCGGCGTCAGGTCGAATGCCTTGCACTCCTCGATGAACAGCGCGACCGCGATCTGCTGCATCCGCCGGAACAGGTAGCCGGGCGCGGTGTAGACCGCGTCCATCGTGACGGGGGTTGGCTTGTTATTCGGCATCGGGCTGCTTGTCCGGGGCGGCGTCGGCGAACGCCTTGACCTGTTTGGCCGCGGCCTCGGCCTTGAGCAGGCGCGGATAGGCCGAGACGTCGACGCCGAAGCGCCGCGCATTGGCGAGCTGCGGCACCAGGCAGAGATCGGCAAGCGTCGGCTGGTCTCCAAAGCAGAACGGGCCGGACTCCGCCGCGATCAGGGTCTCGCAGGCCGACAGTCCCTCGCGATTGGCCCAGGCCGCCCATTCGGTCACCTGCTCCTCGGGAAGGCCGAGCTGACGCAGCCGCGCCAGCACCTTCAAATTCTGCACCGGATGGGTGTCGCAGGCGATCGCCTGCGCGAACGCCCGCACCTTGGCGCGCCGCAGCGGATCGTTCGGCAGCAGCGGCGGATTGGGATTGGTCTCGTCGAGCCATTCGATGATCGCGAGCGACTGGGTGAGGATCGCGCCGGCGTCGCTCTCCAGGGTCGGCACCAGCCCCTGCGGATTGATCGCGAGATAGGCCGGCGCGCACTGCTCGCCCTTGCGCAGATGATGCGGCAGATGCTCGGACGTGAGCCCCTTCAGGTTGAGGGCGATCCGGACCCGGTAGGACGCGCTGCTCCGGAAATAGCCATGCAGCTTCATCGGAACCTCCCTTGCATTGTTCTGGTTTGACGCGTTTTCTTTGCGCGAACCGTATCCACTTCGCTCGAAAACGCTACGGCCTGGTTGATTGACGCTAGCCATATTGTCAGTATACTGTCAATTAAATTGCACCGACAAGAATGATGGGAGGCTTGCCATGGAAGCCGTGCAGAAGACCCCGGAGCGCGAGGCATTCTACAAGAAGATCGACGGCCAGAACCTCTCGGCGCTGTGGAACGTGATGAACGATCTGATCACGCCGGAGCCGAAAAGCGCCTGCCGTCCTCACTTATGGAAGTTCGACCAGATCCGCGACTACATGAACGAGGCCGGCAAGCTGATCACGGCCAAGGAAGCCGAGCGCCGCGTGCTGGTGCTGGAAAATCCCGGCCTCCGCGGCCAGTCCAAGATCACGACCTCGCTGTTCGCCGGCGTGCAGATGGTGGTGCCGGGCGACATCGCTCCCGCCCATCGCCATGCCCAATCGGCGCTGCGCTTCGTGCTCGAGGGCAAGGGCGCGTTCACCGCCGTCGACGGCGAGCGCACCGCGATGTCGCCGGGCGACTTCGTCATCACGCCGTCGATGACCTGGCACGACCATTCCAACGAAACCAATGAGCCGATGTTCTGGCTCGACGGGCTCGACATCCCGATGGTGCAGTTCTTCGACTGCTCGTTTGCCGAGGGCGCCAAGGAGGACCAGCAGTCGATCTCCAAGCCGGCCGGCGCCAGCTTCGCGCGTTACGGCCACAATCTGCTGCCGATCGACCAGAAGCGGACCTCGAAGACCTCGCCGATCTTCAACTACCCCTATGAATACACCCGCGAGGCGCTGGAGAAGGCCAAGGTCGGCGACGAGTGGGACGCCTGCCACGGCCTGAAGCTGAAATTCTCCAACCCCGAGACCGGGGATTTCGCGATGCCGACCATCGGCACCTTCATCCAGCTGCTGCCGAAGGGTTTCAAGACCGCGCGCTATCGCGCAACCGATGCAACCGTGTTCGCCGCAATCGAGGGCAAGGGCCGCACAAGGGTCGGCGACCAGACCTTCGAGTGGGGACCGCGCGACCTGTTCGTGGTGCCGAGCTGGCACTGGGTCACCCACGAGGCCGATGCCGACTCCGTGCTGTTCTCGTTCTCCGACCGCCCCGTGCAGCAGAAGCTCGACCTGTTCCGCGAGGACAGGGGCAACGCGTAACGATCGTCTGCGCAAGGCACGCAGCGCTCACCTCACGTCGTCCCGGCGAAGGCCGGGACCCAACCACCAATCTCGATTGGTTGAACGCGTTGGGGCCCCAGCCTTTTTCTAACAACCACGCCCTGTGGTTATGGGTCCCGGCTTTCGCCGGGACGACGCCTTGGATGTGGTGGCAGCGCGTCCATCACCGCCAGTGCAGCAACCGTGTCTCGAGCAAATTGATCAGCTTCCCCACCGCAAGCCCGAACAGCGACAGGATCACGACGCCGGCGAGCAGCTGATCGGTCTGCATCAGATTGCCGGCCTGCAGCACGAAGGCGCCGATGCCGTATTGCGCGCCGATCATCTCGGCGCTGACCACGAGCAAGAGCGCCACCGATGCGGTGATGCGGAAGCCGGCGAGGATCGAGGGCAGCGCGCCGGGCCAGATCACGCGGCGCACGATGGCGTGGAACGGCACGTTGAAGCTTTGCGCCATCCGGATCAGGTTGCGCGGCACCGCATCGACGCCGCTATAGACCGAGATCGCGGTCGAGAAGAACACGCCTAGCGCAATGGTCGCAATCTTCGGCTCCTCGCCGATCCCGAGCCACAGAATGAGCAACGGCAGCAGCGCGATCTTCGGGATCGGGAACAGCGCCGAGATGAAGGTGATGCCGACGCCGCGCGCCATGGTCGACAGCCCGATCGCGAAGCCGACCACGACGCCGGCGGCCGTGCCGATGATCCAGCCGGTACCGATCCGCATGATCGACCACGACAAGTGCTGCCACAGCGCGCCCGACATCGCGAGCTTATAGATCGCAACCGCGATCGCCGACGGCGCCGGCAGGAACAGCGGATTGACCCAGCCTGCGCTGCCGGCGAGCTGCCAGATCGCGATCACCAGCGCGAGCGCGATCCAGCCGGCACGGCGGCTGCCGCCGGGCGTAAAGCCGGCGCCACGAAACGCGACGGGGCGCGTCGCTTCCACCGATTGGTCCTTGGTATCCTGCGGAGAGCGCTCAAGCATGCTGGACCTCGCGCTCGGCATCGATCGCTTCCTTGCGGATCAGCGACCACAGCTCACCTTGCAGCGCGGCCATTTGTCCGCGGGCATCCGCCATGCCACGCTCGGCGCGCGTCATCGGGATGGCCACGATCTCCCGGATGCGGCCGGGACGGCGCGACAGCACCACGACGCGATCGGCGAGCCGCACCGCCTCCTCGAGATTATGCGTGACATAGACCGCGCCCATTGCACCGTCGGCGAGCAGACGCACGAAATCCTCCATCAGAAGCTCGCGGGTCTGCGAATCCAGCGCCGACAGCGGCTCGTCCATCAGCAGGATCGCGGGACGAACCGCGAGTGCCCGCGCAATGCCGACGCGCTGGCGCATGCCGCCGGACAGCTGCTTCGGATAGGCGGCGCGAAAATCCGACAGCCCGGTGCGGCGCAGCGCATCGTCGATCACGGCGCGGCGCTCGCCGGCACTCAAGCCCGTATGGAGCAGCGGAAACGCGACATTCTGCTCGACCGTGCTCCACGGCAGCAGCGCAAAATCCTGGAACACGAAGGTCAGCGGATTGAGGCTGCCGGCCGGCGCCGCGCCGCGCAGCTCGGCGACGCCTTTGCTCGGCCGCAGCAAGCCACCAAGAATGGAAAGCAGCGTGCTCTTGCCGCAGCCGGACGGACCGACGATCGCGACGATCTCGCCGGCGCGCACCGTGAAGGAGACATCGTCGAGCACGTCGAGCGCGCCGAAGCGATGGCTGATATGGTCGGCGATCAGGTCCATGGCGTCATGAACTCACTGCCAGACCCGTCACCCCCGCGCAAAGGCTACGCCTTTGTCGCTGGAGGAGCCGCGCAGCGGCGTCTCGAAGGGTCGACGGCCCGGATGTAGCAGCTCGGCCGTCGACCCTTCGAGACGCGCGCAAGTGCGCGCTCCTCAGGGTGACGGGGATAGAGTTGTGCACGCGGTCCCACATCAATCCCCCTTCACATAATCCTTGGCGATGATCGCATTGGCATCGAAACCCTTGTCGACGAAACCCTGCCCCTGCAGCCATTTGATCTGGTTGTCGAGGTTCTTCACGTCGAGCTTGCCGTCGGGATCGATATAGGCGCAATTGCCGACCACCTGCGCAACCGGCAGGTTGGTGTATTTGGCGATGATCTCGAGCAGCGGTTTTGTCTTGTCGTTGATCGGCGCCACCCCGTCCTTGATCGCGGTCAGGATCACGTCGTGATATTCGTGGTCGGCGCGGGTGAGCGCGGTGAGCAGCCTGGTCACCAGCGGTGCGTTGGTCAGCGCCTTCGGCGACGCGAAGATCGCCCCCAGCTGCCACGGCGTCTCGTCGCCGACCCAGCCGAGCAATTTCGCGCCGTTGGAATCCATCAGCGTCCGCGCGGTCGAGACCGGCAGCAGCGCGGCGTCGACGGTTTCGCCCTTCAGCGCCGCGGCCGCGTTCGACAGCGACTGCAGCGGCACCACCTTCACGTCGGACAGCTTGAAGCCGTATTTGTCGGCGAGCAGGCCGAGCGAATAATGGAAGCTGGAGCCGACCTGGGTCACCGCGACGCGCTTGCCCGCCAGATCCTTCGGCGTCTTGAGGCCGCTCGCATAGGCGTTGTTGCTGGCGAAGTAGCCGATCAGGGGATAGCCGGCCTTCTCGCGGCTCATGCCGCCGATCACCTTCAGCGCGCCCTTTCCGGCGAGATTGTAGAGCCCCGCGGTGACGGCGGTGATGCCGAAATCGACGTCGCCCGACGCGGTCGCGACCGCGATCGGCTGTGCCGCGTCGAAGAACTTCAGCTCGACATCGAGCCCGGCGTCGCGGAAATAGCCCTTATCCTGCGCGATGAACACCGGCGCCGAGGACGACAGCCGCAACACGCCGATCTTCGCCTTCAGGAGATCATCGGCCCGCGCGAGGCCGCTCGCAGCCCACACCAGGAGACCCGCGAGTGCGAGCCGCGCCCAACCCATCATTGCCGTCTCCACTCATAATCCTTCAGGCACGGCCTGATCGCGGCCGATGAACGCGCCCTGCTTGCCAAGCTGTTGTTGCAACTTTTCGACGGAAATGTCGCGCGGAATCGTATTGCCCGACAATGCGAGCGCAGCCGCTGTTCCCGCCGCCTCGCCCATCACAAAACAGGCACCGGAGACCCGCGCCGCCGATTGCCCTTCATGGGTCATCGAGGCGCAGCGGCCGGCGATCAACAGATTGTCAACGCCTTCGGGCACCAGCATGCGGTACGGCAATTCATTGTAGCCGCGGCTCTCCGGGATCGGCGGAAACTCGAAGATCACATCGCCTGGCACATGGGATTCCTTCGGCCAGCCATTGACGCCGATCGAATCTTCGAACGAGGCGCAGCCCAGCACGTCCTCGCCGGACAGCATGTAGCCGCCGATCACACGCCGCGTCTCGCGGATGCCGAGCTGCGGCGGCAGATCGACGATGTAGGAATTCTCGAAGCCGGGCACCGTGCGCAGGAACTTGAACGCCTCGACTGCCTGGCGGCGCCCCTCGATCTCGCCGCGCGTCATGTCATCAGGATCGATGCCGGAGATGGCGCCGCCGTCGTTGCGCGTCACCTGGGTGAAATTCACCCGCCATTCGATCTGCGATTTCTGCGGCCGCACGATGGCGGATTTGCGCGGGAATTTATGCGTGCCGGCGGCCTCGGCCTGCGCCATCCGCTCCGGGATGGTGCGCCACGCATCGCCGGCCTTCGCCGGATCGATGCCGTTGAGGCGGAACATCATCGAGGGGTAGAGCATGCCGCCCTGGTTGTCGCCGACTTCATGGGGCGCGCCGGCCCACACCGCGAGATCGCCGTCACCGGAGCAATCGATGAAGATGCCGGCGCGCACGGCCTGCCGGCCGGCCTTGGTTTCCACCATCAGCGCACGGATGTGCGAACCGTCCATGACGACGCCGGCGCCGAGCGCGTGGAACAGGATGTCGACCTTGTGATGCGCCAGCAAATCGTCGGCTGCGATCTTGTAGGCCGCGGTGTCGTACGCCTGCGCGAAGATCTTGCCGAGGATCAGATGCGGCGCGTTCAGCCCGCCGAGCCGGTCGATCCGCGCCAAGAGGTCGGAGGCGATGCCCTGCACCACGCGGTGCATCTCGCCGAAGATGTTGGCGTGCAGTCCGCAGAAGTTGGTCACGCCGGCCGCGGTGCCCATGCCGCCGAGAAATCCGTACCGCTCGATCAGCAAGGTCCGCCGTCCGGCACGCGCCGCGCCGACCGCTGCCGCGATGCCGGCCGGTCCGCCGCCAAGCACCACCACGTCATATTCGCCATAGACCGGGACCTGCCGCGCAGGTTCTTCGATCGTGCTCGCTCGCATCATTTCCGCCCTGAACAAAGTTGATTGGGCCAACTATGAATTGATGCAGATTGCAGTACAATCCACCAAATTATGTAATCAGCTTTCGCGAATCGAGAAAGGCCCGAGCAAGGCAGATGGATACGCTGGTCAATCTCGAAGCCTTTCTCGCCACCGCCGACGCCGGCGGCTTTTCCGCCGCGGCGCGCAAGCTCAATATCGCGACATCCGTTGTCGCCAAGCGCGTCACCCAGCTCGAGGAGCGGATCGGCACCGCGCTGTTCCACCGCTCGACCCGCCAGTTGCGGCTGACCGAGGCCGGGCAGCGATATGTGCATCGCGCCCGTGGCGTGGTTGCCGATGTCGGCGATCTCTTGTCGCGGATGGGCGAGAAGCAGCGCGACCTCTCCGATCATCTGCGGGTCAAGGCGCCGACCTCGCTGACGGTTGCGCGGCTCGCCGATGCCTTCACGATCTTCCAGAAGCAGAACGGAAGCGTGAATCTCGAGATCGTGATGATCGACCGCCCGGTCGATCCGGTCACCGAAGGTTTCGACCTCGCGATCGGCGCCTTCCCGCATTCCTTTGGCGGCGTCGTAGATGAACCTTTGTGCCGGCTGCCGCGCCTCGTATGCGCCTCGCCGGCCTATCTGAAGAAGCACGGCATACCGAAGCATCCGCGCGACCTGGTCGATCATCGCTGCCTCAGCTTTTTGCCGACCGGACCGGAATGGCCGTTCGAGGGACCGCGCGGCCGCATCAATATCCAGGTGCGCCCGATCCTCTCCTCGAACGAAGGCCGCGTGCTGACTCAATGCGCCATCGCCGGCAACGGCATTGCGCTGCTCTCGCATTATCTGGTCGCGGACGCGCTGCGCGACGGCGCCTTGCAGCCGGTCCTCACCGACTTTCCGATCCCCGAATTGTGGGTCAAGGCCGCCGTTCCCGAGCGTCGCATCGATGCCGCCGCGGTGCAGGCGCTGCTCAAGACATTGAAAAAATCGCTGTCGCTGCCGCTGTGATGCGACGCCGGCCTTGCCGTCGGCATGCCGACCTGAGACAAGGACGCGAAAGGGATCGCCCGCTTGAAACGCCTGATCTCAATGTCGTTTGGTCTCATCATCGTTGCGACGCCCGCGGCGACGATCGAGACCTGCCGCTTCATTGAGGCCAGGGCGGAGCGCGAGGCCTGCTACCATCGGCAGGAGCAGGAACTTGCGGCGAAGCGCAGGCCCGAGCCGCCGGCGACGCGGTCGAGCGAATCGAAGACGTTCGATCAGCTGCAGCAGATGCGCCGCGACGACGAAGAGGTCTATCGCAGCATGCGCGGCATCTGCCGCGGCTGCTGAGCTTACGCGCCGCCGCCCCAGCGGCCCGCGCGCTTCTCGGCGAAGGACGCAAGCCCCTCGGCAGCTTCCGCGGTCTGCCGCTTGGCCGAATGCAGATGAACGAGGCGTTTGTAGGCCTCATCGTCCACCGCCATGCCGCCGAACGAGCTTTCCATCGCGAGCTTCTTGGTCTCGGCCATCGCGTCCGGCGCGTTGCCGAGCAGCTGCTCGACGACCTTGGCGCCGGCGCTGTCGAGATCGGCTGATGGCACCACCTCATGGACGAGGCCGATGCGGCGGGCATCCTCGGCGCCGAACCGTTCGCCGGTCAGTGCGTAGCGGCGCACCTGGCGGACGCCGATCGCATCGCAGAGCTGCGGGATGATGATCGCCGCGGTCAGGCCCCAGCGCACCTCGGTGATCGAGAACAGCGCATTGTCGGCCGCGATCACGATATCGCAGGCCGAGATCACGCCGGTGCCGCCGCCGAAGCAGCCGCCCTGCACCAGCGCCACGGTCGGGACCGGCAGCGTGTTGAGACGCTGCACCGCCTCGAAGGTGGCGCGCGATGCCGCCTCGTTCTCCTCGAACGATTTCGGCCGCACGCCGTTGATCCATTTCAGGTCGGCGCCGGCCTGGAAATGCTTGCCGTTGCCGTTCAGCACGACGACGCGCACCGGCCTGGTCGAGAGATCGTCGATCGCGGCGAGCACGCCCGCAATCAGCGCGCCGTCATAGGCATTGTTGACCTCGGGACGATTCAGCGTGACGGTCGCGACCCCGCGCGCATCGAGGCTCCACAGGACTGGGCTGGCCGACATGACGTTTCTCCCTCGTTCGGCATTGCTGTTGTCTTGTACCAGCTTGCACTATGGCGAGAGCAGATGCCTTGATCCATCACTTTCGAGCGCGCGCGACCGCGCCACGCGCATGACGGGTTGCGCGATGCCCCGCGCTTGTGGAAACTGACGGGGCACATTGCGGAGAATTGTTCCACTCATGCGTATTTGCATTTTCGGCGCGGGCGCCGTCGGCAGCCACTTCGCGGTCCGGCTCGCGCGCGCCGGCCACGATGTGTCCTGCGTGATGCGCGGGCCGCATCTCGACGCGGTCAGGACCAGCGGACTGACGCTGAAGGTCGGCGACACCAGCGTCAGCGCCAAGGTGAAGGCCTCAGCCGATCCTGCCGATCTGGGGCCGCAAGACATCGTCATCAGCACGCTGAAGGCGACCGGCATCGGCGCGCTCGCAACCGGGCTCCCGCCACTGCTTCAACGCGACACATCAATCGTGTTCGCGCAGAACGGCATTCCCTGGTGGTACGATCTCGGCCTGCCGCCGCAGCATCCCGCCATCCCCGACCTCGGCTTCCTCGATCCCGGCGGGCATTTGCGCAGCGTCATCCAGAAGGAGCGGATCATCGGCGGCGTGATCTTTTCCTCCAACGAGGTGATCGCGCCCGGCGTCGTCGCGAACCTGTCGCCGGACCGCAACCGCCTCATGATCGGCGAATGCGACGACCGCCAGGGCGAGCGCATCGCCACCCTGCGTGCGGCGCTCAACGACGCCGCGATCGAATCGCCCGAGGTCAAGCAGATCCGCGAGACGATCTGGTCGAAGCTGTTGACCAACATGTCGATGTCGGTGCTCTGCCTGCTGACCGGGCTGACCGCGCGTGGCGTCCGCGACGACCCCGACATGCAGGACGTGATACCGCGCCTGCTCGACGAGGCCAATGTGGTGGCGACACACTACATTCCCGAGGTCAAGCGCATCACCCGCAGTGGGCCGGCGCCGGACCACAAGCCGTCGATCCTGCAGGACTACGAACTCGGGCGCGCCATGGAGATCGATGTGCTGGTGCGCGCACCGGCGACATTTGCTCGCGCGGCCGCCATTTCGACCCCGATGCTCGACCTGATGGCCGCGCTCGCGATCCAGAAGGCGCGTGACAAGGGCCTGTATCAGGACTGACAATCCGACCCACCACGATAACAAGCAGGGACATCGAACCATGCAAGTCAAGGACAAGGTCTGTGTCGTCACCGGCGGCGCGAGCGGGATCGGCGAAGCGGTGGCGCGGGCCTATGCGGACGCCGGTGCACGCGGCGTCGTGGTCGCCGATCTCAAGACCTCGCGCGACCGGCTCGCCAGCGTCGCCGGCGATATCGACGGTCTGGCGGTCACCGCCGACGTCGGGCTCGAGGAGGACATCAAGGCGTTGATCGCCGCGGCCGAGGACAAATATGGCCCGGTCGACGTGTTCTTCTCCAACGCCGGACTGTCGCGCAAAGGACAAGAGACCGCGTCCGATGCCGACTGGGACGTGAGCTGGCGCGTGCATGTGATGAGCCACGTGTACGCGGCGCGCGCGCTGGTGCCCGGCATGCTCGCGCGCGGCTCCGGCTATCTCATCAACACCGCATCCGCCGCGGGGCTATTGGCCTCGCTGAACTCGATGCCTTACGGCGTGACCAAGAACGCCGCGGTCGCGCTCGCCGAACATCTCGCCATCCAGTATGGCGATCGCGGCGTCCGCGTCTCCGTGCTCTGTCCGCAATCGGTGCAGACGGGGATGACGACGCCGGGCCCGAGTGCGGCGCGCGTCGACGGCGTGCTGCAGCCCGGCGAGGTGGCGCGGATGGTGATCGAGGCGATGGCGGAGGAACGTTTCCTGATTCTGTCGCATCCGCAGGTGCAGGAATACATGCAGCGCAAGGCCACCAATCGCGAGCGCTGGCTGTCCGGCATGCGCCGCCTGCGCGACCGGATCTATGGCGGTGCGGCGTCAGGCTGACGGTGGCGCGAATTTCTCCAGCAGGCCGGAATAGGCCTTGGCCGCGGGCGACGCGTAAGCACCGCGACGCGACGTCGTCAGCTTGAGGCCGGCGAGCGCTTCCGCCTGCTTCACCGCGGCGGCCACGCCGTCGACCACAGGCACGCCGAACTGCATCGACAGCTCATGGGCAAGATCGGCCATACCGGCGCAGCCGAGCACGATGGCGTCCGCGCCCTTGTCCAGTGCCCGCGCGATCTCCGCCTCCAGCCTCGGTCTGGCGCCCGAGCCCGGCTTCTCGAGATCGAGCACCGCGACGTCGCAGGCGGTGACCACCGCGCGATCGGCAAAGCCGTAGCGGCGCACCAGTTCCTCCAGCGGCACGATCGAGCGCGGCAGCGTGGTGACGATGCCGATACGCTTGGCGATCTGCCCGGCGGTGACCAGCGCCGCCTCGCAGATGCCGACCACCGGATAGCGCGCCGCCGACCGCGCGGCATCCAGCCCGGTGTCGTCGAAGCATGCGATGATGCCGGCATCGGCATCGGGGGTCTTCAGCAGCGCCTCGATCAGCCCGGGAACGGCGAAGGCCTCGTCATAGAAGCCTTCGATCGAGGCCGGTCCCATCGCAGATGTGACGGCGACGATCTCGGTGCTAGGTGCGGCCACCGCTTGCGCGGCGGCCGCGATGGTCGCTGTCATCGACGCGGTGGTGTTGGGATTGACGATCAGGATCTTTGTCATGGGTGGAGAATAACATCCCTTTCGCGGCCAAGCGTAGCCCGGATGAGCCAACGGGTCGCGCGAACGCGCGCCC
Source organism: Bradyrhizobium elkanii USDA 76 (assembly GCF_023278185.1). Lineage (NCBI taxonomy): Bacteria > Pseudomonadati > Pseudomonadota > Alphaproteobacteria > Hyphomicrobiales > Nitrobacteraceae > Bradyrhizobium > Bradyrhizobium elkanii. The sequence goes on along the minus strand of NZ_CP066356.1, from coordinate 536,530 downwards.
GATGACAGGCTCCGCGATATCCGGGACCGATCTCGCCCTCGGCATGCAGACCCCGGATGTCGCTTCGCTCATCCGGGCTACACACCTATGCATGCTTCGCCACCCAGCCCGCGAAGGCATCGAGCAGTTCGGTCATCACCTCGCGGTCGTTGCGGCCGGAGCGCTTGAGGACATGGAAGGAGTGGTCAGCCTCCTGCACCAGATGCAGCGTCGCGCGCGCGCCCAATCCCTTCACCACGGGCTCGAGCAGGTCGAGCTCGGCCAGCGCATCGCGCGTGCCCTGCAGGAACAGCAAGGGGATCTTGACCTCGGCGAGATGCTTGGCCCGCTCGCTCGACGGCTTGCCGGCGGGATGCAGCGGAAAGCCGAGGAACACCAGCCCGCGCACGCCGGCGAGCGGCACCTTGCCCTGCGCCTGCGAGGTCATGCGTCCGCCGAACGACTTGCCGCCGGCGAACAGCGGCAGTTCGCCGCAACGACGCACGGCTTCCGCCACCGCGGCACGCACCGTCGCCTGCGCGACGGCGGGCGGATCGGGCCGCTTGCTGCCCTTCTCCATGTAGGGAAACTGATAGCGCAATGTCGCGATGCCGCGCTCCGCCAAGCCCTCCGCGATCACGGCCATCGAGGGATGCGTCATGCCGGCGCCGGCGCCGTGGGCAAACACATAGGCGCTACGGGCCTGCGCCGGCCGCAACAGCAGCGCGGACACCGTGCTGTCGTCCGAGACGGTGATCGAAAGCGGTTGTGCGCCTGACGCGTTCAAGATGACATCTCGAAGAATTGTTGCTCCGTTACTTCTAGTCGCAGGCCTCGATGCGCGCAAATGCCGCCGCAACCGGCACGCCGCAAGTGAACTGGCTCACAGCCAACCAGCATTTCCTTTGCAACATTTCCGTTGTTAGACCAAGCGCCGCCACTGTAGGATGGCGCACACCGCATCACACGCTTAACGCGAACTCGTTTTTCGGCGAATTTTAACAACTCGTCCATATGACGCGCGGGTACCGCGAATTGGGGGAACGGGGCATGCCTCGCAAGACGATATTCGTCATCGGACTGTTGATTGTCGCCGGCGTCCTCTATTTCAAGGACGATATCGAGACGGTCGCGAGCGGCTTCCGGGTCAAGGTCGTCGACTACCAGCAGCCGGCAAAAACGGTGTGGCTGGATCAGAATGTCAGCGCCGAGCGGCTGCGCTGGTTCTATCACGCCGACCAAGGCACGCGGACCTTCGGCATTCCCCATGAATGGTTCATGGCGCTGGAGCAGCCGACGGTCTGGCCACTGTTCACGGCGGCGCCGCGGCTCAGCGAGACCAATTATCTCGGCCGCTTCGGCTTTATTCCCGACACGGTGATTCCGGGCAAACCCGATGCGCTGCCGATCGGCTTCGCGCAAGGCGGCCCGATGGCCGATGCCAACGGCGCCCCCTGGCGCAACCCGCACAGCAAGGCCGACATGACCGGCGTCGGCCTGACCTGCGCTGCCTGCCACACCGGGAGCTTCAACTATCGCGGCACCGAGATCGTGATCGACGGCGGGCCGGCCAACACCAATCTGTTCGAATTCCAGAAGAGCGTCGGCGTCTCGCTGCTGCTGACGCGGTTCTGGCCGGGCCGCTTTTCGCGCTTTGCCGACGAGATCCTCGGCAAGGATGCCAGCCTCGACGAGCGCATGGCGCTGCGCGGCCAGCTCGACCTCGTGCTGAAGCAATACGCCAACATCAATTCGCTCGAGAACAGGGTCGCCGCCAACAGCGTCGAGGAAGGCTATGCGCGGCTCGACGCGCTGAACCGGATCGGCAACCAGGTGTTCTCGATCGACCTGAACAACCCGAACAACTACGCCTCGCATTCGGCGCCGGTGCATTTTCCGCGGATCTGGAACGCGCCGTGGTTCAGCTGGGTGCAATATGACGGCTCGATCATGCAGCCGATGGTGCGCAACGCCGGCGAGGCGCTCGGCGTCAGCGCCGAGCTCAACCTGCTCGACGAATCCAAGGGACTTTACAAATCGAGCGCTCGGATCGACGTGCTGCACGAGATGGAGCGGATGATCGCCGGCGAGCCGCCCAGCGAGGACAAGGGCTTTGGCGGACTGGCGTCGCCGAAATGGCCGGAGAACATCCTGCCGCCAATCAACATGGATCTCGCGAAGAAGGGCGGCGAGCTCTACAAGACGCATTGCCAGGGCTGCCACGGCCCGGCGATCGACAGCAAGGCGCTGCCCGCGAGCGAAGCCTTTGCGCTGTTCAAGGACAAGAAGCGCTGGATCAAGAACGAGGCCGGCCAGCCGCTGCTCGATGTCGAGATGATTCCGATCAGCCATATCGGCACCGACAGCGCGCAAGCCGAGGGCCTCGCGCACCGCACCGTCGAGACGCCGGCCAATCTGAACATCAAGGACGGCAGTTTCGGTCCGGCACTCGGCGACCTCGTCGAGAAGACCGTCGACTATTGGTACGACCAGAACAAGGTCCCGCCGGAGGATCGCAAGCGCATCAACGGCTACCGGCCGAACGAGATCCAGGCGCCGCTCGCCTACAAGGTCCGGCCGCTCAACGGCATCTGGGCGACCCCGCCCTATCTGCACAACGGCTCGGTCCCGACCATCTACGCACTGCTGTCGCCGGTGAAGGATCGTCCCGCAACCTTCTATCTCGGCAGCCGGGAGTATGATCCCAAGGATCTCGGCTACGTCTGGAAGGACAAGATCAAGAACGCCTTCCTGCTCGACACCACCAAGCGCGGCAACAGCAATTCCGGACACGAATTCTCCAACGAGAAGCGCACCGGTGTGATCGGGCCGGAGTTGAAGGAAGACGAGCGCCGCGCCCTGATCGAGTTCATCAAGACGCTGTAGGCCCCGAAGGGGCTGCGCCCCCTCTCCCGCTTGCGGGCAGGGCTATCGCATATGACGTCTGCGGAAATCGTCCGCGGGCTGCATTCGCCTCTCCCGCTTGCGGGGGAGGCCGACGCGCGCGGCGGGTGGGGGCTCTCTCCACGATGCGACTCGTGGAGAGAGCCCCCACCCCAGCCCTCGCCCGCAAGCGGGAGAGGGAGCCGACTGCCGATGCAGCGGTTGTCCCTCAACTCTTCGGCACCGGCTGCCGGCGCGCCGGGCGGGTCATGGCCTCGAGCTCGAGGAGCTGATTGAGCTCCGCCTCGGTCAGCAGCTTCTCCTCCAGCACGATGTCGGCGACCGAGCGGTTCTCCTTGAGCGCACGGCGCGCCACGCGCGATGAGGCCTCATAGCCGAGCGACGGCGCCAGCGCCGTAATCAGGCCGATCGAGCCCTGCACCAGGCTGCGGCAACGCTCGCGATCGGCCTCGATGCCGTCGACGCAGCGCTTGGTCAGCGTATCGACCGCCGCCGTCAGCATGCGCAGCGAGCTCAAGACGCAATAGCCGATGGTCGGCTCGAACGCGTTGAGCTGCAACTGGCCACCCTCGGCGCACATCGTCACCGTGAGGTCGTGCCCGATCACCAGGAACGCCACCTGGTTGACGACCTCGGGAATGACGGGATTGACCTTGCCGGGCATGATCGACGAGCCCGCCTGCACGGCCGGCAGGCGGATTTCGCCGATGCCGGTGCGCGGCCCGGACGACAACAGCCGCAGGTCGTTGCAGATCTTGGACAGCTTGACCGCGACGCGCTTGAGCACGCCGGAGAACAGCACGAAGGCGCCGAGATCGGACGTCGCCTCGATCAGGTTGGAGGCCAGCACCATCGGCTGGCCGGACAGCCGCGACAGCTCCTCGACCGCGAGCGCCGCATAGCGCGGATCGGCATTGATCCCGGTACCGATCGCGGTGGCGCCGAGATTGACCTCGCGGAACAGCGCGGAAATCTCGTTCAGGCGCGCGACGTCCTCCTTCACGGTTACGTGGAAGGCATCGAATTCCTGGCCGAGCGTCATCGGCACCGCGTCCTGAAGCTGGGTCCGCCCCATCTTCAACACGTCCGCGAACTCCACCGCCTTGCCCTTGAGGGAGTAGGCGAGATCGTCCAGCGCGCGCACCAGCGGCTGGGTGGCGAAGATCACCGCGAGCCGCAGCGCGGTCGGATAGGCGTCGTTGGTCGACTGCGCCATGTTGACGTCGTCGTTCGGATGCAGCGCGTGATAATCGCCGGGCTTGCGCCCCATCAGCCGCAGCGCGACGTTGGCGATCACCTCATTGGCGTTCATGTTGGTCGAGGTGCCGGCGCCGCCCTGGATCGCGTCGACGACGAAGGACTCGGCATAGACCTTTTCGGTCGCGATCTGGGTGCAGGCCGCTTCGATCGCATCCGCCTTCTCGGGTGCAAGGTAGCCGAGCCGCTTGTTGGCGCGCGCGGCGGCCTGCTTCACCAGCGCCAGCGCGCGGACGAATTCCGGGAAGTGCCCGACCGGCACGCCGGTGATCGGAAAGTTCATCACCGCGCGCTTGGTGTGAATGCCCCACAGCGCATTGGCCGGCACGTCGTCCTCGCCGAGCAGATCGTGCTCGGTGCGGGACTGCGCCTGCTCGATCGGCACGGTGCGGACGGTCGCGACCGCGAGGTGGCTGGGGCCGCCGCTCTCGCCGGACGCGGACGCGGCAGCTGCAGTTTTGGCGGTCTCAACCTTCGATTCGGCCATCGGTATCTCCGTTACCTCTCGCAGATCCTGTCGTCGGCGACGCCGGCGATGATGCGCCCGCTGCGCGTCGAAAGCCAATGCCTATCGGCAGAGTCTTGCACACCGGCGAGTGGCCAGACGCGGAAAACCGGCATTGGCGCGCGCCGAACCGGGAGATTAAGGGCTTTGTCTTATCCGCCATGATAACAACAACTTATAGCTCGATATCGTGGCTCGCTTTGCGACCGATGCGGCTGCTTTCTCCGCCTCGTCGTCGCGTGCTAGACGAGCATCGACTGGCGCAAGGGCGCCGCCGACACTGAACGAACCAAGGGCCAAAAGCCGTGTCCAACAACAACGAAGCGATCACCATCAAATTCCGCTGCCCGGCGGAGCTCGAGGGCAAGATTCCGCCGCCGGTGCCGGCGTCGTTGGGTCTTCCCGGATGGCTCAAGGCGATGCCGACGCAGGCCTTCAATACGATGAGCAATCGCGACGAGGATACCGTCAAGCGCTGCCCGCCATTCGTCGATGCGATGACATCGGGTTTCCTGTTGCCGCTGGTCTGCGATCTCAAGGTCGAGAATGGCGCGATCACCTGGGACAACGACCTTCCGGCCGGCGGCGCGCTCGAATTCCCGCGCTCGCCGGTCGGATTCCACGACGAAAGCCAGGTGGTCGGCTCGCCGCTGTTCGAGCCCGACCGCTTCGTCATCAAGTTCATCAATCTGTGGACCATCGAGGCGCCGCCGGGCTACTCGCTGTTCTTCACGCATCCGGTCAACCGGTTCGACCTGCCGTTCACCACGCTTACCGGCATGGTCGATTGCGATCTGTTTCACGACAGCTGGGTTCATTTCCCGGCACGCTGGCACGATACCAGTTTCAACGGCGTGTTGCCCAAGGGCACGCCGGTTGCGCAGTGCTTCCCGGTGAAGCGCGAAAACTGGGTGGCGCAGACCGCGGCGATGACGCCGGATGAAACATCGCGCGCCCAGGAACTGACCAACAGGATGGCCCGCGAGCCCGGGCTCTATCGGCGCCAATTCCGGACGTAGAGCGGGCGCGCGAAGCTGCGCTACGGGGCCTCCGTCATTGCGAACTCCCCGGTGGGAGGCTCGGCATCCACCGTCGTCGTCCTGGCGAAAGCCAGGACCCATAGCCACCGTCTTCGGTGATGAGCGGGATCGCGGCCCGGTGTCGCTCAACAATTGAGATTTGGGGTAATGGGTCCTGGCTTTCGCCAGGACGACACCGAATATGTGGCGCGATCCTGAGCCAGTTCGGTGTCATCACCCGCATGCGGGTGAGAGACGCCAGTGCTTGAGCCGAGAGGCCGCGGCTTATCTCGGCTGTCGTCCCTGCGAAAGCACTAGGGCATGCACATATCTCTGAGGCTCCATCCTGCTGCGACGGCCAGGAAGTATTCGAGGCCATTTTTGAAGGTGATGGGGCCTGGAGGTTTAGACGACGGGTAGCCGTCCCAACCGCCAAGGCGGCCGATGATCCAGGCTGCCCAGGTGAGGCTGTCGGGCGGATGTGGGTTTTTCAGTCGCTTGCTCCTGGCCTCGAGTTGCCGGTTGAGGGCGGCAAGCGCGTTGATCTCGTTGTCGTTGAAGGCAACGCGAATGGGCTGCTGACCGCCATCGCGCGCTTGCAGAAGCTGGATGGTGATGACGGCTGCCTTGGCGGCGATAGCGACCAGTTTGAGGAGACGATCGGCGGTTCCGATCTGGCTGTCTTCGAGCTTGAGGCCCTGCGTCTTCAGGACGCGGAAGAACTGCTCGATGATCCAGCGCTGCTTGTACCATTCGACGATACGCCAGGCGTCGTCGACGGTGGCGATCTCGTGAGAGGTGATCAGACGCCAGTGCAGCGGCTCTGCGCCGGGCCCGGCATTGATCTCGCACACGTCGACCACCGCCAGCGGCAAGCTTTTCGGCAAATGGCGCAGGAACTTGCTCTGCGGGCGGGCAAGCTCGATTGCGCCAAAGCGGAGTTCGAGATGGGCCTGACGTGCCGGTCGCGCCGCGCGCGCAGGCAGTTGGATCGCCCTCCGATCCACCACAGGCATGGCGTCGGTGGCCTCATACAGGCCGGTGCGGTCGGCAAGCTTGCGATCATGCATGCTGCGCGCGATGACATGGAAGTGCTGCTCGGCCGAGCTGGCATAAAGGGCAAAGATATCGCTCTCGCGATCACCGAGGACCGTCACCGTTCCGGCAGCGGTGAGCAGCGGCTTGGCCGCAATGGCGGTGGATATCCAGCGTTGCGATTCCTTGTCAGACAAGTCACGTGCGTCATGCGTCGTGGTGCGACGCCCCTGGCGCGTCCATACCTGCCCACTCAAAAGTCCAAGACAGCTGCCATCGTCGGCATCCACGGCCAGCAGCGGATGCAGCAGCACGCCGTGGTTATTGCCCTTGCCGATTTCGCCGAGCCCGCGCCGGCGTTGCGGCGTGGTGTTGAAGTGGATCTCGCTGGTGTCCTGGATCGCCAGCACATGGCGGCCCTCTACCGCGGCAACCGTGCTGTCGCCCCAGCTTTCGATGATCCGCTCCGCCGTCACCTTGTCGTGGCCGAGAAAGCGGTTGAACCGCACCTCCAGCGCACGATCACCCCTGGAAAGCCGCCGCAGGCAGACCGTCTTGCCCGCAACCATGCGTTCGACGAGCGCCGCCCCCCTTTATCGAGACGACGATCCCCGAACCGTCCTAACGTCCAGTCAATTCGTAACAACACCCGACACCCCCGTCCAACCTGGAGCGTCGCAATAGAAATCACACGGATCGCCGATTCTGGAATCCCCTGTCTCCATCCCGAGTCAATCCGCCGCACCAAATATGTGCATGCCCTAGTGCGAAAGCAGGGACCCATACGCCGCAGCGGCTGTTGAGAGCGGGACTCGTCGTTCCAACGCCGCGGAACAAGCAGCATTTGAAAACGCTAGCTCAGGAATTCCGCAAAGGCGCTGCGACGGAAGAAGAAGCGGCCGTGCGATGACATGATCAGCGCGGCGGTCGTGCGGCCGATCATTTGCGGCCGGCCCCGCAACGCCAGACGCAGATTGGCCTCGCCGGCGGCGCGGTCGCCCATTTCCAGAAGACTGGCGGAGAAGCTGAGACGCATCAAGGGGTCGTCGGGCCGCTGCGCCATCACCTGGCGGTAGAGGTCCGCCGCGGCAGCATATTCGCCATCGAGCAGCAGCACACGCGCGAGCGCGGCGAGAACATCGGGATGTCCCGGCGCCGCAATGCGCAGCTTCTCCAGTATCGCGCGCGCCCGGCCGCGCTCATTGCGCTGGGGCAGCAGCTGCGCCAGCAGGAGCTGAAACTCGAGGCTTCCCGGCGCGAGAGCAAGCGCGCTCTCAATGACGGCAACCGCCTCGTCGATGCGACCGGCCGAGTGCAATTGCCCTGCCAGCGCCTGGAATGCCGGCAGGTAAGGCGGCCGCCGCGCGGTGGTTCGCCGCAGCACATCGATCGCCTCGCTGCCGCGACCGGCGCCGCCGAGCGCTGCGCCGAGCAGGGTCTCGAGGCCGGGATCCTCGACGCGACGCACGGCTCGCTCGAGCGGCGCGATCGCCTCCTCGTTGCGGTTCTGGATCATCAGCGCCCGTGCCAGGATCGAGGCCGCGCCGACATCGGTCCGGTTTGCCTTCAAGACCTCTGCCGCCAGCCGCTCGGCTTCGACGACCTGTCCCATCTGCAATGCGACCACGGCGCGTTGCAGGACCGGAGATGGGCTGGGCCCGCGATTGGAAGGAGGCGGCGGTTTCGGCATGCGGTCCGTCGTGAGATGGGTCTTGTCAGGCGTTATCACTGCCTCCGACGGAGCGTCCAGCGAAAGTCGCATCCGGACACCGAGATACCGTCCGGTTCCAGCCTCCACCGTCCGATTTCATGCATCCCTGCGGCTGTCAGGCGACAGGGGACCAACCGCCCTCGCCCTGCAATTTTTCGACTGCTTAACCTATTCAATCTAGCTTGGGTTGCCATAACAGGGCCCGGCTTGATGCTCGCAACAACGCTCGAAACCATTCAGTCGACGGACTCGAAGCGCACCAACTACACGCGCGGAATCCTCGTGATGCTGGTCGCCGCCCTCCTGTTCAAGGTCGTGTGGTTCTCCCAGCTGGGGCTGGGACACGGCCGCGAACTGGTCGACTTCGCCGCCTTCTACATTACCGCCAAGCTGGTGTGGCTCGGCGACCTCGACCAGGCCTATCAATTCGCGAAGCTCGCCATCATCGAGAAGCAGGCGTCGGGCGGGCACGACGGCTTCATGCCATGGACCTATCCGCCGCAATTCAACCTGCTGCTGGCTCCGTTCGCGCTGGTCCCGTTCGGAATGGCCTATCTGTTGTTCATGGCCTCGACGCTGGCTCTCTACCTCGCCGTGCTGCGGCGCATTGCCGGAAACCGGTTCGTGCTCGTGCTCATCGTTTTCTTTCCGACGATCGGGGTCACGCTGGCATGCGGTCAGAACAGCTTCCTTACCGCCGCACTGATCGGACTGGTGTGCCTGTACTTCGAAGAGCGACCGATGCTCGCGGGCGTGGCCCTTGGTCTCATGATCATCAAGCCGCATTTCGCCGTTGCCTTCGCACTCTATGCCATCCTGCGGCGCTCCTGGATCGTCGTGATGACGGCGGGCGCCGTCGTGCTGATCAGCTCGGCGATCTGCACAATGCTGTTCGGCATGCAGATCTGGACCGTGATGTTGCAGAGCGTGCATGATTCGTCAGTATTCCTGCGGGAAGCCTATTATCCGCTGTATCGAATGGTCTCGGCCTATGCCGCGTTGCGAACCACGGGATTCTCCGCATCGGCAGCGTTTATCGGCCAGGGCGTCGTCGCCCTCCTTGCGTTCGGCATCGTGCTGGTCGCGGCCTACCGCAAGATGCCGGTGCGCGAGAGCCTCGGCCTGACCGCGATCGTATCGGTCTGCATCAGCCCCTATGCGTATGATTATGATTTCCTGATCTTCAGTGTCGGAATGGCGCTGCTGTTGCCGGCGCTTCAGGCCAAGGCGCGCGAGTGGGAACGAGCGGTCATCTATGCCGCGCCGATACCGATCGGAGCCTTCGGCTACGTGCACACGGTCCATAACAACACGCCCCGCACCGACGCCCATTGGGTCGACGTGCTTTCGATCGGAGGCTTCGGGATCGCCGCGCTGATCACGCTGATCGTCGGAATCCTGCTACTGCGCGGGTCAAGCGCCGCCTCCGTTCCGGCGCAGGCGCCGCTTGCGAGGATTTGAGCACCCGGCGCGACATCCCCGCGATCACGCGCTTACGGCGCCATCATTTCGAGGCGATCGCGCGCCGGCAGGGTCGACGCGAAGGCCTGCAGGGCGCCGGCGACGAGCTTCGGCTCCGCGGCGGGCGTGACGTAGAAGGTTACGTCACCCCGTGCGCCGGTCACCGGAATCGTGTGCAGGATCGCGACCTTCCTCCAGCTCGCCGGCACGCCCTGCGCAAACCAGCTGTCGTAGATCATGGCGACGCCGACATGATACTCGTCGGCGAGCGCGGCCATCTCGGCCGGGCCATAGCGGCCCGCGCGCTTCGCCTTGCGCACGCGCTCCGAACCGAGCCCCCACAGATCCAGGACAAAGTTCGGATTTCCCCAGGCAACGAGCCCAAGATCGTTCACGGCAACCGGCCGCCGGTAGAGCTGCTGGGCGAAGCGGCCCAGCTGATAATGCTGCTCGTAGACGCCGCGCGAGGCAAACGGCGTCTCCAGGGCGGCACTGACATAGCCCACGCTGGCAAAACCGGCTAGCCCGACGCCGGCGAGCGCCGCGGCGGTCCATTGCGGGACGCTCAAGTGCGCTCGCGCGCGTGCAACCGCGTAGAGCAACGCCAGCACCGCAAGCGCAACGATGTAAACCTCATACCGGTAGAACCAGCCATATTGGCCAAAGCCGAGATGCGCAGCGATCGCGGCGAGCACCGTGGCACAGACGATCAGCGCGCCGCGGTCGGAGCGCAGCAGCGCCATCGCGCCGGCGAGCGCAAGGCCGAGCAGCATCAGCCTGAAGCCGGCGGGATCGGCGAAGCCGTCGCCGAGATTGCGGAGGACGGAGGCGAAGACGCCGCTTCCTTCATAGCCGGATTCGGCGATGCGCGATTTGAGCAATACCGAGCTCGGCAAAAGCGGCAGACCGAGCGAGGCCATTCGCGCGAAGTACGCGGCGAACGCGCAGAGCGTCACGGCGGCGGCCGCGGCGGCAAAACGGCGCCGGCCGAGCAGAGCAAACCCCATCATCGCCGCGATCGCAAACGCGATTCCCTCGAAGCGAATCAGCGGCAGCAGCACCAGCGCCGCGAAATGCATGGCGGTCGGCGACCGTCCGCGCGCGGCTTCGGTCAGGCCGCCGAAGGTCGCGACCGTGGCCCAAACGTGAAGACTGTGCTCCATGCCGGTCATCGGCAGGGCGATCGCGCTTGACGAAAAAATGGCGAGCAACGCGACGAAAAACAGCAGCGGCTTCTCTCGGCCGGGGCCGAGCAGTTCAGCCGATTCAAGAATGCGCAGGAAAGCCACGACGGTCGCGGCCGCGGCCGCGGCATTGATCAGGAGCGGACCGAATGCGCCAAGATGCAGCGTCTCGGTCACGGCCAGCAGATATGGCCAGATGATCGACGAGCTTGGCGACGAGACCTCGGACGCATTGACGCCATAGCCGCCGGACCGGATGTGATCGGCGACGGCAAGGTGAATGTAGGGATCGTCGAGGGTGAAGATCAGCCGGCCGTCGCAGAGCATGACGCTGAAGATCAGCATCGCCGCGAACAGCACGAGCCACAGCAATGCCGTCACAAGCGGGACGCTCTGCCGGATCGCACCGGATCGCGGGAACGACGCGTGGTTGGCGGCGACGCCAGGCATCAGATCCGCATCCGTTTGAAAATCGTCTCCGGCAGCGCGCAGATGATCGCCATCACGAGCCGGAAGCGGCGGGCCACATAGATCACGTCACGCGGCCTCGTCACATCGGCCCGGAAGATATCCTCCGCGACCCGATCCGGCTGCACCGTCAGGGGAGCCGGCAGCTTCATATGCGCCGTCATCCTGGTCCGCACGAATCCCGGCTTGACGGTGACGACACGGACCTTGCCCGCAAGCGCCAGGCGATTGCGCAAGCCGGACAGGAATTGCGAGAAGCCGGCCTTGGCCGCGCCGTAGTAATAGTTCGAGGCCCGCCCGCGATCGCCGGCGACCGAGCTCACGCCGACAATGGTTCCCGAGCCGCGCGTCGCGAAGGCTTGCGCGAACAGTTCGAGCAGCAGCGCGGGCGCCTCGAAATTGGTGCGCATGATCTTTGCAGCAAGCTCGGGATCGGTCTCGGCACGCGGTTGATCGCCGAGCTCTCCGACAACGCATGCGACGGTGTCGGGAAGTGTGGGAAGGCCGCCGACGAAGCCGGCAAGCTGCCCTGTCTGCAGCACGTCGAGCGCGACAACCGAGGTTTCGATGCCGCTTCGCGTCTTGATGTCGTCCGCATTGCGCTGTGCCGCCTCGATATCGCGGGCGGCGAGCATCACGCGCCATCCCTCGCTCGCGTAGCGCAGCGCGGTCGCGTGCCCGATGTCCGAGCTGCCGCCAATCACCAGAATTGATTTTGTGCCGGTCATCAAATTCCAAGCCGTGCTGAAAGATGGGACACGAGGCGGGTGTTCGCCCCGGTCTGCTGGCGAATGTCCCGCAAGGCCGCAAGGCCGGGATATCCGGATTCGAATGTCGCGCGGGACTGCCGCGCGTCCTTGGCGAGATAGAGCCGCCCGCCGGCATCGACCACCAGCGCGTCGAGCTGGTCAAGAAACCCGAACAGCGCGTCGCTGACCGGAAAGTCCATCGTCAGCGTGTAGCCGCGGAGCGGAAACGACATCGGCCCGCTGCCTTCGCCAAGCTGCTTGAGCACCGCGAGAAACGACGCATCGCCGCGCCGCGACACGCGATCGAGAATTTCGGCGAGAACGCGGCGCGCGCGGTCGAGCGGGATCACGCATTGATATTGCACGAAGCCACGCCGGCCGTAGATCCTGTTCCAATCGGCGATCGCATCGAGCGGAAAGAAATACGGGTCCCAATGGACCAGCCGCGGCTTGCCCGGATGCGCGGCGCCGCGGCGGAAGTACAGCTCATTGAACACCCGCATCGATGCGCGATTGAGCAGCCATCCCGGAAACAGCTCCGGGACCGCGAGCCGCGACGTGCGAAGCCTGGGAAACGTCTCGAGGTCGGGCCCCAGCATATCCTTGTCGCGGCGCGTGGCGTGCTCGGCCAGATAGAGCAGCGACCGTCCGAGCGCCGCGCCGCGCGCCAGGCAGTCGATCCAGGCCACCGAATAGGTGCTCGATGCGCTGCTTTCCAGCTGATCGATCGCCGCGTCGAGATTGCCGGCGACGCGGGTGTCCTGCCGCAGCCAGGCGGTCTCGATCGGCAGCAGCCGCAACGTCGCGTCGAGGATCATGCCCGTCAGGCCCATGCCGCCCAGCGTCGCCGCGAACAGCGCGGCGTTTTCCGAACGCGAGCAGGTGACGATCTCGCCGCCCGCCAGCGCGAGGCGGAACGAATCGACGATGGTGCCGAAACCGCCATCGCGATGATGGTTCTTGCCGTGAACGTCGGCCGCGATCGCGCCGCCGACCGTCACGAATTTCGTGCCGGGCACGACCTTGAGGAAGAAGCCGCGCGGCTCGAAAACGGCAAGGATGTCCGCGATAGTCACGCCGGCTTCGACCGTCAATCGCGCGGTTGCGGCATCGAAGCTCCGCATCCGGTTCAGGCCGCGCGACGAGATCGTGGATTGCGTTCCGATCGCGGCATCGCCGTAGGCCCGCCCGGCGCCGCGCGCGACGACGCCGGACCGCGCAAGCAGGTGGTCCCGCGCGCCTGCGGGCGTCTGCGGCGCCAGCAGTTCGGACGACGCCTTGGGATAGTTGCCCCAGCCGGACAGGCCAATGCCGCCCGGACTGGAGGTCGATAGCGCAGCTCCTGGTAACGCAGCCACCGGCATCGCTAGATGGCGGCGAGCATGATGGCGCCGATCGCGCCGAGCGCGACCCAGCTGACGCGATCCCTCAGCGCAAAGATGACCGGATCGTCGTCGATCAATCCGCGCTGCGCGAACAGCATCACGCGGCCGATCCAGTACATCAAGATCGGACACCCGACCCAGAGCAGTTGCGGGTGGCTGTAAAGCGCGCGCACCGTATCCGACGAGATGTAGAGCGTGAAGATCACGACGGCGTTGAAGCCTGACGCGGCGGCGAGGATCGCGATCATCGATTTGTCTTCGACCTGGTAGCCGCGCGCCGCCAGCACGGCGCCGTCCGGTTGGCTGGCGAGCTCGATATAGCGCTTCACCAGCGCCAGCGACATGAAGATGAACAGCGAGAACGCAAGCAGCCACTCCGACATCGGCACGCTGATCGCGACGGCGCCGCCGATCACGCGGACGGTGTAAAGCGTCGCGAGCACGACGACGTCGACGGTCGCGATGCGCTTGAGCCAGAACGAATACGAGGTGGTCAGCGCGAAATAGCCGAGCAGGACGCCGCCGAACTCGATCGATATCGACAAGGCGATCGCAAATGCGGCGACCAGCGCCAGGGCCATCGCGCCGACGGCCCGCGATGCCGGAATGGCGCCGCTTGCGATCGGGCGGCCACGCTTGGTCGGATGCGCGCGATCGGCCTCGACGTCGAGAAGATCGTTCAGGATGTAGGCGCCCGACGCGCAGAGCGAGAACGCGATCACGGCAAGCAGCGAGGTCGCCGCCGATCCCGATGCGAATTTGTGTGCGGTCAGCAGCGGCACCAGCACGAGGGCGTTCTTGGCGTATTGATGCACCCTGAACAGCTTCAGCCAGCTGCGCATGCCGACCTGCGCAGGCGCGGGCGGCTCGGATCGAGCGGGGCGCGCGAGGCGCGATGCGGAAGCGGGCAACGCGACTGCCGCGCTGCCGATATAGTCAAAGCCCTGGCGAAGCACGGGCGGCAGCTCTTCGCGCCGTGCCGCCGGCAATTGTCGTTCCGGCGCGGCGGCCCAGGCGGTGAAGACGCCAAGGTGCTGAGCGACCGCGCTGACGAACGGCTCGGGATGGGTTTCCGAGCAAAGGTAGACCGGGCGGCCTTCGCCCAGCACCTGCAGCAGGAACCTCACCGCGTCGTGGTCGAATTGCGCCCGGGATAGATCGAACCCCGATGGATCAGCACCACGGGTCGATTGCGCTTGCGGTCCAAAGAAAGCCGTGATCGCCACGGCGAACGCGCGAAGGCGGCGGATCAAGTCGAATACGAGATCGGCCGGGACGGAGCTTCCCCGCACCATGACCTCGTCGACATCGACGACGAGCGGCCGGGCCTTTGAACGCAGCGGATCGCGAACGGCATCGCCGCCCCCCTGCTCAACCCGTTCTGGAACGCTAGCTCGCATACGCGCGGTCTTCCGGTGCCCCCTCCCCATTGTCCCGGGCTTTCCCTAATTTGGGGTGAACTCGATCTCGGGTGAACTTGGGGGGAGCGAACGCCGGGCAGATGGCGCCGAAATGCGTGTTGAAAAGCCTCGCCGACAGCGCGCGGCGAGCAAAAATGGCGATCCCGGGAAGACTCGAACTTCCGACCTACGGTTTAGGAAACCGTCGCTCTATCCGGCTGAGCTACGGGACCGCACCGCCCGCAGCGAAGGCATGCTGGCGTCGCCATCCCATAGCAGAGCTGCCCGGTGATCGCCAGCCCGCGCCACATCGGGAGTGCGCGAAGTTGCGTGCGGCGCGCGTTACGCCACCTGCCGGGCCGGATTCGAGGCGGCGTCCGCGCGCGCCCGACGCGCCGGCAGAAACTCGATGGCTTCATCCTTCAGCGAGCCGAAGCGCAGCGTCATGATATCGAATGCATAATTCTGATAGAGCCGCCACGGCCGGCGCGAGCCCTGCTTGGGGAACCTGGCGGCGGCGCGCTGGATATAGCCCGAGGAGAAATCCACCCAGGGCAGTTCGGTCACGGTCGGATCGTTCCGCCGCGGCGTGACTTGCGCGTAGCCGTTCGCCTTCATGTGGTTGAGCATGCGGCAGACATATTCGCAGGTCAGGTCGCATTTCAGCGTCCATGACGCATTGGTGTAGCCGAAGGCGGCGGCGAGGTTCGGCACGCCCGAATACATCAGCCCCTTGTAGTTCATGGTCTTCGACAGATCGATACGCGCGCCGTCGACATTGATCTCGAGCCCGCCGAGCACCTGCAGATCGAGGCCGGTCGCGGTCACCACGATGTCGGCGTCGAGCACATTGCCGCTCTTGAGCTTGATGCCGCCGGGCGTGAAGGTCTCGATCTGGTCGGTGACGACGGACGATCCGCCGTTGCGCAGCGATTGGAAGAGATCGCCGTTCGGCACCAGGCAGAGCCGCTGGTCCCACGGATTGTAGCGCGGCGTGAAATGGGTGGCGACGTCGTAGTCGGGGCCGAGCGCGTGGCGCACGCCGCCGAGAATCAGCTTCTTCACGCGCTCCGGATCGCGCTTGCAGAGCCGGTAGAAATACATGCCGAACAGCACGTTCTTCCAGCGGGTGAGGCCGTAGGCGAGTTTCGCGGGCAGCCGCGCGCGCAACCAGTTGGCGACCTTGTCCTCGTCCGGCCGCGCCACGACATAGGTCGGCGAACGCTGCAGCATCGTGACATGGGCGGCGGTCTTGGCCATTTCCGGCACCAGCGTCACCGCGGTCGCGCCGCTGCCGATCACCACCACCTTCTTATCCGCATAGTCGATGTCGTCGGTCCATTTCTGCGGATGAACGACGCGGCCTGCGAAATCGGCGATGCCGGGGAAGTCGGGCGTGTAGCCTTGCTCGTATTTGTAGTAGCCGCTGCACATGAACAGGAAGTTGCAGGTGAAGCGCTCGATCGTCTTCTCCGGCCCGCGCTCGACCTCGACCGTCCATTGCGAGTCGGCGGACGACCAGTCGGCGCGCACGACGCGGTGGT
Organism: Bradyrhizobium elkanii USDA 76; assembly: GCF_023278185.1. Taxonomy (NCBI): domain Bacteria; kingdom Pseudomonadati; phylum Pseudomonadota; class Alphaproteobacteria; order Hyphomicrobiales; family Nitrobacteraceae; genus Bradyrhizobium; species Bradyrhizobium elkanii. Next base: position 519,929 of record NZ_CP066356.1, on the reverse strand, counting down.
TGAAGCGGATGTTCTTGTCGATGCCGTAGACGCGCGCGGTCTCGCGCACATAGTTCAGGATCGAGGGGCCGTCGGCAATTGCCTTCGGCTCGGTCCACGGCCGGAACGAATAGCCGAGCGTGTACATGTCGGAGTCGGAGCGGATGCCGGGATAGCGGAACAGGTCCCAGGTGCCGCCGATGCAGTCGCGGCCCTCAAGAATGGCGTAGCTGCGGTCCGGGCAGTTGGCCTGCAGATGGTAGCCGGCGCCGATGCCCGACAACCCCGCGCCCACGATCAACACGTCGAAATGAGCGGACATGCCCTGAGGCCTCCCGTGTCAGTATTGACAATGTATATTGTCAGATAACTTGACATCTGACAATGCCTCGTGTCAATACACTTTCATGGCAAGCAGCCGGAAAGCCCGCCTCTATGGCGGTATGGACGCCGAGGAACGCCGCACCGAGCGGCGGCTTAAGCTGATCGATGCGGCGATCGAGGTCTATGGCGAGGTCGGCTATCGCGGCGCCACCGTGAAGGCGATCTGCGAGGCGGCCGAGCTGACCGAGCGCTATTTCTACGAGTCCTTTGCCAACAGCGAGGCTTTGCTGATCGCCGCCTACGGCCATGTCGTCGGCCACCTGCACGAGGAAATGACCGCTGCCGCCGCAGCCGCAGGCGACGATGCCGAGATGAGGCTGCGCGCGGCGCTGACGCTCTATTTCACGCGGCTGAAGCAGCACCCGAAGCCCGCGCGGGTCTTTCTGCTGGAAATTTCCGGCATCAGTCCGGCGGTTGATGCCGTCAAGCTCGACGCCCTGCGCGTCTTCAGCGACATCCTGGTGCCGCCGGCGCTCGATCCGAAGCGCAGCGACAGGGGCGCGGCCACATCGCTGCTCTCGGTCGGCATGGTCGGCGCCGTCATCTCGATCGCGCGGCGCTGGGTGTCGAAGCAATACCCGCAGGCCGTCGAGGAGGTCGTCGCGATCGCCGCCAGCTTCTGCCGCGTGGCGCTGACCGAAGCCGACCACCGTGAGGATGGTCACTTATCGTAGCGGCCGGATCGTACCGGCGAGCCGACCCGCCGATTTTCGATCATGTTTCGCCAGTGCTTGCGGACCCGGCCCCTAGCCTGTCGCTGATTTAACTTGCATATCGGGCCCCTCGGTTTTCTTATGCCCGGTACCGGGCGCAACGAGGTGCAGCCTGTTTCGCCTTACAAAACAACGCTGTTTGCATCGGCGGAGCTGAATTTTGGTCGACCTGCGCAGGCTTGACGATGTGACCGCGCGCCTTGGCGATGTGGTTCTCGATCCCTCGACCTGGCCGTCCTTCATGGACGAGGTTTGCGCCGCCGTCGGCGCGACCGGCGCTGCGATGCTTCAGAGCGATATCCGCACCGAGGACATTCCGCGCACGGACTCCATCACCGAGTATTTCACCAAGACCTACTTCCCGCACAATCTTCATCTCACCGACATCCGCGCGGCCCGCGGCGTGCCGCTGATGCACGCCGGCGTCGACGTCATCACCGATGCGGATCTGTTCGAGTCCGAAGCCGAGATGCTGCGCGATCCGCTCTACGCCACGCTCGGCGAGTTCGGACTGAAATGGTTCGCGGCCGTCGGCTTCCACTCCGGCCCGGCATTGTGGGCGCTGACGATCCAGCGCTCACCCAGGGAAGGCTTGTTCGACGCCGACGAGATCAAGGCGCTGCGAAGGGTGTCGGCGCCGCTCACGGAAGCCGCGACGCTGTCCGCCGTCGTCGGCCGCTCCGCGCTCTCGGGCATCGCCAGCGCGCTCGATCTGATCCAGGTCGCCGCGATTGCCGTCGGCCGCTTCGGCACCGTCATTGGCATGAACAGCCAGGCGGAGAGCTGCCTCGGCCACGACCTTGCGATCCGCAACAATCGCCTCACCCTGCTCGACCGGCAAGCCAATGCCGATCTGACCAGGCTGATTGATCAGCTGGCCCACAGCTCGGACCTGCACCCATTACCGTCGTCGCCGATCGTGGTGCGCAGGATCGACAAGCGGCCGATCGTGATCCAGATCCAGCAGGTGCCGCCGGCCGCGCGCTCGCCGTTCCTGGGCGCGCGCGCGATCCTGTTGATCCGCGATCTCGAAGGCAGCGCGGCGTTCGATCAGGCGCTGCTGGCGGCGACGTTCGAGCTGACGCCGGCACAGGCGCGCCTCGCCACGCGGCTTGCGCGCGGCGATTCGGTCGAAGCGGCCGCGCAGGAGGCCGGCGTTGCCCTTGCCACCGCGCGCAATCAGCTCAAGACGATCTTCCAGAAGACCGGCACGCACCGGCAGGCGGAACTGGTCGCTTTGCTGCACAGGGTGAAGTGAACGATTCAAGGCGAATTGTTCTGATCTCCGCCCCCTACGATGGGAATTCTTCAATTATTCCAATCGGAAAGGCTGTGTTCCATCAGATGAGGCAACATTCCACAGGTCAGGAAAATCGTCGGGTTCCCGGGTGACAAGTGTCACTAAAATGGCGACAATCTGCTTACTCTGTGTCGTTCAGGTTTGGTCTCAATGTCCGTGATGCCGTCACGATCATCGACGTTGGCTGTTGCCGTTTACGCCGTCGCTTGCGTGCTGGCGCCGATGAGCGCGCACGCGCAATGGTGGCGCGGCGGGCCGAAGGACTTCGAGGACTGCGCCGACCTCGCCGAGAAGGCGAAGACCAGGGAAGACAAGACCGCGCAACTCGCCGATTGCAACGCCAAGTTCGCCGGCCGCCGCAAGCCCGGCGGCGGCTACACCTATTACGACTTCATGCAAGACCGCAGCTTCGACATCGCGGGTCCCAATCCGACGCCGGACGAGCAGAAGAAGATCGACCAGGAATACACCGGCTATCTCGAGCAGCAGCGCCGCTCGCGTATCGTCGCGGCATTCAATGCGAAGCAACTCGAGCGTCAGGAAACACAGCCGGCGCCGCCGCAGATCCAGCAGGCATCATTGCACAATGAGCCGGTGCGCAGTGAGACTGCGAAAGTCCCCGTCCCCGCCGCAAGGCCGGTCAAGCCGCGGGGCGCTGCCGTCCCTCTTCCCGAGCCGCGGCCGCGGGCAAGCAACTGCGTGAAGGGTACGTTCTCCTGCGAATGGCCGCGGCTTTCCGAGGGATTGGACGGCCTGAAGAAGCTGTTCACGCCGACACCGCCGCCACCGACCAAGGTTGCGAAGCGAACCGACGTCAATCGGTAATCACCATCGCCCAGAACCTCCGGTACGGCGACTTCGGATTGTCGACGAAGGCGACACCGACGCGCTTCGCGCCCGGCATCAACAGGTTCTCGCGATGGCCGGGCGAATTCTCCCACTGCTTCAGCATCTCGGCGAAGGCGATGAAGCCGGCGCCGATATTTTCGGCGGCGCGCTGTTTCTTGAGCGGCGCGATGCGCGTGAAGAAGCTGCCGCCTGCGGAGTGGCTGACCGATCCGGTCGCCGACATCGCCTGCGCCTGCTTCAGCGCCATCGCGTTCAGCTTCGCGTCGAGCTTCACCGCGGGCATGCGGTTGGCGCGCCGGTAGGCACTGATCGAGCCGGCATAGTCGTCGGCGCCTGCGGCCGTGGTGAAGCCAAACACGAAGGTGAGCGCGAGGAACAGCAGCTTCATCTGAGGTCGTCTCTGTAATCAGTGCGCGCGGGAGCGCTTGTAGTGTCGGGGTGCGACCGATTTGCGCGCAGGCGCGGCCGCTCGGCTCGCTGCCGCGGCCGCCGCGCGCTGCTCCTGCAAGCGCGCATCATAGCCCGGCGACGGTGTCACGGTCGGCGGCGCCGCACGGGCCGGGCCGGCCACGAGCGCAACAAGCGTGAGCAGCATGATGCTGGACCGTTTCATGATGTCACCTTCTCTGTTGTTCGATCGACGTGGCGAACGATCATCGGCGTTCATGGTCGCTGCCATCGCGGATCTGTTCGGGCGTCAGCCCCGGCGATCCCTTGCCGTCCGCCTCCGCGTTCCGGATCAGCGCGATGACGCGGCGCGACAATGGCACCGCGAGCCCGCGGCGATCCGCGATCGCGGTGATCACGCCCTGCAGATAGTCGATCTCGGTGCGGCGGCCGCGCTGCAGATCCTCCCACATCGAGGAGCGCGCCTCGGGATCGATCTTCATGGTGCGGCCGAGCAGCATGTCGAACAGCGCATCGGGCAGCCGCAGCAAGGGCGGCATCCAGCTCGACGGCAGCGGCGTCGGCGACACCGGCGCAATGCCTTCGGCGCGCACCGCGGCCAGACCCTCGGCCATCTGATCGGCAAGCAGTCGTCGCCAGCCGCGCTGCGCGAGCTGTTGCCGCAGCGGAATATTGGACAGCGCATTGAGCGCATTGTTGAGATTGACGATCAGCTTGCCCCACTGCACGCCGGCGATATTGGAGGTCGCCTTGATCGCAAGGCCTGGCACCGACAACCGCGCCGCGGTGCGCGCGTCATCCTGCGCGATCACGATGTCGCCGGAGGTCGAGCGATGGAAGCGGCCGTCGCCGAGCGCGACCACGTTGAACGGCACCATGCCGCCGAGCACCTTGCGGCCCGGCAGGCGGTCGCGCAGCAGCGGCACATTGCCGACGCCGTTTTGCAGGCTGATCACCGCGGCATCGCCAGACGCGTGGCGCGCGATCACATCGGCCATCGCAGCGGTGTCGGCACTCTTCACCGTCACCAGCACGATTTCAACGTCGGACAAGATCGACGGATCGTCGGACACAATCAGCCGGTCCGCGGATACCGTCCGCTCGGAGCCGTCAAAGCTGCTGATCCGCAAGCCGTTGCCTGCGATCTCCTGGATCAGCCGTGGCCGCGCCAGCAGCGCGACACGGCGCCCCGCGGCCGCGAGCATGCCGCCGACGAAGCAGCCGATGCTTCCGGCGCCCGCAATGCCGATCGGCCGGTCCTTGTTCATCTGGAACGTCCATCCATCATTGGCTCGATAGCAGACCTTGGGTTGCCTGCCTATTTCGACGCACCGCAGGCCGGGTGGCCCGCCTTGTAACCGTCATGGGCGGAAGCTATGTTTCCCGCTCGGGGCACGGTTGCGGCAGGAGACGATCATGGGTTTACTCGACGTACTCAACGGCATGCAGAACGGCCCCCGCGGTCCGAGCGGGCCAAGCACATCATCGGACAGTTCGAGCGGCGGCGGAATGTCGCCGATGACGATGGCGATCCTCGCGCTTCTCGCATGGAAGGCGGTCAAGCATTTCTCCGGCGGCCAGGCGGAGACGAGCGCCCCCGAGCCGAAGCCGGCGCAGGCGCCGCCGCTTCCTCCCGGCAACGTCACCGCAGGCCTGCCCGGCGGCGCCGGTGGCGGCGGGCTCGGCGATCTGCTGAAGGGCGGCCTTGGTGGCCTGCTCGCCGGCGGCGCAGCCGGCACCGTGCTCAGCGGCGGTCTCAGCGACCTGCTCAAGCAGTTGCAGGACAAGGGTCAGGGCGATGCGGCCAATTCCTGGGTCAGCAATGGTCCCAACAAGCAGATCGCGCCCGGCGATCTCGCCAGCGCGCTAGGCGCCGACCAGATCAACTCGCTGGCATCGCAGAGCGGCATGTCGCGCGACGAGCTGCTGCAGGGCTTGAGCCAGTACCTGCCCGACGCGATCAATCATCTGACTCCGGACGGACGGCTGCCGAGCGGCGACGAACTGCACCGCAGGCTCTGACGGCAACGTTGATTCCATCTGAGGAGGACGACAGTCATGGGCGGCATCATCTGGGTCATCATCGTCGGCTTTGTCGCGGGGATCATCGCGCGGTTCCTGTCGCCGGGGCCGAATAATCCGAGCGGCTTCATTCTCACCACCGTGCTCGGCATCGCCGGCGCGTTCCTCGCGACCTTCATCGGCCAGGCGATCGGCCATTACGGTCCCGAGCAAGGCGCCGGCTTCATCACCGCCACAGTCGGCGCGCTGGTGGTGCTGTTCATCTGGAACCGGCTGGTCGCGGCGCGCGTGATCCCGGATATCGGAAACAGGTGACGCCGTAGGCGTCATCCCGGAGCGATGCGAAGCATCGAATCCGGGATCTCGAGATTCCCCGGTGCGCAATTGCGCACCTGAGGTTCGATGCCAACGCATCGCTCCGGAATGACGGGGCAACGACCGGTTCAAAATCAAAATACCCGGGCCAGGCCCGGGCATTTTTCATCTGTGCAACGGCGCTCCGTCACTGAATCAGATGCATGCCGGCATCCATGCGGACGAACTCGCCGGTCATGTTGCTCGACGCCGGGCTTGCCAGGAAGCAGACCAGATTGGCGATGTCTTCGGCCGTGGAGGCGACCTTCAGCGGCACCCGCGCGACCACGGCATCGCGTACCTGCTTGGCGCCCGCCTCGCCGCGGCCCTTGGTGAACCAGGGCGTATCGATATAGCCCGGACACACCGTGTTGACGCGGATCAACGGCGCCAGCGCGCGCGCCAGCGACTGCGTCATGGTGTTGAGCGCGCCCTTGCTCGCGGCATAGGCGACCGACGAACCACCGCCGGAAATGCCGGCGACCGAGGAGACGTTGACCACCGCCGAGGGACGGCTGGATGCCTTCGCGCCGGCCTCGAGCAGCGCGCGCGCGGCACGAACCATCTGGAACGGGCCGATGGTGTTGACGGCATAGATGCGCTGGAAATCCTCCGCGGTCAGGCCGTCGAGATCGTGATGCGGGACGTGCTTGGTGGTGCCCGCATTGTTGACGAGCACGTCGAGGCGGCCCCAGCCCTGCGCGGCGGCCGCGATCTTCCTGCAGTCCTCATCGCGCGAGACGTCGCCCTGCACCACCAGCACCTCGGCGCCTTGCTTGCGGCAGGCTTCCGCGGTCGCTTCGGCTTCCACCTTGCTGTTGGAATAGTTGATGATGAGGCGCGCGCCCTGCGTGGCGAGGATTTGCGCGGTGGCGGCGCCGAGTCCCGATGCCGATCCCGTCACGATCGCGCACAAACCATCCTTGGACATCTGCATTTTCCTTGTTGTTGTGAGCCAGATGAACTCCGGCGGCGGCACACCATATCGCGTGAGACAGCATCTGCAAACCGCGCCAACCCTCACGTATACGCGTTCGGCCCCTTTTGCAGGCTGGCCCACTGCGCCTCGTCATGGCCGCAGATGATCTTGACGCCGGACGCCTCGAGCCTGGCGATCTCGTCGAGCGACTTCAGAAACTGGTCGACATCGAGGCTGTTCCTCGGTGAAGTCCGCTGGTCGAGATTGGCGCGCACACTGAGTGCGTCGGAGGCGAGCAGGAATTCGCCGCTGTTGTCGAGCTTGACCAGCGCGCCGGTCGTTCCCTTCGAGTGGCCGGGCAGCGGGACCAGCGTGAGCTTGCCGTCGCCGAACACATCCACCTGCTTATCGAAGATCTCCATCTTCAGCGGATGATCCCAATCCGCCTTGATGTATCCGCGATCAAACGCGTTATCGGCATTCGCGGCCTCGACCTCGAGTGCGTGGACGAAGATCGTCGCCTTCTTGAAGAAGGCGTTGCAGCCGCAATGGTCGGTGTGCAGGTGGGAGCAGATCACCACGTCGATGTCGTCGGCGCCGAGGCCAACGGCCTTCAGGCTCGTCAGCACATGATCATCCGCCGGCATGATCGGGCGCATGTATTTGGCCAGCGTGCCGAGCCGTCCTTCAGGATCGGTCGCGACATCGGGGTGGCATCCGGTATCGAACAGCACATTGCCTTGCGTGTGCCGCAACAGCACGCAGGACACCGGAGCTCGATCATCTCGCCGCGCGCCGCGTCAGGCAGATAGGTCCGCTTCGACATCTGGAGACGGCCGCCCGACAACATGTGCATCTTCATCTCTCGTTACCTCCGATTTTGGCTTCAAACTACATATGAGTTTTATAGAAACTCATAATGGATTTGACAGCATATTATTCGTCCTTATAGCTTCCGCGCAACGTCGCGATCGCATGACAAATGCGCTCAACGAAGCACCCGGGCTCCTTCGGATCTGCATCGTTGACATCGATCAGCGGCCGTCAAAGGGAAGTTTCGCCACGATGTACACCGTGTTCAGCACGTTTGCTGCGACATCCGATGCGGCAGCGTTCAAACCCTTTCTCTGCATTCCCGCGCGTCCCGACCGCGCATACTTTCCCGATGGCGTCGAACTGTCCTATGGCGCCATCGCGCGGCAGGTCTGCGCATTGCGCGATCTGTACCGCGCAGCAGGCTTCGGCCACGGACACCGCGCCTGCCTGCTGCTGGAGAACCGGCCCGATTTCATCGTGCATTGGCTGGCGCTCAACGGCATCGGCGTCTCGATCGTTCCGATCAACCCGGCCTATCGCGCGGCGGAAATCGCGTACCTGATCGCGCATGCCGAACCCGACCTGATCGTCACGCTGGCCGATCAGAAGGAATTGCAGAAGGCGCTGACCGGCGACGTTCCGCTGCTCACCGTCTCCGGGGACGATCTCGGCGCCAGCGTCGAGAAAGTCCCGCACGCCCAGCGGCCACCACCGCGCGCCGGCGAGCCGGGAAGCGCGACCGAGGCTGCGCTGCTCTACACATCAGGCACGACGGCGCGGCCGAAGGGATGCATCCTGACCAATGAATACGTGGTCTCGACCGGCCGCTGGTACGTCAGCCACGGCGGCGAGGCCACGTATCATGCCGGAACGGAGCGCCTCTACAGCCCGCTGCCGCTGTTCCACATGGCCGGCCTGACCTTGACCCCGATCGCGATGATGCTGACCGGCGGCTGCCTGATCCTGCCGGAACGCTTCAACGCGAAACATGCCTGGCGCGACATCGTCGCGTGCCGGGCAACCGTGCTGCATTATCTCGGCGTGATCGTCGCGGCCCTGCTGGCGCAGCCGGAAACGCCGGACGAGAAAGCCCATGCGCTGCGCTTCTCGATGGGCGTCGGCGCCAATCCCGAGCAGCGCGCGCGGGCCGGCGAACGCTTCGGCATCCCCTTCGTCGAAGGCTGGGGCATGACGGAGACCGGACGCAGTCCGTTCAACACGGTCGAACCGCGCCATCTCGAGACCAACACGATCGGCCGCAGCGTGCCCGGGCTCGAAATGATCATTCTGGATGCCGACGGCAATGCGCTGCCGGCAGGCGCAGTCGGTGAGCTCTGCGTGCGCCATTCGGAAGCGACGCCGCGGCGCGGGTTCTTTTCCGGCTACCTGAAGGACCCCGAGGCCACCGAGCAGGCCTGGCGCGGCGGCTGGTTTCACACCGGCGACAGCGCCTGGCAGCACGAGGACGGCGCCTTCGTGTTCGTCGACCGGCTGAAGCACCTGGTCCGGCGCGCCGGCGAGAACATCTCGGCGGCGGAGGTCGAGGCCGTGCTGACGACGTCGCCTCTGGTCAAGCAGGCGGCGGTCGTCGCCGCGCGCGATCCGATCCGCGACGAGGAAGTTGCGGCGTTCATCGTGAGCAACGACGACACCGATGCTTCACGCGAGCTCGCGCAAGACATCTTTCGCTTCTGCCGCGAACGCCTGGCGGCGTTCAAGCTGCCGGCGTGGATCGCCTTCGTGGCCGAACTGCCGCTGACCTCGACCAACAAGATCCAGAAACACGTGCTGCTCGGCGCGGACAGGGATCCGCAGTCGCATCCGGGCATGATCGACCTGCGGCAAGACAAGACCAACGCCATAAGGCAATCGAACTAGAGGAAACCAAGGACAATGATATCGAGATACGGATGGGTCGCCGCGAGCGCTGCAATCCTTTCAGTCGCCTTCGCCGCCGCGCCATCCCACGCGCAGATTTCCGACGACGCGGTGAAGATCGGCGTGCTGACCGATCAGGCCGGCCTCTACGCCGATGCTGCCGGCCCCGGCGCGGTCGAAGCGGTCCGGATGGCGATCGCGGATTTCGGCGGAAAGGTTTTGGGCAAGCCGATCGCGATGGTCGATGCCGACCATCAGAACAAGGCGGACATCGGCGCTGGCATCGCGCGGCGCTGGTATGAGCAGGAGAATGTCGACGTCATCGTCGACTTCGCCAATTCCGCCGTCGCTTTCGCCGTGCTCGAGCTCACCAAGCAGAAGAACAAGGCGATGCTGGTGTCGTCGGCCGGCTCTTCCGATCTGACCGGCAAGGGCTGTTCGGCGAATTCGGTGCAGTGGACCTACAATACCTATGCGCTCGCCAACAGCACGGTTCGGGCGCTGGCCAAATCGGGCGCCAAGAGCTGGTACTTCGTCACGGTCGACTACGCCTTCGGCCACGCCCTGCGCAACGACGCGGCCAGGACCGTGGAGAAGGTCGGCGGCAGCATCGCGGGCGAGGTGCGGCATCCACTCAACAGCATGGATTTCTCGTCCTATCTGCTGCAGGCCCAGAGCTCGAAGGCCGATGTGATCGCCTTTGCCAACACCGGCGGCGACCTCGCCAACTCGATCCGGCAGGCGCAGGAATTCGGGATGGCGCACACGCAGAAGCTCGCAGCCTTCCTGATGCAGACCAGCGACATCCACGCGATCGGCTTGCAGGCCGCCCAGGGGCTGCAGCTGGCGACCGCCTTCTATTGGGATCTCGACGACAAGACCCGCGACTTTGCCGCGCGCTTCATGGCCAGGACCAAGAAGCGGCCGACCATGGTGCAGGCCGGTCTCTACTCCGCGGTCATGAACTATCTCAAGGCGGTGGAGAAATCCGGCACCGACGACGGCCCCAGGGTGATCGCGCAGATGAAGGACATGCCGATCGACGACTTCTTTGCCCGCAACGCATTCGTGCGCGAGGACGGCCAGCTGATCCACGACATGTATCTCGTGCAGGTGAAGTCGCCGGCCGAATCGAAGGGCGCCTGGGACTACGAGAAGCTGGTTCAGGTGATCCCGGGCAAGGAGGCGTTCGCGACGCCCGAGGAGAGCGCCTGCCCGCTGCTGAAGAAATGATTGCGCGCACGAATCCACGCACCACAGGCAAGAAGCCACAGGCAAGGCTGGAGATCGCATGACCGAACTGCCGCTGCTCTTTACCCCGCTGCAACTGCGCGACCTCGAACTGAAGAACCGGATCATGGTCTCGCCGATGGCGACCTATTCGGCGCAGGAGGGGCGCGCCACCGATTGGCACACCGCGCATATCGGCAAGCTCGCCGCCGGCGGCGCCGGCCTCGTGTTCGTCGAGCAGAGCTCGGTGAACACCCAGGGGCGCATCACCCATGGCTGCCTCGGCATCTGGGACGATACGCACATCGCGGACCACGCCGCCCTCGCCGGGCTGATCCACAGCTTCAACGCCAAGGCCGCGATCCAGATCGCCCATGGCGGCCGCAAGGGCTCCTCGCAGCGGCCGTGGGAAGGCGGCAATCCGCTCGGCGAGGCCGACATCAAGGCGCGCGGCGAAGGCCCGTGGCAGATCGCGGCCTCGAGCGGCATTCCCTTCGACGACGGCTGGCCCGCGCCGCAGATGCTGACGTCAGAGCAGATCGATGCCCTGGTGGACGACTATCGCCAGGCGTTTCGCCGTGCCAGGGCGGCCGGTTACGACGTCATCGAGCTGCACTGCGCGCACGGCTATCTGATGCACTCGTTCCTGTCGCCGCTGGCGAACAACCGCAACGACCAGTATGGCGGGTCGCGCGAGAACCGCATGCGCCTGCCGCTGCGGATCGCGGCGATCATGCGCGAGGAATGGCCGGACAATCTGCCGGCTTTCGTCCGCATCTCGTCGGTCGATGGCGTCGACATTGGCTGGTCGATCGAGGACTCGATCGCGTTTGCGACCGAGCTGAAGGCGATCGGGATCGATATGGTGGACTGCTCGTCGGGCGGCATGAAGCTGCCGCGCGGCAATTCGCTGGTGTCGCGCACCCCCGGCTTCCAGGTGCCGTTCGCCGAGCGCATCCAGAAGGAAGTCGGCATGCCGACGGTGGCGGTCGGGCTGATCCGCGAACCGGACTACGCCGAAGCCATTTTGCGGGACGGCAAGGCGACGCTTATTGCGCTCGGCCGCGAACTGCTGTGGAATCCGAACTGGCCCGCGCAGACGGCACTTGCGCTCGGATGCGATCCGGAGTGGACGAGCTGGCCCGAGCAATATGGCTGGTGGCTGAAGCGGCGGGTGGCGCAGCAGGGACGATAGCGATGCCGGTGGCGAAGAAAGAATTGGCGAAGGCCGGCGCGGCTGCCGGCGCGCGGACTTTCGACGGCCCCGATTTCCCCGGCGACACCTCGCGCGACCTGCCGAAAATGGACAATGCGGTCAAGTCGGCGCGGCGCGTGTTCGATGTGCTCGAATTCTTCGAGGAGCACCAGCGCGCCGCTTCCGCGATCGAAGTCGCGGCCGCCCTCAAGTTCCCGCAGTCCAGCACCTCGGCGTTGATGCGAACGATGACGGCGTTCGGCTATCTCCACTATGACACCAGCCGCCGCACCTATATCCCGACGCCGCGGATCTCGATGCTGGGGCACTGGCTGAGCCCGACGCTGTTCACGAAAGGGCGCCTGGTCAATTTGATGGAAGAGCTCTCTGCGCGGACCGGAGAGACCATCATGCTCGCGGTGCGCAACGGGCTCAGCGCGCAGTATGTCCATATCATTCAGGCCAAGCTGCCGATGCGGCTGTATGTCAAGGCCGGAACGCTGCGGCCGCTGGCGCGATCCGCATCAGGGTATGCGCTGCTGTCGGCCTATCCGGACAAGGAGGTGCGCCGCCTGGTGCGCCTGATCAACGCCAACGAGACCCGGCCCGACCGGCAGGTCGACATCAAGGCGCTGCTGCTGGAGCTGAAGAAGGTCCGCGCCAAGGGGCACGCCTTCTCGCTCGGCCTGGTCACGCCGGGCGCGGGCGCCGTCGCCATGAACCTGCCGCCGATTGCGGAATCGAACGAACCGCTGGTGCTGTGCGTCGCAGGATTGAACGACGCGCTGGTCACCCAGGAGACCGAGTTCGCCGACCTGATGCGGAAGGCGATCGAGTTTCATCTGGCGGACTGAACAGATGTCGCTGGCCGATCCGCTCCCGCGCGTGGCATGCAAACAGGGACCATCGAAAGTTCACAATGCGGAATTCGTGCAAAGCGTCCGGCTTCATGCCATCCGCGCAAGTGGCCCTGCGGGCAGCGCTTGTCACGGCTATGGCTTTTCCCCATCATTGAGCGCAAGACAACATCACAAGCAGGGCATGGCCGAACGGCCAGCCCGAGCCAATCAACACGAGGAACGCTGTGGCGGAGAGTGAGAACATCGTCGCCGAGACCGCGGAAAAGATTTTCGCCGATCTCGCGGATGCCCAAACCATCAATCACGACAAGCAGGGCGCATGGAAGGCGCCGCTGTGGCAGGCGCTGACCGAAGCCGGCCTGCCGCTGTCCTGGGTGCCCGACGATCTCGGCGGTTCCGGCGCCAGTCTTGCGGAAGGGTTTAGCGTGCTCAACGTCGCCGGACGGCATGCGATTGCCGTTCCGCTGGCCGAAACAATGCTGGCCGGCTGGTTGCTGACGCAAGGCAAGATCAACTCTCCGGAAGGCGAGATGACCGTGCTGCCGGCAAGCCCGAAGGACCGCGTCACGCTCAACGCAGACGGCAGCCTCTCCGGCCGCGCCCGCGGCGTGCCGTTTGCCAAGGACGCAAAGCATTTCGCGGTGCTGGCTGTTGGCAATGGCGGGGTGTCGATTGCGCTGGTCGACGCCGCCAAGTGCCGGATCGAATCCGGCATCGGGCTCGGCGGCGATCACAACGACACCGTCACGCTCGACAAGGTGCAGCCGGTCACGACCAGGCCGGCGCCGAAGGGTTTTGATCAGACCACGCTGATGCTGATGGGCGGCGTGGTGCGCAGCCTGCAGATCGCCGGCGCGCTGGAAGCGATGCTCGACATTTCCGTGCGCTATTCCAACGAGCGCGTCGCCTTCGAGAAGAAGATTTCGAAATTCCAGGCGGTGCAGCACAACCTCGCCCGCCTCGCCGGCGAAAACGCCGCCGCACTGGCCGCCGCGACCTCGGCGGCCGACACGATCGTCAACGCCACGTCGCTCGATACCGACGCGGTGTTCCTCGAAGCGGCCTCTGCAAAAATCCGTTGCTCGGAAGCGGCCGAGAAAGGCAGCGGCATCGCGCACCAGGTGCATGGCGCGATCGGCTTCACCATCGAGCACATCCTGCACCGCTATTCGCTGCGGGCGCTGGCCTGGCGCGACGATTTCGGCTCGGAGAGCTACTGGGCGGTCGAGCTCGGCAAGCTCGTCGCGAATCGTGGCGCCGATGAATTGTGGCCGCTGGTGGCTTCGCGCTGAGATCAGGACAGAAAGATCAGGACTGGACATCATGACCGCAGCCCTTCGTTTCGATCCGATCCGCCTGCCGGAAAAGTGCGAGCAGCTCCGCAAGGAAGTGCGCGCCTTCCTCGCCGAGGAAATCGCCGCCGGCACCTTCGATCCCCACGCGCCGAACCGTGAGGACAACGACGCGCCCGAATTCTCCCGCCGCGTCGGCGCCAAGGGCTGGCTCGGCATGACCTGGCCGAAGAAATATGGCGGCCAGGAGCGCTCGTTCCTCGAGCGCTACGTGGTGACCGAGGAGATGCGGGTGGCGAACGCGCCGACCCGGCGCTTCTTCGTCGCCGACCGCCAGAGCGGGCCGGTGCTGCTGAAATACGCCCCCGAGCACATCAAGATGGATATCCTGCCGCGGATCTGCCGCGGCGAGGTCTGCTTCGCCATCGGCATGAGCGAGCCGAACTCCGGCTCCGACCTGTTCGCGGCGAAGACCCGCGCGACCAAGACCGACGGCGGCTATCTGATCAACGGCACCAAGATCTGGACCTCGTCGGCGCACATCGCCGACTACATGATCGCGATCTTCCGCACCTCGCCGCCGACCAAGGAAAACCGCCGCCACGGCCTGACCCAGTTCCTGGTCAAGATGAAGCAGCCCGGCATCCAGGTGAATCCGATCGGCCAGATCACCGGCCAGTTCGAGTTCAACGAGGTCGTGTTCACCGACTACTTCGTGCCCGACGATCACGTGCTGGGCGAGGTCGATGGCGCCTGGAAGCAGGCGACGTCGGAGCTCGCCTATGAGCGGTCCGGCCCCGAGCGCTTCCTCGAGACTTACTACGTGCTCACCGAGCTCGTGCGCGCGGTCGGCAAGAACCCGGACACCCGCAGCGCTGAGGGCATCGGACGCCTGGTGGCGCAGGTCCACACCATGCGCCGCATGTCGGTGTCGGTCGCGGGCATGCTGCAGGCCGGCAAGGAGCCGGTGGTCGAAGCCTCGATCGTCAAGGACATCGGCACGGTCTGGGAGCAGCAGCTGCCGCATCGCGTGCGCGATCTCGCCGCCTTCGTCGAGGAGACCGCGACCAACCGCGAGACGCTGGAAAAGCAGCTCGATTTCGCCATCAAGACCGCGCCCAAGCTGACGATCCAGGGCGGCACCACCGAAGTTCTGCGCGGCATCATCGCCCGCGGACTTGGTCTGCGCTAGCCGCGCGGGCTCGCCTTCGCTAGTTCAACGAGGACAGATCATGACCAAGTACACTGATATCGGCGTCGAAACCCACGGCCATGTCGGCCTGATCGAAATCCGAAAGCCGCCGCTGAATTTCTTCGACGTCGCGCTGATCAACCAGATCGCCGACGCGCTGGAGGAGTTCGACAACAATATCGAGATCCGCGCCTCGGTGCTGGCGGCGCAAGGCAAGGCGTTCTGCGCCGGCGCCAATTTCGGCGATCCGGCCCGCCAGGAGCAGGAAGAGCGCGCCAAGAGCGATCCGGCCTCCAACCTGCCGATCAACCATCTCTACGTTCAGGCGGTGCGCATCTTCCGCAACAAGAAGCCGATCGTCGCGGCGATCCATGGTGCCGCGATCGGCGGCGGCCTCGGCCTTGCCGTCTCCGCCGACTTCCGCGTCGCCTGCCCCGAAGCGCGCTTCTCGGCGAATTTCACCAAGCTCGGCTTCCATCCGGGCTTCGGCCTGACCACGACGCTGCCGGAGCTGATCGGCAAGAACAACGCCGAGCTGATGTTCTACACCAGCCGCCGCGTCACCGGCGAAGAGGCCTATCGCTGGGGCCTCGCCAATGTGCTGGTGCCGCAGGACCAGGTGCGGGCCGAAGCCATGAAGCTCGCGCAGGAGATCGCCGAATGCTCGCCGCTCGGCCTGGTCTCGACCCGCGCCACCATGCGCGCCGGCCTCGCCGACCGCGTGCTCGCCGCCACCAACCACGAGCTCGCCGAGCAGACCAAGCTGCGCGCGACCGAAGACTTCAAGGAAGGCGTCAAGGCGACGGCCGAACGCCGCGTCGCGAATTTCAAGGGGCGGTGAAGCTGCGCGCCCGTCTCTCTCAACACGTCGTCCCGGCGAAAGCCGGGACCCATATGTGGACGGCCCCCGTGGCACAAGAGCTTTTTGGTGAGATCGGATCGCTTGCATCCATATGTCCGGCCTGTTGAGTGCGATCGGTCGATCGCTGGCCAAGATGGGTTGCGCGATGCGAGTTCCAAACAACCAGGCGACCTGTTGACGGCCGATGGGTCCCACGGATTGTCTCGCATCGTTGCTCGATCGATCGCTCCATCTGCTCCTGCAGCTCCGGGTCGACCGGCGAGCGAGCCCGCCGGCCGGCCAATCGATTAGGCGGCGGCTGTCATGGGCTTGATCCGTGCCGCCTCGTAACTCTCGCCCGTCGCCATCAACTTCCAGGCGATACGGGCTACTTTGTTGGCAAGCGCCACGGCCGCAAGCTTCGGCGGCTTGCGCTGGATCAGGGCCAGCAGCCAGCGCGAGTGATGACCGCGTCCGCGCCTGGCCTGCTGGATCACCGCCGTGGCCCCGATGACCAGCAGACGGCGCAGGTCCTCATCGCCCGCCCGCGTGATCTTGCCAAGCCTGGTCCTGCCGGCGGTAGAGTGGTCCTTGGGTGTCAATCCCAGCCAGGCCGCAAAATGACGACCAGAACGGAACGCGTGCGGATCAGGTGTCTTCATCACCAGCGCGGTTGCAACGATCGGACCGACCGAGGGGATCTCAGCCAGGCGCCGGCCCGTGGCATCGCCGCGGTGCCAGGCCATCAGCTTGGCCTCAACCGCCTTCAACTCACCCTCGAGCCTGGCGCGCTCCCGGCCCAGCACCACAAACAGCTCGCGTGCCAGGGCGGGAAGCGTCTCGTCCTGCGCAATCCGCGCCAGCAGTGGCTCGATCGCGTCCAGTCCTTTGGGTGCGATCAGGCCATACTCCGCCGCATGGCCGCGGATCGTATTGGTCAGCTGGGTGCGCCGGACGATCAATCCGTCGCGGACGCCCATCAGCATCAGCGCAGCCTGCTGCTCGGCCGTCTTCACCGGCACGAAGCGCATGCTCCGCCGGCTCATCGCTTCACACAGACCTTCTGCATCCCGCCCGTCATTCTTGTTCCGCATCACGTAGGGTTTAACCAATTGCGGTGCCATCAGCTTCACTTCGTGACCGAGCTTGGAAAGCTCCCGCGCCCAATGTTGCGAAGCCCCGCAGGCCTCCATCCCGATCACGGTCGGCGGCAATTTGGCGAAGAACTCCAGCACCTGTTTGCGCGACAGCTTCTTGCGCAGCACCACCTGCTCCGCCGCATCAACCCCATGCAGCACAAAAATATACTTCGACGTATCAATCCCAATGCGGATAATCTGGTTCACGGACGGCTCCCATGTATGAGATCTAGACAACCTCATTCTGGCACACTGATGCCGTAGGGGGCCGTCCACACCATCAACCACCGATGCGAGTGGCGCGACAAGCCGTCTCCCCTTGTGCCCTTTCCGCGGGCCGCAGCGTATGGGTCCCGGCCTTCGCCGGGACGACGGTGGGGAGATGGCGCGCTATCCCTTCGGTACCACCAGCGCGTCGACGATCGTGACGCCCTGTCCCTCCGGATGCACCAGCACCGGATTGACCTCGATCTCGGCGATCTCGCTTGCGTGCTGCGCCGCCAGCACTGAAATCTGCGAGATCAATCGCGCGAGTGCCGCGACATCCGTCTTCGGCGCGCCGCGGAAGCCGTGCAACAGCGGCGCGGCCTTCAGCGTCTCCAGCATCGTGGCCGCTTCAGCCGCGCTCACCGGCGCGGGGCGATAGACCACGTCCTTGAACAGTTCGGTGGTGATGCCGCCGAGCCCCACCATCACCATCGGCCCGAAGGTCGCATCCGTCATGGTGCCGACGATGATCTCGACGCCCTTCCTGGCCATCGGCCCGACCAGCACGCCCTGGATTTCAGCGCCCGGCCGCTGCTTCTGCACCGCCTCCAGCATGTCGCGATAGGCCGTGAACGCCGCGCCCTTGGCGGCGATGTTGACGCGGACGCCGCCGACCTCGCTCTTGTGTGCGATCGCGGGCGACTGGATCTTCATGACCAGTGGAAATCCGGCGCGCTCGATCGCAGCATCAAGCCCGTCGCGGTCGGTCACCAGCACCTCGTCGGGCAACGCGATCCCGGCCGCGCGCAATAGCGCCTTGCTGTCATATTCGGACAACGTCTTCGATTTGAGATGCGCGGAGAGATCGCGCGCCTGCGCCGCGGATGCCGCGATCTCCGGCGCGGGCTTGAAGGCGGCATAGTCCGCCAGCCGCCGCATCGCGACGCCAACATGGGTCAGCCCCGAGAGCACCACCACGCCCGATTTGGCCAGCTCCTGCCGCGCGAACTGCGACGGCAGCGTGTAGGAATAGAACACCACCGGCTTGTGCTGCGCCGCGATCACCGGCTTCAATTCGGCTTCCTTGAACGGCATCCGCGTCTCGCTCGACAGCGACAGCACGACCAGCGTCGCGTCCACTTCATCAGATGTGTCGAACAGCTCGATGCTCTTCTGCAGCCCGCCGGAGGAGACGCCCTGCGCGGTGACGTCGACCGGATTGCCCGCCGCGCCATAGGACGGCATCCATTGCTTGATCTGGCTCTGGATCGCGGCCGATAGCTCCGGCACGCGCAGGCCTTGCATCGAGACGGTATCGGCGCCCCAGATGCCGGCGCCGCCGGACACCGTCAGCACCGCGACGCGATCGCCCTCCGGCAGCGGATTGGTGGTCAGAACCGCGGCAATGGTCACGGCCTCGTCGAGATCGTTGGAGACGATGAAGCCGTATTTCGCGAACACCGCGTCATAGGCCGCCGACCAGCCCGCCATGCTCGCGGTGTGCGAGGCCGCCGCGCGCTCGCCGGCGCCGGAGCGGCCCACTTTGGTTACGATGACGGGCTTCCTGAGCTCTGCCGCGCGCCTCGCCGCCGCCAGGAACTTGTCGACGTCCCTGATGCCCTCGATGAACAGCAGGATCACGTCGGTCGAGGCATCCTGCACCATGTAGTCGAGGAACTCGCCGGCGCCGAGATCGCTCTCATTGCCTGCGCTGACGACATAGCTGAGCGCGACACCAAGCGCCTTGGCGCGATGATAGATCGCAAAGCCGATGCCGCCGCTCTGCGCGACGATGCCGATCCGCCGCCTGCTCGCGGCCAGATCGGGCGCATCCGGCTTGACGTCGACGGTCGGGCTGAAGGTCGCGGCGACCTTCTGCACCTGGCTGTAAAACCCTTCGGCATTGGGCCCGGAGATCCGCATCCCGGTCCGCTTCGCCAGCGCCACGATCGCGTCCTGCATGTCAGCGCTGTCGCCGCCCTCTTCGGCAAAGCCGGATGAGATGATGACCGCATTCTTCACGCCGGCTGCGGCGCATTGCTCCAGCGCCGGCAGTACCGCACGCGCGGGAATGACGATAACGGCAAGATCGATCGGCGCGCCGATCTCGGCGACCGACTTGAAGCATTTCAGCCCGTCGATCTCGTCATAATTCGGATTGATCGGATAGAGCGCGCCGGGATAGCCGTTCTTGCGCAGCATCGCGAGCAACCGCCCGGGAATCTTCTCGTGATCGCGCGAGGCGCCGATCAGCGCGATGCTTTCTGGAGCGAAGAAGGTATCGAGCGAATGCGGCATGGGGGCGTGTTCCCGATTATTGTTGTTGCTCTTGACGATATTGGATCGCTACAGCGAGCTCAACCATTCGCCCGTCATCCCGAGGAGGCCGCGCAGCGGCCGTCTCGAAGGATGAACGGTCCGGCCGACGGCCGTACATCCTTCGAGACGCGCTACGCGCTCCTCAGGATGACGGGTTTTGTAGTCCCGTAGCCCGGATGAATCCCGTAGCCCGGATGCAGCGCAGCGCAATCCGGGGCGGTCTGTCCGCGAAGAGCCCGGTCCCGGATTTCGCTTCGCTGCATCCGGGCTACGAAATCACGCCGTCAGCTTGAACGTCACGCCGCTGAGCAGGAACTCGTCGCCCTTCACCGCACAGCCTCTGGCTTTTGCGGCCTCCAGCACCTTCGCCTTGTCGACGACCTTGAACGTCAAGCCGCTCATGATCTCGCTGTCGCCCTTGACGAAGCGGAAGGTGTTGTTCGGCAGCTTCACCACGGGACCATCGGCGGGAATGCCGATGATCCTGCCCCAATGCGCCGCCAACCCCTCAGGCTCGGGACTCTGCATCTCGACCTCGGTCAGCGACAGCGTCGTGTCCTTGCGGATCGACTTCTGCCAGTCCGGGCCGGCCGGCGGATACGGCCCCAGGATGTCATCGCTGCCGTCAGTGTGGTTGAACTCGATGAAGGCAGCGCGGCAGTCGCGCGGGTGCAGTTGCACGCCGTGATACGGCGCGTGCGTGATGACATTCGCGGTGCGCACGCCCATCGCATTGGCCTTGGCGCCGCGCGCGTCGGGATCCTCACAAGCGAAGATCGCCATATAGCCCCCGCGGCCACCGGTCTTCTCGATGAAGCGCCCGGCCGCCGTGCCCGGCCCCGGCTGGAACGGCGCGACGACTTCGAGCAGGATGGTATCGACCGGCAGCAGCGCATTCTCGAGGCCGTATTTCGCGACGTTGCCGTCGCGATAGCAGACGTCGAGGCCCATGATCGCGGAGATGTCCGCGATGACGGGCGCAAGCTGCGGCGCCACCAGGCAGATCTGCCGCAGCCGCATGTACTCGGCCATGGTCTACTGCCCCTGGAAGGTGGGCTTGCGCTTCTCGACGAAGGCTTTTGCCGCTTCCTTGTGGTCCGTGGTCTCGCCGGCACGCGTGTGATGGATCGCCTCGCCGTCGAAGCAGGCCTCCAGCGTCATGGTCTCGGCATTGTTGATGTTGCGCTTGATGTAGCCGAGCGCCACCGACGGGCCCTGCGCCAGTGACCGGGCCAGCTCCAACGTCTCGGCCTCGACATCGGCATCGGGCACCACCTTGGAGACCATGCCGAGGTTGTAGGCTTCCTGCGCCGACAGCACCGGCGACATCATGTAGAGCTCGCGCGCTTTCGCGCTGCCGAGCATCTTGGTCAGGAAATAGGTGCCGCCATAGTCGCCGGAGAAGCCGACCTTGGCGAAGGCGGTGGTGATCTTGCAGGAGGCGCCGGCAACGCGGAGGTCGCAGGACAGCGCGATCGAGAGCCCGGCGCCGGCCGCCGCACCGTCGAGCTGCGCCACCACCGGCTTCGGCATCTGGTGCAGGATGCGCGAGACCTCCATGCCGCGGCGCAGGTTGGCCATCTTGGCCTCGAACGGCAGCGGGGCGCGGCCTTCCGCCATCGACTTGACGTCGCCGCCGACGCAGAAGGTGCCGCCGGCGCCCCGCATCAGCACCGCGCGCACCTCGGTATCGTCCTGCGCCCGCCGCGCCGCCTCGACGAGGCCGCGCGTCATGTCGGGATTGAGCGCGTTGCGTCGATCGGGACGGTTCATGGTGATGGTGAGCAGGCCCTTGTCGAGGGATTGGAGGACCATCTGATTATCGCTCATGGCGTTTTGCCTTTCGTTGTTGTTTTGAATTCGTCATTCCGGGGCGATGCAACGCATCGAACCCGGAATCTCGAGATTCCCCGGTGCGCAGTTGCGCACCTGAGGTCTTGTCCTTCGGACCATCCCGGAATGACGCTTCGCGTCACTTCTTCACCAGCGGGCAGCGTGACTCCGACAGCGGCTGGAAGGCCTGGTCGCCCGACACGGTCGCCACCAGCTTGTAGTCGTCCCAGCGGCCCTTCGATTCCGACGGCTTCTTGACCTCGAACAAATACATGTCGTGCACCATACGGCCGTCCTCGCGGATCTTGCCGTTCTTGGTGAACATGTCGTTGATCGGGGTCTCCTTCATCACCTTCATGACGGCGGCCGCATCGGTGGTGCCGGCGGCCTTCACCGCCTTGAGATAGTGCGTCACCGAGGAATAGACGCCGGCCTGTGCCGAAGTCGGCACCCGCTTGGTGCGTTCCATGAAGCGCTTCGTGAAGGCGCGGCTGTCGTCGTTGAGATCCCAGTAGAAGGCTTCCGCCAGCAACAGGCCCTGCGCGGTATCGAGCCCGACGCTGTCGATGTCGGTGACAAAGGCCAATAGCGGCGACAGTTTCTGACCGCTCTTGGTGAGACCGAATTCCGCCGCCTGCTTGATCGCGTTGATGGTGTCGCCGCCGGCATTGGCAAGGCCGATCACCTTGGCCTTCGAGGCCTGCGCCTGCAGCAGGAAGGACGAGAAGTCCGAGGTGTTGATCGGATGCCGCACGCTGCCGAGCACCTTGCCGCCCGACTTCACCACGACGTTGCTGGTGTCCTTTTCCAGGTCCTGGCCGAACGCGTAGTCCGCGGTCAGGAAGAACCAGGTATCGAGACCGGATTTCACCGCGGCAAGGCCGGTCACATTGGCCTGCGCAAAGGTGTCGAACACGTAGTGCACGGTATAGGGGCCGCAGGCCTCGTTGGACAGGCGGATCGAGCCCGGACCGTTGAACATGATGATCTTGTTGCGCGCCTTGGCGATCTCGGCAGCGGCGAGCGCGGTCGCGGATGCCGCGACGTCGAAGATCATCTCGACGCCCTGGTTGTCGATCATGTCGCGGGCGATGTTGGCAGAGAGGTCTGCCTTGTTGAGATGGTCGCCGACCACGATCTCGACCTTGCGGCCGAGCACCTCGCCGCCGAAATCCTCCACCGCCATCTTGGCGGCGGTTTCGCTGCCCGAGCCGGTGATGTCGGCATAGAGGCTCGACATATCGAGGATGCCGCCGAGCTTCAGCGGAGGCTTGTCCTGCGCCAGCGACGCATTCGCTGAGATCGCAAACGCACAGGCCAACACGCCGGCCAAAACTCGTCTCATTCCAATCCTCCCTTGCAGCGCGGACCTCGTTCCATCAGGTCCGTTTCGAGGGCCGGATCATGCCGCATGGCCTGCACTGCAGCAAGCCGCGGCGGCAGCAATCTGTTTTCCGCTAAGCGGAATGAAGCGCCGCGCCGGAGCTTCCAGCCGCGCTGCGATCAGAGATGAAAGTCGGGAACGGTCTGATGGGGCGTTCCCGCCGGCAGGCCGAGGAACAGGTACTGCATGCCATAATGTCCGGCGAATGCCGCCGCCGTTGCATCCATGATGATGCGACCGCCCAGATCCAGATGCAATTCCGGCCGGGTAATGGCGCCGAGCGTGTAGGCCGGCACGATGGTCTCGTTGATATGCAGGGCGTCGAAGACGGCGGACACCGCCGAAAGCGAGGCCGCATTGCCGGCCAGGTCGACGACATCGGCGCCATTGGCGGCGAAGCCGGTCACCGCCAGCGAGCCGGCCCGATCCGTCGACGACACGATGTGATCGAATACCAGCTTCGAGGAATCGCCGAGCAGCGCCGTTGCCGCGGCGTCGTAGATTGCGGTGCCGCCATCGTTCAGCGTCAGGCTCGGCGTGCCGCCATTGACGTGCACCGCCTCGTTGAAGCCGACCGTCAGTTGCACCAGCGAACCCGGCGTCGCGACGCCACCGGAGGGCGTCGCCGTGATCCCGGTGAGATGAGGCGCCGTGGTGTCGAGGGTGAAGGTCAGGCTCGACGACGCGCCGACATTGCCGGCGGCGTCGACCTCCTGCACCGTGACGGAATGCACGCCGTCCGTTGTGAAGACCGGTGCCGCCGTCGAGAACCCCGACGCGCCGTCGGCCTTGTAGCGCAGCGTGTCGATCGCATCGAACTTGGTGTAATCGATCAGCGGATTGCTGGTGATGTGGTCGGCGCTGGAGACGCCGGTGTCCCGGTGCAGCATTAGCGTCGGTGCCGATGGCGCCTTGGTGTCGCCGGTGAAGCTGACCGCGTTGCTTGCTCCGCCGGCATTGCCGGCGATGTCGGTGTAGCTCGCCCCCGCAACCGAAATGTTAGCCGACAGATGGTCGGTGACATCGGCCGTAAAGGTCGCGGTGTAGATATCGTGGCCTGCGCCATTGACGCCGACATGGACGAGGCTGCCCAGCAGGCCGCCATGGACGGTGACGTCGCCGAGCCCGAAACCGGCGACCGCCTCGGAAAAGGTGAACGTCATCAGCGCGGCGTCGCCGGCGTGCAGCAGGGTGTGATCGGCCACCACCGATACCGTCGGCGGATGCGTATCGCCACCGATCGTCGCGGTATTGCTCGCCGCGCCGGTGTTGCCTGATACGTCGGCATAGCTCGCGGCGGTGACCCGGATCGAGCCCGCCACGACGTCGTTAATATCGGGCGTGAAGGTCGCGGTGTAGACGTCTTGGCCTGAACCATTGAGCCCGACATGGACCAGGTTGGTCACCGTGCCACCGGCAACGACGGTATCGCTGAGCGCAAAGCCCGCGACCGCTTCGGAGAAGGTGAAGGTGACAACCGAAGTCTGGCCCGAAAGCACTGTACTCGGGCTCGCGGCAACCGACACCGTCGGCGCCCTGGTATCGCCGGTGAAACTGATGGTGCCGCTCGCCGCGCCGGTATTGCCGGCAATATCGGTATAGCTCGAGGCGGTGACCTGCACCGAGCCCGCTTCAGTGTTGCTTTCATCCGGCGTGAAAACTGCCGTGTAGACGTCCTGGCCCGATGCGTTGACGCCGACATGGACCAGATTGCCCAACGCCCCGCCATGCACGGTGACGTCATCGAGCGCGAAGCTCGCGATTTGTTCGGAGAAAGTGAACGTCACCAGCGCGGTCTGGCCCGCCAGCAGCGCGTTACGATCCGCCGCGATCGACACCGTCGGCGCCAGCGTATCGCCGCCGATCGTCGCGGTGTTGCTTGCCGCGCCGGCGTTGCCGGCCACATCGCTGTAACCGGACGCATTCACCTTCACCGAGCCGGTCTCGGTGTCGCTGACATCGGGCGTGAAGGTCGCGGTGTAGACGTCCTGCCCAGCGCCATTGAGCCCGACATGCACGAGATTGCTCAGCGCGCCGCCATGGACGGTGATGTCGCCAAGGGCGAAGCCCGAGACGGCCTCCGAGAAGGTGAAGGTCGCGACCGAAAGGTCGCCGGCCAGCACCGTGTCGGGATTGAGCGTGACGGAGACCGTCGGCGCCAGCGTGTCACCGGTGAAGTTGATGACGTTGCCGGCGGCGCCGGCATTGCCGGCCGTATCGCCATAGCTCGATGCATTGACCTGCACCGAGCCAGCCTCGGCATTGGTGACGTCGGGCGTGAAGGTCGCGGTGTAGATGTCCTGGCCGGCGCCGTTGACGCCGACATGGACAAAGCTGCCCAGCGCGCCGCCGCTGACGCTGACGTCGCCGAGCGCGAAGCCCACGACCGCCTCGGAAAAGGTGAAGGTCACGACCGCGGTCTGACCGGCGAGCAGCGTGCCATGGTCAGCTGAGACCGACACGGTCGGCGCCTTGGTGTCGCCGGTGAAGCTGATCGTGTTGCTCGACGAGCCGGAATTGCCGGCCGTATCGCTATAGCTCGATGCATTGACCTGCACCGAGCCAGCCTCGGCATTGGTCACGTCGGGCGTGAAGGTCGCGGTGTAGACGTCATGGCCGGCGCCATCGACGCCGACATGGGTGAGATTGCCGAGCGCACCGCCCTGGACGGTGACATCCCCCAATCCAAAGCCGCCGACGGCCTCGGAGAAGGTGAACGTGACAACCGCGCTATCGCCGGCAACCAGCGTGGTGTGATCGGCTGCAACCGCCACCGTCGGCGCCTTGGTATCGCCGGTGAAGCTGATCGCGCTGCTTGCCGCGCCGGCGTTTCCGGCGCTGTCGGTATAGCTCGATGCGTTGACCTGCACCGAGCCAGCCTCGGCATTGGCCACGTCGGGCGTGAAGGTCGCCGTGTAGATGTCCTGGTGCGCGGCGTTGACGCCGACATGCACGAGGTTGCTCAGCGCGCCGCCGCTCACCGTCGTGTCCGTCAGCGCGAAGCCGGTGACCGCCTCGGAGAAGGTGAAGGTGACGGTCGAAGTCTGCCCGGCCAGCAGCGCGGTCGAGCTCGCCGCAACCGACACGGTCGGCGCGATCGCGTCGATCACGAGATGCAGGTCGGTCGCCGCATGGGTCACGTCGGCGTCCTGGCCGCCGGGATCCCTGATCGTGCCGCCGTTGAGCGAGAGGCTCTGCACCTGCAGATCGGACGTGCTGTCGCCGTCCTGCACCGTGTAGCTGAACACCAGCGCCTGCGAGCCGCTGCCGCTGAGATAGGTCGCGGCCTTGCCGTCGTTGAGCAGCAGTTCGGGCGCGCCGGTCACGCTCACCGTGTTGCTGAAGTTGACGGTGATAATCACGACCTTGCCGGCGTTCAGGATCGTGAGGTGATCGGTGGTGTCGGCCGTGATCGAGGCGATGCTTGCCTGCGACCGGATTTCCAGATGCGGCGTCGCCGAGCCATCGGAACCAAGAAGCAGCGAGCCGGCCGAGGCGCCGGCGCCAAAACTCAGGTTCAGCGAGGCGAGCGTCGCGCCGCTGCCGCTCTTCACCAGCAAGACGCCGTTCGCATAGGACAGCGTCGCCGCGGCGTCATAGCCGATGTTGCCGAAGTCGAGAGTATCGCCGCCGGCAAAGCCGGTGATCGACGTGCTGAACGAGGTGCCGGAGAATGCCGCGGCATCGAGCACGAGCTTCTCGGTGCTGCCGTCGGTGAAGGCGATCGCGCCGGTTCCCGCCGCGCCGTTCGCCGCCAGCTCGAGGATCGAGCCCTTGATGACGGTGCCGCCCGAATAGGTGTTGTGCGCGGACAGCACCAGCCGGCCGCCGCCGGTCACCTCGACATCACCAGGCGTCGCGCCATCGGAGATGACGCCGCTCTGGGTGACGGTCTCGCCGGCGGCGACATTGAAGACCGGATCGCCGGCGACGGTGATGTTGCGGGTCTGCGTGAAGCCATCGGTGAAGCTGATGCCGGTGCCGTCGCCGAGCTTCAGGACGCTGGTGACCGCGCCGAGATTGACATTGGCGGAGATCGATACCCTCGTGCCGGTGCCGCTGACCGTGGTGTTACCGGTGTAAGTATTGTTGCCACCGAGGATGACGGTGCCGCCGCCGCTAATGACGAGGCCGCCGACACCGGCATTCGCACCCGTGCCGCCATTGCCGCTCTGGTCCGCGATGTCGTTGGCGACAGTCAGCGTCTGGCCGCTGCCAGGCGTGAAGCTGAGATTGCTGTTGCCCTGGATGAAGATGCCGGAGCCGATGCCCGAGCCGCTGGCCTGGCCGCTCCCGTTGGTGCCGCCCTTGACGGCGTTGAAGCCAGAATCGTTTGAAAGCGAGCCGCCCTTGATGGTCAGCGAGCCGCCCTGCTGAACGAAGACCGTGCCGCCCGCACCAAGCCCGCCGCCGCCGCCCGGCGCGCCGTTGCCGTTGGTGCCGCCATTGCCGGCGCCGAACCCGCCCATGGCCCCGATGCCGCCGCCGCCGCCGAAGCCACCATTGCCGCCGTAGCCACCGCCGCCGCCGAAGCCGCCATTGCCGCCCGCGCCGCCGCCGCCGCCGTAACCGCCGTTGCCGCCGTCCAGCGAGTTTCCACCGCCGATGCCGCCGCCCGCCCCGTTCGCGCGGGAGCTGAGGCCGACGTATCCCCCGGCGGCGCCGCCACCGCCATTGGCGCCGCCGATGCCGCCCGCGTCGTAGTTATGAATGTACCCGTCCATGTACGGGTAGTCGTATCCGTAGCTGCCGCGGCCGGCCGAGGCCGCGCCGAGCACAATGCCGCCAGCGCCGTTGGAAAATGCGTCATTGTCCGGGGCTCGCGCGCCAAGGCCAATGCCGCCGCCGCCGCTGCTTCCGCCGCGGCCGCCCATCCCGCCACCACCGCCGAGACCGTAGATGTTGGCGAGACTTCCACTCCCGCCGGGACCGCCGTTGCCGCCGATGGCCGCGCTGTTGTGGAAGGTGACATTGTCGATCGTCGCGCTGCCGTTCGACGAGATGAACAGCCCGCCGCCAAGCCCGGCGCCGCCGCCACCGCCGCCACGGCTGACGCCACCGCCCACCGCCACCGTGTTCTGGATGGTCAGGTTCTCGAGGTTGACGTTGCCGGCATAGACGAAGAAGCCGCGTTGCGCGTTGAGGCCGTCGATCGTGTGCGTGCCGCCGTGGCCGTCGCTGCCGTTGATCGTCACGCTCGATCCGCTCAAGAGGTTGAACGCGTACAGCTCCGACGTCAGGCTGAAGTCGGCGGTGATGTTGATGGTGTAGTTGGCATTCTGGGCTGCGTTCTGCCCGCCGGAATCCATCTGCGTGATGGCGGCATTGAGCTCGGCGACGCTGGAAACGTTGAAGATCCGCGTCGAGACGATCTGCACGACCGTGCCGCCGTTCGCATCCTGCGTGAGCTGGAAGCGGGTGCCGCCGTCGAGCCCGGTCACGGTCAGCGTGTCGGTCGTGGTGCCGTTCGAGATCGAGAGCGTGTTGCCGGACAGGCTGACCGTGTTGAGCGAGGGGTTCTGGGTGTTATACGCCAACCCGGTCAGATCGATCTTCTGGCCGGGATTGAAGTTCGAGATCGTGTTGGTGAAGGCGTTGCCGTTCAGCGCGGCGTTGTCGATCTTCAGCGTGCCGGCAAGGCCGGTGCTGAAGGAGATGTTGCCGGTGCCGGCGGCGCCATAGGTCGTGAGCCAGGCGGTGCCCGAATAGATCGTCGTGCCGCCATAGGTGTTGGCATGGCTGAGCACGAAGGTGCCGCCGCCGTCGATGCCGAGATTGCCGCCACCGCTGATCAGGCCAGTGTCCGTGACGGTCGCGCTGGTCCCGACCGCAACAACGGAATTGCCACCTACGACGATGGCGTCATCAAAAATTCCGCCGGTCGTCAATCCGAGGTGCCCGCCGCTCAGGTTGAGCGTCCCGGTCAGCCTCGCGAGCTGACCAAGGCCAAGCTGCAACGTGCCGGCGCCGGACAGCGTGAACGTTCCGGAGCCGCTGATCGAGCCGGTGTCGACGATCGTGCCGGAGGATATGTCGAAAGTGCCGCCAGCGGCGGTGACCTGGATATCGTGAGTGAAGGTGTAGCCGCCGGTCGTGGTCAGCGTGCCGCCGTTGAGGATCAGTGCACTGGCCGAACCGCCGATATTGTTGTCGGCCGTGATCGAGAGCGTGTTGCCGGCATCGATCTGCGTGCCGCCGACATAGCTGCTCGCACCCGTCAACGTCAGCGTACCGCCGCCGGAGACCTGCAGCTTTCCGCTCGCGCCGGTGCCGCTGATGGCCTTTTCATCCGCGATGGTGTCGGCGATGGTCAGCGTGGTGACGGTTTGCAAGCCCTGGAAGAGCGTGGAAACGGTGTGCGTCGGCGTGACGACCATCGTGCCCTGGATGAAGATGTCGCCATAGGCCGAGCCGTTGCCGGCACCGTTGGCGCCGGTGCCGCCGGTCTCGGTTGCATCCATCAAGGTGCCGCCGATGACGGTCAGCTTGCCGCCTTGCTGAACGAAGATGTCGCCGCCGGCGCCGAGGCCGCCGCCACCGCCGCCGGCGAGCGAGCCGCTGCCGGCGCCGAATCCGCCGGTGCCGGGCGTGCCGTTCGAACCGCCGCCACCGCCGCCGAAGCCGCCATTGCCGCCGGTATGCGCGTATCCGCTGCCGTTGCCGGAGCCGCCGCCACCGCCGGCGAAACCACCGTTGCCGCCGCCATAAATGCCGCCGCCGCCACCGCCGCCCACGCCGCCGGCGCCGCCGAAGCCGATCAGGGTGCCCGAGGGGCCGCCGCCCACCGAGTTGGCGCCGCCGATGCCGCCGCCGCCGCCACCGACACCGCCGCCACCACCGCCGCCACTCGCGCCACCGCCGGCATGTGCGCCGTAGCCTGAGCCGCCGTAATTGTCGGCGCCCTGTCCGCCGCCCGCCGCACCTTCTATCGTCGCCGGCGTGCCACCCGCGGTCTGCGCCCCGGTCGAGGGATGCTGGCTGTCGGAGCCCGCCTCGCTGTAACCGCTGCCGCCATTGCCGTGGTAGCCGTAATAGTCCTGGCCGCCGAAGCCGCCGCCGCCACCACCACCGCCATTGCCGCTGCCGCCGTCAGCACCGATGCCGCCGCCTCCACCGCCACCGCCGGCTGGATCGACCGTGCCGCCATTGCCGCCCTTGGCGGTATTGCTGCCGAAGTTGACGTTGTTCAGCGTGACGTCGGCGTTCTGTCCGACGAACAGGCCGCCGCCCAGACCCGCGCCGCCGCCGCCACCGCCGACCCCGCCATTGCCGCCGCTTGCCACCGCATTGATGATGGTCAGGTTCTTGAACGTCACCTTGCCCGCGACGACGACGAAGCCTTGATGGCCGCGCGCGTCGATGACGTCGCTGTAGTCCTGTCCGCCGAGCTGGTTGTTGTAGTCGGTGTTGCCGTCGAAGGTGAGCGTCGAGCCGTTCATCAGATTGATGGCCGGCAGATCGTCGAGCAGCTGCAATGTGCGGGCGCTGCCGGAGGTCGAGAAGTTGATGACGTAGTCGGTGTTGGCCGACGCTAGTCCGCCGCCGACGCTGATCGCCGAGATCGCGTTGTAGAGCTGGAGATAATCGTGGAGCGGATCGCTGGTCGTCAGCGTCAGAACAACGGGATTCGACACAAGGACCTCGGCAATATGCGTGAGCGACCGCGACGGGTCGCTGTTTCAAAAAATTGCCGAATAGTTACCTTGTGCCGCAAGTCATTGGCAATAATGACGAATTCTCATTCCGTGCACGGAGTTGAGATGCTGAATGGGTAAGGTTGACGCGTGTGAGGGCCGCTCGACGCACGATCGGACGGCAATTTTCGTCACGACAGGGGCGCTGAAGACGGGTTCGTCCCGCGACAGGCACGCATTGATGTGGAACACGAATTTCGCCTGTGCACGCGATGAGAAGCGCTGCAGAAAAATTGACTACCGAATCAACGATGCATCCCTGATGCGATCTCGCTTCGCTTGTGGTGGCTCCGAAGCGATCTTTCCGTCAGACTGTCCTTGTTGGCGACCACGCTCCGAACGGAGCGCGCCGGAGTGACGAGTGCCGCATGACGCCTCCACGCGATAGAGCATGGCGTCGCCGTCCGCGGGCGGTGATGATGACAGCATGCGCCCTTGCGACCGGCACGTGCATCGGACGCGCCGAAGCGACTGGCTGCAATTTCGAGATTCAGGGCGAGGGTCGCGTCGCAGCTGTCGTTGATACGCGCAGCCTTCGGCTCGACGACGGCCGCGAGGTCAAGCTCGCCGGTATCGAGGTGGCCGACAAGACGAAAGCCACGGCAGCGCTGACGGCGCTTTTGGTCGGCCGCGAGGTGACGCTGCGCGGACAGGACGACACGCCGGACCGCTACGGCCGGCAGCCGGCCTACGCATTCCTCGAAGGCAGCGAAAAGCCCGTGCAAAGCGAGCTGCTGCGCCAGGGTCTCGCGCTGGCGTCATCCGAAGTCGCCGACAAGGACTGCGCCACGGCGCTGATGGCGGCCGAGGCCGAGGCCAGGGCCGCCCGATCGGGAACCTGGGCCGAGGCCACCGTCATAAAAAACGCCGAAAGTCCGGACGATATTTTGGCCGGGATCGGGCGCTTTACGGTGGTCGAGGGCAGGGTTTTGTCCGTGCGTCAGGCCGGGGCGACGACCTACCTGAATTTCGGCCGAAACTGGACACGGGACTTTGCTGTGACTATTTCAAGGCGCATAGTCCCTGCGTTCGAGGCGGCCGGGCTTGCGCCCAAGTCTCTGGAAAATCGTAAGATTCGTGTACGAGGCTGGGTGGAAGCACGACGTGGGCCGCGAATCGAACTGCTCCGGGTGGGGCAGCTTGAAGTGCTCGGCGGGAACTAGGCCCAAGGGACTCAAGAAACCCAAGGGCCCTGCCCCGGTCTTTTTACGGGACAATTTGTGAGTTTTTGACGTGATTGAGCGCGCAGGACGGCGTGAAAAGGGGACTGGCCGCCGCCTTTCGGCTGCGCCGGCGCTCGTTTGCGCCGCCCTGACGCTATCGGCCTGCGGCAATATCGGCCGGTTCGAGCAGGCCACGCCGACGGCAGCGGCGGCGCCGGTGAAGCCGAACCGCGTGGTGCAGCAGACGCCCACGAGCGAGCGCGAGCATGAGCGCATCCTGTCGTCCTATGGCGGCGCCTATGACGACCCGAAGCTCGAGGCCCTGATCAGCAAGACCGTGGAGCGGCTGGTCGCCGCCTCCGAACGGCCCGACCAGGCCTACAAGGTCACGATTCTCAATTCCGGCGCGGTCAACGCCTTCGCGCTGCCGACCGGCCAGCTCTATGTCACGCGCGGCCTGATTGCGCTCGCCAGCGACACCTCCGAGCTCTCCTCGGTGCTGAGCCACGAGATGGCGCATGTGCTGGCCAAGCACGCGGCGATGCGCGAGGACCAGGCCCGCCAGGCGGCGGTGGTGACGCGCGTCGTCACCGACATGAGCACCGATCCCGATCTCACCGCGCTGGCGCTCGCCAAGACCAAGCTGACGATGGCGAGCTTCTCGCGCCAGCAGGAGTTCGAGGCCGACGGCATCGGCGTCGGGATCGCCGCGCGCGCACATTTCGATCCCTACGGCGCGGCGCGCTTCCTGACCGCGATGGAGCGCAATGCCGCGCTCAAGATCGGCAAGACCGCGCTCGATCCGCGCGCGCAGGACTTCACCTCGTCGCATCCGGCGACGCCCGAGCGCATCAACAACGCGCAGACCACCGCACGGCAATACTCGTCGCCCGAGAGCAACGAGCGCGACCGCGAGACCTATCTCGCCGCGATCGACAACATCGTCTATGGCGAGGATCCCAGCGAAGGCTTCGTGCGCGGCCGCCGCTTCCTGCATCCCAAGCTCGGCTTCACCTTCACCGCGCCCGACAATTTCACGCTCGACAACACCGCGCAAGCGGTGATCGGCGTGCGCGAGGGCGGCAGCCAGGCGATGCGCTTCGACGTGGTGCGGGTGCCGGCCGAGCAGTCGCTCGGCGACTACCTGAATTCGGGCTGGATGGAAGGCGTCGAGAAGTCCTCGACCGAGGACCTCAACATCAACGGCTTTCCGGCGGCGTCGGCCACCGCACATGGCGACCAGTGGCAGTTCAAGGTCTACGCGCTGCGCTTCGGCAGCGACGTCTACCGCTTCATCTTCGCCGCCAAGCAGAAGTCCACCGAGAGCGAGCGCAACGCGCGCGAGACCGTCAATTCGTTCCGCCGCCTGACGCTCGACGAGATCCAGGCCGCGCGGCCGCTGCGCATCAAGGTCATCAACGTGCAGCCCGGCGACACCGTGGAATCGCTGTCGCACCGCATGTCCGGCGTCGATCACCCGGCCGAGCGCTTCCGCGTGCTCAACGGTCTCGACGCCCATGCCCAGGTGAAGCCGCGCGACCGCGTCAAGATCGTGGTGGATTGAGGCTGCGAGGCGTCGCGCTCGCGCCTCACTACCGCTGTCGTCCCGGCGAAGGCCGGGACCTATAACCACAGCTATCGATTGATTGAAAAAAGCTGGGGCCACAGCGCGCCCTAACAACATATTCCAGTGATCATGGGTCCCTGCTTCCCCAGGGACGACGTGGAGAGAGCGCTCTACTTCGCCTTCTCCTTGAGGAAGGCGATGATGTCGGCGCGGTCCTTCGGATCCTGAACCTCGTAGAACATCTTGGTGCCGGGAACCATGGCGTCCGGACCGGTGAGCCATTTGTCGAGATTCTCCTCGGTCCACACGATCTTCGAATTCTTCAGCGCGTCCGAGTAATTGTAGCCCGCGACGGAGCCGGCAAGCCGGCCCACCACGCCCCTGTGCATCGGGCCGACGTCGTTCTTCTCGATCGAATGGCAATCGCCGCAGCCCTGGTACAGCGTGGCGCCGCGCGCCGCATCTCCCGCGGCACGGGCGCTGTTCACGGCGAGCAGAATCGCGATCGCCGCCATCGCGGCAATTTTGGCTTGCCGCGGCGCCAGCACGCCTGCGATCGAACGAATGGTCATTCCCGGGGCTCTCCTGTTTGCCACCACAACAGGAGCAGCCATGCTGCCATTCTATTCCCTGAAATGCCGTGCGCTTCGCGCGGCCGGCGACTGACGAAGATTTTTGAGCCAGCCGGGAATTTCCCCGCGCGCCGCCGATCTCTATCGAAGCTGCCACCTCCGCAGCGGCGCCGGGCTATTGGAGCATCCCCAGTGTTTCAGAATCGGTTCGGCGCCGTCGCTCGACTTGCCGAACTCGGGTGCGTGCTTGCTGCGCTCACGCTCGCAGCAGCCACCGCCGCGCGCGCGGACGGCTGTCCCAAGCCGGGCGACGAAATCGCGACCGACCGGCCCGACGTCACCAATTCGAGTATCGTCGTGCCGGTCGGGAGCCTGCAGAACGAGAACGGCATCAACCTGACCGGCCGCAGCAGTGGTCGCAGCATCGACGGTAGCAACAGCCGCTGGCGGCTTGGGATTGCGCCCTGCCTCGAAGTGCTGGTCGACCTGCCGAGCTATGTCAGCACTGTGAAGTCGCCCGGCGCCTCGGGCTTTTCCGACGTCGCGCCGGGGATCAAATGGCAGATCAGCCCGCTGCCGGGGAAGCTCGACCTCTCGATCACGGCCGGCGTCGCGCTGCCGACGGGCGCAGCCGAAATCGCCGGGCGCGGCGCGCAGCCCTATGTCCAATTGCCGTGGTCATGGGAGCTCCATGACGGCTGGGGCGTCAGCGGCATGTTCACCGAATTCTTCCGCCCTGCCGAACTGACCGGCCGGCACATGTCGGAGGCGACCTTCGTGATCGAGAAGAAGCTGACCGAGCGGATCAGCGTGTTCACCGAATATGTCGGCGACTATCCCGACGGCGCGCGGCCGACCCAGCTCATCAACTCCGGCGGCCTGTACCGGATCACGCCGACCCAGCAGGTCGACTTCCATGTCGCGTTCGGACTCAACCGCAACTCGCCGAACACCATCGTCGGCCTGGGCTATTCGTTCCGCGTCGACGGGCTGTTTCGCTGAGGATGGAGATGGGTATCGGGCACCATCCGCGAGGCCTATCCACCTCCCCTTGAAAAGGGGAGGTCGCTTTGCTCGCCAGAGCAAAGCGGGTGGGGATCTTGTCTCTCCACACACGCCTGCGCGTGCGGCAGACCCCCATCCCGACCTTCCCCCTTTTCAGGGGGAAGGAGAAGAGTTCAAGCCTCCGCTTCGCGCAATCCGCTTAGCCACAGCGCCAGCAGCGTCCACACCGCGCCCGACAGAAGGTAGGCGCCCGCCGAGATCAGGCCGAAATGCGTCGCCAGCAGCAGCGCCGCGAGCGGCGCGAAGCCGGCGCCGAACAGCCAGGCGAAATCCGAGGTCAGTGCCGAGGCCGTGTAGCGATAGTTGCGCGCGAAGCTCGAGGCGATCGCGCCCGATGACTGGCCGAACGACAGGCCGAGCAGCACGAAGCCGAGCACCATATAGACGGTCTCGCCGAACGCGCCGGCGTCGAGCAGCTGCGGCGCGAAGCCGCTATACACCGCGATCGCGACCGCAGAGCCCAGCAGCAGCGGCTTGCGCCCGACGCGGTCGGCGATCATGCCGGAGGCGACGATCGCGAAGACGCCGACCATCGCGCCGATCATCTCGATGATCAGGAAGCGCACCGGGCTTTCCTTGGTAAACAGGAACACCCAGGACAGCGGAAACACCGTGACCATGTGGAACAGCGCAAAACTCGCCAGCGGCGCGAAAGCGCCGAGCAGGATGTTGCGGCCCTCCTGCGCGACGGTCTCGCCGACCCGTGCCGGCTCGAGATCGCGGCTTTCGAACAGCTCGGAATATTCATCCGTCGCCACCATGCGCAGCCGCGCGAACAGCGCCACCACGTTGATGGCGAAGGCGACGAAGAACGGATAGCGCCAGCCCCAGTCGAAGAAATCATCCGCCGAGAGGTTGCCGGCGAAGAAGGCGAACAGCGCGCTGGCCACGATCAGCCCGAGCGGCGCGCCGAGCTGCGGCACCATCGCGTACCAGCCGCGGCGATGCGCCGGCGAATTCATCGCGAGCAGCGAGGCAAGACCGTCCCAGGCGCCGCCCCAGGCGATGCCCTGCAGCACGCGCGCGGCGGCCAGCAGCCAGATCGCCGCGACGCCGATCGTGTCGTAGCCGGGCAGGAAGGCGAGCGCGACCGTGGCGGTGCCGAGCAGGAACAGCGCGATGACGAGCTTGGCGCCCTTGCCGTGGCGGCGGTCGACCGCCATGAAGATCACGGTGCCGAGCGGCCGCGCGGCGAAGGCCAGCGCGAAGATGCCGAACGAATAGAGCGTGCCGGTCAGTTCATTGACGAACGGAAACACCAGCTTCGGAAACACGATGACCGAGGCGATCGCATAGACGAAGAAGTCGAAGAATTCCGACGTGCGTCCGATGATGACGCCGATGGCGATATCGCCGGGTTTCGCCTGCGCGTGACCTGATGCGGTCGGGGTGCCGTGAGCCATTGCTGGGGCTTGTGCCATCGCCGGAGAACCGTCCTTTGGAGCATGATCCGGGAAAGCGGAAACCGGTTTTCCGAATCGATCATGCTCAAGCAAGAGATGAGGCCACGGGCGGAATTTGCCACGCGGTCCACCTCACCTTCTGATCTCTCATCCCGCAGTGCAACATTGGACAAATTGTCCAATGTGAACTTTGCTGCATCGCAGCTACCCCTTGGCGGAACTCATAAAATTCCAGTGGGGTGAGCCGTGCGCGCCTTGAAATTATTGGCCTTATTGCCGTTCGCGGCGCTCCTTGGCGGGTGCGATTTCGTCGTCCTGGCCCCTGCCGGCGACATCGCCGCGCAGCAGCGCGACCTCGTCGTCATCTCGACCGTCCTGATGCTCATCATCGTGCTTCCGGTGATGGCGCTGACCGTCTTCTTCGCCTGGCGCTACCGCCAGTCCAACGCCGCGGCCCCCTATGAGCCGGAGTGGGATCACTCCACCCAGCTCGAGCTCGTGATCTGGTCGGCGCCGCTGCTGATCATCATCTGCCTCGGCGCGCTGACCTGGATGGGCACGCATCTGCTCGATCCGTACCGCTCGCTCGGCCGCATCGCCGCCGACAAGCCGATCGAGAGCAAGGACGCCCCGCTCAATGTCGAGGTGGTCGCGCTCGACTGGAAGTGGCTGTTCATCTACCCGGACTATGGCGTCGCCGCCGTCAACGAGCTCGCGGCTCCGGTCGACCGCCCGATCCGCTTCCGCATCACGGCGTCCTCCGTGATGAACTCATTCTATATCCCCGCGCTCGCCGGCCAGATCTACGCGATGCCCGGCATGGAGACCAAGCTGCACGCGGTCGCCAACAAGGAAGGCACCTATCGCGGCTTCTCCGCCAATTACAGCGGCGCCGGCTTCTCCGGCATGCACTTCGACTTCAAGAGCCTGTCGGCAACGGATTTCGACAAGTGGATCGGCAGCGCCAAGGCGAGCAGCAACATGCTCGGCCGCACCGACTATCTGCAGCTCGAGCGTCCGAGCCAGAACGATCCGATCCGGCTCTACCGCTCGGTCGACCGCGATCTCTACAAGGCGATCCTCAACATGTGCGTCGAGCCCGGCAAGATGTGCATGAGCGAGATGATGGCGATTGACGCCAAGGGTGGCCTCGGCCGCGAAGGCTTCAACAACACGCTGCCGCTGACCTACGACAAATACGCCCGCCGCGGCGCGCCGCTCGGCTCCGAGCCGACCTTCGTCGCCGGCATCTGCTCGATGGACGAGATCAAGGACGCGCCGTCGCACGAGATCACCGCGCCGCTCGACCTGACGCCGCTGCGCGGCTTCGGGCTGAAGCGCCCGCCGTTCTCGCCCGCGCATCCGTCATCGACATCCCTGCTGCTCGGTCAGCGTCCGAAATCAGAGTCCTGAGGAGGACCGCATGAATCCCGATCTCGTCAAGATGATCTTCGGCCGCCTCAATCTGGAGGCGCTGCCGATCCATGAGCCGATCCTGGTCGGCACTTTCGCGGTGGTGGCAATCGGCGGCCTCGCGCTGTTCGCGATCGTCACCTACTTCTGGCTCTGGACCTATCTGTGGCGCGAGTGGTTCACCACCGTGGACCACAAGCGCATCGGCATCATGTACATGATCCTCGGCATCGTGATGCTGCTGCGCGGCTTCGCGGACGCGCTGATGATGCGGCTGCAGCAGGCGATCGCGTTTGGCGGCTCCGACGGCTATCTGCCCGCCCATCACTACGACCAGATCTTCACCGCGCACGGCGTGATCATGATCTTCTTCGTGGCGATGCCGCTGGTGACCGGCCTGATGAACTATGTTGTACCGCTGCAGATCGGCGCCCGCGACGTCTCGTTCCCGTTCCTCAACAATTTCAGCTTCTGGATGACGGTCGGCGGCGCCGTGCTGGTGATGATGTCGCTGTTCGTCGGCGAATTCGCCCGCACCGGCTGGCTCGCCTACCCGCCGCTGTCGAATATCGGCTACAGTCCTGATGTCGGCGTCGACTATTACATATGGGGACTACAGGTCGCCGGCGTCGGCACGACGCTATCGGGCATCAACCTGATCTGCACCATCGTCAAGCTGCGCGCGCCGGGCATGACGATGATGAAGATGCCGGTGTTCACCTGGACCTCGCTCTGCACCAACGTCCTGATCGTCGCCTCCTTCCCGGTGCTGACGGCGGTGCTGGCGCTGCTGTCGCTCGACCGTTACGTCGGCACCAACTTCTTCACGAACGACTTCGGCGGCAACCCGATGATGTACGTGAACCTGATCTGGATCTGGGGCCACCCCGAGGTCTACATCCTGGTGCTGCCGGCGTTCGGCATCTTCTCCGAGGTGACCGCGACGTTCTCCGGCAAGCGATTGTTCGGCTACACCTCGATGGTCTACGCCACCGTCGTCATCACCATCCTGTCCTACCTGGTCTGGCTGCATCACTTCTTCACGATGGGCTCCGGCGCCAGCGTGAACTCGTTCTTCGGCATCACCACGATGATCATCTCGATCCCGACCGGCGCGAAGATGTTCAACTGGCTGTTCACGATGTATCGCGGCCGCATCCGCTTCGAGCTGCCGATGATGTGGACGGTGGCATTCATGCTGACCTTCGTGATCGGCGGCATGACCGGCGTGCTGCTGGCGGTGCCGCCGGCCGATTTCGTGCTGCATAACAGCCTGTTCCTGATCGCGCATTTCCACAACGTGATCATCGGCGGCGTGCTGTTCGGCCTGTTCGCCGGCATCAACTACTGGTTCCCGAAAGCGTTCGGCTTCAGGCTCGATCCGTTCTGGGGCAAGCTGTCGTTCTGGTTCTGGGTCTCGGGCTTCTACTTCGCCTTCATGCCGCTCTACGTGCTCGGCCTGATGGGCGTGACCCGAAGGCTCCGCGTGTTTGACGATCCGTCCTTGCAGATCTGGTTCATCATCGCGGGCTTCGGCGCCTTCCTGATCCTGCTCGGCATCGTCGCGATGCTGGTGCAGTTCGCGGTCAGCATTCTGCGCCGCGAGCAGCTGAAGGACACCACCGGCGATCCCTGGAACGCGCGGACGCTGGAATGGGCGACCTCCTCGCCGCCGCCGGACTACAACTTCGCGTTCACGCCCGTGGTCTACGACAACGACGCCTGGTGGGACATGAAGCGCCGCGGCTACAGGCGCCCGCTGACCGGCTTCAAGCCGATCCACATGCCTTCCAACACCGGCACCGGCATCATCCTCGCCGGACTTGCGACGGTGATGGGGTTCGGCCTGATCTGGTACATCTGGTGGCTCGCCGCCGTCAGCTTCGTTGCGCTGCTCGCGGTCGCGATCGGCCACACCTTCAACTATCACCGCGACTTCCACATCCCGGCGGATGAGGTGGTGCGGACTGAAGACGCGCGGACACGCGTGCTTGCCGCGGGAGCCCGGACATGAGCGTTGCAATCATAACCACACAGGACTCCGAGCCGGTCTTCCACGTCATCGACGAGCATGATCATCCGGAAGGCGCCAGCACCATGCTGGGCTTCTGGATCTACCTGATGAGCGATTGCCTCATCTTCGCGATGCTGTTTGCGACCTATGGCGTGCTCGGCGGCAACTATGCCGCTGGCCCATCGCCGAAGGATCTGTTCGACCTCAAGCTGGTCGCGCTCAACACGACGATGCTGCTGCTCTCCTCGATCACCTATGGCTTTGCCATGCTGACGATGGAGAAATCGAGGATCAGGGCGACCCAGCTCTGGCTCGCCATCACCGGGCTGTTCGGCCTCGCCTTCCTCGGCATCGAGCTCACCGAGTTCGCGCACATGATCCACGAGGGCGCGACGCCCCAGCGCAGCGCCTTCCTGTCGTCGTTCTTCACGCTGGTCGGCACCCACGGCCTGCACGTCACTTTCGGCCTCGTCTGGCTGGTGACGCTGATGGTTCAGACCGCGCGCTTCGGCCTCACCGAAGCCAACCGGCGCCGTCTGATGTGCCTCTCGATGTTCTGGCACTTCCTCGACGTGGTCTGGATCGGCGTCTTCACCTTCGTCTATCTCCTGGGAATGCTGCGATGACAAAAGAAGCTCACGCTCTCGAAGCCAACGCCGGCGGGCACGGCCACGACGCTCACGGCGGGGCATCCCATGGCTCGCTGCAGAGTTATCTGATCGGCTTCGGTCTCTCCGTCGTCCTCACCGCGGTGCCGTTCTGGCTGGTGATGACCGGTGCCGTCGCCGACAAGCAGGTCACCGCGCTGATCGTGCTGGTGCTCGCCGCGGTGCAGATCGTCGTGCACATGGTGTACTTCCTGCACATGAACACGCGGTCCGAGAACGGCTGGACCATGATGGCGATGATCTTCACCGTGGTCATGGTGGTGATCGCGCTGACCGGCTCGCTGTGGGTCATGCACCACCTCAACATCAACATGATGCCGGTGCACGACATGAGCCAGATGCCGTGACGATGCGGGGTGCCGTAGGCCCCTCTTCACCTCTCCCACTTGCGGGGGAGGTCGACGCGCGTAGCGCGGCGGGTGGGGGCTGTCTCCATTCCGAACGGTCCGACTCGCGGCGACACCCCCACCCCAACCCTCCCCCGCAAGCGGGGGAGGGAGCGCAGTCCCGACGCGGCCGCAACTTTACTCTCCGTCGCTATGTGCTGCTCACGCTCGGCATGCTGGGCGTGGTGCTGCTGGGCGCGCTCGGCGTCTGGCAGGTCGAACGCAGGAGCTGGAAGCTGGCGCTGATCGAGCGGGTCGAGCAGCGCATGCATGCGGCGCCGGTCGCGCCGCCGCCCCCATCGTCATGGCCGTCCGTCACGGGCGCGAGCGATGAATACCGCCGCGTCACCGTACGCGGCACGTTCCTCAACGCCGATGAAACGCTGGTGCAGGCCGTCACGGCCGAGGGCCCCGGCTTCTGGGTACTGACCCCGCTGCAAGCGGACGACGGAACCACCGTGCTGGTCAACCGCGGTTTTGTTTCCCCTGACAGGCGCGATCCCGCGACGCGGCGCGATGGCGAGCCGCAGGGCGCTGTCAGCGTCACCGGACTGCTGCGGATGTCGGAACCGAAGGGCGGCTTCCTGCGCAGCAACGACGCTTCGGCCGGCCGCTGGTATTCCCGCGACGTCGCCGCGATCGCCGCCGTGCACGGATTGTCGCACGTGGCCCCCTTCTTCATCGACGCCGATGCGACGCCAAATCCGGGCGGCTACCCAATCGGCGGGCTCACAATCGTGCGGTTTCCGAACAACCACCTGATTTACGCGCTGACATGGTTCGCACTGGCCCTTATGCTGGCGGGCGCGCTCCTGCGCGTCATCAGCGGAAGGAGCCGCGCCGGCGCCTCCGATCCAAGGTGGGACTCACGACGCGCCGCCGTGCGCCGCCTGATCGGCGCAGCCCGCAATCTGTCTCGCGACACAGGCCCAGATGCTCGAGCGCACATCGGATCTGCATGACGACAAGGCCGCGACCGGCACGGCGGTGATGCCGTCCGCGGCGGGCGCGGCCGCCGGCATGCCGTTCGATCTCGCAGCGCCCGCCGACATCGCGACCAATCGCAAGAACATGGCCCTCTTGGTCCAGCTGCGCTGGATCGCCGTGATCGGCCAGATCGCCACCATCGGCTTCGTGCAGTTCTGGATGGGCGTCGCACTGCCGCTGCTGCCCTTGGCGGCCGTGATCTCCGGGCTGGTGGCACTCAATGTCGTCAGCCTGCTGTGGCTGCGCTACCGCGCCGACATCAACAACCGCGAGCTGCTGGTCGCGCTGGCGCTCGACGTGGCGGCGCTGACCGCACTGCTCTATCTCAGCGGCGGCGCCACCAACCCCTTCACCTCGCTCTATCTGCTGCAGGTGACACTTGGCGCGGTGCTGCTCGATGCGCCCTCGACCTGGTCGCTGGTGGCGCTGGTGTGCATGAACTTCGCCTGGCTGACCAGCTATTACCGGCCGCTGGAGCTGCCGCTGCATGGCTTCGCCGATGCCTTCAACCTCTATATCGCCGGCACCTTCATCGGCCTCGTGCTCGACGCCGTGCTGCTCGTGGTGTTCATGACCCGGATCAACCGCAATCTGCGCGATCGCGACCTGCGCCTCGCGGCGCTGCGCCAGCACGCCGCCGAGCAGGATCACATCGTCCGGATCGGCCTCCTGGCCTCCGGCGCCGCGCATGAGCTCGGCACGCCGCTCGCCTCGCTCTCGGTCATCCTGGGCGACTGGCGCCGGATGCCCGCGCTCGCCTCCGACCCTGAAATGTCGCAAGACCTCGGCGAGATGGAGATCTCGGTGCAGCGCTGCAAGTCGATCGTCACGGGCATCCTGCTGTCGGCGGGCGAAGCCCGCGGCGAAGGCTCCTCGCCGACCACGGTCGCGGCGTTCCTGACCGCGCTGGTGGAAGAATGGCGGACGACGCGGCCGTCGGCCACGCTGTATTTCCGCAACGCCTTCGGCTCTGATCTTGCGATCGTATCCGACATCGCGCTCAAACAGGCGATCTTCAACGTGCTCGACAACGCCGCCGAGGTCTCGCGCGACTGGATCGAGCTGACCGCCGAGCGCAATGCCGACCGGCTGGTGCTGTCGGTGACCGATCGCGGCCCGGGCTTCTCGCGCGAGATGCTGGCGCATATCGGCAAGCCGTATCAATCGACCAAGGGCAGCCCCGGCAGCGGCCTCGGCCTGTTCCTGGTGGTCAACGTCGTGCGCAAGCTGGGCGGCGTGGTGGCGGCGCGCAACCGGCCGGACATCGGCGCCGCGGTCAGGCTCGAGCTGCCGCTCTCGACGCTCGCGATCGGAGACCATCTTGACGGATGAACGCCAGCTCCTGATCGTCGAGGACGATACGGGTTTCGCCCGCACACTGAAGCGCTCGTTCGAGCGCCGCGGCTATGATGTGGCGGTGTCGGCCTCGCTCGACGAGGTCCGCCAGCTGCTGGAGCAGCAGTCGCCCGGCTATGCGGTGGTCGACCTGAAGCTCGCCGGCGGTGCATCGGGCCTTGCCTGCGTCGAAGCGCTGCACGCGCATGACCCCGAGATGCTGATCGTCGTGCTGACCGGGTTCGCCAGCATCGCGACCGCGGTCGAGGCGATCAAGCTCGGCGCCTGCCACTATCTGGCCAAGCCGTCGAACACCGACGACATCGAGGCTGCGTTCCAGAAGGCCGCCGGCAACGCCGCCATCGAGCTCGGCGCGCGGCCGACCTCGATCAAGACGCTGGAATGGGAGCGCATCCACCAGACCCTGATCGAGACCGACTTCAACATCTCGGAAGCCGCCCGCCGCCTCGGCATGCACCGCCGCACCCTGGCGCGCAAGCTTGAGAAGCAGCGGGTGAAGTAACGCGGGCCCCGCTGGCACCCGTAGCCCGGATGGAGCGCAGCGCAATCCGGGACGGCTTCATCCGCGGTTGCAGCGACCCCTGATTTCGCTGCGCTCCATCCGGGCTACGGGCTACGGATCCGGCGCGCCGTTGCCGTTCGCCTCGCCGCCGATGTATAGCGGCGGCATGAGCAGTGCCGACAACCTCTTCCAGCCCAGCGCGGATGATGCCGACGACGCGACCATGATCGCGGCGGCGATCCGCTGCATCGCGTCGGCAGCAGAAGCCGCCCGCTCGGCGCCGAAACAAAAAGCCCGGTCTTGCGACCGGGCTTTTGTTTTCAATCCGTCGAACCCTTTCAGGCGGCTTCGTCCTCGACGGCAGTGTCGTCGCCATCGTTGTCGAGATCCTCACCGTCGGCATCGCCCTCGGCGTCGCCTTCAGCGGACTCGGCCTTGGCGCCGCGGCGCGGGCTCTTGGCGAGCTGGCCTTCGATCTCCTTGATCGCCTCGGTCTCGGTCGAGTGCTGCACGACCGCGATCTCGCGCGACAGACGGTCGAGCGCCGCTTCATAGAGCTGGCGTTCAGAGTAGGACTGCTC
The DNA here is from genome assembly GCF_023278185.1 of Bradyrhizobium elkanii USDA 76. Taxonomy (NCBI): domain Bacteria; kingdom Pseudomonadati; phylum Pseudomonadota; class Alphaproteobacteria; order Hyphomicrobiales; family Nitrobacteraceae; genus Bradyrhizobium; species Bradyrhizobium elkanii. Next base: position 475,444 of record NZ_CP066356.1, on the reverse strand, counting down.
GGGCTGCGATTCCGAACGATAGAGATCGCGGACCACCTCGGCGATCGCGACGATGTCGCCCGAGTTGATCTTCGCTTCATATTCCTGGGCGCGGCGCGACCACATGGTGCGCTTGACGCGGGCGCGGCCCTTCAGCGTCTCCAGCGCCTTCTTGACCAGCGCCGGCTCCGACAGCTTGCGCATGCCGACATTGGCGACCTTCGCCGTCGGGACGCGCAGCGTCATCTTGTCTTTCATGAAATTGATCACGAACAGTTCGAGCTTGGCGCCCGCGATCTCCTGCTCCTCGATCGCCAGGATCTGGCCGACGCCGTGAGCGGGATAGACCACGAATTCGTTGGCCTTGAAGCCCTGGCGCTGGGTCACGACCTTCTTCTCTTCCGGGCGCGGCGCGGCGGCCGGCTTGGCGGCGGCCTTCGGAGCAGCGGCGGGGACGGCAGTCTTCGGGGCGGCCGGCTTCGGCGCAGCAGCCGTCTTGGTCGCGGCAGGCTTGGGGGCGACCTTGGGAGCAGCGGGCTTCGCAGCTGCCGCTTTCGCGGCAGTCTTGGCAGTCTTTTCTGGCATCACGCTTCTTTTGTTCTTTGAGGACTTTGCAGCCGCCGCCTTCTTGGCCCCCTTCACGGACGCCTTGGCACGGCCCTTGGTTGCGCTGCGAGCAACGACAGCGGCTTTTTTCGTCGTCTTTGAAGCACTCTTTTTACGCGTTTTCTGTGACACAGCCTGCGCGCGGAAACTGCCACGCCCCTGTTCGAGTTTGCGGGAACCTCGAAGCCACAAGGTACGCATGGCAGGGGGTTCTTGGCCTGTAATGTGTCAGATATAGCACATTTTCCGCAAAAATCAATGGTTTACGCCCGATTCCGGGCATAACAGGGGCCGTTCAGGTCATATGTCCGTCATTAGGGTTAAATCGGCGGCCGAACGGAGGGCCGCGGCGGACTGAAGCCCACCCTTACCGTGGTAATCCCTGGCGAATCAGTCGCCGCTGCCCGGATTCGGAGAAAAATACTTCTCGAACTTGCCTTCCTTGCCTTCCCACTCCTTGGCGTCCTCGGGCGAGTCCTTCTTCTGGGTGATGTTCGGCCAGCTCTTGGCGTAGTCGCGGTTGACCTCGAGCCACTTCTCCAGCCCCGGCTCGGTGTCCGGCTTGATGGCGTCCGCCGGGCATTCCGGCTCACACACGCCGCAATCGATGCATTCGTCGGGATGGATGACCAGCATGTTCTCGCCCTCGTAGAAGCAATCGACGGGGCAGACCTCGACGCAGTCGGTATATTTGCACTTGATGCAGGCTTCAGTGACGACGTAGGTCATCCAAAACTCCGGAACGATCGATTTTCTGGGGTTGCGTAGCGCAGGAATACCGGGGCCGCAAGGGAAGCGGCCCTCGAAAAACGCCAGTATTCTCACGCTCCTGCCACCCCAAATTGAGATAGCAAGCGCTAGATAACTACTCCTTACCGGCCTGCAAATTGCCGGCCTGCAAATCCTCGTACAGCACACGCGCCGAACTGGCATCGCCGCGCCGCTCGGCAAAGCCTGTTACCTTCAGCACGCGGACGCTGTTGTCGAGCGCGACGGTGACGACATCACCCGCCTTCACCGCATGGCCCGGCGATTTCTCGCGCGTGCCGTTGACGCGGACATGACCTGACGCGACGAGTTCAGCCGCGCTGGTGCGGGCCTTCACCAGGCGCGCGTGCCACAGCCATTTGTCGAGGCGCTGTCGATCCAAACTAGACCAAGCGTTAAACCAAGGGTGGACTATTCCTTCCGGCCGGCGAGCTGCTCTTTCAGGGCAGCGAGCTTGGCGAATGGCGAATTCGGATCGATCGGCCGGTCGCGCTCGCGCGGCGCGCTCGAGGCGTAAGGGCGATGCGACGGGCCGCCCTCGCGCTTGTCGCGGCCGCCCTTGCCGAAATCGCGGCCGCCGCGGTCACGATCGCCGCGCTCGCCCTTGCGATCGCCGCCGAACTTGTTGTCGCGGCGACGCTCATTGTCGCGATCGCGACCTTTGCCTTCGAAGCGCTCGCGGCGCTGGCCCTTGTCGTCCCTGTTGTCGCGCGCCTGCGCGCCCTCGGCGGGCGTCGCAGCCGGATCCGCGGGCGCACCCGGGCGCGGCGTGCGGAAATCCTGGTGACGGCGCGGACGGCGATGATGCTCGCGCTTGCTGTCGCCCTCACCGCCGCCTTCAGCAGCCTGCGCGCCCTCGGCGGGCTTGCCCTGATGACGGCCGCGGTTGCGATCATGGCCGCGATGATGCGGGCGGCGCTCGTCGGAACGGCCACCGGGACGCCAGACTTCGACCAGCTGCGGCTCGGCCGGCGTCTCCGCGGTGGCGGAAGCTGCTTCAGCCGGTGCTGCCTCGGCACCCGCGGTCTCCGCGGCCGCCTCAGTGGCGGTCTCGGACGGCGTCTCGGCAGTGGCTTCCGCGGCAGGCGCGGGCTCGGATGCCGCTTCCGCGGCGGGCGCCTCGGCAGCGGGCTCTTCGGCGACAGCGGCGGGCGCCGCGGCAACTTCTGCCTCCGGCTCGGGCTTGGTCTCGACGACGACCGGCGTCACTTCGCTGGGCACCACCTCGGCAAAGCCGACATCGGGCAGCAGCGCGGCCGACGGTGCGGGATCGCCGGACACCGGCTGATCCGTGGCAGCCTCCGGCGCATCGGCCACAACTTCGGCAGTGGCACCGGCAGTGGCCCCGACCGGCGCATCCACGGCGGCGTCGGACGTCGCCTCGACCGGCGGCGTCTCGGCGGCGACCGTCTCGGTGGTCCCGGCCACGGCCTCGGTGGTCTCGGCGACGGCCTCGCTAATCTCTGCCGGTGTGGCCTCAACGAGCTTCGGCGGCAGCGGCGGACGGCGGTCCATGCGGTAGCCGAGCGCGCGCAGGATCGAGGCAAAATCCTCGCCGGCGGAGCCGGTCAGCGAGGTCATCGCCTGCGTCACGACAAAGCCGCGGCCATCGAACGCACCGGCGGGCTTCTCGCCCGGCGAGGTCTCGCGCCAGGCGAGCGCCGGGCGGATCAGGTCGGCGAGCCGCTCCAGGATGTCGACGCGCACCGCGCGCTCGCCGCACTGGCGATAGCCGAGCACGCGATAGGCATCGCGGGCGAGCTGCTTGTCGACCGGGAACGAGGTGCGGCCGCTACTCGCCAGATGCTGCACATTCGACAACGCAGCCATGTCGACATTGCTCTGCTTCTCGGCCCACAGCAGCGAGGCCAGCGAGCGCGCCGCGGGCTTCAGCAGCTGCGGGAAATAGATGTGGTAGGCGCCGAACCGCACGCCGTATTTGCGCAAGGCCGCGCGCGAGGGCTGGTCGAGATCCTTCATCTCGGCCGCGATCTTGCTGCGCTCCAGCACGCCGAGCGCCTCGACCAGTTGGAAGGCGATGCCGCGGGCGATGCCCTGCAGGTCCTCGGCCTTGGCCAGTTCGAACAGCGGCCCGAGCAGTTTTTCGATATGCGTCTTGAGCCAGAGATCGAGCCGGGTCTGCACCGCTTCGCGCGAGGCGCCGGTCAGCCGCTCGTCGGAGATGATGCGCAGCCGCGGATGCAGCGCGTCGTCGGCGGCCACCAGCTTGGCGACCGCATCGCCGGTCCAGCGGATGGTGCCGTCGGAGGTCAGCACGAACTGCTCGTCGGGGGCGGCGCCCAGTTTCTCGGCGCGCGCATCGATCTCGCGCGCCAGCACCTGCTGGGCGGCGGCTTGCAGCGCCTTGGCGTCGCTGCCGGCCTCGGCCGCATCAGGTGCGAAGGTGAAACCATCGAGCCGGCCGATCACGTGGCCTTCCACGATCACTTCACCGGTCTTGCCAATTTCCGTATTCAAAACTGAGTTCTCCCGCAGGCGGCGCATCAATACACTGGTCCGCCTGTCAACGAAACGCTCCGTGAGCCGTTCATGCAGCGCATCGGATAATTTATTTTCGAGCTCGCGCGTGATCCCCTGCCAGTGGTCCGGGTCGTAAAGCCAGTCCGGCCGGTTGGCAACAAAGGTCCAGGTCCTGATCTGCGCGATCCGGCCCGATAGCGTGTCGATATCGCCATCGGTCCGGTTGGCCTGGTCGACCTGGGCGGCAAACCATGCGTCAGGGATACGCCCCTTTTGCATCAGGAAGCCATACAGCGTGGTCACGAGTTCGGCATGGGCGGCCGGCGACAGCTTTCGGTAGTCCGGAACCTGGCAGGCCTCCCACAGCCGCTCGACCGCTTTAGCCCCATGCGCCAATTCGCGCACCTCGGCGTCGCGCGCAACATGCTCGAGCACACGCAGATCCTCGGCCACCGGGGCCCGCGTCAGTGCCTCATGATTGGGCGTCAGCGCCAGCGACACCTGCAACGCGCCGAGCGAGGCGAAGTCCAACTTCGCGTTGCGCCATTGCAGCACCTTGACGGCGTCGAAGGTGTGGTTCTGCAGCGCGTTGACGAGCTCCGGCTCGAACGGCGCGCAGCGCCCGGTGGTGCCGAAGGTGCCGTTGCGCGTCGCGCGGCCGGCGCGGCCCGCGATCTGCGCGAATTCGGCCGGCGTCAGGCGGCGGAACTGATAGCCGTCATACTTGCGGTCGGAGGCAAAGGCGACGTGATCGACGTCGAGATTGAGCCCCATGCCGACCGCATCGGTGGCGACAAGGTAATCGACGTCGCCGTTCTGGAACATCGCGACCTGCGCATTGCGCGTGCGTGGCGACAGCGAGCCGAGCACCACGGCCGCGCCGCCATGCTGGCGGCGGATCAATTCTGCGATCGCGTAGACCTCGTCCGCCGAGAACGCGACAATTGCTGTTCTGCGCGGCTGCCGCGTGATCTTGCGGTCGCCGGCGAATTCAAGCTGCGACAACCTCGGCCGCGTGATGATCGAGGCGCCCGGCAGCAGCCGCTCGATCATCGGCCGCATCGTCGCCGCGCCCAGCAGCAGCGTCTCGTCGCGGCCGCGGCGATTGAGGATGCGATCGGTGAACACATGGCCGCGCTCGAGATCGGCGGCGATCTGGATCTCGTCGACCGCGAGGAAGGACACATCGAGATCGCGCGGCATCGCTTCCACGGTCGAGACCCAGAAGCGCGGCGCCTTCGGCTTGATCTTCTCCTCGCCGGTGACCAGCGCGACATTGTCGACGCCGGCGCGATCCGCGATCTTGTTGTAGACCTCGCGCGCGAGCAGCCGCAGCGGCAGGCCGATCAAGCCCGACGAATGCGCCAGCATGCGCTCGATAGCGAGATGCGTCTTGCCGGTGTTGGTCGGCCCGAGCACCGCGGTGACGCCTGCACCGGGCACGCGGTCATTTCCGAACGAAGTTGAGAAAGCCATGTTTTGCAGATGTTTCTTGAATTTGTTGGCTGGATACTCGATCCCGTCATCCCCGGTACAACGGCGAATTCGCCGTTGTACCTGCGAGGAGCGCGTCAGCGCGTCTCGAAGGATGCACGGCCGAGATCGATCCGTTTGCGGCGATCTTGATGAGACAGCAGGGCCGTCGCCCTTCGAGACGGCCGCTGCGCGGCCTCCTCAGGGTGACGGTGAGAGATTGACGCTCCGGTCTTCACGCCTTCACGCGTCCTTTCACAAAATCTGTCTCACAATGCGACGCTTTCCGCGCCCGGCTTAAGCTCTGGAACGAGTCTAGAACGAATCGCGGCCGAATCGCTGACTCCATTCCGGGCTCGAAACGTTCACCGCAACATCTCGGGTAGGCTGACGGCGGCGGCACTAGATCAAGTTTGAGAGGGCTCCACAAGCACAGGATATGCGGACTGAATTCCTTAAGTTCCAGGGGTGACCGAGTCGAATCAGAAGCGGACAAGAGTCAACTGGATTCCGGTGACGTTCGTTGCATTCCGCGCGCCGCGAAGGGAAGCATTCTTGCTTGGACCCGTCATCCTGAGGTGCGAGCGGAGCGAGCCTCGAAGGATGCACGGCCCCGCCGGTGGCGTCGCCCTTCGAGACGGCCGCTACGCGGCCTCCTCAGGGTGACGGTCTGGCTACCGCGTAGCCCGCATGAGCGAAGCGATATGCGGGACGACTGTCCCCGGATGGCGCTTCGCTTATCCGGGCTACGACAGGGGTTACTGCGTCTTCGCCACGCGCGGCGGCGCGGCTGTGGTGACGAAGGAGGTCGCTTCCAGCATGGCCTGGCCGAGCGGGGTCGGGATCGTCATGCGGAACGGCACCAGAAGGCGGGTGCCGGCGATCGGCACGAAGGCGATCTCGATGTTGCGCTGGGCGGCGAGGTATTTGATGACCGGGCGATCCGGGATGTAGCCCGAGATCGGCACGAAATAGAGCGCGCAGACCAGCGCCGGGCCGTGGTAGCCGCGCTCGGCCTTGACGATCTCGACCCGCTTGAAATCGAGCTTGAGGTCGTAGCGCATGCGGCCGTCGAAGATGCCGGCGCCGCTGCGGCAGATATCCGGGCTCATCAATTCGGCATTGCCGGGCGCGCGCAGGAACGAGCCGGTCATCGGATCGAACACGTTCTTCTTCTGCGCGTCGGTCACCGGCAGGCGGTCGGCATCGACCGGCGGCTCGGGCTCGATCGCCGATTCCTTGATGCCGCCATTCGCCAGCACCATCCGGATCGTCTCCGACTTCTTCGAGGTGGTGGTGGTCGCGGTGTAGGAGGAGGCCGCCAGCGCCCCGTTGACGACGCGGCCCTGCGAGGCGCCCGCGCCCGAGCCGCCGGAAAACGCCTTCAGCAGGCCTGCGGTGCCGCCCTGGGCCGAGGCCGAGAAGGTGTCGTCGCCGATTTCGATGGTCCAGCTGCCCTTGCCGACCGGGATACCGGCCAGGGTCGCCTCGTACTGGGCGTCGAGCCGACCCTGCGCGCTGGCGCGCTCGGCGCAGAACAGCAGCAATGCGCCCGCGCACAGGCCGAGCAGCCGGCCGAGCGGGGGCAAAATGGCAATGGCGGTGGTCACTTAACCTACCTGACGGTCCTGCTATCGGCGCTCTATCCGTTGTCCATCTCGGCGTTCAATTCGGCCGGACAACAAGGCGCATCTTGTATGGAACCTAGACTTGCAGCCGAATACGCCCTTTATATGGTTGCCATATCCGCCGTTAAGTGGCTGGAAGACCTTATGAACCGGCAATTCCGGTGCCCCGCATGCGGCGATATAATCTTGACGCTCGGGTATTCTCCCCCTATACACCCGCGGTTCCTGGAAAATGGACGCGAATTCAAAACCCCCGCGCGGGCCGTGTGATTGCACGCCCTTCGAGCGGCGGGGATGCAATAAGGATTTTGTAAGATGTCCCGGCGCTGCGAACTGACGGCCAAGGGCCCCCAGACGGGCCACAAGGTGAGCCACTCGAACATCAAGACCAAGCGGCGTTTCCTGCCGAACCTGGCCAACATCACCTTCATCTCCGAAGCGCTCGGCCGCAACGTGCGCCTGCGCGTCTCGACCAATGCGCTGAAGAGCGTCGACCACAATGGCGGCCTCGATGCCTATTTGCTCAAGGCCAAGGCCGACGTGCTCTCGCCCCGCGCCCTCGAACTGAAGCGCGCGATCGAGAAGAAGGTCGGCAAGCCCGCGCCGGTGAAGAAGGCAAGCTGAGCTAAGCCACACACGCGGAATTCGCGGAGAGAGTTTTGAACGGCCGGGTCGGATGACCCGGCCGTTTTTGCTTGGCCAACAAACTGGCTACCGAGATGGTCGCGCTGGTTGCATCCGTCGCACATTCATGTCGTGAACGCTGGACCAATTTCGGAAAGCGACACGCGGGCTCTCGCGTCAAGCGACGCGTCAGTGCATTTCGTCGAATTGGTATCGAAGCAATAGAATTGAAATGAGACCGCGATCGAGGCGCGATGGCGAAGTGGAATCTTCTTTGCGCAATGACGAACGAAGTAAAATCATCCATTGCCCTGCGTGAGGAGAGATGGATTGCTTCGTCGCGTCGCCATGACGGCGTCGCTAATGACTACGACAGTCCGCTGACAGCTGCCGCCAATGACAGCGGCATCATCTCTTCCATCACGCGCACATCACACGAATCTTCTGCTTGAAGCATCGAGAGTGCGTGAAGAAACGCTTAACGCACGCGCCCCGACCGACAAAGAAACCCTATAAATAAAGGTAAAGCGAGCTTCTCGCGTGGCCATTAATCACAACATCACTGCGCATCATCACGAGCGCATGAGGCGCATGCAAAACGCCACGATCTCTTCCAGATATTAGTGTGCAAACAAGCCGTCCGACACGAATGCGATTCGACGCGGTACGCCGCATCGTCTCGAAGACCGTGAGGGACATCACGGCCAGCACAACTGATTGTGAGGCAGGTGCGCCGCACTCTTGGGAAGAAGCCTGGCCGTTCCTATGTCACGTCCAAAGAACGACCCCGATAAAGGAATTGCTCGATGCAAGTTCGCGCAGCCGATCCGCGCGGAAGACTGGTGCCTGCGATTGCAACCGCCGCCGTGGCGGTGCTCGCCACGGCCGCCCTCGTCATCCTCGAATTCAACCCGCCTCGCAATGTGCAGGCCGCGGCCGAGCCCGGCATGATCACCTCCGCCGCCGCCAGCAGAGCCGGCGCCACCGTGCTGCCGACCGATCCGGTCACGACCGGCAGCGTGCGCTACCGGTAAGGGGCGCTTTCTCGTCATCGTCGTCGTCCCGGCGAAAGCCGGGACCCATAACCACCAACGTTTGCGGTTACGCGCGGAATGTTGCCCCAGCCTCGCACCAAATAAGCAGCCGGGGTCATGGGTCTCGGCCTTCGCCGGGACGACGGTAATTATTGCTACCCCGCCGCATTTTCGCATCCCTGCCCTGGCGTCTCGCCACAAGCCGCGCGCTCGTCACCTAACGTAAGCTCTCCCTCGCGAACAAAACAAAAAAGCCACAGGGAGGCTCACGATGATCTGGAAGGCCGTCACGGCAGCCATCGCGCTCGCGCTCGCGACGCAGGCACACGCCGCCGACAAGAAATATGGCACTGGCGCCAGCGACACCGAGATCAAGCTCGGACAGACCTCGCCATTCTCCGGCGCGGCGTCGGCCTATAGCGTGATCGCGAAGACGCAGGCCGCCTACTTCAAGATGATCAACGACCAGGGCGGCGTGAACGGGCGCAAGATCAACCTGATCACGCTCGACGATGGCTACTCGCCGCCGAAGACGGTGGAGCAGACCCGCAAGCTGGTGGAGCAGGAGGAGGTCGCCGCGATCCTCAATCCGCTGGGCACGCCGACCGGCCTTGCCGTGCGCAAATATCTCAACGACAAGAAGGTGCCGCAGCTGTTCGTTGGCGCCGGCGCCACGCTGTGGGGCGATTACGCGCATTATCCGTGGACGATCGGCTTCCAGCCGTCCTACCAGGCCGAGACCGCGGTCTACGCAAAATATGTGCTGACCAACAAGCCGGACGCGAAGATCGCGCTGTTCTACCAGAACGACGACGCCGGCAAGGATTACGGCAACGGCTTCAAGAAAGGCCTGGGGCCGGAGAACACCGCCAGAATGGTGGTGGCGGAGACGACCTATGAATCGACCGACCCGACCGTCGACAGCCAGATCGTGAAGCTGAAAGCCTCCGGCGCCAACGTGCTGTTCATGCACGCGATCCCCAAGCAGGCGGCGCAGGCGATCAAGAAGATCGGCGAGATCGGCTGGAAGCCGGATTTGTTCTTCCTCGCCGCGACCTCGACCTCGGTGTCCTCGGTGCTGAAGCCCGCCGGCTTCGAATATTCCAGGGACATCATCTCGTCCTACTCGCTGAAGGATCCGAACGATCCGCAATGGAAGGACGATAAGGACGTAATCGCGTGGCAGGACTTCATGAAGACATATTTTCCGGACGGCAATCTGCAGGACCAGCTGATCGTCTACGGCTATGTGGTGGCGGAGGCGACGGTGCAGGTGTTGAAGCAGTGCGGCGACGACCTCACCCATGAGAACATCATGAAGCAGGCGGCCAATCTCGACATCGCGCTGCCGATGTTCCTGCCCGGCATCAAGGTGAAGACCTCGCCGACCGACTACTTCCCGGTCGAAGCAATGCGGCTGCAGAGGTTCAACGGCGAGACCTGGCAGCTGTTCGGCGACACGATCGGGAATGATTGAGGGGAGTTGTTGAAAGCAGAACTACCCACATCGTCGTCCCGGCGCAGGCCGGGACGACGCGGAGGTTAGAGTCCCTCTGCCAACAACGGCCGGTGCAACGAGGAGGCTACGCGCCCCGCTCCAGCAACACCTTGAAATCCGCCCGCGCACGCTGCGCCTCGGCGCGTGCCGCGTCCGAGGCATCGCCGAGACCAAAGTAGCCGTGAATCAACCCCTCGCCGGAATGATACGCGACCGGCACGCCCGCCGCCTGCAACGCCTTGGCATAGGCATGGCCCTCGTCGCGCAGCGGGTCGAACCAGGCTGTGGTGACCACCGCCGGCGCCACACCTTTGAGGCTCTTCGCACGCAGCGGCGAGACGCGCCAGTCGGTGCCCTCAGCCCTGTCGGCGAGATAGTGCCCGCAGAACCACTGCATCGTCGCCCGCGTCAGGAAGTAGCCGTCCGCATTCTCGGCGCGTGACGGAAACTTGGCGTTCTCGGCGGCATCGGCGAAATTGCCGGCCACGTCGGTGACGGGATAGACCAGCAGCTGCCCGGCGAGCCTGATGCTGGCGTCGCGGCAGGCCAGCGCGGTGGTGGCGGCGAGATTGCCGCCCGCGGAATCGCCGGCGACGCCGATGCGGGCGAGATCGCCGCCGAATTCACCGATCCGCGTGACCACATCGCGGATCGCGGCGAACGCATCCTCGAAGGCGCCGGGAAAGCGCGTCTCCGGCGGCTGGCGGTAATCGACCGAGATCACCACCGCGCCGGTGTCGATCACGAGGTTGCGGGCCTGGCGATCATGGGTCTCGAGATCGCCGGCGACCCAGCCGCCGCCGTGGAAGAAGATCACGGTCGGCGCCGTGCCGCGGCCGTTGCGATAGAGCCGCGCGCCGAGCTTACCGGCCGCACCCTGCACCTCGATATCGCGCGCCACGTCGACCGGCGGCGGCGGCACCGCCTTGCGCGCCTCCGCCAGCGCCCGCAACGAGTCGCGACAGCTCTGCGGCGTCATGGTGTCGGGATCGCACAGCGGCAGCAGCGGGATGATCTTCTCAATGACGGGGTCGAGCGGAAGCGGCATGGGAGTCCTTCGGTGTGAGTGCGTGGAGTTCAGGTGAGTTGCTTGGAAACTGTGCCGGCCTCGATCGCTGCGATCTGCAGCGCGATGAAGCGGCTGTAGATGCGGGCCTGCGAGAACGCGCCGCCGGCGAACCAGAGGCCGGGCTGCGGCGTCCGCGTCCACATGTTGCGCAGCTCCTGGGTCGCATCGTCAAAGCCCCAGACGCGGCCGACGCGCTTGGCGACATCCTCGCCGAACAATCTGCCGACCAGATGGTCGGGGCCCTTGTAGCCGGTGGCGAGCACGAACAGCTCGGCGCCGAGCGACGTGCCGTCGTTCAGCGCAAGGCCGGTGGCGGTGATATCAGCGATGTCGGCGGCCTGGATCAGGCGGATCTTGCCGTCGGCGATGAGCTCGGAGCAGCCGACATTGAAGTAGTAGCCGCCACCGCGGGAGCGGAATTTCAGCGGCCAGCCGGTGCCGTCCTCGCCGAATTCGAGCCGAAAGCCGGCGCGCTCCAGCCGCGACAGCAAGGGCGCATCGAGCCGCTTCACCTCGTCGGTGATGATCCGGTGCGCGATCTTCATCACGGCGAGCGGCACGCCGGAATTGAGGATATCTCGCACCTCGATCGGCGGGCCGTCGCCGAGATAGGTCTTGTCGTAGAGCTGCGCCGGCTCGACATTGACCACCATGGTCGGGCTGCGCTGCACCATGGTGACGTCGGCGCCGGCAGCGTGCAGCTCCTGGCAGATGTCATGCGCGCTGGTGCCGGTGCCGAACACGACGACCGAGCGCCCGGCCCATTCGCGCCCGGCCGCGAACGCGCTGGAGTGCAGCACCTTCCCCTCGAAATTCTCGATGCCGTCGATCCGGGGAATGTTCGGCGTGCCGCTGACGCTGGTCGCGAGCACGATGTGCTTCGGATGCAGCATGCGCGGGCCGCTGGTCCCTTGCAGCGTCACCGTCCAGCGCTGCGTTGCATCGTCATAGCGCGCGCCCTCGAACGAGGTCTCGGTCCAGAAATCGAGCTCCATGATGTCGACATAGCTTTCCAGCCAGTTCGCGATCTTGTCCTTCGGGATGTAGTCCGGAAAGCTCGGCGGGAACGGCAGGTAGCGGAACAGATTGACCGGCGTCTTGTTGTGCAGCTTGAGACCGCGATAGCGCAGCCGCCAATTGTCGCCGATGCGCCGCTCCCGATCGACGATCAGGGCATCGAGCCCGATCCGCTTGCACTCGACCGCGGCCGCGATGCCGGCATGGCCGCCGCCGACGATCAGCACGTCAGGCTCGCGGTCGGCATAGGCGCGCGAGGCCTGCCGCTGCTCCAGCCAGTCGGGTGCGGCGAAATCGCGCGCGTGGGATTGCTCGGCGGCGCCGTCGGCGCGCGCCTCGCAGATGCGGTTGAAGTCGAGCATCGTGGAGAACGTCCACGCCGCGGAATTTCCGCTCCTGTCATGCAGCAGGCGGACCGCGCCGGTGCCGGGACCATTCGACGTGTCGAAGGTGAAGACAGCCTCGATCGCCTCGCGTCCGGCCACCACGGCGCGCCGCGGTATCAAGGCACGGTCATCGAGACGAAATCCGCTCGCGCCGACCGCTTCAGCGCGCGCAAGCAGTTCGGCAACGACGCGCTGCCGCCCGCTGAAGGTCGCAAACTGCCAGGAGATGCCGAAGATATTGCGCCAGTGGCTCTCGGGCGCAAACAGCGCGGCGAGAGCCTCCGTGGAGCGGCTCGCGAACGCCGCATCCAGCGCGCCGATCCATTGCTCGGCGGCAAGTTCAGGCGCGTCCTCGGTAGCCGGGTTCAGTTTGTCGAGCATGATCGTGCTTTCTCGGGAGCAGTTGCCGTCTATCTGACAACATGCTCCCGAAAAGCACAACCATCATGCCAGGACTCATGCAACGTGTTGCGCGAGCTGCGCCGGCTCGGCCTCGCCCTCATCGCCGGCGGGCTCGGCCTGCGGCGCAGGCGCAGGCGCCGGCGCCGGCGTGGCTGCAGCGAGTTCCTTGGCCAATGCAGTGGCGCCGACATAGTCGGTCTTGCCGGTGCCGAGCAGCGGCACCTTGTCGACGACGCGGATATCGGCCGGCACCGCGAGCTCGGAGGCGCCGACGCTCTTGGCCTGGCGCTGCATCGCGACGCGGTCGGCGTCCTTCTGCGTGGTGAGCAGCACGATGCGTTCACCCTTGCGCTGATCGGGCAGCGTGACCGCAACCGACATCGCCTGCGGCCAGATCGCAGCCGCGATCGCCTCCACCGCCGACAGCGAAACCATCTCGCCGGCGATCTTGGCAAAGCGCTTGGCACGGCCCTTGATCGCGATGAAGCCCTGCGCGTCGACCGTGACGATGTCGCCGGTGTCGTGCCAGCCTTCAGGCAGCGGCTCCAGTACGCCGGGATTCTCGGCGCGGAGATAGCCGAGCATCACGTTGGGGCCCTTCACCGACAGCCGGCCACCTTCCTCGACGCCGGGGACCGGATCGAGACGGTACTGCATCAGCGGCGAGATACGGCCGACTGTGCCCTGGCGGTTGGCCATCGGCGTGTTCATCGCCAGCACCGGCGCGGTCTCGGTGACGCCATAGCCTTCGAGGATGCGGATGCCGTAGCGCTCCATGTAGATCTGCCGCGTGCGCTCCTTCACCGCTTCCGCGCCGGCAATCACCAGCCGCAAGGTGCGGAAATCATAGGCATGCGCCGAGCGGGCGTAGCCGGTGAGGAAGGTGTCGGTGCCGAACAGGATGGTCGCGCCGGTCTGGTAGATCAGCTCGGGCACGATCCGGTAATGCAGCGGCGACGGATACATGAAGATCGGGATGCCGCCGAGGATCGGCATCATCATGCCGCCGGTCAAACCGAACGAGTGGAACACCGGCAGCACGTTGAACACCCTGTCGTTGGCATTGGCATCGACCCGCGCCAGCGCCTGCGCCGCGTTGGCGAGGATGTTGCGATGGGACAGCACGACGCCCTTCGGCGTGCCTTCCGAGCCCGAGGTGAACAGGATGACCGCGGGATCGTTGGCCTTGCGGGCGACGCGCGGCGCGATGCCGGCGCGGAAGCCTGCGATCTTGTCGGTGAGACCGATGCCGGCCCTGACATCCTCGAGATAGACGACGCGCGCCTGGCCGGCGAGCGCCGCGATCAGCTTGTCGAGCTTGCCCTTCTCGATGAAGGCCTGCGAGGTCAGCACGGTCTTCACCTGCGCCGCCTTCATCGCCGCCAGCACGTTGACCGGACCGGCCGAGAAGTTGAGCATCGCCGGGACGCGGCCGATGGTCTGCAGCGCCATGAACACGACGGCGACGCCGGCCGAGTTCGGCAGCAGCACGCCGACATTCTCGCCGACCGACGTGCCCTGCTCGAGCTTGCGGCTCAACACCTGGGCGCCGAGGATCAGCTTGCGATAGGTCAGCTTGGCACCGAGCGCATCCTCGATGATCGGCTTGCCGGTGTCGCGGTCGCGATAGGCGTGGCCGAGGCCCTCGAACAGCGTATGATCGAGCATCGCGTTCTGGACCATGGCGTTGATCATGACGTCCTGCAGCGCGGCGCCGGCGGCATTGCGGCGCGCCTTGCCCCGCAGCGACTGATCGACCGGCAGCTTCACCGGCGGCAGGATCGAGATCGTCACCTTGGGGAACCAGGAACGCTTGATCTCGCCATTCTTGAGATAGCTGAGATGCGAACGCTGCGCGCCCTCGATGCGGACAGGGACGACGACCGCATCGGCCTTGTCGGCGATCATCGCGGTGCCGTCATAGACCTTCATCAGCGAACCCGAGACCGTGATGCGCCCTTCCGGGAAGATCACGACGGGCTCGCCGGCGGCGACCAACTTGATCAGGTCGCGCGCGGCCAGCGGCTTCGACGGATCCATTGTGTAATGCTTGATCATCTTCAGGAACGGCTTGGCCCACCACGCCTTCGAGATGCCGGTGTCGACCGCGAAGCTCGCATCGATCGGCAAAGTGGCGTGCAGCAGCGGGCCATCGACCAGGCTGACATGGTTAGGCGCGATCAGCATCCGCGTGCCCGATGGCGGCAGGTTCTCCATGCCACGCACCTCGACGCGGAACAGCGCCCGGAACAGCAGCGCGCCGAAGTCGCGCACGCCCTCCTTGCCCCACTTGCTCAGCACGAACCAGACGGTGCCAAAGCTCGCTACGGCGAGGCCGAAGAAGATCCAGGCGATCGGCAGGCCGACAGCCTGCAGCGCGCCGACGAACACCGCACCAGCGACCATGAAGCCGGCCTGCAGGATATTGCCGGCGGCGATGATGCGGGCGCGCTCGGACGGCGCAGTCCAGGCCTGCACGGCGGCAAACGACGGCACCACGAACAGGCCGCCACCGAACGCGAACAGGAAGAAGTCGACCAGCATACGGAAGCCACCGAACGAGGTCGCAAACGCGGCCGCGGTGATGTCCTTGCCGAGCGAGGTGGTGGCGATCGCCCAGGCGAGGTCGAGGCCGACCACGCCCATCACGATGGCGCCGATCGGCACCAGCGCGAGGTTCGGGCGAACGTGGCTCAGCTGCGCCGCGAACAGCGAGCCGGCGGCGATGCCGATCGCGAACACGGCGAGGCACAGCGTGACCACGCCCTCGGTACCGCCGACCCCTTCCTTGATCAGCGCAGGCAGCAGCGACAGCACGATCGCGCCGACCATCCAGAACCAGGACACGATCACCATGCCGTCCCACAGCCGCGGCTCGGCATAGAGCGACTTCAACAGGCGCACGGTCGAAGTCCAGGGATTTTTGGTGATCGGCAGATCGGGCGCGGACGGCTGTGTCACCGGGATCCGTGACGCAAAGCCCCAGGACAGCACCGACAGGCCGACCACGGCGGCGCAGATCCAGCCCATATGGCTGGCGCCGGCGACGAATATGCCGCCCGCGATGGTGCCGATCAGGATCGCCATGAAGGTTGCGCCCTCGACCAGCGCGTTGCCGGTCGCGAGTTCGGACACCGACAGCTGGTCGGGCAGAACGGCATATTTCACCGGACCGAACAGCGCGGCGACGATGCCGAACAGCGCCAGTGCGATGAACAGCAGCGGGATCGAATGGGTGAAGAAGCCGGCGGCGGCAAAAGCCGCGGCGAAGATCTCGAAGAACTTCAACCGGCGGGCGACGACGGATTTGATGTAGCGGTCGGCGAGCTCGCCGCCGAGCGCCGAGAGCACGAAGAACGGAGCGATGAACACCGCCCCCGCGAGCTGGACCAGCGCCGGCCCCTGCTCATTGGCGACACCGTACAGCAGCATGATGACGAGCGCGTTCTTCAGCACGTTGTCGTTCAACGCCGAGCAGAACTGCGACCAGAACAGCGGCGCGAAGCGGCGGGACGTCATCAATTCCTTGATCATGACCGGTTCCTTGGGTTAGCGCGCACGGCGCTGGCAGGTCTGCGAATTCGGATGGCAGAGAATGGTGAGCGTGGAGAAAATGACGGAGATGCCGCAGCCTTTAGTCTTTTCCGCAACGTATCGGTTCGAACCGGCGCAAAATCGGTCGCACCGGGACGTCGCGACATTGCCCGCCAGAGATGTACGAGACCTTATCCAGACCTGGGGTTGATCGACGCCGGACGGGCTCGCAGAGGACATGGTGAGCGCTTTGTTGAGGTTTCGCCGACAATTGCCGGGGCCCGCTTCAGGTCAGTTCACTCAAGCCGCGGAACGGCGACCATCGGCAATTGCGCGACTTGCAGCGGCCTCCGCTCGCAGCCGCCGGGCGCGGCGCGCGCCGACCCGCGCGCCGCTGCTCCAGGATGCCAGCGACGTCGCAGGCACGGGCGATCCGCTCGATCGGCGCGGTCGCCAGATTGAGGACGGCGCGGCCAAAGCCCTTCACGAGCTCGATCGCGTCATCGACAAGAGTGGTGGTCAATTGAAGTGCTAGGGTCTGCATCTGAGTGGCCTCCTATGCCAACTTGAGCAACGCTCAAATTAGTAGTATGAAAATGAACATTGTTCAAGAAGAATCGCGACGGGATCGGAAAAAACTTCAGCGGCGAGCCCTGCTGATCGAGATCGTGCGCCGGTCA
Organism: Bradyrhizobium elkanii USDA 76; assembly: GCF_023278185.1. NCBI lineage: Bacteria > Pseudomonadati > Pseudomonadota > Alphaproteobacteria > Hyphomicrobiales > Nitrobacteraceae > Bradyrhizobium > Bradyrhizobium elkanii. The sequence continues at coordinate 458,265 of NZ_CP066356.1, read as the reverse complement.
ATTGCCACTAAAGGATTGAGATCACTCAAGGTTCGTGATGTCGCCGAGGCCGCCGGCTGCTCCATCGGCAGTGTCTATAATGAGTTCGGCGACTTCGACGGCCTGATCCTGACCGTGAACCGGGAGACCGTTCACGCCCTGACCACGCGGCTCAAGGCGGTTCCGGCCGACGATCCGCTGCGCCAGCTGCACGGGCTTGCCGACGCCTATCTCGGCTTCGCCACCGAGCACGCCAATCTGCTGCGTTCGCTGTTCGAGCACCGGATGGAGGACGACCGACCGTTTCCGGAAGATATCCTCACGATGGTGATGGACGCGTTCGCGCTGATGCATGCGCCGCTGGTGCGGCTGCTGCCCGATCGCGATCCCGACGACATCGCGCTGCTGTCGCGGATGATGTTCTCCGCGGTCCACGGCATCATCTCGCTCGGCCTCGAGGAGCGCATGGTCGCGGTGCCGCCCGAGATGCTGCGCGAGCGGCTCGCGCAGTTCGTCGACACGCATCTGGCGGGATTGGGCGTCACGCGCGGCTAGTCAGACGCGCGTGCGCGCGATCGTGCCGGCGACGATCTGCATGGCGACGCCGAGCACCCAGCCTGCCATGATCGCCGCGGTCCAGCCGATGTCCGGCTCGCTCCGCAGCACGACGACGCCAACCGAGAAGAACGCGACCATCGTCGCGAGGAAGGTGCCGACCGCGCTCAGCAGCTCTGCCGCATCAATCTTGCGCGTCGAGGCGGTGTCCTTCGGATGGAAAAGCTTGGGGGGCGTATCGATACCGAGATAGAAGCCGATCGCGCCGCCCAGCATCATGATCAGCAGGAACGCCTGCGAAGTCAGCGCTGATACGCTGGAGCCGACATGGATGGCGACGAACAAGCCGCTTGCGGCTCCCGCCAGCGCAAGGCCGAAGCGTTCCAGGATATGGGCAAATTTTCTGACGCGGCTGCGCATTGCTCTGCCTCATCAATGAATTGCACCATGGATCAAGCTAGGCCTTTTCGCAGCATCGCGAAAGCCGCCACGTCTCACATGGGCGCGACCTCGTGACGCTTTTGTGCGCCAGTTCACAGCCGACTTGGCACAGAACGACTAAATATCGATCCAAGGTAGCAATCGAATTCGCTACTACTACGCTGCGCCATCCGCTTCATTCATTTCAGCGAGCGTCTTTCAATGCCGAGTCCGAAGATCATTATTCTGTCCGACGGCACCGGCAACGCCGCTTCCAGCGTCTGGCGCACCAATGTCTGGCGGATATTCCAGTCGCTCGATTTGCAGGGCAATACGCAGGCCGCCAAGTATGACGACGGCGTCGGCACGTCGAAATTCATTCCGCTGGCCATCCTCGGCGGCGCCTTCGGCTATGGCCTCAAGCGCAACATCCTCGATGCCTACAAGTTCATCTGCCGGAACTACGATCACGAGAGCGATTCGAAGATCTACCTGTTCGGATTCAGCCGCGGCGCATTCACCGTGCGCACGCTCGCTGCACTCATCCTCGATCAGGGCCTGATCGTCGCGGACACCGAATCCGAGTTGCACGACGGCGCGGTGAAGGCCTATCGCGCATACCGGGCCGAGGGCTACCACTCGATCTGGCGCATCGAGGTGCCATTCCGCGCATTGCGCGATTATGTTCTTGTGCGGCTGTGGGATCGCCTTCGAGGCAACAAACCCTATGCGGAGATCACCCGCAAACCGGTGCCTGCGATCGAATTCATCGGCATCTGGGATACCGTCGCGGCCTATGGCCTGCCGATCGACGAGATGACGCGCGGCATCTCCAACTGGGTGTGGCCGCTTGAACTGCCGAACCGGATTCTCAGCCCGAAGGTCAAGTGCGCCCGACACGCGCTGGCGCTCGACGACGAGCGCACGACCTTTCATCCGGTGCTCTGGACCGAGCAAGAGCCGGGACAGCCCGCACCGGCGGTGCCGGCCAGCATCGATGGCGAGCGCCTCGTCCAGGTCTGGTTCGTCGGAATGCATGCCAATGTCGGCGGCGGCTATCCGGACGACGCCGTCGCGTTCGTGCCGCTGGCCTGGCTGGTCGACGAAGCCGTCAAGCGCGGCCTCGACTTCAAGAGCGCGCCGGTCGCCGACCCTGACGCGATCAAATCAATCAAGTCCTCCGAGGACAAGGATGGTCGCCTCTACGATTCGCGGGCGGGCCTCGGCGCGTATTACCGTTACGGTCCGCGCAAGGTCGCCGACCTCTGCAACGATCCCTATGCCGGCGTCAGCGTGCCGATGCCGAAGATCCACGAGAGCGTGTTCGAGCGAATCGACAGCGGCGCCAATGCCTATGCCCCGATCGGACTTCCGCCGAACTACGTGGTCGTCTCGCGCAGCGGCCAGGTCATCCCGCTCGGCGCCAATACGTTTGAGACGCCCGCGGGCGCACCGGCGCGCTATGCCGCGCAGGAGAAGCTGTGGAATTACGTCTGGATGCGCCGGATCGCCTACTTCGCCACGCTGGCGGCGTCGCTGCATCTGGCCGCGTTCTGGCTGTTCCATAACCAGCACAAGGAGCACGAGTTCAGCTCCTATGTCAGGATGATCTCTGAGCTGGTGCGCTTCGTTCAATCGTTCCTGCCCGATTCCTTTCATTGGTGGACCGATTGGTACGCCGGCAATCCGGAATGGTTCACCGGCGGCATCCTCGCTGTCATCGTGCTGATGGGTGCAGGCAGTTCGCTCAGCGCGACGATCCGGGACAGGATGCGGATCATCTGGCGTGACCGCGCGAAGCCGACGCCACTCTCTGGGTTCATGCACGATGCGATCTATCGATTCCGTACCAGCGCGGTCTATCAGTGGATCCTCAATGTCGGAAAGCGGCATGTCGTGCCGTTTGCGCTGACAGCCTTGCTGGTCTGGTTCGGTGCAACCCTGCTCAGCCATTTCCTGTTCAATGCCTTCGATTCCATGGGCGCCTTCTGCACGGGGACCGCCGCCGACAAGCTGGTCGCCGTCGACAAGGGCATCCCGCAGGATGCGGCCGGCTTCGACACCGGCGCGATCTGCGCGCCGACCGGCCTCAAGGTCCGCACCGGGTTTGAATACGAGATCGCGATCACGATGTCGGAGCCCTGGGAGGACGCCGGCCGCGCGGTGACGCCGATCGGATACCGGACCTCGACCATCGAAGGCACAAAGCGCTGGCGTGGATACGCCACGATCTTCCTGCGGCGGATCCTGTTCCGGCCATGGTTTCGGCTGATCGCGCGGGTCGGAGAGACCGGGGTCGACGAGTACTTCCTCGACCCCCTGCCGGTTTCGAACACCGACCCGCAGGTCTACAAGGCGAGGTTCACCGCCGATCGCAGCGGCGAGATCTTCCTCTATGTCAACGAGGCCGTCATCGGCCTCCCCTGGGTCTACCGATGGTTCTACGGCGATCATAAGGGCAAGGCGAAGGTCACGGTGCGGTTGCTGTAGGACGCCGCGACCGGGCTCACTGCATCGCGGCCCAAGTAGTCCGTACGGCGTGATCGATCTGTGATCCAGTCGACAGACCGGGTTGTAAATTACCTGTCATACTCTCCCTGCTAGATCATCTGCCCGACGCCCGAAGGATCCGAGGCGACATCTCCGATCTCCTGCGGCGCCGACGCGCCAAGTTCATATCGACCGGATATTTCTCACCAGCGATTTGGAGGCATCACCATGATTTCCGCAATTCAGGCGTTCCCGACCACCGACGGCATCTTCGTGGTCTGGGAGGTGGCGGCAATGATCCCGGACTGTCTCGGCTTTGCGCTCTATCGCCAGCAGCAGGGCAAGAGCGCGACTGTGGTCGACACCTGGGTCGGGTTCGAGGACCAGGCGCAAGGCCACAGGGCGGGCGAACATCGGCCGAGCACCGAATGGCCGGTGCAGAAGACGAACTGGACCGATTTTCTGGCGCCGACTAATGCGCCGGTCCGCTATGGCGTCGTTCCGGTTCTCAAGGACGGCGCCACCAAGGTGAGGCCCGCCTACAGTGCGCCAGCGACATGGACCGAATACGTCTCCGCAATGCCGTCGGGCCCGCTCAAGCCGTGGTTCAACCGCGGCACGATCTCGGCGCAATGGCTGTCGCGCGCGATCGGCAAGGACAAGAAGCCGGCGCAAACCCTGGAGAAGTCGATCTCGACCAAGGGCAACAAGATCCGCGACTTCCTCAAGGGCCAGCTCGGCGCCCGCCTGCTCGCGCTGTTGGCCGATGCCAGGAAGAGCAAGCGCGACGTCTATCTCGCGCTCTACGAGCTCAACGACCCTGAGCTGATCGCCGCACTGACCGCGATGAAGGGCAAGGCGCACGTCGTGCTCGGCAACAGCACCGGCAAGTCCGATGCCACGGCCAAGGACACCGAGAAGAACGCCACCGTGCTGAAGAAGGCCAGCGTCGACATCGTCCGCCGCAAGATCGCGCCGAGCCGCTACGCCCACAACAAGTTCGCGGTGTTCTGCGACGGCGCGCAGAAGCCGAAGGTGGTCTGGACCGGCAGCACCAACTGGACCCGGACCGGACTATGCACCCAGAACAACAACGGGCTCGAGATCACCGACGACAAGGTCGCCGCGGCCTATCACGACCATTGGAAAGCGATCTACGCCGACGGCAGCAAATCGCCGAAGGCGCTGGCCGTGGCCGGCGATCACGAATGGCCTTTCACTATCGGCGAGTCGAAGGTCAGCGTCTGGTTCACGCCGACCACCAAGAGCGGCGACCTCAAGGAAGCCACCAAGATGATCGAGGACACCGAGCATGGCGCGGTATGCCTGATGCTCAATCCCGGCAACAAGGGCCTGCTCGGCCCGATTCTGGAGAAGGCGCAGGACAAGAAGCTCTATGTGCGCGGGGTGCTCAACAATTTCCCGGCGCAGGGCAAGGACAGTCCGAAGGATCAGCTGCAGCTCTTGGCCGGTGACGGACAGCAGCAGGTCTTCAAGGGCAAGCAGATCGCCGACGTGATCCGGCCTGCCGGCATCGACAAGACCGCGGACTGGTGGGAGCACGAGATCAAGAACACCGGCAAATTCATGATCGCCGTGCACAGCAAGGTGATCGTGCTGGATCCGGCCGGCAAGAACCCGGTGGTCATGACCGGCTCGCACAATTTCTCCGACCGCGCCAGCACCAAGAACGACGACAACCTCGTCATCATCAGGGGCGATTCGCAGCTGGCGCTGACCTATGCGGCGCGCATCGTCAGCATCTACGGGCAGTATCGCTGGCAGGCCTGGCGCAACACGCCGGAGGGCCAGAAGGACAAGGGTCTGAAGCGCAGCGACAGCTGGCTGAGCAACCGCATCGGCAAGGGCTGGGCGGAAAGCGAAACGCGGTTCTGGCTCGGCACCACCTGACGCCAGCGATCGTTCGACCGGAGTTATGGTGTGAAACGCGGGGCGGCGTTGCCGCTGCCCCGCGTTCTCCACGTCGTCCCGAGTCCTACGCCGCGCGGCCGACCGAGGCATCGAGATGCTTCAGCCGCGGCAGCACCTCCTGCTTCAGCAGTCGCAGCGAATTGTGCCAGGCTTCCGGCTTGTGCTTGTAGTCGAAGCCGAACACCAGCAGCACGCCGAAGCCGCCGACCTCCTGGTAGATCTTCTCGATCTTCTCGGTGACCGTCGCGGGCGAGCCGACGATCCAGTTGTTGCGCGCGCAATATTCGACCGTGACGTCGCTATCCGGCACGTCGGGCGAGGCCTTCAGGTAATCCTTGAAACCAAAGTGGCCGAGCAGCGGCAGGAAGTATTCGCCCATCATCCGGCCCATCATGTCGCCGGTCGACAGCTTCCATGCTTCCTCATCGGTGTCGGCGACGAATACCTCGCGCACCATTCGCCAATCCCTGCGACTCGGCGTGCGGCCGGTCTTGGCCGCGCCCGCCTCTACCGAGTCCCAGTGGCTGCCGACATAGGCGGGGTTGAGGTTGAGGCTCATCGGGATGAAGCCGCGCTCGCCGGCGAGCTTCAGCGTGTCCGAATTCTTGGAGAGCCCCGCGACGCCGATCGGCGGATGCGGCGCTTGCTGAGGCTTGATGTGCGGTTTGAGGAAATCGAACATCGTGTCCGGCTTGGTCACGGTCCAGAACTTGCCCTTGTGGGTCCAGGGAGCCGGCTCGGTCCACATCATCAGGATGATCTCGAGCGCCTCGCGGGTCATGTCGCGGTTCTGTCCCGACATGCCGTCGACGTTGAACATCGCCCAGTCGCTCGGCAGGCCGGAGGCCGCGACGCCGAAGTTGAGCCGCCCGTTCGAGAGATGATCGAGCATCGCGACGCGGTTGGCGAGCTCCGCCGGGTGATGATACGGCAGCAGGAAGCCGCCGGGCCCGATGCGGATGTTTCTGGTCTGCAGCAGCGCCTGCGCGATCAGGAGATCAGGCGACGGATGCGGCTCCCAGGGCGCGGTGTGGTGCTCGCCGATCCAGGCTTCCTGGTAGCCGAGCTCGTCGAGCCAGCGCAGCACCTGCAGGTCCCAGTCGTGGCCCTCCTTCAATCCGCACTCCGGCGGATGCGACGGCATCGCGAAGTATCCGAGTTCCATGGGTTTCCTCTCTTTGTTCGATGCGTGTCTTCCGCACGCGCTTCGAGAGTACCTGCCCCGGCTGCGGCAGAACAATGGCCTTGTCGCATCAGCTCGGCCCGGATTTATGCGTAGGGCGTATCCTTCAGCATGATCGCGATACCGGAAAAGCTTCGCTCCATGATCCGCAGGAAGGTCTCGCGTGACGATGCGGCCGACCTGCGGACCTTGTGCTCGCGAAGCCCTTCCGCATAGGCGACGGTCAGCGCCGTGACCACCATCGACGCGGCGCGCCGGGCACACGCGAGGAGATCGAGACCACCCTGCGCCGGATCAGCGGGGCCGACGTTCGTGTCACCGCCGTCAAGACCGCGACGCGCTTCACCGACAATGCGCGGCAGGCCGACCGCTATCGCAGGGGCCGCGTCCTCTTGGCGGGCGATGCGGCGCATGTGCACTCGCCGTTCGGCGGACAAGGCCTCAATCTCGGCCTGCTCGATGCGGTCAATCTCGGCTGGAAACTTGCGGCGGTCGTGTGCGATCGCATGCCCGAAAGCCTGCTCGACAGCTACACGGAAGAGCGGCATCCGATCGCGGCAAGGGTGCTCGCCAACACCCGCGCCCAGGTCGCCTTGATGCGGCCTGATGTCATGACGGACGCCTTGCGCGAGATCGTCGCGGACCTGGTGAGCCTCGACGAGGGCACCCGCTACTTCGGCGAGATGATCAGCGGCATCAGGATCCGTTACGATCTTGGCAGCGACCATCCATCGGCCGGCCGGCTCTCCGGCAATTTTGCTCTCGGCGACGACTGCGCGGAAACAACCTTGTTCGATCAGATGGAGGACGGCAGGGCCGTGCTGGTCGATGCGACTGATGGAGCTGCGTCGGCGATCGCGGCGCGCTGGGACATCTTGGTCCGATGCGTGCCGCGACGCGGCGGCGCTTCGCTGCTGATCCGTCCGGATGCCTGCATCGCCTGGGCGGCCGACGACGCCGACACGACTGGCCTTGACGCTGCGCTGACGCGCTGGTTCGGGCCCGCCACGCAGTGACCTCGCAAGCAAGGTGCGCTGTCAGCGCGTCCCAAACGTGGTCTTGCCGAACAGCGCCTTCTGCGTCGAGGGCTGCGAGCGCCAGTATTGTGGCGGCGCGCTCACCTCGCCGCCGAGCTCGGCGGCGGCGTGCCAGCCCCAGCGCGGGTCGTAGAGCATGCCGCGGGCGAGCGCCACCATGTCGGCCTTGCCGGACGAGACGATCTCCTCGGCCTGCTTGGCTTCCGTGATCAGGCCGACCGCCATCGTGGTAACGCCGGTCGCCTCCTTGACCGCCTGCGCCGCCGGCACCTGGTAGCCCGGCCCGAGCGGGATCTTCTGCAACGGCGAGACGCCGCCGGAGGAGACATCCATCCAGTCGACGCCGCGCTTCTTCAGCTCCCTGGCAAACTCGATGGTCTGCGCAAGGTCCCAGGCGCCCTCGACCCAATCGGTCGCCGACACCCGCATGCCGATCGGCTTGTGATCCGGGAATACGGCGCGCACGGCGTCGAACACTTCCAGCGGGAAGCGCATGCGGTTTTCGAGCGAGCCGCCATAGCGGTCGGTCCGCTTGTTGGCGATCGGCGACAGGAACTGGTGCAGCAGATAGCCGTGCGCGCCGTGCAGCTCGAGCGCATCGATGCCGAGCCGGTCGGCGCGCTTTGCCGACGCGACAAAGGCCTCGCGGATGCGCGTCAGGCCGGCGTCGTCGAGCGCCGCCGGCGCAGCCTCGCCTTCCTTGTGCGGGACGTCAGATGGTCCGACCGTCTGCCAACCGCCTTCGGCAATCGGGATCAACTGCCCGCCCTCCCAGGGGCGCTGGCTCGACGCCTTGCGGCCGGCATGGGCGAGTTGCATCGCGACCGCCGCTTTCGAATGCTTGCGCACCGAGGCCAGGATCGGCTTCAGCGCCGCCTCGTTGGCGTCGTTGTAAAGACCGAGGCAACCCGGCGTGATCCGCCCGATATCCTCGACATGGGTGGCCTCGATGCAGAACATCGCCGCGCCCGACAGCGCCAGCATGTTGATGTGGGTGAAGTGCCAGTCGTTGGCGGAGCCGTCGATGGCCGAATACTGACACATCGGCGAGACCATGATGCGATTGGAGAGTTTCAGGTCGCGCAGTTCGATCGGGGAAAACAGGGTGCTCATGCGGCGGATATCCGGGATCGGGGAGAGGGCCCGGTTAAGATAGAGGCACCGCGGCCGATCACCAACCGTCCGGAAGGCCGCGCGGGCCGGGGCGCAGATCAGCAATGTCCTGACCGCGTCTCTCCGGGACGGCGCCTCAGTCCAGCAGCGTGAACTGCAGCAGCAGATTGCGCTGGATCAGGGAGAAATTGTCGTCGGAGACCATGGTCAGCACGGTCTCGCCCTCCTCCGTGACATGGGCATCGATGCCTTCCATGTTGTCGATCTCGTTGCCAAGATCGGCATTGAAGATTGCGGGGCCATCGACCACGGCACCGGGCGCGATCTCGGACAGCGCGAGACGGCGGATGCGGATGCCGACGCCGCCGAACCAGGAGAATTTCCGCTCCAGAATCAACAGACCACCCGACGGCAGCAGGACCGCGTCGCTGATGTCGAAATTCTCGCTGCGGCGGACGCTGAACTGACCCGGCGTCTTGCCGCCGACCAGGAAGGCGATCAGGTTGCCATTCGCATCGAGCCCGCGTTCCGAGAACGCGATCAGCGTGCCGGCAAGCGGCTGGCCCGTGGACATGGCCTTGGGCACGAAGACGAGGCCCTCCAGCCCCTTGTTGTTCGGAAGTTTGCGGGCCGCCGCCGGCAGCGCCACCACCTCGCCGCGCGCGCGGGTAAAGCCCTTGGCGAAATCGAAGCGCAGCACCTGGTTGACCCGCTCGAGCCCGACATAGGCGAACGAGCCGTCGAGCGCGAGCGATTCCGAATCATACCAGCCACGGGTCACGGTGATCGGCCTGCCGTCGGCGCCGAGCAGCGGTGCCGCCTCGACGTCGCCGAGCCCGACCATCTCCCGGCCACGATAGACGATGCGGCCGGTGAACCAGCTGCCCTGATCGCTGACCGCGATGAAGCGTTCGCCCTTGGGATCGAGCCGCAGCGCGGAGAGGCCGCCGAAGCCGGAGAACGACGAGGTCAGGATCAGCCCGCTGCGATACTCCAACGCGCCGAACCGCGTGCGCGCGCGATCGCGGATGTCGAACGACGGCAGCGGCCGTGCGTTGACGTCGATCGAAACCGGTTCGTTGACCCGATAGGGGCTCGGCTTCGCAGCCGGCCTCGGCGTTGCCGGCGGCTGGGTCGCGCTCTGCGCCTGCGCAAGACGCGGCAATGCGGCGGCCGACAGCCCCGCCGCCATACCCTGGAGGAAACGGCGGCGGCTAGGGAGTGAGCGCATGTCTCACGAGTGGAGGCGGCGCCGGACGCCCGGCGCGGGCGCCGAGCCGTGAGTCTCGCTGAACAGCTCGGCGAGCTTTTCGGTGATGGCGCCGCCGAGCTCTTCGGCGTCCACGATGGTCACGGCGCGGCGATAGTAGCGCGTCACGTCATGACCGATACCGATCGCGATCAGCTCGACCGGCGAGCGGGTCTCGATCTCGTCGATGATGTGACGCAGATGCCGCTCGAGATAGTTGCCGGGATTGACCGACAGCGTGGAGTCGTCGACCGGCGCGCCGTCGGAGATCATCATCAGGATGCGGCGCTGCTCGGGACGCGCGAGCAGGCGCTTGTGCGCCCAGTCGAGCGCCTCGCCGTCGATGTTCTCCTTGAGCAGGCCCTCGCGCATCATCAGCCCGAGATTTTTTCGCGCGCGACGCCAGGGTGCGTCGGCCGATTTGTAGATGATGTGCCTGAGATCGTTGAGGCGGCCCGGATTGGCCGGCTTGCCGGCGGCGAGCCACGCTTCGCGCGACTGCCCGCCCTTCCAGGCGCGCGTCGTGAAGCCGAGGATCTCGACCTTGACGCCGCATCGCTCCAGCGTGCGCGCCAGGATGTCGGCGCAGGTGGCGGCGACCGTGATCGGGCGGCCGCGCATCGAGCCGGAGTTATCCAGCAGCAGCGTCACCACGGTGTCGCGGAAGGTGGCCTCCTTCTCGTGCATGAAGGACAGCGGATGATAGGGATCGGTGACGACGCGCGACAGCCGCGCCGGATCGAGGATGCCCTCCTCGAGATCGAACTCCCAGGCGCGGTTCTGCTGCGCCATCAGCCGGCGCTGCAAGCGATTGGCGAGCCGCGCCACGATGCCCTGCAGATGCGCGAGCTGCTTGTCGAGATAGGAGCGCAGCCGCTCGAGCTCGTCGTGATCGCAGAGGTCTTCGGCGGCAATCACCTCGTCGAATTTCGGCGCGAAGGCGTGATATTCCGGACCGCGCGGCTCGTTCTGGCCGCGCGCATTCGGCCGCGTCGCCTCGCCCGGGGTCTCGTCGTCGCCGAGCTCACCGTCGTCGAAAGTGTCCGACGTGGAGGCCTGCGCGCTCTCCATTGCGCTTTCGCTCATCTCTTCCGCTGACGTCTGCGCCTGGTCGGCGCTCATCTCCTGCGCGGCATCGGAGTCGGGCGAGCCCTCGGCGCCGGACTGATCGCTCTCGCCGTCCTGGTTCTCGTCCTGGTCGTCGTCATCGTCGGAATCCATGTTGCGGTCGTCGCCGAGATCGAGCGCCGACAGCAGATCATGGACGAGGTCGCCGAACCTCGCCTGGTCCTCGGTGAAACGGCTGAGCTTGTCGAGCCGCGAGCCGATCTTGTCCTCCAGGGTCGGACGCCAGAGATCGACCATCTTCTTGGCGGCCGCGGGCGGTGCCATGCCGGTGAGACGTTCGCGCACCAGCATCGCCAGCGCATCCGACAGCGGCGCGTCGGCGCGATCGGTGATCTCGTCATACTTGCCGCGGTGGAAATGATCGTCGAGCATCGCGGTGAGGTTCTTGGCAACGCCCGCCATCCGCCGCGAGCCGATCGCCTCGACGCGCGCCTGCTCGACCGCCTCGAACACGCCGCGTGCCTGCGGATTGCCGGGCATCAGCTTGCGATGCACCTTGGGATCGTGACAGGCGATCTTGAGCGCGATCGAATCGGCGTGGCCACGCACGATCGCCGCATCGCGCTTGGTCATCTTGCGCGCCGGCTCCGGCAGCCGCGCCTTGCCGGGCGCGAGCCCGGGGCGCTCGGCGGCGAAGGAGACTTCGAGCTCCGGCTTCTTGGCGATCGCCTTCAGGCACGCCGACACCGAGCGCTTGAACGGCTCGGTCGGCGCTTCCTTGGATCCGGGGCGAAATTTGATGTTGGAGGTTGTCATAGCGATTTCGTAAACCAATGGCGCGTGACGCCGCCGGGATACCCCTCAATCGAACCGAACTCTTTATATCCGTTGGCGCGGTAGAAGCCCGGCGCCTGGAAGCTCATCGTATCCAGATAGGATCGCGTCGCTCCGAAGCGCCGCGCCTCGTCCTCGATCGCCTTGATCAGCTTCGCGCCAAAGCCCTTGTTGCGAAACTTCTGCTCCATCCAGAACAACTGGATGAACAACACCGCGGTCCAGACCTCGCCGACGATGCCGCCGACAATCTTGTCATCTTGCCGCAGCGAGATGGCGAAGCGCTTGTACTTCTGCTTCCCCATCTTCTCGTTGTTGTAGCGGAGCAATCCGCCGAGCACCGCTTTCTTCGTCTGTGTGACTGTGCGCTCGACGGAGATTTTCGGCATGGACTAGCTGAGCGCCACGTTGACCGAGGATTCCGGCAGCTCGACGTTGAAGCAGCGCTGGTAGAACTCGGCGACCAGCGGCCGCTCCAATTCGTCACACTTGTTGAGGAAGGTGACGCGGAACGCGAAGCCGATGTCGTTGAAGATGTCCGAGTTCTCGGCCCAGGTGATCACCGTGCGCGGGCTCATCACCGTCGACAGGTCGCCGTTGGCGAAGGCGTTGCGGGTGAGGTCCGCAAGCCGCACCATCTTGTTGACGATGTCGCGGCCTTCCTGCGTGCGGTAGTGGCGCGCCTTGGCCAGCACGATCTCCACTTCCTCGTCATGGGCGAGGTAGTTCAGCGTGGTGACGATCGACCAGCGGTCCATCTGGCCCTGGTTGATCTGCTGGGTGCCGTGATAGAGGCCCGAGGTATCGCCGAGGCCGACCGTGTTGGCGGTCGAGAACAGGCGGAACGCCGGATGCGGCTTGATCACCTTGTTCTGGTCGAGCAGCGTCAGGCGGCCGGAGACTTCCAGCACGCGCTGAATCACGAACATCACGTCCGGGCGGCCGGCGTCGTATTCGTCGAACACCAGCGCGATATTGTGCTGCAGCGCCCAGGGCAGGATGCCGTCGCGGAATTCGGTGACCTGCTTGCCGTCCTTGACCACGATGGCGTCCTTGCCGACGAGATCGATACGGCTGATGTGGCTGTCGAGGTTGACGCGCACGCAGGGCCAGTTGAGGCGGGCCGCAACCTGCTCGATGTGGGTCGACTTGCCGGTGCCGTGATAGCCGGTGACCATCACGCGGCGATTCTTGGCAAAGCCGGCGAGGATCGCGAGCGTGGTCGCGCGATCGAAGCGATAGTCCGGATCGGTTTCCGGCACATGCGGATCGACTTCCGAATAGGCGGGAACTTCCAGATCGCTATCGATCCCGAAGACCTGCCGGACCGACACCTTCATGTCGGGCAGGCCGACGACGGGTTCTTGTGCTTTGGTCTGGACGGCGGTCGTCATTCATCCTCCGAGGTCACGGGCATTCCCGAAACCAGATTGATCGTTTGGCTGCGGATGGGGTGCTAGACACAAGCCTAGCAGAGAGCAACGGCTGGCAGAAGCCCGCGGGCCAATCAAAGTTCCGTTGTCCTATCATGAAGATAGGTCCGGACGCCGGTTTTTGAAAGGCTGCCCTGCGAATCACGCCGTACTTTCGCCGCAGCGCGTGGGCGCCCTGTCTTTCCAGGGCACTTTTCACCCCGGCAGAGAGTTGTTAGCTCTCAAATCGATACCACCGCTGCATGGGAATTTTGTGACTTCATTCCTTGACCCGTTCATCGCGTTCGTTTCGGCCCATGCCTGGCTTGCCTATCTGACGCTGTTTCTGGCCGCCCTGCTGGAAGCGGTTCCGGTGATCGGCTCCCTGGTACCGGGTTCGACCATCATCCTGGCGTTGAGCGCGCTGGTGCCGGGCGGGGAACTGAAGCTGCTCCCGGTGCTCGCCGCGGCGGCGGCCGGCGCGATGCTCGGCGACGGCACCGCCTATCTCATCGGCCACCGCAGCCAGCGCGAGATTCTGTCCGCCTGGCCGCTCTCCAACTACCCGCGCGTGGTGGCGCAGAGCGAGGCGTTCTTCAACCGCTGGGGCGTGCTCGCGGTGTTCTTTGCCCGCTTCGTGCCGCCGATCCGCGCCTTCGTGCCGATCACGGCCGGCGCGCTCGACATGCCGCCGGCGCGCTTCTACGCGGTCAACATTCCCGCGATCCTGCTCTGGGCGCCGGCGCATGTGCTGCCCGGCGTGCTGGCCGTGACCGCGCTGCACGACTATGCCGGCCTGCCGCATCATCAACATGTCGGCAAGCATCTCTGGATGTTTGCGGTGGCAGGTGGCGCCGTGATCCTGGCGCTGGCGATCTGGACCATCCGCCGCCGCCATGGCGGCGGCCTGATCGAACCGGCCAGGCCGGCAAAATAGCAGCTAAATACTATTGGTCGTACCGGCCCGGCCGGGTGCCGGACCGACATAGCGCGCGCGGGGCCGGATCAGCTTGCCATGCTGAAGCTGCTCGCTGGCATGCGCGATCCAGCCGACGCTGCGGGCCATCGCAAACAGCGCGAGCTCGCTGCCCGCGGGCATCCGCAGCGCATGCACCAGCACCGCCAGCGCGTAGTCGATGTTGACGAATTCGCCGGTCGCCTCCGCGATCCGCTCCGGGACTTCCCTGGTGAATTTGCGCGGCGCGCCGGCCCGCGTCAGCGCCTCGAGCAGCGAGATCGCGCGCGGATCGCCCTTCTTGTAGACGCCGTGCCCGAAGCCGGCGAAACGCTCGCCAAGCGCGACGCGCTCGCGAACCACTGGCGCAACGTCGTTGTCGAGCATCGTCTTGACGAGGCGCGAGGCGAGCACGCCGGCACCGCCATGCATCGGTCCCTTCAACGCGACGAGACCCGCGATGACAGCGTCGTACAGATTGAGCCCGGTCGATGCCGCGCAGCGCGCGGTGAAGGTCGACGCATTCAGTTCGTGATCGGCGAGCAGCACCAGCGCGCGGCGGATCAGGTCGGGCGCGTGCTTGTTGTCAGGCGTCCAGACCCGCGCCACCTGCTCGTGCAGCAGCTCGTTCGATGGCGCAGCGTTCAGCATGGTCGCGACCAGCAGCCGCAGGATGCGGCCGCCGACCATCGCGCGGCCGTCCGGCGCGCGGGTGAAGGCGCCGGGATCGGCGCTTGCCGCCAGTGCCAGCACGGCGACCGTCCGATCGATCGGCTGGGCGCGGCGCGCGGCCTCAGCGATGGCGCGCATTTCGTCCGAGATCTGCGGACAATTGTCCGGCGCGAACGGATCGACGCCGGTGACGTCCCACAGCAGCGTCGCGGTGTGCTCCAGCGTGTCGCGCTCGGCGAGCTCGACGCAGTTGACGCCGCGATAGATCGGACCCTGCTCGGTGATGGTCGCGATCGCCGAATCCATCACCGGCAGGTCGGCGTCGAAATTGCGGAAGCCGCGCGGCTCCGGCGACGGCACGCGGCGCTCCTTCAGCCCCCTGATGTCCTCGGCGCGGTAGCGGTGGCTGCGCGAATCCGGCGACGGCTCGGAGCGGATCAGCCCGCGGCTGACATAGGCGTAGAGGGTCGCCGGCGAGACCGCGAGTTCGGCCGCGGCCTCCCGGGCGGAGAGATAGAGCTCGGCGGATTTTTTCATATTGATTTATATAATCAAGATTGATCAACTCGTCGAGAGGCCTGACCTTGAAGGGGTGAAGCAAGGAGATCAGGCCATGAATATGCATCTCACCAAGAGCCAGATCGGTCTGGACGGCGTTCCCGCCGCCGAGACCGTGTTGAGCCATGTCGACGGCGAGCGCGGCGAGTTGATCATCGCCGGCGAGCACGTCGCCGACCTCGCGGGCAAGTCGAGCTTCGAGGGCGTCACCGCGCGGCTGTGGAACGGCGCCACCGGCAAGGCGCTGAGCGAAGCCAATGTCCGCGCCAGCCTTGGCGCCGCCCGCGAACGCGCCTTCGCCCGGTTGCCGGACCTGCTGCCGGCGACGCGCGGCATGTCGATCGTCGACGGCTTCCGCGCGGCGATCGCCGGCCTTCGCGGCGAGAACGGGCTGGAGCACGAGGCGACCATCGTCGGCGCCTTCCCGGTGATCGCGGGCGCCCTGGTCCAGCACGCCAGGGGGCATGACCCGATCGCGCCGGACCCGAATGCCGGCCACGCCGCCGACACGCTGCGGATGCTGCTGGGCCGCAAGGTCGAGCCGCGCGAGGTCGCCGCGCTCGACGCCTATCTCGTCACCGTATGCGACCACGGCATGAATGCGTCGACCTTCACCACGCGGGTGATCGCGTCCACCCAGGCCGATCTGTTCGCGGCGATCACCGGCGGCTATTGCGCGCTGACCGGCCCGCTGCATGGCGGCGCACCTGAGCCGGTGCTCGAGATGCTGGACGCGATCGGGACGCGCGAGCGCATCAAGCCCTGGGTCGACGGCGCGCTGGCGCACGGCGAACGGCTGATGGGGTTTGGTCACCGCGTCTATCGCGTGCGCGACCCGCGCGCCGACGTGCTGAAGGTCGCGATCGAGCGCCTCGAGGCCAGTGGTGCCGACCTGCCGTTTGCCGCCGAGGTCGAGGCCTATATCCGCGAGGCGCTGCGGAAGAAGAACCCGGAGCGGCCGCTCGAGACCAATGTCGAGTTCTTCACCGCGATCCTGCTCGATGGGCTGGAAATCCCGCGGCAGGCGTTCACGCCGATCTTCGCGGTGGCCCGCGCCGCCGGCTGGACCGCGCACGCGCTTGAGCAGCGGCGCACCGGGCGGCTGATCCGGCCGAGCTCGTCCTATGTCGGGGCGATGCCGAAGGGGTGAGGGCTAACCGCGAACCGCAGCCCGGATGGAAGCGCCCCGGATTGCGCTGCGCTTCATCCGGGCTACAAACCTGCACCGTTGGACGATGGCGGAGCCACACACTCCGCCGTCGTCCCGGCGAAGGCCGGGACCCATACGCCGCGGCCCATCGATGGGGCAATCGGGCGGACATCTGTGCAAACGATAAACGGCCGGTGGTTATGGGCCCCTGCTCCCGTGGGCAACTGCGCACTAGGCAGCGGCGACGAGGACGAGAGAGCTCAGGCCTCGCGCACCACGGTCTTCAGATAATTGTACGCCTTGATGATCTCGATCAGGCGATCCTCGGTGGAACGGTCGCCACCATTGGCGTCGGGATGGTGCTGCTTGACCAGCGCCTTGTACTTCGACTTGACGTCTTCGAGCGTCGCCTCGGCCCCTAACCCCATCACCTGCAGCGCCTTGCGCTCGGCGTTCATGACCTTGCGGGTCTCGGGCTTGGGCTCCGCGCCGCCCGGTCCGGGGCGCCAGCGGCCACGGCCGTTGAGCTCGGAGAACACGTGGAACGGATCGGAAGCGGCATCGAGACCGCTGTCGCCCTTCTTGCCGTTGTTGGCACCCATCTTCCAGGTCGGACGGTGGCCGGTCAGCGCGTCCTTCTGGTAGCGCGCGACGTCGTCAGGATTCATGCCCTGGAAGAAATTGTAGGACTGGTTGTACTCGCGGACGTGATCGAGACAGAAGTGCCAATACTCGCGCGAATTCTCGCGGCCTTTCGGGGCGCGGTGCGCGCCCTTGTTCTGGCAACCCGCCCACTCGCAGGTCACAGCCTGCTCGCCGGCCTGCGCCTGGCGCTTCGCACTCACCTTGGTCGGCTTGATGCGAATGGAGTCGAAGAATTTTGATGAATCGATCGGCATGTTCTCTTTGACTACGCAATGCACAAATCTTCAAGTCTTGACATTGCGCAGACCTCGTTTCCCGCTTGCACCATTGACGAAAAGCTGTCGCGAACCTAACTCCGCCGCCATGAACACCAAAGACGTTATCATAAACAAGTTGCGTGAAGCTTTCTTGCCGGAAAGCCTCGACGTCGTCGACGAGTCACATCTGCATGAGGGCCACGCCGGCCACAGGCCAGGCGGGGAGACGCATTTCCGGGTATATATTGTGTCTCCGGCCTTCGAAGGGAAGAGCCGGATCGAACGCCATCGCATGATAAATGCGACGCTGGCTCAGGAACTCGCCGGCTCGGTGCATGCGCTGGCGATCCACGCCCACGGCCCCGGGGAAAAGCCGCGCTAGTGCGCGCTTGCCTCAAGACGAAGCGGTGGTTTTCCTTTATGAGAACAGGATGGACCTGCTCCATAGGTGAGCAGGTGAAACTACGGATTGCACCGCCACGCATGATATGGGGCCACTGATGATCCCTTGCTGGCCACGTTTCCGGTCGATCGTCACCGCCGCCGGCCTGCTCCTGATCAACGCGATGCGCCCGGCCTCGGCGCTGGACATGCCGAGCCCGTTCGTCCAGGAGGTGCTGGTCAAGAGCATCCTGGTGTCGCTCAATGATGCGGTAGCCGCGAATAATTTCACCGTGTTCCATGCCAAGATCTCAAAGCCGTTCCGCGACCAGTTTCCGCCCGACAAGCTCAAGACCATCTTCAAGGATCTGGTCGACAAGCATGCGGTGTTCGACGCCGTGGTGGCCAAGCCGATCGTGCTCGATGAGGACGCCAAGGTCGACGACAAGGGCGTACTGCGGCTGAAGGGGCATTTCGACACCACGCCCAAGCAGGTGAAGTATCAGCTCGGCTTCATCCCCTCCGACGGCGCGTGGAAGCTGTCGGGCATCTCGATCGATATCGAGTAGCGAGGCACATCCATCAGACCCGTCATCCCCGCGCAAAGGCTGCGCCTTTGTCGCTGGAGGAGCGCGCAGCGCGTCTCGAAGGATGCACGGCCCGGCCGATGGCCGTCGACCCTTCGAGACGCGCTACGCGCTCCTCCAGCGACAACGGCGAAGCCGTTGCGCGGGGGTGACGGTGATAGGGTCGAGTTGCGCTTGCCGCCCAGCCCTAGAACGCCGTCCCCGCCCGCTTCGGCTTCTTCTCGTCCAGCTCGGTCTCGCGCGGGACGGCGACGATGCGCAGCGCGGTGATGCGGTTGCGCTCGCGGCGGAGCACGCGGAAGCGGAAGCCGTGGAAGGTGAAGCTCTGGCCGCGCTCCGGGATCGAGCGCGCCTCGTGGATCACGAGGCCGGCGACCGTGGTCGCCTCCTCGTCCGGCAGGCGCCAGTCCATCGCACGGTTGAGATCGCGGATCGGCACCGAGCCGTCGACCACGACCGAGCCGTCCGGCTGGGCACGCACGCCGGCGACGACGACGTCGTGCTCGTCGGAGATGTCGCCGACGATCTCCTCCAGGATGTCCTCCAGTGTCACCATGCCTTCGACCTCGCCATATTCGTCGACCACGAGCGCGAAGTGGGTCTTGCGGCGGCGGAATGCCTTCAGCTGTTCGGAGACCGGACGCATCTCCGGCACGAACCAGGGCGGCAGCGCGATCGCGGTGGCATCGATCGCGGACATGTCGCCGTCGTTGGCGCGCATCGCGCGCAGCAGGTCCTTGGCGTGCAGCACGCCGACGATGTTCTCCGGCTTCTCCCGCCACAGCGGGATGCGGGTATATTCGCTCGCCAGCACCTCGCGCACCAGTTCCTCGGGCGGCAGGTCGGCGTTGACCATGGTCATCTCGGTACGATGGACCATGACGTCGGAGACCTGCAGCTCGCTGAGATCCAGCAACCCGCCGAGCATGTCGCGGTCCTGCTTCTCGACCTTGCCCTCGTGATGCAGCAGATCGACCGCACCGCGCAGACGTTCGGTCGGCGACAGCACCGCCTGATGCGCCCCGACCTTGATGCCGAGCAGCTTCATCAGCGCCAGCACGATGGTCTCGATGATGGTGAGCAGCGGCCCCAGCACGAAGATCGTCAGCCGCATCGGCCGCGCGACCAGCAGCGAGATGCGGTCGGGCGCGTTGATCGCGATGGTCTTGGGCAGCACCTCGGCGAACACCACCACCATCACGGTCATGACCGCGGTGGCGTAGAGCACGCCGACGTCGCCGAACCAGGCCGTGAACACGCCGGTCGCCAGCGCCGAGGCGCCAATATTGGCGATGTTGTTGCCGAGCAGCAGCGCGCCGATCATGCGCTCGCGCATGTTGAACAGCTTCGACACCACACCGGCATCGGTGTTGCCCTGCTTCGACAGCCGCAGCATGCTGGCGCGCGAGGCGCCGGTCAGCGCCGTCTCACTCGCCGCGAAGAACGCCGAGATGAACAGACAGAGCAGCACGATCGAGAAGGTGAACCATCCCACTGAATTGATCCGTGGTTAGAGCATGATCCGGAAACGTGTGCAGCGGTTTTCCGAAAAGATCATGCTCAAATCAAAAAGAATAGAGTGGGATGACGATCCGAAGAAGAGTTCATCCCGCTCTAGGCCTTCAACTTGGCTTGCAGGAAGTCGCGCACCGGCTGCGGCTCGACATTGTTGGCGATCACGGCGCGGCCGACGGCCTCCAGCAGGATGAAGGTGAGCTTGCCGCGCTTGACCTTCTTGTCCTGCGCCATCAGCGCCAGGAGCGTGTCGGCGTCGGCAAGACCTTCCTGCGCGAAGCCTGCGATATCCTGCAGGCGCGTCGGCAATCCGACCGCGGACAGATGACGCGCGATGCGCCCCGCATCGTCGGACGAGATCATGCCGAGCTGCGCCGAGAATTCCGCCGCCAGCACCATGCCGACCGCGACGCCCTCGCCGTGGAACAGTCGGTCCGAAAAGCCGGTTGCGGCTTCCAGCGCATGGCCGAAGGTATGGCCGAGATTAAGCAGCGCCCGCTCGCCGGTCTCGCGCTCGTCACGGGACACAACGCCGGCCTTGGCACGGCAGGAAGTTGCGATCGCGTGCTCGCGCCCGGCGCCGCCGGCGAAGATGTCGGCATGGTTCTTCTCGAGCCAGGCGAAGAAGGCCTCGTCACCGAGGATGCCGTATTTCGCGACCTCGGCGTAGCCGGCGCGGAACTGGCGCGGCGACAGCGTGTCGAGCACCGAGGTGTCGGCGATGACCAGCACCGGCTGGTGGAACGCGCCGATCAGGTTCTTGCCCTGCGGCGAGTTGATGCCGGTCTTGCCGCCGACGGAGGAATCGACCTGCGCCAGCAGCGAGGTCGGCACCTGCACGAAATCGACGCCGCGGCGCAGGATCGCGGCCGCGAAGCCGGCGAGATCGCCGACCACGCCGCCGCCGAGCGCGATCACGAGGTCATTGCGCTCGATCTTCGCCGCGATCAGCGCTTCGCTGACCTCGGTCAGCGTGGCATAGCTCTTCGAACCCTCGCCCTCCTCGACGACGATCCGCGACGTCGGCACGCCGGCCGCTGCGAGCGACGCCTCGGTCGGCTCCAGCCAGTGCTTGGCGACGGTGCGGTCCGTGACGATGGCGGTACGCACGCCGGGCCGCAGCGCCGCGACACGCTCGCCGAGCGACTGCAGCACGCCGCGGCCGATGACGATGTCATAGGCGCGGTCGCCGAGCGCGACGTCGACGGTAACGGAGGCGGAATGTTTCAAGGGCGCAGTCATGAGGTCGCGTTCAATCCATCAGATGGTGGCTCGTCGGCCGGGCGCGCACCGCACAGATGCGCATGCAGGGCCTCGAGGCATTCGTCGACGATGCGGTCGTGCGGCACGTCGCGCGAGGCAATCGTCAAATCGGCGGTGCGGTAGACCGGCTCGCGCTCGCTGAGCAGGCGGTTGACGGTCGCCTCCGGGTCGGGGGTGTGCAACAGCGGACGATCGGCGCGGCGGCGCACCCGGCGCATGATGATATCACTGTCGGCCTTGAGCCAGATCGAGATCGCGCGGTCGCGGATCCGGTTGCGGGTCTCCTCGCGCATGAAGGCGCCGCCGCCGGTCGCCAGCACGACCGGGCCATTGCCGAGGATGCGGGCGATCACCCGCGCCTCACCGTCGCGGAAATACGGCTCGCCCTTGCTCTCGAAGATCTCCGGGATCGTCATGTCCGCCGCCGCCTCGATCTCGGTGTCGGCATCGGTGAACGGCAGCTTGAGTCGCGCCGCCACCCGCCGGCCGATGGTCGACTTGCCGGCCCCCATCATGCCGACCAGCACGATCGACCGCGTCCCCAGCGCGGCCGCGATGTCGGCCTCCAGGGTCGGGTGGGTGGGCGCCGGTACGGCTGCGTCGGACATCAAAAAGCTCGGATATTGGGACGAATTGTTCAGAATTCG
Source organism: Bradyrhizobium elkanii USDA 76 (assembly GCF_023278185.1). NCBI lineage: Bacteria > Pseudomonadati > Pseudomonadota > Alphaproteobacteria > Hyphomicrobiales > Nitrobacteraceae > Bradyrhizobium > Bradyrhizobium elkanii. The sequence continues at coordinate 436,363 of NZ_CP066356.1, read as the reverse complement.
AGCCACCTATACTACCCCCGGCGACACCCTTACCAGCGACTCTTGCAACCGCGCGGGGAACATGTTGGATGATTTCATTGGTTAATTCGCCGCCCGAGTCGCCTTCATGCCCAGCCTGTTCCGCTTCCTGACGGTCGTCGCCGTGATTTTCGGGATCGGCTATGGCATCGTCTTCGCGCTGGCGAATTTCGTGCACCCGAAACCGCGGGAAATGACGGTGACCATCCCACCGGATAAGTTCCTCAAGAAATAGACGCTATGATTCCGGCATGCCCGCTGCTGCCAAAAATCCCGCCAAGACCCTCGCCAAGTCCTCCGACGCCAAACTGACCGCGTTGTTCCTCGACATGCTCGCCGCGGAACAGGGCGCCGGCGCCAACACGCTCGACGCCTACCGGCGCGACCTCACCGATTTCTCGGACTATCTCGCCCATGCCGGCGCCGACTTCACCAGCGCCGACACCGAGAGCCTGCGCGGCTACCTCGCCGACCTCGATACCCGCGGCTTCAAGTCGACCAGCGTGGCGCGGCGGCTGTCGGCGATGCGGCACCTCTACCGTTTCCTGCTCAACGAGCGGGTCCGCACCGACGATCCGGCCGCGATCCTGTCCGGCCCGAAGCGCGGCCGCGGCCTTCCCAAGGTGCTGTCGATCGCCGACGTCGACCGCATGCTGACCCGCGCCAAGGAGCTGACCCAGACCGACGTCTCGCCGGCGCAGCGGCTGCGCGCGCTGCGGCTCTACTGCCTGCTCGAGGTGCTCTACGCCACCGGCCTGCGCGTCTCCGAGCTGGTGTCGCTGCCGGTCTCCGCGGCGCGGCGCGATGCGCGAATGATCGTGGTGCGCGGCAAGGGCAACAAGGAACGGCTGGTGCCGCTGAACGACGCCTCGCGCCAGGCGATGGCGGACTATCTCGCCGCGCTGGAGGTGATGCAGCCGAAGGCGAAGAAGGCCGCGCAGTCGAAATGGCTGTTTCCGTCCTCCGGCGAGAGCGGTCATCTGACCCGGCAGCATTTCGCCCGCGACCTGAAGGAGCTCGCGGGCGCCTCCGGCCTTGCGCCGCGGCTGGTCTCCCCGCACGTGCTGCGTCATGCGTTTGCCAGCCATCTGCTGCACAATGGCGCGGACCTGCGCATCGTCCAGACCCTGCTCGGCCACACCGACATCTCGACCACCCAGATCTACACCCATGTGGTCGAGGAGCGGCTGAAGAGCCTGGTCCGCGACCTGCATCCGTTGGCGGAGAAATCGTAGCGGTCCGTAGCCCGGATGAAGCGCAGCGCAATCCGGGATTGGTATTTCCGCCGATATAGCTTCCCGGATTGCGCTTCGCTCCATCCGGGCTACGAGCAATCCGCCTTGACTTCCGCTTCGTCTCCGCAGAAAGAGCGTCACCTGCTTGCGATCCCGAAGCGTGCATTCCACCCGGATGCGCGTTAACCGTTTGAAGTTACAAAGCTTCTCTTTCCGACGCCGAAACCGCTTCGCCCCTCGCACCGTTCCTCCCTATATTGAGTTGATGCCCGACCCGATGCGCAGCTATCTCGACTTCGAAAAACCCGTCGCCGAGCTTGAATCCAAGATCGACGAGTTGCGTGCGCTTGCCGCGAGCGGCAGCGACATCGGCGACGAGGTCGCGCGGATCGAGGACAAGGCGGCGCAGGCGCTCACCGAGCTCTATTCCAATCTGACGCCGTGGCAGAAGACGCTGGTGGCGCGGCATCCGCAGCGGCCGCACTTCACCGATTTCATCGGCGGCCTGATCACCGAATTCACGCCGATGGCGGGCGACCGCAAATTCGCCGACGACGAGGCCCTGGTCGGCGGCTTCGGCCGCTTCCGCGGCGAGAGCATCTGCGTGGTCGGCCAGGAAAAGGGCGCCACCACCGAGAGCCGCATCAAGCACAATTTCGGCATGGCGCGCCCCGAAGGCTACCGCAAGGCGGTGCGCCTGATGGAAATGGCCGACCGGTTCGGCATCCCTGTGCTGTCGATCGTCGATTCCGCCGGCGCCTATCCCGGCATCGGCGCCGAAGAGCGCGGCCAGGCCGAGGCGATCGCCCGCTCGACCGACGCCTGCCTGTCGCTCGGCGTGCCCAATGTCGCGATCGTCACCGGCGAAGGCATGTCGGGCGGTGCCATCGCGATCACTACGGCGAACCGCGTCCTGATGATGGAGCACGCGATCTACAGCGTGATCTCGCCGGAGGCGGCATCCTCGATCCTGTGGCGCGACGGCACCAAGGCGCAGGAAGCCGCCAACAGCATGAAGATCACCGCCCAGGACATGCTGCGCTTCGGCGTGATCGACCAGATCCTGAAGGAGCCCTCGGGCGGCGCCCATCGCGACCCCGCCGCGATGATCGCGACCACGGGCGACGCCATCGCCCAGGCGCTCAACGACCTACGAAATCTTGATCCGGACGCGATTCGCAAACAGCGGCGCCAGAAGTTTCTCGATATCGGCCGCAAGCTCGGCTGACGCGCCCAAACGGCCCGATTTTTCGTCCAAATCGACCAATTTTGCCGTAATTGGGCCCCGAGCCGGGTCTTTAACATTCCTTGAACCATGCCTGCTACCGTGAGGGCTGTCCGCCCCGGTTCAGGTTGCGAGCAGGGGTCGTCGAAGGCTAATATTTTAGACAATGGCTTCAGGGCATATTCGCCGTGTTGGGGTCGCGAAAATCGCCCGGTGGGTGTGGAGCTCGGACTTGACTCATCGCACGCTCGTACGCGCGCTTCTGACCTCGGCGGTCCTCGCCGCAGGCGTCATGCTCGCCGGTTGTGACAGCGACCAGATCTCGCTCGCGCAGAACGCCAAGGCCAACCAGCCGGTCCCGCCAAAGCTCGTCGCTGCCATGACCGAAAAGGACATGGACATGCAGTCGCCGATCCTGGTGCGGCTGTTCAAGCAGGAGGCCGAGCTCGAGGTCTGGAAGCAAAACCGCTCCGGCCAGTTCGCGCTGCTCAAGACCTATCCGATCTGCCGCTGGTCGGGCGATCTCGGTCCGAAGGTCCGCGAGGGCGACCGCCAGGCACCCGAAGGGTTCTACTCGATCAACCCGAGCCAGATGAACCCGCAATCAGCCTATTACCTGTCGTTCAACACCGGCTATCCCAACGCCTTCGACAAGGCGCTCGGCCGCACCGGCTCGCAGCTGATGGTGCATGGCGATTGCTCCTCGCGCGGCTGCTACGCGATGACCGACGAGCAGATCGCGGAAATCTATTCGCTCGGCCGCGAATCCTTCTTCGGCGGCCAGAAGGCGTTCCAGCTGCAGGCCTATCCGTTCCGGATGACGCCGGTGAACATGGCCAAGCACCGCAACAATCCGAACATGCCGTTCTGGAAGATGATCAAGGAAGGCTACGATCATTTCGAGGTGACGAAGCAGGAGCCGAAGGTCGACTTCTGCGAGAAGAAGTACGTGTTCGACGCGGTGAAGGCGCCGGGCGCGACACGCGATCCGGTGTTCGACGCCTCTGCGAAGTGCCCGGCCTATGTGATCCCCGAGGAGATCGCGAGCGCTGTGCACGAGAAGGAACAGCGCGACGCCGCCGAGACCGCCAAGCTGGTGTCCAAGGGGACGCCCGTTGCGCGCCTCAACACCGGCATCGACGGCGGCATGAACGCGATCTTCGCCTCGAAGATTCCGGAAGGAAACACCGGCCTCTCCGAAGGCGGCGACAGCCAGGCGCTGGCGTCGATGTCGCTGGCACGCGCGCCCGGCACGATCCCCGGCACGGTCAATCCGCCGAAGCCCAATCTCGCGGTCCAGCAGGAAGAGCCGGTCGTGGCGACGACGTCGTCGACCGCATCGTCGGCCGGCACCCGCGTTGCCTCGGCGAACGCGTCAGACAAATCCGCCGCTGACAAATCCACCTCTGACAAATCCGAAGGCTTCTTCTCCAGCTTTGCGCGCAAGGTTGGCATCGGCGGCACCGCCGACGCCAGCAAGACGACCGCGCCGGCTCCGGCCGCTGCCGCACCGGCCAAGCCGAAGGTCGCCGAGGCCAAGCCGCAATCGGTGGTTCGCGTCGCCCCCAAGGCTGAGCCGAAGCAGGCCGCCAAGCCCGCGCCGAAGCCGCAGGTTACCACCGCCGCAGCCGCGCCGGCCCCGACGTCGTCGACCCAACTCGCCGGCTCCGCGCCTGTGGTACAGACCAACTCGTTCGACACCCGCTTCTCGGCGGTGAAGTAGCAAGGGCGGCACCTACGCGCCGCCGGTCGTTTGCGATAAACATTTCAAGCAGCTCACAGTGTCGTCCCGGCCTGGTGCGCAATTGCGGTCTGTTGCGCCGCTGCCGCAAATATTGTCGTCGTCCTGGCGAAAGCCAGGACCCATAACCACCGAACTTGATCGTGAATGGGATCGTGGCCCCAGCGTCGCGCAATAACTCTCATTTGGGGTAATGGGTCCTGGCTTTCGCCAGGACGACACTGAATGTGTGGCGCTGTCTGTGAGTCACACCGCGACGTTCTCGCGACATGATTTGCCCCAGCTTTGCTCTTCTTTCCGCCGGGTGCCGATCGCACCCAGGGCGTCAGTACCGCGCGCAGACGCCTCGTCGCTGCCGCACCGCCAGCTCGCAGGTTCGAACACCCCGCTCCGTCACCGTCGCGTGCGCGTTGACCGTTACATGCCGTGGCTTTCGAAAACCTTCTTGCAGCTTGTGCTCAGGCTGGCCCGCTTCATCTGCAGGCAGTTCTGCACGGCGCCGTCATTGCCGAGGTCCTTGCGGCAGAAACGCTGGACATCGCGCGAACATGCGTTCTGTTCCGATGGCGTACCGGAATGCTGCGCCAACGCGGCACCGCTGCTCATCACGGCAGCCGCAACAAGAGCTGCAATCGAAATATAGCGCATTGTGACTTCCTCCCGCGGCCTAACGGGCAGCCGGGGCGCTTCGTTCCTTTGGGAACTCGGATTCCACCCTACTTCGGCCGCGGGTCCTCGAGCCCCTTGCCGGGATCTTCCAGATGCCCGGTGCGCGCGAGGTCGACGGCGGCGCCGAGCGCCAGCGCGACATTGCGCACCTGTTCCTGGAAGGCCCTGTCGTCGTCGAGATCGCGATGCGACATCGCATAGGGCTTCATGTAGCCGACATAGCCATCGATCTCGGCCCTGCCGCCGGCCGAGATCAACTCCATGTCGGTGAGCCAGTCCGCAAGAAAGCGACGGCAGGTTTCCGCACCGACGCTGTCGCCGTGGACCACGATGCCGAAATGCCGGCCGCGCAAATGCTTGGGGTATGGCCAGCCCTTGAGTTCGAGCGCCTTGGCTTCGCTCGCGGTCTTGCCGTGGGTTGAGGTCGGATCGGGATTGCCGCCATCGGCGCAGACCAGGCGATCGATCATCGCCTTGAGCCCGGTCGGCGTCTGGTACCAGTTGACCGGCGAGATGATCATGATGCCGTGCGCGCGCACCCACAGCGGATAGATCTCGTTCATCCAGTCGTCGGTTTGCCCGAGCGAGTAGTTCGGATAGCAGCTGCACGGCCAGTGGCAGAGCGCCATCGAGGTGGAGACGCAGGACTTGCAGGGGTGAATCTCCCTGCCGAACTCGGACGTCAGCCGCGACAGATCGAGCACATCGACCGCGAGGCCCATCTCGCGAAAGGCGGCCTCCGCGATCTCGACCAAGCGCCAGCTTTTCGACATCTCGCCGGGACACGTATGTTCGCTGCGCGAGGAGCCGTTGATCAGCAGGATATGCGGCGCCTCGTTTGGATCGTCGTGCCTGCGCTGCGCTTCATCGATGGCATCGCGCGCGGACAGCCAATCGACCGCGAGATCATAGTCGGGATCGGCAAAGCCGGGGCCGGCCTTGCGGGTAACCGGCGCCTTGCGCGAATGACGATAGGCGTCCCAGGCGCCGGCGATGATCGTCGCGAGCTCCGTCTGCATGGATTGAAAGACCGGATCGGCAAATCGCTTCCGGTAGCGCCGCTCGAATTCATCGCGCGAAAGCTTGACCGGCGGCATCCCCTTGCGAACGTCCGGCTCCGTCATCGACACCTCTCCCTGAGAACAACTATCGCCCGCCGTGCATCCCGGTTGGCGCGCGAAGCCTCGGGATGAAGCCTCGGAATTGAGCCTTGGGATCAGGTCGAGACGGGCAAGAGTTCAAGAGCATCGATCTGCATTTGGTTCCTTGCATGCCCTGTTAGGACCCATGCCGCGGCTGGCGCGTTGGATGGGAACCTGACCATGCATACGACAGCCAGAGTTCGCGTACGCCGCCATCAAGGCGCCCCCTTCCCGATCACCATTCGCCCGACCGCGGCGGACACCATGATCGCGCGTGCGATCGCCCGCAACACCGCACCTGCGCCGGAAGAGATCGCCCGCGGATTGACCTGGGGCGCTGACGAAAAGGTCCTGCTTGCGCTCGCCGCCGCCGGCTGGCTCGCCTCACGCGGGCGCGGCGCCTCGCTCGAGCGCGCCGGCAATCACGCGCTGCTGGTGACGGTCGCAGCATCGCTGCTGCCGCATGGCCTGAAATTGCTGTTCAATCAGACCCGCCCGGATCGCCTGACCGTGACCGGCCACGCCAATGGCATCCCGATCTCGGGCAAGCGCGACGACGCCTTCCCATCCGGCCACGCGCTGCATATGGGCGCGCTGGCGTCGGCGGCCGCGACATTGCCCGCCGGCGCGCGCCGCGCGATGCAGTCCGTCGCGATCGGCCTTTCGCTGACGCGCATTGTGGTTCTCGCACACTGGACGAGCGACGTGATCGCGGGATTTGGGCTCGGGGCAGTTCTCGAGCGGCTGCTGCGATTATGGACCGGCTATCCCGGTGACGATCCGCCGCGGGGCAAGGCGCGATGAGCGAATATGTCATCCGCTTTCTCGTGGGCGGAGCCGTGGTGTCGGCCTTCGCGATGCTGGGCGACATTCTGCGTCCGAAGAGCTTTGCCGGCCTGTTCGGCGCGGCGCCGTCGGTTGCGCTCGCCACCCTCGGCATCGCCGTGTACCAGCACGGCGCCGACTACGCCGGCCTGCAGAGCCGCGCGATGATGGCCGGCGCCGTTGCGCTGGCCATCTATAGCTTCGTGGTCTGCCAACTGCTGATTCGCGCAAGACTCCGCGCTGCCCCCGCCACCTTGCTGGCGCTTGTCGTCTGGCTCGCGATCGTCTTCGGCTTGCTGGGCGTTGCCGGAGGGCAGGCATGACACCGGTCCGCGTCTCACTGTCCTCGCTCAGGGAAAGCCGCTGGACCGAATATCTGATCCGCTTCGTGCTCGGTGGCGGCGTCACCGTCCTGACCGGCCTGATCAGCAGCACCTGCGGCGCCTATGTCGGCGGCGCCTTTCTTGCACTCCCCGCCATCTTCTGCGCCAGCGCGACCTTGATCGAGAAGCATGAAATCCGCCGCAAGCGGAACGCCGGGCTCGATGGCACGTGGCGCGGGCAGCAGGCCGCGGCGCTCGATGCCGCAGGCGCAGCACTCGGCGCGGTCGGCATGCTGGCATTTGCCATCGTCTACGCGCTGACGGTGGACCGCAGCGTGCCGGCCGCCTTCATCGCCGCATCGCTGGCCTGGCTGATCTGCTCGATCGCGGCCTGGTATGTGCGTCGCGAGATGCGATCGGCACGGCGGACGCGGACGCCGGGCGACGGCGTGATCGGCCGCAAGGCCGACCGCCTGCCGCATTGAAGCCTGCTACGGCGCCAGATAGCGCAGCAGTTCCGGATCGCTCCGCACCTCGCTCGCGCCGCCCTGCAGCGCGACGCGGCCGCGGTCCAGCACATAGGCATAGTCGGCGACGCGCAGCGCGAGGTCGAGATGCTGCTCGACGATCACGACCGAGATGCTCTTCGCGAGCTCGATCAGCCGCTCGGTGATCTCCTCGATCACGCCGATCCAGACGCCTTCGGTCGGCTCGTCCAGCAGCAGCAGTTTTGGATTGCCGAGCATGGCGCGGCCGATCGCCAGCATCTTGCGCTCGCCGCCGGACAGCGTGCCGGCCGGCTGGTCGAGCCGCTGGCCGAGTTTCGGGAAGATCTCCAGCACGCGATCGACCGCGCTGGCATCCGGATTGAACAGCGAGCCGACCGCGAGGTTGTCGCGCACCGACAGGCGGGCGAACACCGAATGCTCCTGCGGCACATAGCCGATGCCGGAGCGCACGCGCTCCTCGGTGCGGCGCCGCGTGATGTCGCGGCCGTCGAAGAACAACTCGCCTTGCGAGCTTGCGAGCTCGCCGACGATGGTCTTCATCAGCGTGGTCTTGCCGGCGCCGTTGCGGCCGAGCACGGCGACGCCGCCGCGCCAGGGAATGCCGATGTTGACATCGAACAGAACCTGGCTGCGGCCATAACCGGCATCGAGATGCCGGATATCGAGGAAGGTTTGCTCAGGCACGGCGAAGATAGATCTCCTGGACGCTCTTGTTGGCCTGGATTTCCGCGACCGTCCCCGAGGCCAGCACCTTGCCCTGGTCGAGCACGGTGAGGCGGTCGCAGATGTCGCGGATGAAATCGAGGTCGTGTTCGACGATGACGAGCGAGCAATGCTGCTTGATCGGCTGCAACAGCTCGCCGGTGACGCGGCGCTCCTCGAGGCTCATGCCGCCGGTCGGCTCGTCCAGCAGCAACAGCCGCGGCTTGCCGGCGAGCGCCATCGCGATCTCGAGCCATTGCTGCTGGCCATGCGACAGCGCCGCGGCGGCATCATGCGCGCGATCGGCGAGCCGAAACTGGGTCAGCATCGTCATCACCTGATCGTGCAGCCTCTTGCGGGTGCGCGAGAGCACCAGATCGAACAGCGAGCACTGCGCCTGCAGCGCCAGCAGGATGTTGTCGTACAGCGTCAGCGTCGGCAGCACCGAGGTGATCTGGAACTTCAGGCTCATGCCGGCGCGGGCGCGCTCGGTCGGCGTGAACGCGGTGATGTCGGTGTTGACGAAGGAGACCTTGCCCGTGGTCGGCACCTCGGCGCCGGCGACGCATTTCATCAGCGTGCTCTTGCCGGAGCCGTTCGGGCCGATCAGGCCGTGGAACTCGTTCTCGCCGACGGTCAGCGCCGCACCGTCGAGCGCGGTGAGCTTGCCGAACACCTTGCTGATGCCTTGCGCCTCAAGGAGCGGCATTGCCGGTCTCCTTCGGGGCCTTGCCGAAACTGCCGACCCGCTCGCGCTCGCCGAGCACGAAGGAGATCAGCCCGAGCGGCCGGAACATGATGACGAGCAGCAGCAGCACGCCGAGGATGATCGGCCAGACGTCGCGGTAATTGTCCGACAGCCAGAAGCTGACGCCCTCGATGATCACGGTGCCGATCACGGCGCCGATCAGCGTACCGGAGCCGCCGAACAAGACGTAGAGCACGACCTGGGTCGAGAACACGACGCCCAGCATGTTGGGCCAGACGAAGCCCTCGTGGAAGGCATAGAGGCTGCCGGCGAGACCGGCGATGGTGCCGCCGACCGCGAAGATGATCGCCTTCAGATGCTGCGCCTTGTAGCCGAAGAAGGCGATGCGCTGCTCGTTCTCGCGCAGGCCGGCGAGCGCGAGGCCGAATTGCGAGCGGACCAGGAAGCGGCAGAGCAGATAGACGACCACGAGGATGCCGAGCACCATGTAGTAGTAGATCGGCCCCTCCTCGAACTCGTAGCTGCCGAGGGTGAGCGGCGGGATCGACGGGATGCCGTTCTGGCCGCCGAGATAGTACCAGCCGCGCGCCAGCCGGTCCGCGGCATAGGAGCCGGTCAGGGTGCCGAGCGAGACGAAGATCACGCTCGAGGGATAACGCCCGAGCAGCAGGAAGCCGCCGAGCAGCAGCGACGCAGTGAGCCCGATCAAGATGCCGGCGGGCAGGATCAACAGGATCGAGGTGACGTTGAGGTCGCGTGCCAAGAGCGCCACGCCGTAGCCGGCGGCGCCGAAGAACAGCGCCTGGCCGAAGCTCATGATGCCGGCGTAGCCCCACACCAGGTCGAACGACAGCGCGAACAGCGCGAGGATCACCACACGGGTGGCGAACACCGTGAGATAATCCTGCAGCACCCATGGCAGGACCAGTGCGATCAACAGCACCAGCCCCTCCACGATCGGCAGGACTTTCCATCCTGCCGATGTCCGTCCCGCCGGCGCGCTTGCGGCCGGTGCACCCTCGCCCGTCACGGCATCTGGTTCCTCACCGACGCGTGCGACCGCTTCTCTTGCTCCAACCATTGATCGCTCAGCATTCCTTGGGATCAACGAGACCGTCGCTGCGCGCCACGATCTCATAGTTCCCGCCTTTGGCAACAGCGGTGTACATCTTCATCTTGCAGTGACGCTTGCCTGGCACCATCTCCGCGGGTCCGCCCGGCCCTTCGGCGATCTTGGCGTGGTCGAGCGCGGCCGCAACGGAGTCGCGATCGACCTTGCCGGCCTCCTTGACCGCCGCCTCCCACAGCTTGAGGCCGCGATAGGTTCCGGTGGCGGCGCTGCCGGCCGCGAACAGGAAGTTGCCGGGGAAATCCTTTTCATAGGCCGCCTGCAGCTTGGCGTCGAACGGATCTTCCTTGGTCAGCACCTTGAAATAATCGAGGCAGCTCGCCAGCCCCTCGATCTCGTTGGCCTGGTTGATGTTGAGCGTGTTCTCGTCATAGTAGACGCAGGCGAGCCGCCCGCCGTTCTTGAGGAAGCCGGCTTCATAAAGCTGCTTGAAGAACGGACCGACGCCGGGCGGGATCACGGTGTTGAAGACGACGTCGACCTTGTTGGAGATGACGCGGTTGACGGTGGCCGAGAAGTCGACCTGGTCGAGCGGGTAATACTCCTCGAACACCACCTCGCCGCCGTTCGACTCGATCACCTTGCGGGCGTAGACGTTGAGCGTGTGCGGCCAGACATAGTTGGCGCTCGGCAGCGCGAATTTCTTGCCGCCGTTCTTGATCAGCCAGGGGATGAAGGTGTCGCATTGTTGCGCCGGCGTCGGTCCGGTGCAGAACAGATAGGGCGTGCACTCCTTGCCCTCGTAGAGCTGCGGATAGATGTAGAGCGTCTTGCCGCGCGCCACGATCGGATCCTTGATCGCGTTGCGCATCGACGAGGTGATGCCGCCGAGCACCATGTCGACCTTGTCGCGCTGGATCAGCTTGCGGACATTGCCGACCGCGACCGATTCGTTCGAGGCGGTGTCCTCGATATAGAGCTCGAGCGGCCGGCCGAGCAGGCCGCCGGCGGCGTTGATCTCCTTGATCACCATCTTGGCGACGTTGGCGTCGGCGTTGCCGGCATAGGCGATCGGGCCGGTCAGGTCGGTCGCGATGCCGACCTTGATCGGTCCCTCGGCGGCGTTGGCCCAGTCGGGCCTGACCACCCAGCTGCCGACCCCGGTCGCGAGCGCGCCGGTCGCGAAGGCGAAATTGCTCATGAAGCGGCGGCGCGAGAGATTGGTGCGATCGAACATCTGACTAAACCCCTTTTCCCGATATGAGGCCCTGCGGGCGGAATTTGATGAAGGCAATGGCGAGCACGAAGACGAGGACGTCGGCGACGACCGGAGACATCACCCAGGGCAGCGCCGCGCTGAGCGTGCCGATCACACCGGCGCCGGCGACCGGACCGATGAAGGAGCCGACCCCGCCGACCATCACGGCGACGAAGCCCTGGATCAGGAAGCGGATGCCAAGGTCGGCAAACAGACTGAACACCGGCACGATCAGCGCGCCGGCAAGCCCGGCGAGCGCCGCGCCAAACGCGAAGGTCGCCCCGTAGATCAGGGGCGTCGAGATGCCCGAGGCGCGCGCCAGCGCCGGATTCTCCAGCGTGGCGCGGACCCGAAGCCCGAACGAGGTGCGCGCCAGCAAGAGATAGCAGGCGCCCATCACCAAGAGCGTGATCACGATGATGGTGAAGCGCCAGGCCGAGATGTGGACCGAGCCGAGGTCGATCGAGCCGCCGATCGGCTCCGGCACCGTGAGATAGAAGCCGCCGATCAGGCCGCGCACGCTCTCGCGGATGATCAGGCCGAGCGCATAGGTGCCGAGCATCGCCACGATCGGCGCGGCGTAGAACCGCCTGATGATCAGCGCCTCCAGCACGAAGCCGATCGCGCCGACCACGAAGGGCGCCGCGACCATGCCGACCCAGACCGGCGCGCCATGGGCGTAGGCCAGATAGGTCACATAGGCCCCGAGCAGGACGAACTCGCCCTGCGCGAAGTTGAAGATGCCCATCATGCTGGCGATGATGCCGAGCCCGAGCACCACCAGCACGATGATCGCGCCGAAGCTCACGATCTCGAACGCCGCGGCAAAAGTGCTAGCCATGGCGCTCGATCCATCCAGCCTGCGTCTGCAACAAGCGGCGCCTCACATCTTCTTCCAGTCGCCGGCCTGCTCGAAGGCGTGGGCGGCGCGGTAGATGGTGGATTCCTCGAACATCCGGCCGACCAGCATCAACCCGACCGGCAGGCCGTCGATCATGCCGCAGGGCAGCGACATCGCCGGGTGATGGGTGATGTCGAACGGCGCGGTGTTGGTGATCATCTCGAGCGCGCGGGCGACATAGTCCTCGCGGCTGGCATTGGCCGCCGGCAGCGCCGGCGCCTTCATCGGCGTGGTCGGCAGCAGCAGCAGGTCATAATCCTTGAACGCCTTGTCATAGGCGGCGGTGAGGCGACGGGAGATGTTGAGCGCCTTGCCGTAGAAGCGCGGACCGAAGCTGTTGTTGATGTAGGTGCCGAGCATCATGAACAGCTTGGTGGTTTCCGACAGCGAGTCCGCCTGGCGGCGCCAGCCGCGATGGAAATCCATCAGCGAGGTCGAATAGAGGTCGGGGCGGCTGAGGCCGTAGCCGTCGCCGAACATCATGGTCTGGGTCAGGCCTTCGGTGCCGATCGGCGTCCAGATCGCCGGGCCGACCATGTGCATCGGGATCGACACGGTGTCGACCGACGCGCCGAGATCCTTGAAGCGCTTGGCCGCCTCGCGCACGCTTTCGTTGACCGCGGCCTCCGCGGTCGGCTGCTCGAAGCCTTCCTTGAGGATGCCGATCTTCATGCCCTTGACGCCCTTGCCCAGCGCCTTGGTGTAATCCTCGACCTTGGGCGCCTTGATGCGCGGATCGTAGCCGTCGTCGCCGGCGATCACTTCGAGCAGCAGCGCGTTGTCCTCCACCGTCGCGGTCATCGGGCCGGTGTGGTCGACGAAGATTTCGATCGGCATGATGCCGGTATAGGGCACGAGGCCCCAGGTCGGCTTCATGCCGTAGGTGCCGCAGAACGAGGACGGCATGCGGATCGAGCCGCCCTGGTCGCCGCCGATCGCCATGTCGACCTCGCCGAGCGCGACCACGACACCGGAGCCCGACGACGACCCGCCGGCCGAGTAGCCCATCTTGTGCGGATTGTGCACCGCTCCGTAGGAGTTGGTGTGGCTGCCGCCGGACAGGCAGAAGTGCTCGCAATGGGTCTTGCCGGCGATCTCGGCGCCGGCATCGAGCATGCGCGTGACGATGGTGGCGTCGAAATCGGGGATATAGCCTTCCAGCGTCGACGAGCCGTTCGTCATCGGCACGCCGGCCAGCATGATGTTGTCCTTCAGCGCCACCGTCTTGCCCTTGAGCTTGCCGGAGGCCGCGCCCTTCACGGTCGACTTGTAGTACCAGGCGTTGCGCGGGTTTTCCTCCGCCGACGGGCGATAGCCCGGCGTGCGCGGATATTTCACCTTGGGCAGCTCGTCCGGCATCGCGGCGATCACGTTGTAGGCGTCGATCGAGCCCTGCATCAGGCCGCGGAACGAGGCCACATCCTCATCGGTCAGTGACAGGCCGCACTGCTCGGCGACGGCACGAAGTTGCGTTGGCGTGGGAAGGACGACGGTCACGGCGCTCTCCTGATAGCTTTTGATCTTTGGATTTGATCCCTCGACGCAGGGTGCAGCGGCGCGTTGCCCGCGCGAACCGCTCACCCCGTTGCTGTATTGAAAACGGAAATATTTTCCTTTTCAAGTATTATTTCGCAAGGCTCCCTCTCCCGCTTGCGGGGGAGGGTTGGGGTGGGGGTGCCACCGCGAGTCATATCGTGGAGAGAACCCCCACCCGCATTGCATCTTCGATGCAATGCGACCTAAGAGCCTGCTCCGCTGGTCTCGACCCCGCAAGCGGGAGAGGTGAAGAAAGACTCAGATCGGCTTGATCACCCTGAAGTCGAGACCGTCGGCTTCGGCAAGATACATCGGCATCCGGGCGTGGCCGCTGCGCACCGTGACCGGACCGCGCGGGCCGCGATAGACGAGGTTGTCCGCCGCCGCGAGCAGCGGCCGCATGTCCAGCGTGCCGGCGCGCTTGGCGGCGGCCTCGAGCAGGCAGAACCCTTCATAGGCGGACTCGCTGCACGAACCGACCGGCGGCGCGAACGCACCGAACATCGCGCGATAACGCTCCCTGAAATCGTCGCCTTCGCGCGAGCCGACGGAGGGGAAATAGCCGGAGGCGCAGTACAGGTTCTCGGTCTTGTCGGCGCCGATGCCGAGCAGCGCGGTCTCGTCGAAACAGCCGGCAAAGCGCAGCGTGGTGGCGGCAAGGCCGGCATCGGCGAAGGCGCGGTTGAAGGTCACGCTGTCGGTGCCGATCAGCGAGATCAGCACGACATCGGGCTTCGCGGCACGGATGCGCTCCAGCTGCGCCTCGTGATTGTCCTCGCCGACCGGCACAAACTCCTCGCCGACCACCTGGCCGCCGGTTTCCTTGATGTAGCGCTTCACCGCGCGGTGCGACTGCCAGGGCCAGACATAGTCGCTGCCGATCAGGTACCAGCGCGAGGCGCGCTTCGCCTCGGCCAGCCAGTGGATCGACGGCCGGTTCTGCCAGCGCGGCGTCTCGCCGATCGCGATGACGCCGGGCGTCCGTTCGCCGCCCTCATAGACCGGCGTGTAGATGTAGGGGATCTTGCTGCGGGTGATCAGGCCGCGCAGCGCGACGCGCACCGCGCTGGTGTGCATGCCCATGATGAGATCGACGTCGTCGGACGCGATCGCCTGCTCGGCGCGGTCGAGCACCTCCTCGATCGGTCCGCCGGCATCATAGACCGAGAACTCGATCTCGCGGCCGAGGATGCCGCCGCGCCGGTTGATGTCGGCGACGGCGAGCTGCGCGCTCGAGGTCGCGGCCGGTCCCCACATCCCGGGCGAGCCGGTGCAGCAGACGAAGCCGGCGATCCGCAGCCGGCTGCGCGCACC
Source organism: Bradyrhizobium elkanii USDA 76 (assembly GCF_023278185.1). NCBI lineage: Bacteria > Pseudomonadati > Pseudomonadota > Alphaproteobacteria > Hyphomicrobiales > Nitrobacteraceae > Bradyrhizobium > Bradyrhizobium elkanii. The sequence goes on along the minus strand of NZ_CP066356.1, from coordinate 421,187 downwards.
GCGCGGACCGAAACCGTCCCGATCCATCGGGGAAAACACCCGATCGGACCGCGCCGACGTCAGGTTCCGGAACAGCAGGGATGGCGGGCATGGAAGGCCGCCATACCTGTTGCTGGAGGTTCGGGCCATGACGTAGGGCGTCGAATGCACACCTGCTCCTGTCTGGCACCGGCAAGCCGCGCGGCGAGCGCGGCATTGCCCGGTCCAACTAGATCGTCCTGATCACATTGAAGTCGAGACCGTCGGCCTCGGCAAGATAGATCGGCATCTCGGCGCGGCCGTCGCGGATGGTGACGGTGCCGCGGGCGCCGCTGTAGACGAGGTTGTGCGCTGCGGCGGACAACGGTCCGATCGACAGCGAGCGCGCCTGATTGGCCGCCGCCTCGAGAAAGCGCATCCCCTCGTAGTTGGACTGCCCGACCGAGCCGATCGGCGGCGCATGCTCGCCGAACATCGCGCGGTAGCTGGTCCGGAAGTCGTCATTGGCGCGCGAATCGATGCAGCCGAAATAACCGGAAGCGCAGAACAGGTTCTCGGTCGAGTCCGGGCCGACGCCGAGCATCACGGTCTCGTCCATCGCGCCGGCGTAACGCAGCGTGGTCGCCGCAAGCCCTGCCTCGGCGAAGGCGCGGTTGAAGGTGATGCTGTCGGTGCCGATCAGGCTGATCAGCACTACGTCGGGCTTGGCGGCGCGAATCCGCGCCAGATGCGGCTCGTGATTGTCCTCGCCGAGCGGGACGAATTCCTCGCCGACGACATGACCACCGGCCTCCTTGATGTAGCGCTTCACCGCGCGATGCGACTGCCAGGGCCAGACATAGTCGCTGCCGATCAGGTACCAGCGCTGCGCCTTCTTGACCTCGGTGAGCCAGTGGATCGCCGGCCGGCTTTCCGCGCGCGGCGTCTCGCCGATCGCCATCACCCCCGGCGTCCGCTCGCCGCCCTCATAGACCGGCGTGTAGACATAGGGGATGCGGCCGGCCGTGACCTTGCGCAGCGCGAGGCGCACCGCCGAGATATGCGAGCCCATGATGACGTCGATCTCGTCGAAGGCGATAGCCCGCTCGGCGCGGCGCACCACCTCCTCGATCGGGCCGCCGGCGTCGTACATCGACAATTCGACCTCGCGGCCGCGGATACCGCCGCGCCGGTTGATCTCGGCGACCGCGAGCATGACGCTGTTGGCGGAGATCGGCCCCCAGATCCCGGGCGCCCGGGAGAAGGTGATGAAATTGCCGATTCGAAGCTTGCTGTCGGTGCCGCCACGCCGCGACGAGCCCGGCTTGACGGTCAAAGCGAGATCGGCCGCGCAGGACGACGGGTTTCGAAACAGCAGCGGCGGCGCGACGGGCATGCCGCCATACGCCTGGAAAGAGACCGTCGAGAGCACGCCAACTCCTGTCTGGGAAGCAGTACGCAACGCAGCCAGCGGGCGGTCGCGGCATCCGCCCCTTGGTTGGGGGAATATCCTAGGTGAAAATATTGAATATTCAACAATTGAAGTGCATATAGAAACGGCATGAGTTGCCGGACATTCATTCACCGGGTCAGGAACCAGGTCTCACGCCGTGGCTAAACCGCCGAAAGAAAATTCCCCGATCACCGAACATCTCGCCTACCTGCTGGCGCAAGCCAACCGGGAGATCAACCGGCAGTTGGAGACGCGGCTCGCCAAGGAAGGCGTGCCGGTCGAGCAGTGGCGCATCCTGAAAGTGCTGTCCGACGGCAACGGCCACTCGATGGGCGAGCTTGCGGATGCCGTGCTGCTCAACCATCCGACGCTGACCAAGATGATCGACCGCATGGTGTCGGACGCCCTGGTCTATCGCGTCCAGGATCCCAAGGATCGCCGCAAGGTGCTGATGTTCGTCTCCGACCGCGGCAAGGCGCTGTGCCGGCGGCTCAACTCGCTCGCGGTGAGCCAGGAGGAGCACATCGTCGAGAGCTATGGCGACAAGTCGACCACCGAGCTCAAGCGCCTGCTGGAAAGCCTGATCGGCAGCGCCAATTAAGGCCGCGCCGGCCCGGCGCATTCCTATCGAAACCATCGAAAAAAGACCGGCAGGAAATGTCGGGATGCGGCGGTTTGATGCGTCCTTGGGGCGCGCCCTGCGGCGCAGCCTTCGCGTGCCGTTGCGCAGGCTTCCCCGATCGACAATTAGCGAGGACTTCCCGTCATGACTTCGATCACGCCGTTCCTCTGGCTCGACAACAACGTCCGCGATGCCGTCGCCTTCTACAAATCGGTGTTTCCGAACGCCAAGATCGAGACCGTCAGCGATTTCATGGCGACCTTCGAGCTCGAGGGGCAGCGGTTCCACGCGCTCAATGGCGGGCCGCAGCACAAGTTCAACGAGGCGGTGTCGTTCTTCCTGAGCGTCGAGACCCAGGAGCAGGTGGACTACTTCTGGGAGAAGCTCACCGACGGCGGCCAGGAATCGCGCTGCGGCTGGCTCAAGGACAAATTCGGCCTGTCCTGGCAGGTGATCCCATCAGCGCTGGGCCGCTATCTCAGCGCCGCTGACCGCAAGGCAGCCGATCGCGCGATGCAGGCGATGCTGAAGATGCAGAAGATCGTGATCGCCGATCTCGACAAGGCCTTCGCCGGGTAAGCTCTGCCTGCGTTAGCCCTTGCGATACGGCCCGTGCAAGCCGCTGGTTTTGCCAGCGGCAGCACCGACCTGCCGCGGCTCGCCTTCATATCGATCGGGTGTGACTGCGGCCAGACTTGTCGGATGCACCGGCAGAGTCTGCCTCTCATGGCATGGGTCGATGAGGAGAAAGGCGATGCAGCATGATCTTGGCCAGGATCAGGACTGGAGCGGCGCCGAGAAATAACACCGCGACCGCCAGAAAGCATTCGTTGAATGACACGGTTGCGACTTGGCGTCCGAATTCCTGCTGAATCACCCTGATCGCGGCTTGTCCCGCGTCTTCGGGGTTGAAGCCTCTCGAAATCAGCGCCGTCTCGATAGCTTCCCGGCGCTGAATGAAGGCCGGATTTCCAGGAGTGATGAATTGGGAGAGCACAGTCCTGTTCAGCACGTTCTGATGATCAAGATAGGTCGCGAGCCAGCCGATCCCGACCTGGCCTCCCAGCTGGCGCCCTACATTGAACAAGGCAATTCCGTGAGCGAGAGCCACGCCGTTCAATCCGTTGAGCGTCACGAGCGTGAGAGACACGAACAGCAAACCCAGGCCAAAGCCGCGGAGGAGCAGGACAGCAACCAGATCGGGTAATCCGCTTTGTGAGGTCGATCCCGACATCACCCACATCGCCGTCATGAAGCAGAGGATGCCAATGGGGATTGGCCTCGTAGGATCGAGCGATCTGAACTGGATCGCCGAACCCGCCGCGAGCAGGCCGGCGCACACGCAAAGTCCACTCGGCAACAGCAGAAAGCCTGCATAGGTCGGCGAGAAATCAAGGACGTTCGTGGCAAAAGCCGGAATGATAAACGCACTGCCGAACAGCGCGCATCCGGCGACGAAGCTCACCAGGAAGCCGAAGCTGAAATGCTCGTCCCTAAAGGCGCCGAAGTCGATCAGCGCGCCACGGCGCTGCGACGCAAATTGCCAGACGACGAACGACACAGTGGCAATCATGGCGACAATCGTGAGCACGACGATTTCGGGCTCATCGAACCAATTGTATCGGCTGCCTTCCTGGGTGACGAACACGATCGCCGTCATGGCGGTAGCCATAAGGCTGACGCCGGTCCAATCGAATGGCCTGCTTTCCGTTCTGGGTATGCCGGCAAGGGGAAGCAGGAGAGCGGCGATCAATCCGCAGAGTGCGAGCGGGAAACTGGCCCAAAATATCCATGACCAGCTTCCGGTATCGACCGCCCATCCCTGGAGCGCTGGCGTCAACGTCGTCGGCGCCATGATGACGCTGAATGCAAAGGCCGCTTGCACGACGCCCTGCTGCCGTCGTGGAAAGGCTTCGAACAAGACAAATTGGCTGCAGACGAGCAGCACCGCACCGGCGACACCCTGGAGAATGCGCCACATGATGAGAACTTCGAGGTGGTGAGTCATCGCACAGCCGACCAAGCTCACGAGCAGCACCGTCGTGGCAGCAAGGATGAGCTTTCCTGAAGCTACCCGAACGCAAAGCCAGGCAGCGACGGGAAAGCAGGTGAGCTTTGCCGCGAGGTAGGCCATGTTGACCCATGCGATCTCATCGGTCGTGGTGTGGGTAGAACCCATGAGCTGGGCCCGCGCGATCACCAGCACCGTGCTGTTGATGGCATCTGTGGCTGTCGCAAGGATCAAGAGGAGGAGGACCCATCCTCGCAAGGCAGATCGTTCACCTGAAGAGGCCTCCGCCACAGATTGCGCAGAGCAGCTCATGACCTAGTGCGCCTCGCGAAAGAGCGATACCGTGGCATCCTCAGGCGCGCGGCCTGGGGCCGGCTTCGCATGCGTCGTGAGGTCAACCGACACGTCGACGGACATTCCCGGAACGAGCCGGCCGTGTAATGCGTTCGCGTGGTCGAGGCGGATCTTGACGGGGACACGCTGTACAATCCGCACGAAGTTTCCGGTCGCGTTATCGGGCGGAATGAGGCTGAAGGCGGCACCACTGCCCGGTGAAAGACTGTCGATCGTTCCACGCATTCTGACATTCGCGTAGCCGTCGACAGTTATCTCGGCGGGCTGCCCGACTCGCATCCGGGAAATCTGGGTTTCCTTGAAGTTGGCGACCACCCAGACGCCGTCAACCGGAACGATCGAGAGCAGACTTCCGCCGGGGCGAACATACTCGCCCAGCCGAACCCGGCGATTTCCAACGATGCCAGCGACCGGAGCGCGGATAATGGTTTCGGACAAAGCGATCTCAGCAAGCGAAAGGCCGGCTCGGGCCTCCGCGAGACGCCCCGCGAATTGAGCCGATTCTGATGCGAGCACTGCCTCTTGCTCGCGCGCTGCGGTGATCGCTGCCTGGCTGCGCGCCAGCGCAGCTCGCGCGCGGCTTTGATCCGCAATGGCGGTGTCGTGGACACGGACGGAGACTGCGCCGGTTTGCAGCAGATGGCTGGTCCGACCGAATTGACGTTCGGCAAGATCCAGATCCGCTTGGGCCATCTGGGATGACGCCTCAGCTTCGCGAACGACTGCCTGCTGCAGGTCCTTACGCCTCGCAAGGTTCTCGATGGCCGCCTGGACCTGGCTGACCGAAGCCGTAGCCCGGTCCCGCTGTGCGCGATAATCCTCGTCCGCGATTCGGACGAGGATGTCTCCGGCTGAGACCGCCTGATTGTCGTGTACTGCGACTTCCGCGACGTAACCTGCAACCTTCGGCGCGATCGCGGTGATATCGCCGTGGACGTACGCGTTGTCCGTCGTCTCTGTCGAGAGGGCGTACTCCCACCACGCCCATCCGATCTCAACCGCCAAGATCGTCACTGAAACGGCTGCCCCGACGATCACACGGCGTCCAATTCGTCTCATCTCAAGGCTTCCTTGCGTCGGCTAATCGGTTTGCTACGGTACGGTACCGTACCGTATTGAGAGATGCAGGTCAAGATGAGAGGGTTATGGTTGGAAGGGCCCGCGAGACGCGACGAACAGCGGCTGGCAGCAGAGAGGTGCACAAACTTGGCTGAAGTTGATGATCCTTCGAGCGGCTCGGGGAAAAGAGATGCGCGACGCGCGGAGTTTCTCGAGGCAGCGACTGAAGTGTTTTTTCGTTCCGGCTTTGCTGGAGCGAGCGTCGATGAGGTGATCGCGAAGGTCGGAGGATCGAAGCGGACGATCTACAGCTATTTCGGCAACAAGGAGCAGTTGTTCGCGACGATCGTGGGGGAGATTTCGCAGCGCGCCATGGCGCCTCTCTCGGAGAGCACGTTCGAACGCAACGACCTTGAATCAACCCTTTACGAGGTCGGCAGAAGGTACATCGACGTTGTCATGTCTCCGGAAGCTCTTCAGCTTTACCGTACTGTCGTCGGCGAGGGCGCGCGCTTCCCTGATCTAGCGAAAACCTTCTTTGCCGCCGGCCCGGGTCAGGCGAGCGCTCGGCTGGCTGCGGTTCTTCGCGAGAACGCGAAGCAATGGGGCCTTCAACAGCGCGATTGCGAAAGACTGGCCGAGCACTTCCTTGGCATGATCCGCGACGATCTGCACCTTCAGGTCGTTTTGGGATTGCGACCGCCGCCGACATCCGCACAAGCCGAAGCGGCTGTTCGATCGGCCGTTCGTGTTTTCATGGTCGGCGCGGCTCGGTGAGCGACGGGCACAACGGCTTGAACAGAAGCTGGAGTGCCCCGCGTGATGTCGATGTCAGAGGCAAACAAGAACGGTTGCCCAGCCCGACGACGTGTCCACTCTTGAGGACTCAAGCGGACGGGCGCGACGCAGCGCTCCGCTCCGTCATCGAGCCCGTTATTGCGCTCTGGTTTAGATACCGATGCCTGCGGGCACCCGCTCCGGATAGCGCGAAGACCACATTGCATCACGTGCGTGCCTGAGATGGCCGCCGGCGCGTGCGATGGCTTACGCGTACCGCCCGTGGCAGTGCTTGTACTTCTTGCCTGATCCGCAGGGGCAGTCCTCGTTGCGGCCGACCTTGCCCCAGCTTGCGGGGTCATTCGGATTGCGGTCGGTGGCAATCATCCCGGGCGCCAGCGAGGCCTGGGCGTATGTCGCCTCGGTCAGGCGGGCCTGCGCGAACTCGTCCTCGCCGGTGCTGGGATCGAGCTTGTGCGCTTCCATCAGCGGCAGCGGCTGCGGCGGCTCCTCCGGCGGCACGATCTCGACCCGCATCAGCTGCGCGGTGACGGCCTCGCGCAGATGCGCGCTCATCTCCTGGAACAGGTTGAAGGCCTCGGTCTTGTACTCCTGCAACGGGTCGCGCTGGCCATAGCCGCGCAGGCCGATCACCTGGCGCAGATGATCGAGCATGATCAGGTGCTCGCGCCAGAGATGGTCCAGCGTCTGCAGCAGGATGGTCTTTTCGACGTAACGCATCACGTCGGGACCCCATTGCGCGACCTTGGCCGCCATGCGCTCGTCGACATGGGTCTCGATGCGGGTCAGCAGCTCCTCGTCGGCGATGCCCTCTTCCTTGGCCCATTCGTCGACCGGCAGATCGACATCGAGCACGCGCTTCAGCTCGTCCTTGAGGCCGGCGGTGTCCCACTGCTCGGCATAGGCGTGCTCCGGAATGTATTTGGCGACCACGTCCTCGACGAAGGCATGGCGCATGTCGGTCACGGTCTCGACGACGCTGTCATCCTTCATCAGGTCGACGCGCTGGTCGAAGATCACCTTGCGCTGGTCGTTCTGGACGTTGTCGAACTTCAGGAGGTTCTTGCGGATGTCGAAGTTGCGCGCCTCGACCTTCTGCTGCGCCTTCTCGAGCGCCTTGTTGATCCAGGGATGGATGATGGCCTCGCCTTCCTGCAGGCCGAGCCGCTGCAGCATGCTGTCGAGCCGGTCTGAGCCGAAGATGCGCATCAGATCGTCTTCCAGCGACAGGAAGAACTTCGAGCGGCCGGGATCGCCCTGACGGCCGGAACGGCCGCGCAGCTGGTTGTCGATGCGGCGGGATTCGTGACGCTCGGAGCCGATGATGTAGAGGCCGCCCGGCTTCTTCACGGTCTTCGCGGGCTTGTTGCCCTTGGCGGGCTCGACCTCGAAATCCTCTTCCGCCTTCAGCACGATCTCGCGGAAGCGCTCGATGTCGGCCTTGATCTGCTCGATCTTCTTGGCCTTGTCGGCCTCATCGGTGATCGCGGCGGTCTCCTGCTGGATCCGCATATCGAGCGAGCCGCCGAGCTTGATGTCGGTGCCGCGGCCGGCCATGTTGGTCGCGATCGTGATCGCGCCCGGCACGCCGGCTTCCGCGACGATATAGGCTTCCTGCTCGTGGAAGCGCGCGTTCAGCACCGCGAACAGCTTTGCCGGCTTGCCGGCGCGCGCGGCGGCATAGAGCTTCTCCATGCCGGATTCGGACGTGAAGTCGATCTGCTTGTAGCCGTGCTTCTTCAGGTACTCGGCCAGCACTTCCGACTTCTCGATCGAGGCCGTGCCGACCAGTACCGGCTGCAGCCGCTTGTTGGCGCGCTCGATCTCGGCAAGGATCGCGGCATATTTCTCGTTCTGGGTGCGGTAGACCTCGTCGTCCTCGTCGAGGCGCGCCACCGGCAGGTTGGTCGGGATCTCCACGACCTCGAGCTTGTAGATGTCGAACAGTTCGTCGGCTTCGGTCAGCGCCGTGCCGGTCATGCCGGACAGCTTCTGGTACATCCGGAAATAGTTCTGGAAGGTGATCGAGGCCAGCGTCTGGTTCTCGGGCTGGACCGTGACGTGCTCCTTGGCTTCCAGCGCCTGGTGCAGGCCTTCCGAATAGCGGCGGCCCTGCATCATGCGTCCGGTGAACTCGTCGATGATGACGACCTCGTCGTCGCGGACGATGTAGTCCTTGTCGCGCGTGAACAGCGTGTGCGCGCGCAGCGCCTGGTTGACGTGATGCACGACGGAGACGTTCTCGACGTCGTACAGCGAGTCGCCCTTGAGCTGGCCGGCGTCGCGCAGCAGGTTCTCCAGCTTCTCCATGCCGGCTTCGGTCAGCGTCACCGTGCGCTGCTTCTCGTCGACCTCGTAGTCGTCCTTCTTGGCGAGATTCGGCATGAAGGTGTCGATGGTGTTGTAGAAATCCGAGCGATCGTCGAGCGGGCCGGAGATGATCAGCGGCGTGCGCGCCTCGTCGATCAGGATCGAGTCCACTTCGTCGACGATCGCGTAGTAGTGCTCGCGCTGGACCATGTCCTCCAGGCGGTACTTCATGTTGTCGCGCAGATAGTCGAAGCCGTATTCGTTGTTGGTGCCGTAGGTGATATCGCAGCCATAGGCGGCCTTGCGCTCGGCGTCGTCGAGGCCGTGCACGATCACGCCGGTGGTCAGCCCCAGGAACGAATAGATCTGGCCCATCCAGCCGGAGTCGCGGCGGGCGAGGTAGTCGTTGACGGTGACGACGTGAACGCCCTTGCCGGCGAGCGCGTTGAGGTAGACCGCAAGCGTCGCAACCAGCGTCTTGCCTTCGCCGGTCTTCATCTCGGCGATGTCGCCCTCATGCAGCACCATGCCGCCGATCAGCTGAACGTCGAAATGGCGCTGGCCGAGCGTCCGCTTGGCGGCCTCGCGCACCGTGGCGAAGGCCGGAACCAGGATGTCGTCCAGCGTCTTGCCGCTGGCGAGCTGCTGCTTGAATTCGGCGGTGCGGGCCTTGAGCTGATCGTCCGTCAGTTTGACGAGCTCGGGCTCCAGCGCGTTAATGGCGTTGACGCGGGACTGATACCCTTTGACCCGACGGTCGTTGGCGGAGCCGAAAAACTTGCGGGCGAGCGCGCCGATCATGCGAAATTCCTGTTCTTCGGTCTCGGGTTCGGTCTTCGTTCAGTCTTGACGTTCGGTCTTGGAATAGTCTTGGAATTCAGTCTGGATTACAGCCTGAGATGGTCCGCCGGATCGCCTATCAACTCACCGTGACGCGCTACGGTTCGAGCCCCGGCCCGGAGCTCCTCCGCCAATTGAGTGGGAAACAGGCCATCCTGGGTTCAACGGCGAAAAACGCAGCAAAATAAGCGCTCTCACCGCTGACGCGGTTGGCCAGAGATATGGCCCGGTCGGGGGGTTGTCAACGCTGGCAAGATGTCAAGGAATTCATCATTTTGACAAGACTTTCGCGTTGCCAATGTAACACGATTGGGCGAGTGTCCGCCCCGCTCGAGCTTCCCCCCTTTGAGACAAGGATTTTGCATGACCACCTCGCCCCCGGAAACCAAAACCGGCCTGCGCCTCGGCCTCGCCACCCTGGCCGCGACGGGCTGTCTTGTCGCAGTGCTGGCTGCCGGCCTCCCGGTCCGGGCCGCGGAATCCGACCCGGTGCTGGCGAAGGTCAACGGCTCGGAGATCCACGCCAGCGACGTGGCGCTCGCCGAGGAGGAACTCGGCCCGAGCCTGCAGCAGATGGACCCCTCGACCCGCAAGGACAACGTGCTGTCCTTCCTGATCGACATGAAGATCGTGTCCAAGGCCGCCGAGGACAAGAAGATCGAGAACAATGACGACTTCAAGAAGCGGCTCGCCTTCACCCGCAACCGCCTGTTGATGGACAGCCTGCTTGCCAGCGAGGGCAAGGCCGCGACCACCGACGACGCCATGAAGAAGGTCTATGAGGAGGCCGCCAAGCAGATCACCGGCGAGCAGGAGGTGCGCGCCCGCCACATCCTGGTCGAGACCGAGGACGAGGCCAAGGCGATCAAGGCCGAGCTCGAGAAGGGCGCCGACTTCGGCGAGCTCGCCAAGAAGAAGTCCAAGGACCCCGGCGCCTCCGACGGCGGCGACCTCGGCTTCTTCACCAAGGAGCAGATGGTGCCGGAATTCTCCGCGGTCGCCTTCTCGCTCGAGCCGGGCAAGATCTCCGATCCGGTGAAGTCGCAGTTCGGCTGGCACATCATCAAGGTCGAGGAAAAGCGCAACCGCAAGGCGCCCGACTTCGAGCAGGTGAAGGCCCAGATCGAGACCTATGTGACCCGCAAGGCGCAGGCCGACTACGTCGCCAAGCTGCGCGAGGCCGCCAAGGTCGAGCGCATGGACAAGCCGGCCGACGCCGCCGCGCCGGCGGATGCCGCCAAGGACGCGCCGAAGCCGGCCGACAACAAGATGGCGCCGGCGAAGAAGTAAGCCTCGCGAAACAGATGCAGTTGCGATGGCCGGGCATGTCCCGGCCATTTGCGTTTTTGCGGCGCCTTAACCTCCCCTTGAAAAGGGGAGGTCGCTTTGCTCGCCAGAGCAAAGCGGGTGGGGATCTGCTCTCTCAGCATGCAGCGGCATCCGCGGCTGACCCCCATCCCGACCTTCCCCCTTTCAGGGGGAAGGAGCAGATGGGACACGACCCGTTGGGCTCTATCGGGACTGCGGCTTCCTTGAACAATTCATGACAGCGCGTTCGCATCGCAGCCCTCTCCCGCTTCGCACGTCGAGATGTTATGGAGCGCTTCCCTCCCCTAGCCGGAAGCTTGCCGATGTCCACCGCCGTCTCTCCCCTCGCCCCATCAGACGTTCCCGAGATGCCCGCGATCGCGGGTGTGCGGCTTGCGACCGCTGCCGCCGGCATCCGCTACAAGGGACGCACCGACGTGCTGCTCGCGCTGCTCGACAAGGGCACCACGGTGGCCGGCGTCTTCACCAAGTCGAAGTGCCCGTCGGCGCCGGTCGAATGGTGCCGCGCCAAGCTGAAGGGCGGGGCTGCGCGCGCGCTGGTGGTCAATTCCGGCAATGCCAACGCCTTCACCGGCAAGACCGGCAAGGCGTCGACCGCACTGACCGCGCAAATCGCGGCGAAGGCGGTCGGCTGCTCGACGTCGGACGTGTTCCTCGCCTCGACCGGCGTGATCGGCGAGCCGCTCGACGCCACCAAGTTCGACGGCGTGCTGGCGCAGCTCGCGGAGACCGCGACCCCCGATCGCTGGATGGACGCGGCCAGGGCGATCATGACTACCGACACTTTCCCCAAGGTCGCGACCGCGACCGTGAAGCTCGGCAAGGCCAGGGTGACGATCAACGGCATGGCCAAGGGCGCCGGCATGATCATGCCCGACATGGCGACCATGCTGTCGTTCATCTTCACCGACGCGCCGCTGTCGGCATCGGTGCTGCAATCCCTGCTCAAGGCCGGCGTCGAGGACACCTTCAATGCGCTGACCATCGACGGCGACACCTCGACCTCGGACACGCTGCTGGCATTCGCGACCGGCGCCGCTGCCGCCCATGGCGCGCCGAAGATCTCGCGCGCCAGCGACCCGCGGCTGAAGGCCTTCACCAAGGCGTTCCAGCAGATTCTCGCCGATCTGTCCGAGCAGGTGGCGCGCGACGGCGAAGGCGCCCGCAAGCTGGTCGAGGTCGTGGTCGAGGGCGCCACCACCAAACCGTCGGCGCGCAGAATCGCGATGTCGATCGCCAATTCGCCGCTGGTGAAGACCGCGATCGCCGGCGAGGACGCCAATTGGGGCCGCGTGGTGATGGCGGTCGGCAAGGCCGGCGAGCCCGCCAACCGCGACAAGCTCTCGATCTCCTTCAACGGCATCCGTGTCGCCAAGAGCGGCGCGCGCGACCCGTCCTACAATGAGAAGGAGGTGTCGGAGGCGATGAAGGCGCCGAAGATCCAGATCAAGGTCGCGCTCGGCCTCGGCAAGGCCAAAGACCGCGTGCTGACCTGCGACCTCACCAAGGAATACGTCGCGATCAACGGCGATTACCGGTCGTAATCGCACACCTCTCTACCCGTCATCCTGAGGAGCGCGCTCTTGCGCGCGTCTCGAAGGATGCACAGCCCCGATGGCGGCGCGAGGTAAAAGTCGGGCCGTCGCCCTTCGAGACGGCCGCTTCGCGACCTCCTCAGGGTGACGGGAGAGATAAGACGTGCGACGTCAGCTCGAGATCCGCGCGTCGGCGACGGCCTTCTTGAACAGCGCATTCATCGCGTCGGCAATGCCCTGCGTCGGGCTGACCTCGAAATAGAAGCCCGGCGAGGCGCAGGCCTGCATGTTCTGCGCGATCTGGCTGTTCGGCGACGGGCCGAACGGGCCCTGGTTGAACGGATCGATCCAGGTCATGTACCAGCTGTTGGTCGGCAGCTGCAGGTAAGTCGTGTAGAGCACCGCGATCTTGATGCCGCGGTTCTTGATGGCGGTGCACAGCGCCGGATTGATCGGCGACTGGCAGCGATTGCCGCCGCTGATCGGCTTCAGGCAGCTTGAATTCGGCTCGTCGGCCACGCCGTCGGAAACGAAGAACAGATATTTCATCGGCGCCGCCGCCGTGCCCGGGCCCGGTGCGCTGATCGCGTTGCTGATGGCCGGAAGCACCGTCGAGAACTGGCTGTCCTTGTCGGCGGTGTAGGCATCGTTGTTGCCGTAGACGCCCATCAGGTCGATGTTGCCGGCCGCGGACTTGGCGCTGGACAGGCTGGTCGACAGCGAGAACAGCGCGCGCAGGCCGATCGTCTTCGACGACGCGCCGAAATCGTAGATTGCCATCCGGTACTGGCTGGCATAGGTCGCGGTGTTCGCGGCCGTGTCCATCAACTGCTGGGTCGCGCTGCGCAGCACGTCGATCCGCGTCGTGACGCCGAGCGTCTTGGCGAGATTGTAATAGTTGTTGGCATTATTGTAGTCGTGACAGGCGAAGGCGCACTGGTCGGACGTGTTGTTGACCATCTTGGTCACGTCGGTGGGCGTCGCCGCGACGCCCATCGACGGCGAGTTGTCGAGCAGGAGATAGAAGTCGATATAGAGCGGCATGTTCGCGGTCGAGGTCGACGCGCCGGTCACCGTCATCTTGCTTTGCCCGATCACGCCGAGAAACATGGTCGGGACATCGGCGGTGAACTTGACCGTCGAGGTGATGACGCCGCCGGTCTTGGTCATGGTCGGCGTCACGCTGGTCAGCGTGAAGCCGTTCTGGTTGAAGATGTTGCCGTTGAATATCTTGGTCGCATCGGCTTCGCCCGCCGATATCTCGCCGTCCGAGGTCATGGCGCCGGCGGCAATGAAGCCGGGCGATGCCTTGGCGATCGACCCGACGCTCGCGGCGTCGGCGGCCGATATCAGCTTGCTGCGGATCTGGTTGGCGCGGGAATAGTCGACCGCGCATCCGACTGCGACGACGAGCGGCAGCACAGCGAGGCCAAAGGTCATTGCGATGTTGCCGGAGCGATCGCGGCGGAAACGGCTGATGGTCCGGATCAAGGTGCTCATGGATTATGTCGGCAAAGAATATGATGGGCTGATAAATGAGAACCTTCACCCTGCCGGATACGAATTAAGGCCGGCTTATCGCGATCGCGGAAAGCCGCGCGGGCATAAATCGTTTGGCTGGCGCCGCGTTGCTGGTTAATGAAAGCTTGCAGACTGGAAGGAATCCCCCGCCGCATGGCTGACATCAAACTGACCCTCGTCGTCGCCTGCGCGCTGGTCGATGCCGACAAGCGCGTGCTGCTGGCACAGCGCCCCGAGGGCAAGGCGCTGGCCGGCCTGTGGGAATTCCCCGGCGGCAAGATCGAGCCCGGCGAGCGGCCGGAGCAGACCCTGATCCGCGAGCTGCATGAGGAGATCGGCATCACCGTGAGCGAGCCGTGCCTCGCGCCGCTGACCTTCGCCAGCCATGCCTACGAGACCTTCCATCTGCTGATGCCGCTCTACATCTGCCGGCGCTGGGAAGGCGTCGCGGTGGCGCGCGAGGGCCAGAACCTCGCCTGGGTCCGCGCAAGCAAGCTGCGCGACTACCCGATGCCGCCCGCGGACATCCCGCTGCTGCCGCATCTGATCGATCTGCTGCTGTGACCCTCGCAGCCTCTCCCGCTTGCGAGGGAGGCGCGGCTATCCAAAATATCGAAAACAACCCCATGCAAAGCAGGTGGAGCTGGCCGGCGTTCGACCGGGCGACTTGACACGTCGGGCAACTCACGGGTATTTTTCCAATATTCCGAAATCGCGCAAACGCCCCACGCCTTCCCCCCGAAAGGGCAGGGCAATCGCATATGAATGCGACTTATCCGCTGGCTCGGTCGGCCTCTCCCGCTTGCGGGGGAGGCCGGATCGCATCGCAGATGCGATCCGGGTGGGGGCTATTTCCGCGATACGACTCGTGGAGAGACCCCCACCCCAACCCTCCCCCGCAAGCGGGAGAGGGAGCCCTTGCATCGTGCGTCCCTAACGCTTCGTCCCCTTCACCGCCGCCTCCAGGCTCGCCTTCGCCGAGCCGGGCTTGAGCGGCTTCGGCTGGCTCTCATGCGGCGCCCAGCCGGAGAGCCAGACGATGTCGAAGGTGGCGCGGATGCGGCCGTCGGCATCGGCGAAGCGCTCGCCGTAGATCTGCGCCATCCGCAGCATGGTGGCGCGGCGGGTTAAGGCGTGCCGGCGCTCGCGCAGCACATTGGTCGCGCCCATCCGCCGCAGGTCAGCCATCAATGCGAACGCGCTGGCATAGCGCACGACGACGCGGTCGACGTCGGTGACCGGCAGCGCGAAGCCGGCCCGCTGCAACAACGCGCCGATGTCGCGCAGATCGGCGAACGGCGCGACGCGCGGCGAGGCCCCGCCCTCGCACTCGGCTTCTGCCGCGGCAAAGCTCTGCCGCAGCTCGGTCAGCGTATCGCCGCCGAGCATCGCCGCGAGCAATAGCCCGTCCGGCTTCAGCCCCCGGCGGATCTGCGCCAGCACGCCCGGCAGATCGTTGACGAACTGGAAGGCGAGCGCGGAGACGACAAGATCGAGCGACTCCGGCGGCAAGCCGAGCGATTCCGCCTCGCTGAAACCGATCCCCTCGACCGCGGCGACACGTCCGCGCAGAACGTCCGCGAGCCCGTCACCCGGCGTCCAGACATCGGCCGCCGCCGAAAAGCTGCGCGACACCGCCAGCAAGCGGTCCGCCATGTCTTCGCTGGCACGCTCGAGCAGGAACGTCGCCGCCCCCTCGCGCCGCGCGCGCGCCAGCCGCGCGCCGAGCAATGCGCGGTCGAACAGGATGGGAGCCGTGGCCGGGGTCGTTGCCATGTCCGCTGGTTACGCCGGACCGCCGCCACAGGCAATGCGCCTTGAGCCCGCGTTGTTCAAACGCTAGCCTCGCCGCCATGGACGCCGAGGCATCACCGACACGCTCCATTACCGGACACGTTCAGCGCGCGCTTGGCGCGGTCGGGGGTGCGTGGCTGCGCACGGCGCGGCTGGCGCTCGATATCGCGCTGCCGACCCTATGCGTTTCGTGCCGTGAGCCGGTCGATGGCGAGGGGGTGTGCGCGGCCTGCTGGGCCAGATTGTCGTTCATCGCGCCGCCGTTCTGCCCGCGGCTCGGGATTCCCTTCGTCTACGATCCCGGGCCCGAGTTGCTGTCGATGGAGGCGATCGCCAATCCGCCGGCCTACCAGCGCGCCCGCGCCGCGGTGCGCTATGACGATGTCGCGCGCACACTGGTGCACGCATTGAAATACCAGGATCGCACCGATCTGGCGCCGACAATGGGCCGCTGGATGGCGCGGGCGGGAAAGGAATTGCTCCGCGAGGCCGATCTGCTGGTTCCGGTTCCTCTGCACTGGCGGCGCGGCTGGAGCCGGCGCTACAACCAGTCCGGGGCGCTCGCCAAGGTGATCGCGCGCCAGAGCGGCGTCAAAATGGCTGCCGAAGCGCTGCGGCGCATCCGCCCCACCGAGCAGCAGATCGGGCTGTCACGCAAGGACCGCGCCAGCAATGTCCAGGGCGCATTCGGGGTCGCCGATGAACGCAAGGCTGACGTCCAGGGCCGCCGCGTGATCCTGATCGACGACGTCCTGACCTCGGGCGCGACAGTGGATGCCTGCGCGCGGGCGCTGCTCCGCGCCAAAGCCGCGCAGGTCGACGTGCTGGTGTTTGCCCGGGTTGTCGATACCCACCGCGCTCCCATATAATCTGACATTCTGGTTCAACCGAGCGCACCATGACCGCTGCCATTGAAATCTACACCCGCCCGGGCTGCGGTTATTGCACCGCGGCCAAATCGCTTTTGACACGCAAGAACGCCGCGTTCACCGAATTCAGCGTCGCCAGCAACCCGGCCTATCGCGACGAGATGTACGGTCGCGCCGGTACCGGCTCGACCTTCCCGCAGATCTTCATCGGCAAGACCCATGTCGGCGGCTGCGACGAACTCTACGCGCTCGACCGCGAGGGCAAGCTCGACGGCCTGCTCAGCAACGGAGGCGGTGCCTGATGACGGAGAACATTTTCACCGCCGCCATGGTGCAGATGCGCACCGGATTGCTGCCGGAGCCGAGCCTCGAGCAGGGCACGCGGCTGATCCGCGAGGCGGCGGCGCAGGGCGCCAAGTACGTGCTGACCCCCGAGGTCAGCAACATGATGCAGCTGAACCGCAAGGCGCTGTTCGAGCATTTGGCGAGCGAAGAGGACGATACGTCGCTGAAGGCGTACCGCGCGCTGGCCGCCGAGCTGAAGATCCACCTGCATATCGGCTCGCTGGCGCTGCGCTACTCGCCGGAGAAGGCGGTCAACCGTTCGTTCCTGATCGGGCCCGAGGGCAATCTGCTCGCGAGCTACGACAAGATCCATATGTTCGATATCGATCTGCCGGGCGGCGAAAGCTACCGCGAATCGGCCAATTATCAGCCCGGCGAGACCGCCGTGATCTCCGACCTGCCCTGGGGCCGGATCGGACTGACGATCTGCTACGACGTGCGCTTCCCGGCGCTGTACCGCGCGCTGGCCGAGGCCGGCGCGTCGTTCCTCACCGTGCCGTCCGCCTTCACCCGCAAGACCGGCGAGGCGCATTGGCACACGCTGCTGCGCGCCCGCGCCATCGAGACCGGCTGCTTCGTGTTCGCAGCGGCGCAGGCCGGCCTGCATGAGAACAAGCGCGAGACCTTCGGCCATTCGCTGATCATCGACCCCTGGGGCGAAATCCTCGCCGAAGGCAGCGGCACCGAGCCGGGCGTGTATCTGGCCGAGATCGATCCCGCCAAGGTCGAGACCGCGCGCAAGACCATTCCTTCGCTGCAGCATGGCAGGCGTTTCGGCATTGCCGACCCCAAGGCCGGCCCGGAGCATCTGCACCTCGTCCGGGGTTCGGCATGATCCGCTACACGCTGCGCTGCGAGCGCGGCCACCAGTTCGAGAGTTGGTTCCAGAGCTCCTCGGCCTATGAATCGCAGGAGCGGCGTCACCTGATCGATTGCCCGTCCTGCGGCTCGAGCAAGATCGAGCGCGCGATCATGGCGCCGCAGGTCGTCAGCAAGAAGGGCCGCGAACCGGCCCGGCCGGCGCCGGCCGCGCCCGTCGAAGCGGCTGGCAATGAATCGACGTCGCTGATGATGGCGCAGGAGCGCGAGCTGCGCAGCAAGCTCAAGGAGCTGCGCGACCATATCGTGAAGAACGCCGACAATGTCGGCGACCGCTTCCCGAACGAAGCGCGCAAGATGCATTACGGCGATATCGAGCACCGGCCGATCTATGGCGAAGCCTCGCCCGAAGAGGCCCGGGCGCTGATCGACGAGGGCGTCGAGGTCTCGCCGCTGCCGACGCTGCCGGAAGACCGGAATTGATTCACTCCGTCATTCCAGGATGGTCCGAAGGACCAGACCTCAGATGCGCAATTGCGCATCGGGGAATCTCGCACCACAATCTCCGGATTCCGGGTTCGCGCTGCGCGCCCCCGGAATGACGGCCACGAGGCAGCATGACCCCCGACTCATTCTCCTCCTGGCAGGTCTGGGCGTTTCTTTCCGCCGTTTTCGCCGCGCTGACCGCGATCTTCGCCAAGGTCGGCGTCGAGGGCATCAACTCCGATCTCGCCACCCTGATCCGCACCGTGGTCGTGCTGATCACGCTGTCGGCCATCCTGTTCGCGACCGGACAGTTCACCCAGTCCGGGCCGATCTCGGGCAAGAGCTGGCTGTTCCTGCTGCTGTCCGGGCTCGGCACCGGCGCGTCATGGATCTGCTATTTCCGCGCGCTCAAGCTTGGACCGGCCACACTCGTCGCGCCGATCGACAAGCTCAGCGTGGTGCTGGTGGCGCTGTTCGGCGCGGTCTTCCTCGGCGAGCGCCCGTCGGCCTATGGCTGGCTCGGGATCGCGCTGATCTCCGCCGGAGCGGTGCTGATCGCGGTGAAAGGTTAATTACGCGGCGATCAAGAGCGCGACGCCGATCACGATCAGCACGATGCCGAACACCTCGCGTAGCGAGAACGGCTGCTTGAGCGAGACATACGCCACGCCCTGCGCGAACAGCACCTCGATCAGCGCCAGCGTGCGCACATTGGCGGCGGCGGTGAGCGCGAACGCCAGGAACCAGAATTGCGATGAGAACGCGCCCATGAAGCCCGCGAACATCGAGGGGCGCCACAGCTTGAGGATCGACCTCAGCACGTCGGGCGCGCGCAGCAACAGATAGACCGACAGGATCAGCGTCTGCACGAGGAGGCTCCACATCAGCGTGTAGGAGGCCGCCGTGACAAATGAGACGCCGGGCACCGCGATGATCGCGCCGCGAAAGCTCACCGCCGAGATCGCGAACACCGCGGCGGCGCCAAGGCCGAGCACAGTCGGGCGCAGGTCGGCGAAACTCTTTTGCCCGCCGGGCCGCAGCGCGGTGATGACGACGCCGATAGTCGCGATCACGATCGCGATCACCTTGGTCGTTGTGAGATGGTCGCCGAGGAAGATGAAGCCGAAGATCGCGGTCTGGATCGCCTCGGTCTTCATATAGGCCGTGGTCACCACGAAGGAGCGGTCGTTCATCGCCAGCAGCATGAAGCCGGTGCCGACGATCTGGCTGAGCGCGCCGGTCAGCAGCCACGGCCAGAACGCGGCCGCCGGCCACGGCACGCGATCGCCGGTCAGCAGCACCGCCAGCGCGAAGAACAGCACCGAGAACGGCAGGCCGAACAGGAAGCGGATATTGGTCGCGCCCCAGGTCCCGAGCGGCCCGGTCAGATGCCGCTGCATCGCATTGCGCGCCACCTGCCCGAACGCGGCAATGATGGTGAAGGGAATCCAGAGCGAGGCGATCGTGAGCATCGGGGATAAGGAAAGCATGCCGGCGGGGGGACACGCACAGGGTGCCCGGCGTGACGCATGCGGTCAACCGAATGGGCGCATGACAGGCCTGCACCGCGTCCACAAACTCGCTGTCGTCCCTGCGAAAGCAGGGACCCATAACCACAGGAAGCGATTTGGGGCACGGTGGTTGAACGGAAGATGAGTCGAATGGTGTTGATCAGATTGCGAAGCAGGTCCTGAACCAAGATCGCACTCAACAACCAGGGCCGGTGGTTAAGGGTCCCTGCCTTCGCAGGGACGACACTGTTCGGGAGGCAACAGCGTCTCACATTTCCACCGATTGCACCACAATCTCGCTGTCGTCCCTGCGGAAGCAGGGACCCATAACCACAGGGAGCGGTTTGGGGCACGGTGGTTGAACGGAAGATAAGACGGATGGTGTTGATCAGATTCCGAAGCAGGTCCTGAACCAAGATCGCAGTCAACAACATTGGCCGGTGGCTATGGGTCCCTGCTTTCGCACTAGGGCATGCACATATTTGGTGCGGCGGATTGACTCGGGATGGAGACAGGGGATTCCAGAATCGGCGATCCGTGTGATTTCTATTGCGACGCTCCAGGTTGGACGGGGGTGTCGGGTGTTGTTACGAATTGACTGGACGTTAGGACGGTTCGGGGATCGTCGTCTCGATAAAGGGGGGCGGCGCTCGTCGAACGCATGGTTGCGGGCAAGACGGTCTGCCTGCGGCGGCTTTCCAGGGGTGATCGTGCGCTGGAGGTGCGGTTCAACCGCTTTCTCGGCCACGACAAGGTGACGGCGGAGCGGATCATCGAAAGCTGGGGCGACAGCACGGTTGCCGCGGTAGAGGGCCGCCATGTGCTGGCGATCCAGGACACCAGCGAGATCCACTTCAACACCACGCCGCAACGCCGGCGCGGGCTCGGCGAAATCGGCAAGGGCAATAACCACGGCGTGCTGCTGCATCCGCTGCTGGCCGTGGATGCCGACGATGGCAGCTGTCTTGGACTTTTGAGTGGGCAGGTATGGACGCGCCAGGGGCGTCGCACCACGACGCATGACGCACGTGACTTGTCTGACAAGGAATCGCAACGCTGGATATCCACCGCCATTGCGGCCAAGCCGCTGCTCACCGCTGCCGGAACGGTGACGGTCCTCGGTGATCGCGAGAGCGATATCTTTGCCCTTTATGCCAGCTCGGCCGAGCAGCACTTCCATGTCATCGCGCGCAGCATGCATGATCGCAAGCTTGCCGACCGCACCGGCCTGTATGAGGCCACCGACGCCATGCCTGTGGTGGATCGGAGGGCGATCCAACTGCCTGCGCGCGCGGCGCGACCGGCACGTCAGGCCCATCTCGAACTCCGCTTTGGCGCAATCGAGCTTGCCCGCCCGCAGAGCAAGTTCCTGCGCCATTTGCCGAAAAGCTTGCCGCTGGCGGTGGTCGACGTGTGCGAGATCAATGCCGGGCCCGGCGCAGAGCCGCTGCACTGGCGTCTGATCACCTCTCACGAGATCGCCACCGTCGACGACGCCTGGCGTATCGTCGAATGGTACAAGCAGCGCTGGATCATCGAGCAGTTCTTCCGCGTCCTGAAGACGCAGGGCCTCAAGCTCGAAGACAGCCAGATCGGAACCGCCGATCGTCTCCTCAAACTGGTCGCTATCGCCGCCAAGGCAGCCGTCATCACCATCCAGCTTCTGCAAGCGCGCGATGGCGGTCAGCAGCCCATTCGCGTTGCCTTCAACGACAACGAGATCAACGCGCTTGCCGCCCTCAACCGGCAACTCGAGGCCAGGAGCAAGCGACTGAAAAACCCACATCCGCCCGACAGCCTCACCTGGGCAGCCTGGATCATCGGCCGCCTTGGCGGTTGGGACGGCTACCCGTCGTCTAAACCTCCAGGCCCCATCACCTTCAAAAATGGCCTCGAATACTTCCTGGCCGTCGCAGCAGGATGGAGCCTCAGAGATATGTGCATGCCCTAGTGCTTTCGCAGGGACGACACCGGTTATGCCGCTGCAGATCGCCTCACGCCTCTTCCGCCACCACCATGTAGTTCACATCCATGTCGGTCGACACGGTCCATTTGTCGGCGAGCGGGTTGTAGACCACGCCGGCCTGCTCGGTGACGGTGAGGTTGACGTCGCCGAGGTAGCGCTCGAGCTCGGCGGGGGTGACGAACTTGCTCCACTCATGGGTGCCGCGCGGCAGCCAGCGCAGCACGTATTCGGCGCCGACGATCGCCAGCGCGAAGCTCTTCCAGTTGCGGTTCAACGTCGAGACCACCATCAGCCCGCCGGGCTTGAGCATGACAGCGCAGCGCTTGATGAAGGCGCCGACGTCGTTGACGTGCTCAACCACCTCCATCGCCAGCACGATGTCGAAGCGCTCGCGGGCGTCCATCTCCTCCACCGTGGTGCAGCGGTAGTCGATCGACAGATGGCCCTTGTCGGCGTGCAGCTTCGCGGCAGCGATGTTGGTGGCGGAGGGATCGATCCCGATCACCTGGGCCCCTAACCGCGTGAACGGCTCGCACAACAGGCCGGCGCCGCAGCCGATGTCGAGCAGGCGCAGACCGGACAGGCAGCTCAGGCTCTTGGCGTTGCGCTCGAACTTGCGGCAGGCCGCGTCGCGGATATAGGTCAGGCGCAGCGGGTTGATCTTGTGCAGCGGCGCCATCTTGCCGCGCGGATCCCACCATTCATCGGACAGTTTCGAGAATTTCGCGACCTCGGCCGGATCGACCGAGCTGGCGGAGGCATTGGCGGAGGAACTGGAAACAGTTGATTGCGTAGCCATGATTGCGCGCGCCCCTATCGCGCGGTGATCGAATTGCGGAACGAGAGCGGCGCGGCGATGGTCCTGATGGTCTCGATGCCCTCGCCGACACCGCGGATGGTGACGTCGCCATAGTTGAGCAGGCGCCCCATGATGCTCTGGTTGACGTCGACGCTCTCGACCTTGTCGAGGCTCATCTCGAAGGTCCGCCGCTTGATGAAGCCGCTCTTGTGCACCACGCGGAAATTGGTGACGTCGGTTTCGGTGGTCCAGCGGTGGAACCAGGCCGCGGCGGTCCAGTACAGCGCCGCGACCGCGACCACGGCAGCGGCCGCCAGGCAAGCCATCACGAGGCCGTCAACCGTCGTCATCCGCGACAGGATCAAGAGCGCCAGCACCACGATCCAGGCCCCGATCGCCGGCAAATAGAACATCCAGTGCGCATTGGTGGAATACAGCACCTTCTCGCCAGGCTGCAGGATCTCGTCGATATAACGTCCCATCCAATCCGCCTTCGAGTTGCCCTCGTGTTACCCGTGCGCCACAACCCGCCCGCAACCGGTCAAAACACCCCCAAAAGACACGCGAGGGCCCCCTACCTACCGGCTTGCCCCCGGGCGCGGCGCTATGTATACGCGCGTTTCGGTCCCCGCGCTTGCGGTTTTCGGCGTGGGTTAACCTACTTATCCTCTTAAAGGAATAGACGCGTCGTCATGGGCCGCCTCGTGATGAAATTCGGCGGTACATCCGTCGCCAATATCGATCGTATCCGCAACGTCGCGCAGCATGTGAAGCGCGAGGTCGACGCGGGCCACGAGGTCGCCGTCGTCGTCTCCGCGATGTCCGGCAAGACCAATGAGCTGGTGGCCTGGTGCACCGACGCCTCGCCGATGCACGACGCGCGCGAATATGACGCGGTGGTCGCCTCCGGCGAACAGGTCACCTCGGGCCTGCTCGCGATCGTGCTGCAGGGCATCGGCATCCAGGCGCGCTCCTGGCAGGGCTGGCAGATCCCGATCAAGACCTCGGACGCGCACGCTTCGGCGCGCATCCTCGATATCGACGGCACCGAGATCATCACCCGCTTCAAGGAGCGCAAGGAAGTCGCCGTGATCGCCGGCTTCCAGGGCATCAATCCCGACAGCGGCCGCATCACCACGCTCGGCCGCGGCGGCTCGGACACCTCGGCGGTGGCGATCGCGGCCGCGCTGCGCGCCGACCGCTGCGACATCTACACCGACGTCGACGGCGTCTACACCACCGACCCCCGCGTGGTGCCGAAGGCGCGCCGGCTCGACAAGATCGCGTTCGAGGACATGCTGGAACTGGCCTCGCAGGGCGCCAAGGTGCTGCAGGTTCGCTCGGTGGAACTCGGCATGGTGCACAACATGCCGATCTTCGTGCGCTCCAGCTTCGACAAGCCAGAGGATATCGACCCGCACGCCAACCAGCCGCCGGGCACGCTGATCTGCAGCGAGGAGGAAATCATGGAAATGCACGTCGTCACCGGCATCGCCTTCTCCAAGGACGAAGCCCAGATTTCCGTGCGCCAGATCGAGGACAAGCCCGGCGTCGCCGCCGCGATCTTCGGGCCGCTCGCGGATGCCAATATCAATGTCGACATGATCGTGCAGAACGTGTCCGAGGACGGCAAGACCACCGACCTCACCTTCACCGTTCCGGCCGGCGACTATAACCGCGCCAAGGACACGATTACCGCCGCCAAGGCCAAGATCGGCTACGCCCGCCTCGACACCGCGACCGACGTCGCCAAGGTCTCGGTGATCGGCAGCGGCATGCGCAGCCATGCCGGCGTCGCGGCCAAGGCGTTCAAGGCGCTGGCCGACCGCAACATCAACATCCGCGCCATCACCACCTCCGAGATCAAGTTCTCGGTCCTGATCGACGCCGCCTACACCGAGCTCGCGGTCCGCACGCTGCACACGCTGTACGGCCTGGACCAGGCGTAGGTCCTGCCTTTCACCTCTCCCGGAGGGGAGAGGTCGGATTTCGAGCGCAGCGAGAAATCCGGGTGAGGGGCTTCCGGTCCATCGAGAGACCTGATCCCCTCACCCGGCGCTTCGCGCCGACCTCTCGCTCCGGGAGAGGTAAGAAGCGGCCCTGCTCGCTCCCGCCCTGGAGTTAGAATTTCTCTTAGCGGGCGCAGCATTGGGCTGACGCAGACGTTATTTGCTACTGGCAGGCGTTTTGCTTGGCAAAGCAAGCCTCGATTGGCTATACGGCCAGTCAGGTAGGCTGTCGCAAACTGTGGCACAGTTTCGGTGATCGCGAATCGGCGGGAACTGGCGAGCGGCGACACCGAATGACTAAAATTGTTGTTTTTGACGAGTTTTGCGCCAGCGGCCGGCCGCACCGGTGTGCTGGCTTCGTGGGGAGGGACTGAAACACATGCGGAGCGCGTCGGGAGGCCCCCGCATCCTGTTGAGACGGCTTCGCGAGACCATGGCGGAGCAAGTCTCCGCCCAGGAGCGGCTCGACAAGATCGTGGTGCTGATCGCGGCCAACATGGTGGCCGAGGTCTGCTCCTGCTACGTGCTGCGCATCGACAACACCCTCGAGCTCTACGCCACCGAAGGTCTGAACCGCGACGCCGTCCACCGCACCGTGATGAGCGCGCATGAGGGCCTGGTCGGCCTCGTCGCCAGCGAGGCGACGCCGCTCAATCTGTCCGACGCGCAAAGCCATCCGGCCTTCGCCTATCGCCCGGAGACCGGCGAAGAGGCCTACCACTCGTTCCTCGGCGTGCCGATCCTGCGCGCCGGCAACACGCTCGGCGTGCTCGTGGTGCAGAACCGCGCCAAACGCACCTATGTCGAGGAAGAGGTCGAGGCGCTGCAGACCACCGCCATGGTGCTGGCGGAGATGATCGCCTCCGGCGAGCTTGCCGCGCTGGCGCAGCCAGGCGCCGAGCCCGCCGCGCGGCACTCGCTGCACAAGACCGGCGCGGTGCTCTCCGACGGCATCGCGCTCGGCCATGTCGTGCTGCACGAGCCGCGCGTCGTCATCACCAACTATATCGCCGAGGATCTGCCGAAGGAGATCAAGCGGCTCGACACCGCGCTCGCCAATTTGCGCGCCGATCTCGACCGCATGCTGGAGCGCGGCGACGTCGCCGACGGCGGCGAGCACCGCGAGGTGCTGGAAGCCTACCGCATGTTCGCCAACGACCAGGGCTGGTCGCACAAGCTGCATGAGGCGGTCGCCACCGGCCTCACCGCAGAAGCCGCCGTCGAGCGCGTGCAGTCCGACACCCGCGCGCGCATGCTGCGCTCGACCGATCCCTATCTGCGCGACCGCCTGCACGACCTCGAGGATCTCGGCCATCGCCTGATGCGGCAGCTGGTCGGCCAGGACCATGCGCCGTCGCGCGAGCAATTGCCCGACAACGCCATCCTGATCGCCCGCGCGATGGGCCCCGCGGCGCTGCTCGACTATGACCGCAAGCGGCTGCGCGGCCTGGTGCTGGAGGAAGGCACCGCGAATTCCCACGTCTCGATCGTGGCGCGCGCACTCGGCATTCCCGCGGTCGGCGAGGTGCCGAACGCGCCCGGCATCGCCGATCCGGGCGATGCCATCATCGTCGACGGCATTTCCGGCGAGATCTATGTCCGCCCCTCGGCCGAGATCGAATCCGCCTATGCCGAGCGCGTCCGGTTCCGAGCGCGCCGGCAGGCGCAATATTCGGCGCTGCGCGACAAGGCCTGCGTGACCAAGGACGGCCAGCCGATCGAGCTATTGATCAATGCCGGCCTGACCATCGACCTGCCGCATATCGACGACACCGGCAGCGCCGGCATCGGCCTGTTCCGCACCGAATTGCAGTTCATGGTGAGCCCGAACCTGCCGCGCTCGAGCGACCAGCTCGCGCTGTACCGCACCGTGCTCGACGCCGCGGGCTCCAAGCCCGTCACCTTCCGCACGCTCGACATCGGCGGCGACAAGGCGCTGCCCTATATGGAGACCGTGATCGAGGAAAATCCCGCGCTCGGCTGGCGCGCGATCCGGCTCGGTCTCGACCGCCCCGGCCTGTTGCGCGGCCAGATCCGCGCGCTGCTGCGCGCCGGCGGCGGCCGCGCGTTGAAGATCATGTTCCCGATGATCTCCGACATCGCCGAGTTCGACCAGGCCAAGGCGATCGTCGAGCGCGAGCTGACCTATCTGCGCCAGCACGGCCATTCGCTGCCCGAGCGGATCGATATCGGCACCATGGTCGAGGTGCCGGCGCTGCTCTACCAGCTCGACGAGCTCTTGAAGAAGGTCGACTTCGTCTCGGTCGGCTCCAACGACCTGTTCCAGTTCCTGTTCGCGGTCGACCGCGGCAATGCCAAGGTCTCCGAACGCTTCGACATTTTGTCGGCGCCGATCCTGCGCGCGCTGCGCGACATCGTGCGCAAGGCCAAGGCGGCGAAGAAGGCCGCCTCGCTGTGCGGCGAGATGGCGTCGAAGCCGATCGGCGCGCTGGCGCTGATCGCGATCGGCTACCGTTCGCTTTCATTGTCGGCAACCGCGCACGGGCCGGTCAAGGCGCTGATCCTCGACCTCGACGCCAGGAAGGCCGAGGCGATGATCAATCCGCTGCTGGACGCGCCGGTCGGCAGCGTCTCGATCCGCGAGGCGCTGACGAAGTTTGCGGAAACCGAGGGGCTGGCCTTGTAGCGACGCTGCCGTCGCCGCTGCCGCCCTTCCGTACCTTCCGCAATTCGAGATACCGCCATGCTACCCGAAGCCAAACTCGACGTCCTGCTCGCCCATCACGCCTCGCTCGAGGCCGAGCTGCTCGGCGAGGTCAAGTCCGAGCGCTATGTGCAGATCACGCGCGAGCTCGCCGAGCTCAACCCGCTGATCGACGCCGTGAAGCTCTATCGTTCTGCGCGTAGCGAGCTCGCCGACACCGAGGCGATGCTGGCGGATGCCGGGACCGACGCCGAAATGCGCAGCATGGCGGAAGCCGAGCTGGAAACGCTGCAGGCGAGGCTCGGCGAGCTGGAGCAGCAGATCCGGATCGCGCTGTTGCCGAAGGACGCGATGGACGACCGCAACGTGATGCTGGAAATCCGCGCCGGCACCGGCGGCGACGAGGCCTCGCTGTTCGCCGGCGACCTGTTCCGGATGTATGAGCGCTTCGCGTCCTTGCAGGGCTGGAAGGTCGAGGTGATCTCGGCGAGCGAAGGCACCGTCGGCGGCTACAAGGAAATCATCGCCGAGGTGCAGGGCCGCGGCGCGTTCGCCAAGCTGAAATTCGAATCCGGCGTGCACCGCGTGCAGCGCGTGCCCGACACCGAGACGCAGGGCCGCATCCACACCTCGGCCGCCACGGTCGCCGTGCTGCCCGAGGTCGAGGACGTCGACGTCGATATCAAGGACACCGACTTGAGGATCGAAACCATGCGCGCCGGCGGCGCCGGCGGCCAGCACGTCAACAAGACCGAATCGGCGATCCGCATCACCCATCTGCCGACCGGCATCGTGGTGATGATGCAGGACAGCCGCTCGCAGCACAAGAACCGGGCGTCGGCGATGAACATCCTGCGCTCGCGCATCTACGATGCCGAGCGCCAGCGCGTCGAGGCGGCGCGCTCCGCCGACCGCAAGGAGAAGGTCGGCTCCGGCGACCGCTCCGAGCGCATCCGCACCTATAATTTCCCGCAAGGGCGCGTCACCGACCACCGCATCAACCTGACGCTCTACAAGCTGCCGCAGGTGATCGCGGGCGAAGCGCTCGGCGAATTGATCGACGCGCTGACCACCGAGCACCAGGCGGCACAGCTCGCCGCGCAGGGCGCCGCGGCCTGACGCGCGCCGCCGCTTGCGCCGGCGGATGCTACGCTCAGTCCTCTCCGGAAGTCGGCGAGGACTTCAGCAAGCGGCGCAACGCCGGGCTCGCGACGCGGCGCAGCTCCTCGATGTTCTTCTTCGAGACCGCCTGGAGCTTCTGCTCGCCCTTTGCCGTCAGCCTGAGCTGAACCCGCCGCGCGTCGTCGGGATCGGCAAGGCGACTGACCAGCCCGAGCTTTGCCATGCGGTTCATCAGCTCGACGGCGGAGTGATGCCGTATCAGCAGAAACCGGGCGATGTCGCCGACGGTCGGCGGACCGGGATCGACGAAACCCTTGATGCCGAGCAGCGCCTGATGCTGCCGCGGCGTCATTCCGACCTTCCGGGCGCCCTCCTCGCTGAATGCGAGAAACCTCCGCAACTCGTAGCGAAACTGCGCGAGCGCCCGGTAGTCCACCGTCGCGGCGGCCGCCTTGCGTTTCGTTGCGCCGGCCGACGCTCGTCGTTGCTTTGGTTGCGGCATTCGATCGTCCTGCTGCTGGCTCGCTCCGCCGGACGGCAGACGCCGTGCAACGCTATCAAGCCAACGCCGGACGCACCATACTACCGGCCGCCCTTCCACCCATGTTTTCAACGATTTGACGGTCGAGCGGAGGCGCGCAAGCTCAGGGCTGCGGCCAGTGATCGTAGGTCGAGCTCAATATCTTCAGTAGCACGATCTGGAAGGCGACCGGAATCCGCGGGCTCCTGCGGCGAATGGATTTCTCCAGCGCTTCGGTGATCTCGCTCTTGGTCAGATGCCCGGCCGAGGCGCGCGCGACCAGATCGCCCCAGACCTCCGACAACGACTTGCCGGTGTGATGTGGAGACGGGATCGTTATTCCGCGCGCTTCGGCCCAGGCGATGATCTCGCGCATGGTTTGCCGTCCGCAGTTTCGCGCGGTCGCGAGATGGCGCGCGGTGAGCAGGCGCAGCAGATCGTCCGGCGGCGTCCAGCCCATCTTCGGCGGCACTTCGTCGAGCAGCTCGACCGCCAGTTCCTTCAGGACGTTGACCGCGCGGATGCTCAGGCTGCCCGATTGCTCGGCGCCACCGTGCTCGGTCACTGCGTGCTCTCCGGCATTTCCGGTGCGACTTGAAGGCTCCTGGATCATCGCTCCCTCACTTACAGGACCCGCACCCGGTCGGCAAACCCTTCGATACATCGCCTGACGATATTAATTCTATCGTAGGCCGATATGATTCGACGAAAGGTGACATTGACTAAATATGCCGGTGGGGAATTGTAGCTGTGACAGGCTGCTCGATTGCAGCCGGCGCGTCGTGCCGCCGATCGATCCGATCCGGCGACGAGTGAACATGCGCGCCAACAATCAATAGAATTGGAGGATACTGAGCGATGAGCACCAGGGATTTTCGGCCGGGCAGCGCCCTCAACGTTTCGCGCCGCACTTTGCTGCAAGCCGGCGCGGGCCTGATCGGCGGCACCGTGCTGCCGGCCTCGATCGCATCGCGGGCATTCGCCGAGGACCATCCGGCGATCGGAACCTTTCCCGCGGGCACGTCGGGCTCTTCGGCCTTCATCGGCATCTCGGTGCCGCGCACCGGCACCTATGCCGTGCAGGGCGAGGATGAGCTCAAGGGCTATCAGCTCGCGATCGAGCACATCAACAGCGGCCACGAGCTGATCAAGAAGATCTCGCCGAAGACCAGCAAGGGCGTGCTGGGCAAGGAGCTGAAGTTCGGCGTCGCGGATTCCGCGGCGAAGCCGAACGAGGCCGTGCAGGCGCAGCAGCGCTTTATCTCCGAGAACAAGGCGGTGATGATCACCGGCGGCACCTCGAGCGCGGTCGCGGTGGCGCTGAACAAGCTGGCGCAGCGCGAGAAGGTGATCTTCGTCTGCGGCATTTCCGGCTCCAACGACACCACCGGCAAGGATTGCGTGCGCTACGGCTTCCGCCAGAACTTCTTCGGCCAGACCGCCGCGGCGGCGATCGCGCCGGTGCTGATCAAGCAGTTCGGCAAGAACAAGAAGGCCGCCTACCTGACGCCCGACTACACCTACGGCCACACCGTCACCAAGTCGATGCAGGACTACCTCGCCCAGGCGGGCTGGACCACCGTCACCAACCAGGTCTCGCCGCTCGGCGCGCCGGACTATTCGTCCTATCTGCTCAACGTCGCGAACTCCGGCGCCGACGTGCTGATCAACGTCAACTGGGGTCACGACGCCGTGCTGTCGACGCAGCAGGCCAAGCAGTTCGGCGTGCTCGACAAGATGAAGCTCGTGGTGCCCTACCAGGTGCCGTTCATCGCCCGCGAGACCGGCGGCCTGATGCAGGGCGTCTACGCCGCGACCGATTATTGGTGGACCATCGAGGACAAGTATCCGCTGGCCAAGATGTTCAACGAGGCCTTCGAGAAGAAGTACGGCTACAAGCCGGAATGGGGCGCCGAGAATGCCTATGTCAGCTTCGCGCACTGGGCCCGCATGGTCGAGGAAGCCGGCAGCTTCTATCCGCCCGACGTCATCAAGGCCTATGAGAAGGGCGAGACGCTGCCTTCGCTGGTCGGCGACGTCCACTATCGCCCCGAGGATCACCAGTGCGTCCGCCCCGTCGTCATCGTCCGCGGCAAGATGGAAAAGGAGATGAAGAACAAGGAGGACTATTACGAGGTGATCGAGATCGTCCCCGGCGACGGCCTGATGCAGAAGCCGGATGCGTTCGGCTGCCATCTCGGCGACTACACCTGATTAACGTGGGAAGACTCGGCGCCGTGGGCGGGGCGACCCGGCCCGCGGCGCCGCTTTTATCGGAACGCATCCTCCATCGACCGGGCCGGATAAAACGGCTGAGTGAACGCGCGCCATGATCAACTGGCCAAATTTCGTCTCGCAACTTTTCAACGGGCTGGCGCTCGGCGCGCTGCTGGCGCTGATCAGCTCCGGACTGACGATCATCTACGGCACGCTCGGGGTGCTCAACCTCGCCCACGGCGCCATGTTCATGATCGGCGGCTACGCCGGATATGTGACCTATTCCTACACCGGCTCGTTCATCCTCGCCGTGATCGCGGGCTCGCTGTTCGTGATGGCGCTCGGCGTCGCGATGGAGCGGATCATCATCCGCCATTTCTACCATCGCCCGCATGAGGACCAGCTGCTGGTCACGTTCGGCCTCGGCATCTGCTTCGTCGAGATCGTGCGGCTGATCTTCACCAGCCAGTCGCAGGTGGTGCCGCCGCCGGCGCTGCTGCAGGGCATCACCTCGCTCGGCTTCCTGTTCTATCCGACCTACCGGCTCGCGGTCGTCGGCATCGTCGCGGTCGCGCTTGGCGCGCTGTTCCTGATCCTGTACCGCACCCGGCTCGGCATGATCGTGCGCGCCGGCATCGAGGATTCGGTGATGGTCGATTCGCTCGGCATCAACGTCTACCGCGTCTTCATGATCGTGTTCGGCATCGGCGCGATGGCCGCGGGCTTCGCCGGCATCATCAACGCGCCGGTGGTGTCGCTGACGCCGGGTGTCGGCGACGACATCCTGGTCGAGACCTTCGTGGTGGTGGTGATCGGCGGCGTCGGCTCGTTTCCCGGCGCCATCCTCGGCGGACTGATCGCCGGCGAGATCATCAGCATCACCTCGATGTTCAACCCCGGTTACGCCTACGTCATGCTGTTCGCGGCGATGACGCTCGTGCTGGTGCTCAGACCGCACGGCCTGCTCGGCACGCAGGGCCGCGAATGACGACGGATATTTAGATGCTTAAGCAGCGCCCATACCTGATCGAATTCCTGACGGCCGCCGGCCTGATCGTCGCGCCCTTCGTGCTGCCGTGGCTCGGCTTCGCGCCCAACACGGTGAACCGGATCCTGGTCTGGGGCCTGTTCGGCCTCGGCTTCGACATCCTGTTCGGCTTCACCGGCCTGCTGTCGTTCGGCCAGTCGGCCTTTTACGGCACCGGCGGCTTCGTCGCCGCCTGGCTGCTGACGCGAGCCGGCTTTCCCTACGTCGTGCTCGCGCTCGTCATCGGCATGATCGCGGCCGCCGCCACCGGCTATCTGATCGGCCTGATCGCGTTGCGCCGCACCGGCATCTATTTCGCGATGATCACGGTGGCGATCGCCGAGGTGTTCTTCTTCGTCGAGTTCAATCCGCTGTCGGACTTCACCGGCGGCGAGAACGGGCTGCCGGGTGTGCCGACCCCGAGCTTCAATCTCGGCTTCACCACCTTGCACTTCACCACCGGCTGGTCGCTCTACCAGTTCCTGGCGCTGTGTTACTTCATCGGCGTCGTGATCGCGCTGCGCATCGTGCGCTCGCCGGTCGGCGCCGTGTTCAGCGCGATCCGCGACAACCCGCTGCGCGCAACCGCGGTGGGCCACAACATCCACGGCTACAAGCTGACCGCCTTCGTGATCGCCGCCGCCTATGCCGGCTTTGCCGGCGGGCTGCTCGGCGTGCTGCAGGCCTTCATGCCGCCCGACGCGTTCACCTTCGATACGTCGGGGCAGCTCGTGATGCAGACCGCGATCGGCGGCCGCGGCACGCTGTTCGGGCCATTGGTCGGCGCCGCGGTGTGGCTGTCGCTGCAGGACTTCCTGCAGGCGGCGCTCGGGCTCGGCGCGGCCTGGAAGCTCGTGCTCGGCATCGTGTTCGTGCTGCTGGTGTGCTTCCTGCGCCGCGGCATCATCGGCGGCCTCGCCGACCTGTACCGCCTCCTGACCGGACAGCGCGGCGCCAAGGAGCCGGACGAGAGCGCACCAGAGGTCGTCGCCGTGGCAAGAGACCGGCACGCCGCAGCGCCCGCGCCGAAGCCGGCAGCGCCTCGCGCGGGCGGCAATCCGTCCGGCCCGATTCTCCAGGCCAAAGGCCTGACCAAGCGCTATGGCGGCCTGCTCGCCAACAGCGACATCGACTTCACCGTCAATCACGGCGAGCTGCGCGGCATCATCGGCCCGAACGGCGCCGGCAAGTCGACTTTCTTCAAGATGCTGACCTGCGAGGTGCACCCCACGTCGGGCACCATCCTGTTCGAGGGCCGCGACATCACCGGCATGAACGTCACCGACGTCTGTCAGCTCGGCCTGACCAAGAGCTACCAGGTCAACCAGCTGTTCGCCGGTCTGACGGTGCGCGAGAATCTGGTGATCGCGTCGCTGTCGGCGCTGCGCGGCAAGTTCAAGCTCGACCTGTTCCGCAGCATCGACAGCATCGGCGGCCTGTCCGAGCGCGTGCAGCAGACGCTCGAGCTGGTCAATCTGACCTCGAGGCCCGATACGCCGGTGTCCGAGCTTGCCTATGGCGAGAAGCGGCGGCTGGAAATCGGGCTGGCGCTGGCGACGTCGCCGAGCCTGTTGCTGCTCGACGAGCCGCTCGCCGGCATGAGCCCGCGCGAACGTGTCGAGACCGTCAAGCTATTGAAGTCGATCAGCCAGGGCCGCACCATGATCATCATCGATCACGACATGGATGCGCTGTTCGAACTCGCCGAGCGCGTCACCGTGCTGCAGGAAGGCCGGGTGCTGGTCGAGGGAACGCCGGAAGAGATCAAGACCAATTCGACCGTCCAGGAGGCCTATCTTGGCGGCGTGCATGGAGTGCTCGCCGCATGAGCCTGCTCGAGGTCAACGGACTGAACAGCTATTACGGCGACTCCCACATCCTGTTCGACGTCTCGATGCGCGTCGAGCGCAACGAGGTGGTGGCGCTGCTCGGACGCAACGGCGCCGGCAAGAGCACGACGCTGAAGAGCCTGATGGGCGTCGTCACCCCGCGCCGCGGCTCGGTGGTGTTCGACGGCGTCGAGATCTCCGGCCGGAAGAGCCACAATATCGCGCAGGCCGGCATGCAGCTGGTCCATGAGGAGCGCCGCATCTTCGGCAGCCTGAGCGTCGAGGAGAACCTCGTGATCGCCGGCCTGACCGCCTCGCAGCGCTGGCCGCTCGACCGCATCTACGAGATGTTTCCGCGGCTGCGCGAGCGGCGGAGCAATCGCGGCACCGACCTGTCGGGCGGCGAGCAGCAGATGCTGGCGATCGCGCGCGCCCTGGTGCGCGATCCCAAGATCATCCTGCTCGACGAGCCGTTCGAGGGACTGGCGCCGGTGATCGTGCGCGACCTGATGAAG
Organism: Bradyrhizobium elkanii USDA 76; assembly: GCF_023278185.1. Taxonomy (NCBI): domain Bacteria; kingdom Pseudomonadati; phylum Pseudomonadota; class Alphaproteobacteria; order Hyphomicrobiales; family Nitrobacteraceae; genus Bradyrhizobium; species Bradyrhizobium elkanii. The sequence goes on along the minus strand of NZ_CP066356.1, from coordinate 386,904 downwards.
GCGTGCCGCGATCTCGCCGAGGCCGGACAGACCATCGTGCTGGTGGAGCAGAACCTCGCCGCGACGCTCGCGCTGGCGCAGCGCATCTACATCATCAACAACGGGCACATCGTCCACGAAGGTCCCGCGCAGGAAATCAAGGCGCAGCCCGACGTCCTGCAGCGCTATCTCGGGGTGTAGGGCGCTAATTCGTGATGAAGCCAGACAGAATAGATCTCGCCGCAAACTTGCTGCACCTCTCCCGCTTGCGGGCAGGGCAATCGCATATGGCCGTTTGAGGTAATCGGAGTTCCCATAAACTCGTCATGCCCGGGTTTGTCCCGGGCATCCACGTCTTCGTTTCTACGCGAAGAAAAGACGTGGATGGCCGGGACAAGCCCGGCCATGACGGCGCGGAAGAATCGGTACATTCCATATGCGATTGCCCTGCCCGCTTGCGGGGGAGGGAGCGCGCCGCCGTCGCGACTGCTTTTAGCGCTAACCCTTCAGGCTCCAGCTCAGTCCGCAAGCGCCGCGATCATCCGCCTGGCGTGATCGGCTAGCACATCCATCTCCGCCTTGACGGTCTGCGCGGGCAGCAGCGCGACGCCGGCCTTCACCGGCATCACATGCATGTGCAGGTGAAACACCACCTGGCCGCTGGCGGGCTCGCTGAATTGCTGGATGATGATGCCGTCGGCGGCGAACGCCTTCATCGCGGCGATGGCGAGGCGCTTGGCCGACCGCGCCACCGCGGCAAGGTCGTCTTCGGCGATGTCGAGGATGCCGCGCGCAGGCGCCTTCGGAATCACCAGGGTATGTCCCGGGGATCGCGGCATGATGTCGAGAAAGGCAAAGGTCCGGTCGGTCTCGTAGACCTTGAAGCTCGGGACCTCGCCGCGCAGGATCTTGGCGAAGATGTTCTGGTCGTCATAGCCCGTCATGGTCGCGCGTTCCGGATCGATGGGTTGAGATTTCGACCGTGCGCGCCGGCCGCGCGCGGCGCAAGCCATATCGACGCCGCATCGACCATCGGCTAACAACGCGCGATGAGCGAACCCGCTGGACATGGCAGCCAGACCGTCGAGCGTATCAGGCGCAGCCTCGCCGCCCGCCTCAAGGCGGCCGGCCGCGACGGTGCCGAGCTCGATGCGCGCCTGCTGGTCGGCGCCGCGCTGGGTCTCGATCTGACCGGCATGATCACGGGCGCCAAACGCACGCTGACGAAGGACGAGGCTGATCACCTCGAGCGCCTCGCGCAGCGCCGCCTCGCCGGCGAGCCGGTCGCGCGCATCCTCGGCATCAAGGAGTTCTGGGGATTGCCACTGCATCTGTCCGCCGCGACACTGGTGCCGCGCCCGGACACCGAGACGGTGGTCGAGCGCGCACTCGAACTGCTGCGCGCCGATGGCATGGCCGAGCGCGCCTTGCGGATCGCCGATCTCGGCACCGGTTCTGGCGCGATCCTGCTGGCGCTGCTCTCGGAACTGCCGAACGCGCATGGCTTCGGCACCGACATCTCGGCGGAGGCGCTGCAGACCGCGAGCCGCAACGCCGCCGCGCTCGGACTTAGCCAGCGCACGACATGGATCGAGTGCGACTACGGCAGCGGACTGGCCGGCACGTTCGAACTGATCGTGTCCAACCCGCCCTACATCCCCTCGGCCGACATCGCCGGTCTCGACATCGAGGTGCGCGCGCATGATCCGCGCGCGGCGCTCGACGGCGGTGCCGACGGGCTCGACGCCTACCGCGCGCTGATTTCGCAATCCGCGGGTCTTCTGGCCTCAGGAGGATTTCTGGTTGTGGAAGTCGGACAGGGTCAGAGCGACGACGTTGAAGCGCTGATGACGGCATCCGGATTATCCCCAACGGGGCCGCCCAAGGCCGATCTGGGGGGCATTCCGAGGGCCGTTTCCGCCCGCCGGCTGCCCCGATAAAGTCCTATTGGAACGAAAAAAAACCTCTTGGATTATCCCCCGGGAACGACTACGTTCCGGGCACAACATCGGTGCTGGCCCCGTAATCCGTTACGGGTGATGACCAGGGTTCAGCAGAGCCCGCCGATCGAAAGGTTCCAGGAACGCAGGTCTCATAGAGCGCAATAGCCGAAGCTGTGCTGCTCTCGACCGCCAAGCGAACGAAAGCCTGTTATTGCGCTTGAAGACTTACGCACGAGAACTGAGCCTGTCTCAACGGGCGGAATGATTTGGTCGCTGGCGCGATTGCCGGCGGTTGGGGAACGCGTCTTTGCTGCACGCGACTTTGCTGAACGAGATGGTCGGCGACATCGAAACCACTTCGAACGGTATTGCGATTCCGTGTGCCTAGGCGCGCGCCGAATCGAACTCTGGGAATCGGACTGCTGAGAAATCGGACTGCTGAGAAATCGGACTGCTGAGAAATCGGACTGTGGACTGCAATAGCTTCAGGGCTGGAATAAAAGGCGACAGATGAGAAACGGTCAGAACAACAAGCGGATGCGCAACCGGAATAACAACAACAATAACAACAACAATAACCGGCGCGGCCAGAATCCCCTGACACGGGTGTACGAATCGAACGGACCCGACATCAAGATCCGCGGCACGGCCTCGCACGTGGCCGAGAAATACGTTCAGCTTGCGCGCGATGCGCGCTCCTCCGGCGATCCGGTGGCAGCTGAGAACTACTACCAGCATGCTGAGCACTACTACCGGATCATCGCGGCCGCGCAGGAGCAGTTCCGGCAGAATCAGCAGCCGCCGCGTCCCGACGCCGAGGTCACCCCGACCGAAGACGACGACAGCGACGGCTATTCGAGCTTCGGCCAGGAGCCGGGCTTCGTGCCGCAGCAGCAGCAACCTTTCATGCGCGACAACGGCCAGCAGCCGTACCAGCGCGATCAGCAGCAGCCGCGCGAGCATCGTGAGCGTGACCAGCAGCCGCGTGAGCACCGCGAGCGCGAGCATCGTCCGCAGCCGCAATATCAGCCGCAACCGCAGAACCAGCCGCAGCCCGCGATGGCCGATGCCGGCGTCGATCGCCTGCCCTCGTTCATCACCGGCGGCGCGCAGCCGCAGGTCAACGGCGCTTATGAAGGCAATAATGGCGGCGCAGAACGCGGCGAACGGAGCGAGCGGTTTCCGCGCCGCCGCCGCCGTCCGCACGGCCCGCGCCCCGACATGGCGGCGCAGCCCGCGCCGAGCGACGACTTCAATCCGGGCAACGAGTAACGCACGTATGCAGCCACCCTCCCCTTTCGGGGAGCAGGGCTATCGCATATGAGCTCGGTCGCTCCACAAACTCGTCATGCCCGGGCTTGTCCCGGGCATCCACGTCTTTGTTTCCAGGCGAAGAAAGACGTGGATGGCCGGGACAAGCCCGGCCATGACGGCGCGGACAAATCCATTTCCTCTCATATGCGATAGCCCTGCTCCGGGGAGGGTGAAATTTCACGCCTCGGTGTGAGTCGATTTGCGCGTCGCCGTCGAGGACGGCACCAGCACCGGACGCAATGACGGGATCAGCTGCGTGCGCTCGCGGCGCGCGGGGATCGCGCGATAGACCTGCTTGGTCGCCTCCACGATGTGCACGCCAGCGAACGGCATCGACAGCGCCGCGCCGACCCGCTCCCACGCCATCGCCGAGCGCAGGAACCAGCTGCCCTGCACCGGCGGCATGAACAACGCCTCGCCCCACGACGACGGCGTGAACCAGGTCTGCCGTAACAGCTGCGTGATCTGCGCCCGCGAATAGGGCCGGCCATGGCCGAACGGCGTGGCATCGGTGCGCGTCCAGACGCCGCGGCGGTTCGGGATGATCGCGATCAGCCGCCCCGACGGCGAGAGCACCCGCCATACCTCGCGCAGCAGCCGCTCCGGATCATCGGACATTTCCAGCGCGTGTACCAGCAGCACGCGGTCGACCGCGGCATCCGGCAGCGGCATCGAGAATTCGTCGATCAGGGTGGCCAGCGCCGGCCGGCCGGTCGGCCATTTCAGCACGCCCTGGGCCGCCGGCATGAAGGCAATGCAGCGCTCGCAGGACTCACGGAACAGGCCGAGATAGGGGGTCGGATAGCCGAGGCCGAGCACGCGCTGGCCTTCCGCGTTCGGCCACCGCGCGCGGATACCCCGGTTGATCAGCTGCCGCGCCACGATGCCGAGGCGCTGCGAATAGAAGTCGCGCAGGTCGATGACGTCCATGGTGCTTAGCCTAACACGCCCCCTGCGGCCGGGGTGCGCCGAAAATTGCATTGCCGCCGGAGCGTTAACGCCATATTTCACCCCTATATTGGGCGCGTTTAAAGCATGATCCGGGAAAGTCGATACCGGTTTTTCGAAGACATCATGCTCTGAAATGTCCGTCCCGTTTGTTCGTGGAGATATCATGACCGCCGAAATTCGCACCTTCAGCTGCCTCACCGACAATTTCGGTTATTTGATCCACGATCCCGCGACCAAGGCGACGGCGTCGATCGACGCGCCGGAGGCCGGCCCGATCATCAAGGCGCTGGAGCGCGAAGGCTGGACGCTGACCGATATCCTGATCACCCATCACCATGGCGATCATGTCGGCGGCGTCGCCGAGCTGAAGCAGAAATATGGCTGCCGCGTCGTCGCCCCGCACGATCAGTCGGCCAGGATCGCCAATGTCGATCTACGCGCTGCCAATGCCGATGTCATCAAGGTCGGCAGCCTGCTCGCACGCGTCGTCGAGACGCCCGGCCATACGCTCGACCATATCTCCTATGTGTTCGATGGCGAGAAGGCGGTGTTCGCCGCCGACACGCTGTTCTCGATCGGCTGCGGCCGGGTGTTCGAAGGCACCTACCCCATGATGTGGGATTCGCTCTTGAAGCTGCGCTCGCTGCCGGACGATTTCCGCCTGTATTGCGGCCATGAATACACCGCCGCGAACGTGAAGTTCGCGCTCACCATCGAGCCCGACAATCCGGCCCTGCAGGCGCGCGCCGAGGAAGTGACGAAACTGCGCGCCGAGAACAAGCCGACCATCCCCGTGCTGCTCGGCGACGAGAAGAAGGCCAACGTGTTCCTGCGCGCCGACGAGCCGGCGGTGGCGGCAAAGCTGCACATGAAGGGCGCCGACCCGGCGCTGGTGTTCGGCGAGCTCCGCGAGCGCAAGAACAAGTCGTGATGGCCGACCTCTCGGCGGCCGATATCATCGCGCGGCTTGCGCTGCAGCCGCATCCCGAAGGTGGACATTATCGCGAGACGTTTCGCGACGCGCGCTGCGACGCCAGTGGCCGCGCGCATTCGACCGCGATCTATTTCCTGCTCGCGCGCGGCGAGCGCTCGCATTGGCACCGCATCGACGCCGTGGAGATGTGGCACTATTACGCCGGCGCGCCGCTGACATTGCGGATCGCGCAGGACGGCGCCCCACATGCGATCACGCTCGGGCCGGATGTGGCGCACGGCGAGCAGCCGCAGGCGATCGTGCCGGCGGGCGCCTGGCAGGCCGCGGAGAGCAGCGGCGACTGGACGCTGGTCGGCTGCACCGTCGCGCCGGGATTCGAGTTCGCGAGGTTCGAGCTGGCGCCGAAGGGCTGGGAGCCGACTTCGTAAGAGCTCTTGTAGGATGGGTAGAGCGCAGCGAAACCCATCATCTCGCCGCGTGGATAGAATTGATGGGTTTCGCTGCGCTCTACCCATCCTACGTCCTTTTTCTAAGCACCATGTCCTTTGCCGCGATCAGCCCGCCGCCGGCGATCAGGATCGCGGCGATCGCGATGTTGGCGCTGGGCTTGGCGAAGCCCGCGAGGATGAGGAACGCGGTCGAGAGCAGCGGCGTGGCGTAGGACGCGGCACCGAGCACGCGGATGTCACCGCGCTTCATGCCGATGTCCCAGGCGAAGAACGCAGCCCCCACCGGACCGATGCCGAGCGCGATGACGGCCAGCCATTGCAGCGGCGTCGCGGGCCACACCGTCGTCTCCACCATCATGTGCACCAGCGCGGCGAGCACCGCGGTCGCGAGGCAGAAGCCGGCCACCGCATCGGTCGGCACCGCCTTGAGCCGGCGCGACATCACCGAATAGGAGGCCCAGACGAATGCCGCGACGAAGGCGGCCGCGAAGCCTGGAATCTGCTCTGTTGTGAAGGCGCCGGTGTTACCGGCGAACAGCAGCACGGTGCCGGCGAGGCCAAGCAGCGCGCCGACGATGTGATGCACCGCAAGCCGCTCGCCCGGCAGCAGCGAGGAGAACAGCACGATCAACAGCGGCCAGAGATAATTGAGCAGGCCGGCCTCGGCCGGCGGGGCGAAGCGCAGCGCCAGGAAATACAGCGCGTGATAGCCGAACAGCCCGCCGACGCCGACCACCCAGGCGACAAGCGGTTGCTTCAACGCGCCGAAGGCTGACGGACGCAACAGGAAGCTCGCAAACGCCACCGCGGTGCCGATCGCGAACGTCATGGCGGCGAGCTGGAACGCCGGGATAGCCCCGGTCGCGACCGTCATGACCGACAGCAGCGACCACATCAGGATGGCGGTCAGTCCGACGAGGGTGGCAGTTCGGGTCGTCATCTCAATTCAATCCGTCGTGGCCGGCATGACCGTCTGAAGGATGGCCGTCTGAAGCCGCTTGCCGATGTCCGGCCGGCCGCGTCTTCCTTCGCGTGTGGTGCGTTGTAAAGACGAAAATGCCCGGCGCAAGGCCGGGCATTCGCTGGTCGATTATGCGCGCCTGCGACGCGACGACGCTTCGCGCGTCAGGCGTGATACTGGCCGCCGTTCACGGTCAGCGTCGAGCCGGTGATGAAGCCGGCATCGTCGGCGGCGAGGAAGACCACGGCCCGCGCGATCTCTTCGGGTTCGCCGAGCCGGGCGACCGGAATCTGCGGGATCACGTTCTTCTCGAGCACGTCCTTCGGCACCGCCTGCACCATCTCGGTGTTGATATAGCCGGGGCAGATCACGTTCACGGTGATGCCGCCCTTGGCGTTCTCCAGCGCTAAGGCCTTGGTGAAGCCGATGTCGCCGGCCTTGGCCGCCGAGTAGTTGACCTGGCCAAACTGACCCTTCTGGCCGTTGATGGAGGAGATCGAGATGACGCGGCCGAACTTGCGGGCGCGCATGCCCTCGATCACCTGGCGCGTCATGTTGAACAGCGAGCCGAGGTTGGTGTTGATCACGGCATTCCACTGCTCGACCGTCATCTTGTGAAATGCGGTATCCTTGGTGATGCCGGCATTGTTGACGAGCACGTCGACCGGGCCGAGATCGGCCTCGACCTGCTTGACGCCGGCCGCGCAGGCGTCGAACGAGGCGACGTCCCACTTGTAGACCGGAATTCCGCTCTCCGCCTTGAACTTCTCAGCCGCGGCGTCATTGCCGGCGTAGCTCGCCGCCACCTTGTAGCCCGCCGCTTTCAGCGCCTTGCTGATCGCAGCTCCAATACCGCGCGTTCCGCCCGTCACCAATGCAACACGTGCCATGTCCGTTTCCTCCTTGGCCGTCTTTTATGACCGGATAACTCCGGCCTACGCACTCACTGAACAAAGCGCGACGAAGATCAGGCTGAATCGTCATCGCGCTTTGGCTCCCTTCTTTTGAGCATGATCTCCGCGCAAACGCGTTCCGCGTTTGTCGCGAGGGAAAACCGCTTCACACTTTTCAGGATCATGCCCTCGAAACAAAAATGCCCGGCGCAAAGCCGGGCATCTTATTTATCAGCTCGCCTCGCGGTTGACAGATGATCTTTTCATCACCTAACCAGCCTCGCTGCCTTTTGTTCAGTCGCGTGCAACGCACATAGCGATGCCCATGCCGCCGCCGATGCACAGCGTCGCGAGGCCCTTCTTGGCATCGCGCTTCTGCATCTCGTGCAGCAGCGTCACCAGCACGCGCGCACCCGACGCGCCGACCGGATGGCCGATCGCGATCGCGCCGCCATTGACGTTGACCTTGGCCGGATCCCAGCCGAGGTCCTTGTTCACTGCACAGGCCTGCGCCGCGAACGCCTCGTTGGCCTCGATCAGATCGAGGTCGGCGATGTTCCAGCCGGCCTTCTTCAGCGCGGCGCGCGAGGCGGGGATCGGACCGGTGCCCATGATCTTGGGGTCGACGCCGGCCTGGCCCCACGAGACGATGCGGGCCAGCACCTTCTTGCCCTGCTTGGCGGCCTCCTTGGCGGTCATCAGCACGACGGCGGCGGCGCCGTCATTGATGCCCGAGGCGTTGCCCGCGGTCACGGTGCCGTCCTTCTCGAAGGCCGCGCGGAGCTTGGCCATCGCGTCGAGCGTGGCGCCGTGGCGCGGATACTCGTCCGCGTCGACCACGATATCGCCTTTGCGGGACTTGATGGTGACCGGGACGATCTCGTCCTTGAACTTGCCGGCCTTCTGCGCCGCCTCGGCCTTGTTCTGCGAACCGACCGCGAACTCGTCCTGCTGCGACCGGGTGATCTGGTACTGCTTGGCGACGTTCTCGGCGGTGTTGCCCATGTGGTAGCCGTTGAAGGCATCCCACAGCCCGTCCTTGATCATGGTGTCGATCAGCTCGAGGCCGCCCATCTTGACGCCGCCGCGCAGATATTGGGCGTGCGGGGCCATGCTCATGGATTCCTGGCCGCCGGCGACGACGATCGAGGAATCGCCGTTGAGCAGCGCCTGGTAGCCGAGCGCCACCGTGCGCAGGCCCGAGCCGCAGAGCTGGTTGACGCCCCAGGCCGGGCTTTCCACCGGGATGCCGGCCGCGATCGAGGCCTGGCGGGCCGGGTTCTGGCCCTGCGCGGCGGTGAGGATCTGGCCCATGATGACTTCGGAGACTTGACCGCCCTCGACGCCGGCACGCTCCAGCGCCGCCTTGATGGCGATCGCGCCGAGGTCGTGGGCCGGCGTGGTGGCAAAAGCGCCGTTGAAGCTACCGACGGGGGTGCGGGCGGCGCTGACGATGACGACATCGTCTGACATGGACATCTCCTATGGGTTGTAGCTGGGTTTCTCGACGGCTGGCGGCCGGTTTGGCGGGCCTGTCTCTTAATGACTATCCTGTAAATCTCATTGAGGCATGTCAATCGGACTGTCGCGCAAATCGCGCCGCGGCGCACTCAAAATGACGCCCTTGGCACTTTCCTGAGCAAATCCTATGCTTTGGAATTAACCGCACAGCACAAAACTGTAGCCGAACCGCTTTGAAAATGCTTACCTTTGCTGCGATGCGTTGCATTTTGCCCTGCGGCGATGCCGTAGGGTTCCAGGTTCTTCGGTGTTGAAGTGAGAGCCCATGGCAAAATCTGAACAACCGACCACGATCAAGAAATACGCGAACCGGCGGCTCTATAATACCGGGACGAGCACCTACGTGACGCTCGAGGATCTCGCGGCGATGGTGAAGGAAGGCGAGGATTTCCTCGTCTATGACGCCAAGACCGGCGACGACATTACCCGCTCCGTGCTCGCGCAAATCATCTTCGAGCAGGAAAACAAGGCCGGGCAGAACCTGCTGCCGACCACCTTCCTGCGCCAGCTGATCCGGTTCTACGGCGACAGCATGCAGATGGTGGTGCCGAAATATCTCGAACAGTCGATCGAGACGCTGACCAAGGAACAGGAAAAATTCCGCAAGCAGATCGCGGGCGCGCTGAGCGGGACACCGTTTGCGCCGCTGGAAGAACAGGTCCGCCGCAACATGGAGCTGTTCCAGCAGACCTTCTCGATGTTCAAGCCGTTCGTGCCGCAACGCGGCGGCGGCGAGGCCGAGAAGGCGCCGGAGCCCACGCCCGATGACGGCAACATCGACGACCTTCGCCGCCAGATGAAGGACATGCAGGAACGTCTCGAGCGCATGTCGCAGCCGACGAAGAAGGACGAGTAGGTCGCTTCGCCGATCGGCCGGACGCACCGGCCACTTTCGTTTCGCGAAATCCTGACGGCGGCAACCCTGGCCGGCGTCAGGCGCCGCTTGCCCCGAGAAGCATGCTCTTGCGGACGATCGCGTGCACGCCCCAATTGCCGTCGGCAACCTGCGTGACGCCGAAATCGACGCCGAGCGAGATCAGCGCCAGCGCCTCATCCTCGCTGAGGCGATAACACTCCATCAGGAATTTGCGCGTCGCCCGGAACGCGTTGCGCAGCGCGAGATCGACCGACGAGCGCTGGTAGATTTCCGACTGCGCGTTGCGCCCGAGCTCGCGCAGATAATTGCCGTAGCTGAAGCCGTGCAGGATCCACTCCTCCGGCGTTTCCAAAAGCGGGTGCGCCAGCCCTTCGACATGCGGCTTGGTCGCCTTGCCGCTCTTGTGCAGGATGAAGCGAAACTGGCCGGTGAGCGAAAGCTCGAGCGCGGTGCCGTTGACCTCGCCATCGCCTTGCGCGAAGTGCGGATCGCCGATCGAGAACAGCGCGCCCGGAACGGCGACCGGCAGATAGAGCGTGGTGCCCTTGGTGGCGCGCCAATTGTCGACATTGCCGCCGAAATAGCCTGGGGGAATCGAATCGATGATGTCGGATTCGCGCGGCGCCACCGCCATGAAGCCGAAATGCAGCCGCGCCGGAATCCGCACGCCGGCGAGCACGCCGGACCGTTTCTCGACGGTGGCGTGATCGACCGGCACGCCGGGATAATCCATCGTCTCGTGGCGCACGCCGAACGGATCGGTCTGCGGCGTCCAGCGGTAGGAATAGACGGCGCGGGCCCACTCGGCCTCTGCATCGGTCTCGAAGATCGTGATGGTCTCGCGCTTGGCCGGCGGATCGATCAGATCGTTGTATTGAAAGCCCCACCAGGCCGCGGCATTGCTGCCGAACGACTTGCCGGCGTAGGCCGGATTGGCTGATGGCCGCGGCCAGATATCGAGGATCTGCACCTCGAGCACATCGCCCGGCTCCGCGCCGCAGACATAGATCGGCCCGGTGCAGATGTGCACGCCGAACCCTTCGCCGGCGCCGCGGCCGAAGATCGAACCGTCCATCGGGCCGGCGCCGCGCCGTTCGACCGACTTGCCCTCGGCGGTCCAGCGAAACACGCTCTCCGCGCCGGGATCACCCTTGATCATGCGCTCGTAATCATCGAAGGCGTGCTGGGTCAGCGTCTCGATCGTCACCACCGCGCCAGACTGCACGCTCATGACAGGCGGGATGGCGCGGCTGAGATAGCCCCAATGGGCGGTCTCCCTGGACACCTTGAGATGGTGATGCGAGGCGCCCCGCCCTTCCGGCACAGCCGCCGGCGGTTCAACCGGTACGACCGGCTCCAGCGGCGCAACCGTCTCGCGTGCCACCGGGCTTGACGCGAGACTTGACGCGAGATTTGGCGCGAGCCGCAACACCGTTGCGGTGCCACGCGCCAGCCGCGGCCGGCCGCGCGTGCGCTCGCCCTCCACATCGCGCGGCACCGCCTTGCGGAAGTCGCGCGGCGAGGTGCCGTAGGTCGCGCTGAACATCCGGCTGAAATGCGCCTGATCGGTGAAGCCCCAGCGGTAGCTGATTTCGGCGATGCGCTGGTCGGCATAGTTCGGATCGATCAGGTCGTTGCAGCAGCGTTCCAGCCGCCGCTCGCGCACATAGGCCGAGAACGTCGTGTTCTGCCGCTCGAACAGCCGTTGCAGATAGCGTTGCGACAGCCCTTCCTGCCGCGCGATGTCGGCGATGGTCAGGCCGGCATTGCCGAGCTGGGCCTCGATCGCGGCATCGACCCGGCGCAGATGGCCGGCCTGGACCTGCGTCATCGCTTCGGCATCGAGCCGCGTCTCGCCGAGCAGCGCGCCGGCAACGAGTTCGGTGACCGCGACCTCGGCGGTGGCGAGATCGGCCTTGTCCAGGATCGCGAAATTGCCGCCCAGGGTCCGCATCACCGGACGCACGGACGCAGCGGCAATCGTCGCGCCGAGCACCGCCGGCAAACGCAAGCGATTATGCCCGAGCCGGCCGAGCAACCGCTCTCGCGGCAGTTCGAGCAGCAGGATCTCGAAATCCTCGCGCAAGGTCATCCGCCACGGCGATTGCAGGTCGCACACCGAGACGTCGTTGTCGGCGAACTCGCAACTGCGTTGGCCGGACGTGATGCTGCCGCGGCCGTAGCCGTGGAAGATGATGGCGACCCGCGCCGGCATTCCCGGCGAGGCTGCATGACCGCTGCAGACGATCTGCTGCTCGGTCGAACGCAGCAGCGCGAGCTGGCCGCCGCTGGTCGAGCGCTTCGCGGTCAATTCGCCGAACTGGAATTGGCCGGCCTCCGGCAATTCGCAATCGAGCTGCAAACCGGCCAGCGCCTCGCGCCAGACCTCCCGCCGGTTTTGCCGCGGGATCGCATCGACCGAAACCCGATAGGTCGTCGCGACCATCACCCCTCCAGGCCCGCGGCCTTCCACTCACAGAGCCGTGAACGCAGCCTGCACCGATTGCAGGCAGGCGGCAAGCATGTTGCGACGGCACATGTTGCCCAGCCTGCGTGCAACGCGCGGAAGCGGCCGCTTTCGCGTGGCAGCGCTATCAGCGGCGAACGCAGTGCAACTTGATCGAATGCGCCCAAATTCTTGACCGCTCCGGCCATCCCGCGATGCGAAGGTGGCCGCCGCAGATGTCTTGCACGCTATTGCACAGGCCTTTGCGCCGCGACGACAGCAAGCGCGCCGACAAATTATTGGGCGCGCCCGGTCATGTCGGAGCGGCGCGGCGCCATGCACTCTCATGCGCACTTTCGATCCAAGGAGGAGCTCAAGATGTGCGCAGGTGACGACAAGAACTGCCCGGACTTCGAATTGCATCATCGCCAGTTCAAGGAGACGCTCGACCGGGAACGCCGTTCGTTCCTGCGCTCGAGCTTCGCGGCGGCGGGCGGCGCCGCGGCAATGACCGCCGGCGGCATCTCGCTGGTGACGCCGAAAATGGCGGCCGCCGCCGAGAAGCATCAGCCGGCGCAGCGCGCCTATCACCATCTGCCGGCCAATGCCGACACCGTGCATTGGGGCTATTTCAGCAAGTCGCTGAAGCCGCGCGTCGAGATCAATTCCGGCGACTTCATCACCATCGAGGCGCTGACGCATCACGCCAATGACGATGCCGAGCGCATGGTGAAGGGCGATCCCGGCGTCGAGAGCGTCTATCTCTGGACCAAGGAGAAGAAGGGCGTGAACCGGCGCGGCGCCGGCCCGATGGATGCCTCGCTGTTCGGACGCGGCGCGGGCGAAGGCCTCGGCGTGCATATCTGCACCGGGCCGGTGTTCGTGCGCGGCGCCGAGGAAGGCGACGTGCTCGAGCTGCGCATCATCGACGTCGCGCCGCGGCCCTGCGCCAACCCGAAATATTCCGGCAAGGCATTCGGCAGCAACGCCGCGGCATCGTGGGGTTTCCACTACAAGGATCTGCTCACCGAGCCGAAGCCGCGCGAGGTCGTCACCATCTACGAGGTCGACGCGACAGGTGAGCGCAACTGGGCGCGCGCCGTCTACAATTTCACCTGGACGCCGCAGACCGATCCATCCGGCGTGGTGCACAAGACCATCGATTATCCCGGCGTGCCGGTCGATCATTCGACGGTCAAGGAAAACCACGGCATCCTGAAGAACGTGCGCATCCCGGTGCGTCCGCATTTCGGCGTGATCGGGCTCGCACCGAAAGAGGCCGAGTTCGTCGATTCGATCCCGCCGAGCTACACCGGCGGCAACATCGACAATTGGCGCATCGGCAAGGGCGCCACGATGTATTACCCGGTGGCGGTCGAAGGCGGACTGCTGTCGGTCGGCGATTCCCACGCCTCGCAGGGCGATTCCGAACTGTGCGGCACGGCGATCGAATGCTCGCTCAACGGCACCTTCCAGATCATCCTGCACAAGAAGGCCGACCTCGCCGGCACTGCGCTGGAAGCGCTCGACTACCCGATGCTGGAGACCCAGGACGAATGGCTGGTGCACGGCTTCAGCTATGCCAACTATCTCAGCGAGCTGGGAGCCGGCGCGCAGACCGAGATCTACAAGAAGTCGTCGGTCGACCTCGCTCTGCGCGATGCCTTCCGCAAGATGCGCAAATTCCTGATGACGACGAAGAAGCTGACCGAGGACGAGGCCATCTCGCTGATCTCGCTCGGTGTCGACTTCGGCGTCACCCAGGTGGTGGACGGCAATTGGGGCGTCCATGCGGTGATCCGCAAGGACATCTTCGCCGGCGGCGAGAGCTGATGAAGGACGAGTAGGCGTTTTATTTCGCCCTACTCACCCCGTCGTCGCCCCGGCTTTCGCCGGGACGACGCCGGCAGCTTGACTCGCGATCGTGGATCAGCCCGTGGCGGGCACGGGCTTCTCCGCTTGCCCGTTCCACGGGCGGTCCGGGGAGGCGAGGCCGATCAGGCGACCCTGGATGAAGTCGCAGCCCCATTCGCGCAGCATCACGGCGGCTTCCTCGTCCTGCACCCATTCGGCGACTGTCTTGATCTCGAGGCGGCGCGCGAGATCGATCAGCGTTTGCACGAAGGCGCGGTCGTCGGCCGAGCGCACGATGTTCTGCACGAAGGCGCCGTCGATTTTGACAATATCGACGCCGAGCTTGCGCAAATTGCGGAACGAGGTGTAGCCGGCGCCGAAATCGTCGATCGCGATCCGGCTGCCGAAGTTCTTCAGGCGCGTGACAAAGCCACGCACGTCGTCGATATCCTGGATCGCGACCGTCTCGGTGATCTCGACGATCAGCCGCTCGCCGACGCCGGGATGCGCGCGCATCAAGGATTCGATGGTGGCCCACCAGTCCGGATCCATCGTGGTGTCGGGCGAGATGTTGAGGCTGAGCTGTACGCCGGGGGCGGCGGCGAGCTCGGCGATGGCGAGCTCCAGCACGCGGTGATCGACCAGCCGGATCAGGCCGAGCCGCTCGGCGACCGGCACGATATCGGGCGCGAGCAGCGCGCGGCCGTCGTCCTGCTCCATGCGGACCAGGCACTCGTAGAACGCGGGCTGCCGCAGGCGCGCATCGACCACGGGCTCGAAGCCGATCACGATGCGGCGCTCGTTCAGCGCGGTGACGATCTCGTCGGTGACGCGGATGTTGACGCGGCGCTGGGCGTCGCGCTCGACATTGGGCTTCCACAGCGCGAACGATCCGGCGCGGCGGCTCTTGGCGGCGTCCAGCGTCTCCTGGGCGCGATTGACCGCCTCCTCCGCCGACCTCGCATGGCGCGGAAGGGTGACGGCGCCGATCGAGACCGTGACCGACACCGGGCCGGACTTGGTCGGCACCACCTCGTCGCGCACCGCGGCCAGGAAGCGCTCGGCCGCGACATTGGTATCGTCGACGGTGCAATTGCGCAGGATCAGGCCGAACTTGTTGCCGGAGAAGCGGCCGAGCATGTCGCCGCTGCGCAGCCGCGCACGAATCCGCTTCGCGACCTCGGCGATGACGGCGTCGGCGACATCGAAGCCGAAGGCATCGTTGACGCGCGCCAGATGATCGATGCCGATCAGCATGAAGGCGCAGGAGGAGCGGAAGCGCGCGCACTCCTCCATCGTCTCGGCGAGCGAGGCGATCAGATGGGTGCGGTTGAGCTCGTTGGTCAGCGGATCGTGCCGCGACAGCTTGAGCAGCTGCTCGTCGCGGGCGTGCCGCTCATTGTTGATGCGGACGACACCCTGCACACGCGCCGGCCTGCCGTCGGCGCCGGCAAACCAGCAGCCGGTCTCCTCGATCCAGATCACCGGCGCCGAGGTGACGGCCCGCACGCCATATTCGATCCGGTAGGGAACGCCCTCCCCGCTGCGCACCGGCGCCGGCGCGCCGAGCGCATCGGATCGCACCGAGCGCGATGGCTCGATCAGCTTTGCGAGCTCAGCGCCGCTCGCAAGCGCCGCGACCGGGATATCCGGGAAGACCGCCGCCACATTGTCGCTCCAGGCAATCGCATCGCTCGCCAGGTCCCAGGCGAATGTCGCTTGGCCGAGCGAGGCGAGGATGCTGGCAGCTGGCGGGACAGGGGGCATCGAACATGTCTCGATTTGGGACGGCGCCCGGTGATTCTACACGCTCTCACGATAGTGGTTCCGGCGAATCCAACGCTAGGTGAAGTTGATAAATAATCTGGAAACCACGTTTTCGACTGGCCGGGAACGAACTGGGGACGGCGGGCATGACCCTTGCCACGGGGGTGTTGCGGAGGGACGCAACGTCCCAAACTATGACGCTCCAACGGGTCGCAGACGATGCCGGATATCGATCAATCGGAAATCCTCGACGGTGAGTGCACCGGCGATGCTGCGGCGGCCAGCACGGCGCTGGTGCCGCTGGCCGCGACCACCCATTGGGCGCCCAAGATCCCGCTGCCGCATGCCGATCCATCATTTGTGGCTCACCTGATCGCAACCGCCGCACACGAACCGCAGACGTGCGGGCAGCGGCGTGGGTCATTGGCCGACGCGCAGAACGCTTACGGCCCGCACGTCGACGAACGCCGCAGCGTGGCGCGGCGGACCCGGCAGATCATCTAGGAAAATATCAGCGCTGCGGCGCGTCCGACGGCGGATGGCCGCCCGGCTGCAAATCCGGTGAAGCGACGGTCGGCTTCGGCGCGGACTGATCGAGCAGCACGGATTCCGCAACCGACGTCGCTGGCGGAACGGGCGCGGCCGGCGGCGGAGCAGCAGGCGCCGGTGGGGCGACGGGTGCGGGCTCGGAACGCGGCGCGGGCGTCTCTGCCGGCGCGGGCTGCGGCGCCTCGGGCTGCGCCCTGCTGACGCTTGGTGCCGCAGGCGCGACCACCGCACGGCGGCGGGTGCGCAGCGCAATTCCGGAGATGAAATCGACCAGCGCCAGCAGCGCGAGCAGGCCATAGGTCGAGTTGCCGAATTTCGGCCAGAGCACGAATTCGGCGGCGGCGGCGCCGAACACGATCAGCGACAGCAGATGGTCGGTGAGATATTTCGCGCCGGGGCGCGCGCCCTTGATGACCTCGAGCAGCAACAGCAGCACGGCAGCGGCGAGCAGCATGTCGCTGAGCGTGATCTGCCATTGCTCGCCCGACAGCAATGTCAGCCTGATCAGCGGGTCCGTGAAGGACACGCCGGGCATCAGGAAGGCGATGATGTTGTAGACCGCGAGCGGAACGAGCAGCAGCGGAAAACCGACCATCGGGGCTTGCGCCTTATTCAGGGAGAACCAGCAATGCGGCGATGCTCATTGGCTTCGCCGCTGACGCGCCCGTGTTGACCGCACTCGTTGGCCGAATTCGGGCGCCGCGCCGCATGGCTGCGGCGCGCAGGCCGAATGTCCGATCAGGACTCTTTCTTGGCCTTCAGGACCTGGCGGCCCTTGTACATGCCGGTCTTCAGGTCGAGGTGGTGCGGACGGCGCAGTTCGCCGGAGTCCTTGTCCTCGACATAGGTCGGGGTCTTGATCGCATCGGCCGAACGGCGCATGCCACGGCGCGACGGCGAGGTTTTTCTTCTGGGAACGGCCATGACGGTGTCCTCTAGGGGTGTTGCGGAGGCATCGTCCGAAATGGGGACGAGCGCACAGCGCTTCAAAGCGCCAGCTGCGATGCCGGTAAGGCCGCGCTTATAGAGGAAGGCACTGCGTAAAGCTAGGGCCGGAGGCAGCAAAAAGCGTCCGAAATCGGCCTCAGGAGCCGCGATTTTCGCGCCAGCAGCGCGTCACGGAGTTGGCCCGGACCATATAGGTGGCGGACAGCCTGCGGACCCCCGGGCCGGGGTTCCGGGCGCTTCTTTTGACCGGATTTGGCAGGATCGCCGCCAAAAGCGCGGCCTCGCGGGGTGACAGCCCCGCGGCGGACCGGCCAAAGGCATATTGGGCGCCGGCTTCGGCGCCGAACTGGCCGGACGGGCCCATTTCCGCGATATTGAGGTAGATTTCCAGGATCCGCTGCTTGGGCAGCACGAGATCGATCCAGAGCGCCAGCGGCAGTTCCAGCCCCTTGCGGATCACGCTGCGGCCAGACCACAGGAACAGGTTCTTGGCCACCTGCTGGGTGATGGTCGAGCCGCCACGGGCCACCTCGCCATCCTCGGCGTCGTCGAGCACCTCGCGCAGCGCGCCCCAATCGACGCCCCGATGCCTGCAGAAATGGGCGTCCTCCGAGCCGACCACGGACCGCACCAGATACGGGGATACCGCGCCGAAATCGATCCAATGCCGCGTGACCGGAGCCCCGCGCAGGCTCCGCCAGGCCATCAGCGCCGAAACCGGATGGCCGGTGCGGTAGAACGGCGTCACCAGATACGGCAGCAACAGCAGGGCCAGCAAAAGCAGCAACAAAATTCGGACGATGCGCAAGACAGGGGTTTCCGGGGAGGACCATTCCAGGAAGGATTTGGGACCCGCCCGCCAGAACACGGCCGGCGCCGTCGACGTCTGCGGGATAATTCACGGTTTTTCCAGCACTTTTAAGGCGCATTCCGTCGCAGGGCAGGAATTGACGAAGCCGATCCCATCAACGATTGTCCGGCCGCAAATCGATCTGGAGCAATTCTTAATGACGACCGGTACTGCAGAGTTTTCCAAGCGGCTGGACCAGACCGCGGAGGATACCGAAGCCCTGCTCGCCAAACTGCTGTCCGACGCGACCGAAAGCGACGAGATCGTGCGCCCGAAGCGGCTGATCGAGGCGATGCGCTATTCGAGCCTCGGCGGCGGCAAGCGGCTGCGGCCGTTCCTCGTGGTCGAGAGCGCGGCGGTGTTCGGCATCCCGCGCGAAGCCGCCCTGCTGGTCGGCGCCGCGCTCGAATGCATCCACTGCTACTCGCTGATCCACGACGACCTGCCGGCGATGGACAATTCCGATCTGCGCCGCGGCCGCCCGACCCTGCACAAGGCCTATGACGACGCCACCGCGATCCTCGCCGGCGACGCGCTGCTGACGATCGCCTTCGACATCATCACCCGCGATGCGATCCACAAGGACGCCCAGGTCCGCCTGCTCCTGACCCGCGCGCTGGCGCGCGCCTCCGGCATCGGCGGCATGGCCGGCGGCCAGATCCTCGACCTCGCCGGCGAAGGCCGCTTCGGCGATCGCGAGCCGGTCGACGTCGCGCGCGTGCAGCAGATGAAGACCGGCGCGCTGCTCCGCTTCGGCTGCATCGCCGGCGCGATCCTCGGCCAGGCCTCGCAGAAGGAATACCAGGCGCTCGACGATTACGGCAAAGCGCTCGGCGAAGCCTTCCAGATCGCCGACGATCTGCTTGACGTCGAGGGCGACGCCGCCGCGCTCGGCAAGCCGGCCGGCGCTGATGCCGCGCTCGGCAAGACCACCTTCGTCACCCAGCTCGGCATCGATGGCGCCAAGCAGCGCGTCCGCGACCTCCTGGCGCGCGCCGACGCCGCGCTGTCGGTGTTCGGCGACCGCAGCGACGTGCTGCGCGCGGCCGCCCACTTCGTCGCCGAGCGCAAGAATTAGCCGAGAGCACCGCGCGAAATGAACAGGGAGATCGACGACCGCCTTGTTCGCTTCCGCAAGCTGCCGCTGCCGGTCCGCGTCGTCGTGGGCCGGCCGCGTACCTTCGGCTCGATCGCTTTCGGCGTCCTGGCTGCGCTATTGGTGCCGGGAGCACCGCGCATCGTCACGCGCCTGCTCGCGGGCTGGGATGCCTTCGCCGCGCTCTATCTCGTGCTCGCCTATGTGATGATGCTGCGCTGTGGCGTCGCCCATATCAAGCGAAGCGCCATGCTGCAGGACGACGGCCGTTTCCTGATCCTGCTGCTGACCGCGTTCGGCGCGCTGGCGAGCCTCGCAGCCATCGTGTTCGAGCTCGGCGCATCCAAAGGCAGCCCTGCCGGACTGACGCTGGCAATCGTCACCATCACGCTGTCATGGACGATGGTCCACACCGCGTTCGCGCTGCACTACGCCCATGAGTATTATCGCGGCAAGACGCCCGGCGGATTGCAGTTTCCGAGCGGCGAGGAACATGTCGACGCCGATTACTGGGACTTCGTCTATTTCTCGTTCGTGATCGGCATGACGGCGCAGGTCTCCGACGTCGGCATCACCGACAAGATCATCCGCCGCACCGCGACCGTGCATGGCATCATCTCGTTCGTGTTCAACACCGCGCTGCTCGCCCTGATGGTGAATATCGCGGCGAGCGCGATCTAGCTGCGCCGCCAGTACATGATGAGATGCCGTGCGCAAGGCGGTCGGCAAGGACGACAAGCAGCACGCCGATGACGTCGCGCGGATCTATTCCGCGCCTTGCGTCACGTGCTCCTGATATTGCGGCAGATCGTCCGATATCGTGTACCACGGCGCCTTGGAGCCGACGAAGATGTGGGCGGTCGGCCGGATCGCCGGCGCGTCGCGCAGCGTGCCCATCGCGACATGGACATAGGCACCGGCGCGGACCAGCGAATAGAGCAGCGAGCCGCAGCGGCCGCAATGCGCGTCGTGGGTGAGCTCATCGCCGTAGATCAGGAGCCCATCAGCACCGCTGACCACGGTGAATCTGTCGCGCGCGATTCCAGCGAACGGCTTGAACGCCGATCCCGTGGTGCGCCGGCAGTTCGAGCAGTGACAATTGAGCGCATAGGCAAACGCGTCGGCCACCTCGTAGCGCACGTCGCGGCAGAAGCATTCGCCGGTCAGGATATGTTCGTTCGAATTTGCAGATGCGGTCACAACTCGTCCCTCACGCAGAATTTTGTCGCCGGCCATGGCGCAATCCGGCGGTTCATGGCTAAATCCTAGAGCCCTTTCCGCTCCAATTGAATCGGAACGGGGCTCCAGATTCGAGCTTTGACGCGTTTTCTTCGGGCGAACCGGCACCCGCTTCGCTCGAAAGCGCGCTCCAGCCGATCCAATCCTGCCGGGAGGACCAACCAATGAGCCAAGATCGATCCAGCGTCGAAAGCGTCGTGCAAACCTATTTCGACGGTCTCTACGAGAGCAATGCCGACAAGCTTGCCGAGGCTTTTCATCCGAGCGCCGACTTGCGCTGGGTTGAGAAAGGCGAGCTGAAGGTCCTGACCGTGCCGGACTGGCTTGCCTTGGTGCGCAAGCGCACCTCGGCGAAGGCCGAAGGCAAGCCGCGCGAGGATTTTATCGTCACCATCGACCGCTCCGACGACAACACCGCCTTCATCAAGGTGCGCTGCCAGCTGCCGCCGCGCTATTTCACCGACTATCTGGTGGCGATGAAGCTCGCCGACGGCTGGCAGATCGTCTCGAAGTCGTACCGCTACGACCTCAGGGATTGATCGACCCGGCGCGGCGCGCCCCGCGACGGCTTTGGTGACACGCCCCCGCGGTCCGGCTCCAGCCGGACCGCATTGACTGGCACCGGTTTCCGGGCGAATTGAGCCCATTATGGAAGCCAAGTTTCAGATTTTTCTCACTTTGCTCGGCGTGCTGGCGGGAACCGCCCTGGTGGCGCGGCGGACCGATATCGCGCCCGCGATCCTGCTGCTGCTGGTCGGCATCGTGCTCGCCTTCGTGCCGGGCATGCCGTCGCTGGAACTGCCGCCTGAGCTCGTGCTGCTGGTGGTGCTGCCGCCGCTGATCTATTCGGCGAGCGTCGCGATGAGCTGGCGCGAGTTCAAGGCCAATCTGCGGCCGATCATCCTGCTGTCGGTCGGCTGCGTGATCTTCACCGCCTTCATGGTCGCAACCGCGACCCATTATCTGATCGGCCTGCCCTGGAGCATCGGCTTCCTGCTCGGCGCCATCGTCGCGCCGCCGGACGTGGTCGCGCCGCTGGCGATCGCCCGCAAGCTCGGCATGCCCCGCCGCATCCTGGTGGTGCTCGAGGGCGAAGGGCTCGCCAATGACGCGACCGCGCTGATCCTCTACCGCTTCGCGCTCGCCGCGATCACCACCGGGCTGTTCTCGCTGCCGAAGGCGACCGGCACGTTCCTCGTCATCGTCGCCGGCGAGATCGCGTTCGGCACCGCGGTCGGCTGGCTCAGCCTGCGCGCCCGCCGCCGCGCCCGCGATCCGCAGGTCGAGATCACGCTGTCGCTGATCACGCCCTATCTCGCCTACTGGATCCCGGAGCATTTCGGCGGCAGCGGCGTGATCGCGACCGTCGCCTGCGGCCTCTACATGAGCTGGAACGGGCCGCTGCTGATCTCGGCCGCGACGCGCCTGCAGGGCATCTTCTTCTGGGACCTGATCATCTATCTGATCGAGGGCCTGCTGTTCCTCTTGACCGGCTTCCAGATGCGCTCGCTGTACGAGAAGTCGAAGTCGTTTCCGCTGCACGACATCCTCACCGCGACCGTGCTGGTCGCCGTGATCGTGATCGTCGCGCGCTTCGTCTGGGTGTTTCCCGGCACCTATCTGCCGCGCTGGATCAGCGCCCGCGTGCGCGAGCGCGATCCGCTGCCGTCGTGGCGGGCGGTGTTCGTGGTGGCCTTCACCGGCGTGCGCGGCGCGGTCTCGCTCGCCGCGGCGCTGGCGCTGCCCCTGACATTGCCGAACGGCGATGCCTTCCCGTATCGCGACCTGATCCTGTTCGTCGCCTTCGGCGTGATCTTCGTGACGCTGGTCGGGCTCGGCCTCACTCTGCCGCCGGTGGTGCGCTGGCTCGGCCTCGCCAGGGACGGACGCAGCGAGCACATCGCCGAGCACGAGCAGGAGATCGCGGCGCGGCGCGAGGCGCTGAACGCCGCGCTGAAGTCGCTCGATGCCATCACCGACGATCGCGAGCTTTCCGACGAGGTGATCAAGCTCTTGCGCTCGCGGCACGAGATCCGCATCAACCAGCTGCCCGACTCGCTCAACCCCGACACCCACGACGTCTCCGCCACCGGCACCGAGCTGACGCGGGAGCTGATCGCCTCCGAGCGCAAGTTCATCCATATGCTGCTGCGCGACGGCAAGATCACCGACGAGACCAGGCGGCGCATCGAGCGCGACCTCGACCTCGAGGAAGCCAGCCTCGCCAACCGCGAGTATCGCAGGATTCCGCTGTAGCCCCGATGTCGTCCCGGGCAAGCGACTTGTCCGTCGTAGCTCAACGAGCGAAGGCGGAAGCGCGACCCGGACCCATAACCACCGTTGCCGGTTTGGCGAAGGTTGGGGCCCCAGCGTGGCACAACAACGAACACCTGTGGCTATGGGTCCCTGCTTTCGCAGGACGACAGCGGAGGTTACTCCGCGGCGGCGTTCTGGCCGGGACCGCCGACGAAGCCGGCGGGATCGCCGAACCGCTCGATCATCACAGCGGTGAGATCCTTGGTCTTGCTGGTGACACAGGCGCCGGAGCGCACGGTGTAGCGGTCCTGGTGCTGAGTATGCGGCGGCGCCTCGCCCTTCTGCAGCGCACGGGCCGCCTCCATCACCAGCTTGCGGAAATGCATGATGCCGAGATCGGTCGGGCCGAGATGCTCGCGGGTGCGATCGGCGATCGGGCCCTGGCTGTCCTGCACCGCGGCGTCCTGCTCGGAAACGCCCTTGATGCCGGTATAGCTCTTGGTCCGCTGCAGCTTGCGGTCGATCAGATAGTCGTTGGCCTTGTTGCGCAGCGGCACGTAGTTCTCGTCGACGACAGCCATCACGCCATTGCCGTTGGCGTAGCCTTCACGCTCGGCATCGGTCAGCGGGCGGTGTGGATTCCACGCATAGGTGTAGATCCAGCAATTGGTGTCGGTGACCGGCACGAAGGTCTGGCCGAACATGTTCTCGCCCGGCATCGAGCTCGGCGCGTAGCTGTGGAACGGCATCAGGAACTGGGCGATGCGCCAATAGATGTTGTCGCTGCCGGTGAGCCGTCCGCCCGCCACCGTGAGGCCGGCCTCATGCGGATTGATCTTGATCACCGGGCGCGGGTCCTCGGCGATCCAGCGCATGTGATCGGTCGCGACCCGCGTCAGCGGGTTCACGAAATGCTTCTTGATGTCGAGGATCTCGTTCTCCTCCTTCTCGAAGGAGAGATGCGCGAAGGTGAAATGCGCGGTGTCGATCGAGCCTTCCACCGCCTGCACCCAGTTGCAGTCCTGCCACTTCTTGGTGACGAAGCGGTGCGAGGCCGGCAGCAGCGCCATCTCCAGCGCCGGCAGTTCGGGCATCTGATCGGCCGGGCCCATATAGGCCCAGATCATGTCGCCCCATTCGCGCACCGGATAGGACTTGATCCGGATCAGGTCCTTTGCGTTGAGGTCGGGATACGACGTCGGCATGTCGACGCAGCGGCCGTCGGTGTCGAACTTCCAGCCGTGATAGACGCAGCGGATGCCGCATTCCTCGTTGCGGCCGAGCCAGAGATTGGCGCCGCGATGCGGGCAGTACTGGTCGATGACGCCGACCACGCCCCTCGTGTCGCGGAAGGCAAGCAGCTCCTCGCCCATCACCACGATCTTCTTCGGATCGCTGTCCGGCTCCGGCAGCTCCTCCGACAGCAGCACCGGAATCCAGAACCGCCGCAGCAATTCGCCCATGCCGGTCCCCTCACCGGATTCGGTGAGGAATTTGTTGTCTTCGGCGCGAAGCATGGACGACCTCCCGGATTACTTTTTCAGTTCGTCGTTCGCAGGCCTCCTCACACTGGCCGCTCGCCCTTCACGGTCACGCGGGTGCCGGAGCGGGTGTGCGGCCAGTAATCCCACATCGCACGGTGCTGGGCGCAGCGATTGTCCCAGAACGCGATCGCGTTCTCGGTCCAGCGGAAGCGGCACTGGAACAGCGGGTTCTCGGCGTGCTGGTAGAGATAGGCCAGCATGGCGTCGCTCTCGTCGCGCGGAATGCCGACGATGAAGCGGGTGAAGCCGCGGTTGACGTAGAGCGATTTCTTGCCGGTCACCGGATGGGTGCGGACCACCGGATGCTCGGCGCGGGGATACTCCCGTTTGTCGGCGACGCCGTAGTTGGCGTAGAGCCCGCGATAGGTCTGCTCGCCGTCATGCAGCGCGGTCAGCCCGTCGAGATAGGCCTTCATGCGGTCCGACAGCGCCTCATAGGCGGCGTACATGTTGGCGAACAGCGTGTCGCCGCCGCGCGGCGGGCACTGCTTGATGTAGAGGATCGAGCCCATCGGCGGCTCGAGGTCGCAGGACACGTCGGTGTGCCAGCCCTCGCCATTGGCGCGTGGGGAATCCTTGTCGGCGTAGATCTTCATCAGCGCCGGATCGCCCTCATTGGGCGCGGCGGGGTGCACGTGCAGCTCGCCGAACTTGCGGCCGAAGGCGAGATGCTGGTCGGGGCTGATGTGCTGGTCGCGGAAGAAGATGACCAGGTTTTCGGCGAGCGCGCGATGGATCTCGTCCATCTGCTGGTTGGAGCGGGCATCGTCGCCGACGAGCTTGCCGATATCGACGCCAGAGATCTCCGCGCCGATGATCGGCGTCAGCTTCTCAACGCCGATGGTCTCATAGGGCTCGGATTGGTCGGCGAGGTGGCGGTAGCGCGGGCCTTGCTTGCCGGACAGCGAGCTCATGGGCGTTCTCCCGATGGTTCTTGATTGGGAGACATGGTACCGCGCATCGATGGAAGCGCAATCCGCACCGCAAACATATCTGTCGTCCCGGACAAGCGAAGCGCAGATCCGGGACCCAACCACAGGATTGTGTTTTGCGAAGGTTCGTAACCCACATCTCGCGCCATACCCGCCGTTTGGGGTTATGGGTCCCGGCCTTCGCCGGGACGACATTCGAGTTGGGTCACGCGCGTGCGGGTCACGCGCGGAGTGAAACTACTCCGCGGCGCCGGCGTGCTCCGGCAGCTTGGCGCCGTTGCCGTAGCGCTGGTCGATATAGTCGATCACCAGCGCCTTGAAGTCGGCGGCGATGCCGGGGCCGCGCAGGGTGCGGAACTTCTTGCCGTCGACGAAGACAGGCGCGGCCGGTGCTTCGCCGGTGCCGGGCAGCGAGATGCCGATATTGGCATGCTTGGATTCACCGGGGCCGTTGACGATGCAGCCCATCACGGCGACGTTGAGCTGCTCGACGCCCGGATATTTGGTCTTCCAGGCCGGCATCTCGTCGCGGATGAAATCCTGGATCGAGCGCGCCAGCTCCTGGAACGTGGTCGAGGTGGTGCGGCCGCAGCCCGGGCAGGCCGCAACCAGCGGCACGAAGGTGCGGAAGCCCATGGTCTGCAGCAATTCCTGCGCGACCTGCACTTCCAGCGTGCGATCGCCGCCGGGCTCCGGCGTCAGCGAGATCCGGATGGTGTCGCCGATGCCCTGCTGCAGCAGGATGCCGAGCGCGGCCGAGGAGGCCACGATGCCCTTCGAGCCCATGCCGGCCTCGGTGAGGCCGAGATGGATCGCATAATCCGAGCGGCGCACGACTTCCTGATAGACCGCGATCAGATCCTGCACGGCGGAGACCTTCGCCGACAGGATGATCCGGTTCTTCGGCATGCCGAGCTCTTGCGCGCGCGCCGCCGACAGCAGCGCCGACTGCACCATCGCCTCGCGGGTCACCGCGCGGGCATCGCGCGGATTCGCAGACGCCGTGTTCTCGTCCATCAGCTTGGTGAGCAGCTCCTGGTCGAGCGAACCCCAATTGGCGCCGATGCGCACCGGCTTGTTGTTCTTGTTGGCGATCTCGATGATGTCGGCGAACTGCGTATCGCGCTTGTTCTTGAAGCCGACATTGCCGGGATTGATGCGGTACTTGTCGAGCGCCTCGGCGCAATCAGGATATTCGGCGAGCAGCTTGTGGCCGATATAGTGGAAGTCGCCGATCAGGGGCGTGGTGATGCCGCGCTTGCGCAGGCCGTCACGGATGTGCGGCACCGCAGCGGCGGCTTCCTCGCGGTCGACAGTGATGCGCACCATCTCGGAGCCGGCGCGGGAGAGCGCGGCGACCTGGGCGATGGTGCCGTCGACATCGGCGGTGTCGGTGTTGGTCATCGACTGCACGACGATCGGTGCGCCGCCGCCGACGGCGACGTTGCCGACCATGACCTGCGTGGTTTGGTGCCGCGGCGCGGGACCGGCGACGTCGTCTTGCGGCAAAATCTCGGGCTTGTTCATGGCGTCTCGAATATCAGGTTTTGGTGACATTCACCAAGGGGGCGATGGGCCTCGCGGACGGCGGGCCAAACGACCATGTTTCGGAGTGAATTCAACAGCTTATGGCGCCGATTGAGGCCAAACGCAAGCCATGCAGCGGCGTCCTGCATGCCCAGCTATATTGGACCGGATTGGGGTGAATCAAAGGGCAAAGTGACGGCTTTTCATGTGATCTGGCGCATCTTAGCATTGCCTTAAGATCATTCCGGGAGGACGAAATGGCCGGCCACAGCGAGCTGATCACCACGGCGGAACTTGCCGAGATCCTGACCCGGCCGGACCTTCGCCTGTTCGACTGCACGACCTATCTGGAGCCGGCCCCCGCCGGCAGCAACGTTCCCTATATTGTCGTCTCGGGCCGCCAGACGTTCGAGGCCGGCCACATCCCGGGGGCGAATTTCCTGGATTTGCAGGCCGAATTCTCCGAGGCCCGTACCGAGCTGCGCTTCATGATGCCGCCGACAGCGCAGCTCGAAGCCGCGTTCGGCCGCCACGGCATCTCGGCGGGCAGCCGCGTCGTGCTCTATTCGATCGGCACCGCAATGTGGGCGACGCGGTTCTGGTGGATGCTGCGCTCGCTCGGCTTCGAGGGTGCCGCGGTGCTCGACGGCGGCATCGACAAATGGACCGCCGAGGGACGCGACATCGAGACCGGACTTGCCGGCGGCTATCCGCCGGCGACGTTTCCGGCGCGGCCGAAGGACGGCATGTTCGTCGACAAGCATGACGTGCTCGCCGCGACCACGGAGGGCGACACCGTCATCGTCAATGCGCTCGGCCCGCAATTCTACAAGGGACTGGAGCCGAGCCGTTACGGGCGGCGCGGCCGCATCCCCGGCAGCGTCAGCGTGCCGGCGGCGACCTTGATCGATCCCAAGGCCAAGACGTTCGTGCCGCTTGAGGAGGCCGAAGCAACCTTCGCCGCACAAGGCATCACCAGGGACAAGCGCGTCGTCGCCTATTGCGGCGGCGGCATCTCCGCGACCATCGACCTGTTCCAGCTGCACCGGCTCGGCTACGACAATCTCACGCTCTATGACGGCTCGATGGGCGAATGGGCGAAGGATGCAGAGTTGCCGATCGAGACGGGGTAGCGGACGGGGCGCGATGTCTCCTCCGTCGTCCTGGCGAAGGCCAGGACCCATACGCCGTGGCGATTGTTGTTGAAGGGACTCGTCATTCCAGCGTCGTTCAACAATGACCATTCGTGGTTATGGGTCCCGGCCTGCGCCGGGACGACACTGAATTTGTTGCGCCACCAGTGAGTCATGCATCCGCATTCTCGCGGCATGAATCGTCGGAGTCTTGAGGCGATCAAGCCGGCTTCTTGACGATCTCAAGGCCTCGGGCCGCCAATTCTTTCAAGATGCTCCGTGCGAGGTGGGAGCACTCATCCGGCTTGATCCAGCAGGCGCTCCGCCAATCCGGATCATCCTCCTTGGAATATGCGGTGAACGCGGACCGGATTCCGGCTTCAATTGCAGCGGTGGCATCGGTTGGCATCGGCGCGCCTCCACGGCCTTCCTCCCTTGGGAGGGTTCACGGAGTATCGGTGGCAGTGTTGATGTAGATCAACACCGCATCAAGCGGCCTCATTCGCCGCCGATGATGTGGTCGTGTGCCGCGCTCTCACGCAGGCACGTTCGGATCCGGCGTCACCTTCGGGTCGGGCTTGTTGACGAGATAGAGCCCGGCGATCACCAGCAGCGCGGCGACGCCGAACACCGCCGTCAGGGTGTCATGCATGATGAAATAGGCCGCGACGACGCCGAACAGTGGCGTGACGAAGGTGAAGGCGGACAGCTTGCTCGCGGAGTAGGTTTTCACCATCGCAAACCAGATGACAAATGTGCAGCCCACCACCCAGACCGCCTGATAGGCGAGCAGCGAGATCGACAGCGCGCTCGGCACATGCTCGATGCGCTCGCCCGCGATCCAGGCGGCGAGGCCGAGGATCGGAATCGAGATCGCGACCTGGTAGCCGAGCGCCTTTTCCGGCGCGGCCTTGCGCAAGCCCGTGCCCTTGGCGACCAGCGTGGTCGCCGCCCACAGCGCGCCGCCGCCGACCACCATGAGGTCGCCGAGCAGCACCTTGGCATCGACGTTCGGCTGCGGCACGCCGATCGCGAGCGCGACGCCGGCAAAGCTCAGCGCAAGCCCGCTCCACTGCACGGTCGAGAGACGCTCGCCGAGGAACTGGTGCGAGCCGAGCGCGACGAAGAACGGCGCGGTGTAGAGGAACACCGACGCACGCGAGGCCGAGGTGAAGACGAGGCCGGTGAAGATCAGCACGAACTCGCAGCCGAACATCAGCCCGGCGATGATCCCGGGCACCAGCGTGCCGTCGCGCTCGAAGAATTTGACGCCGCGCAGGTGGCCGACGATCAGCATCACCGGCAGCGCGCCGGCGGAACGGATCAACGCCTGCAACATCGGCGGCACGTCG
This sequence comes from Bradyrhizobium elkanii USDA 76, assembly GCF_023278185.1. Classification (NCBI taxonomy): domain Bacteria; kingdom Pseudomonadati; phylum Pseudomonadota; class Alphaproteobacteria; order Hyphomicrobiales; family Nitrobacteraceae; genus Bradyrhizobium; species Bradyrhizobium elkanii. The sequence goes on along the minus strand of NZ_CP066356.1, from coordinate 357,589 downwards.
GGCAGCGCGAGTTTCACCGCAAGCTGGTTGAAGCCCCAGCTCACGCACAGCATCAGCATCACGGCGATGGCGCCGGGCGGCAGCCCGTGTCCGACGCTGACGGGCCTCGTGACGCTGGCGGAGATCGCTTGGGTCGACATGTTTCCTCGCGGGCCGGCTTGGTGCCGCTGTTGTTATAGGCTCAAGCGTTCGTTGTTACCTCACCTCTCCCGCTTGCGGGGGAGGTCGCATCGCATCGAAGATGCGATGCGGGTGGGGGCTCTCGCCACAGAACAACTCGCGGAGACACCCCCACCCCGGCCCTCCCCCGCAAGCGGGAGAGGGAGCAGAGCGCGTTTGCGGTAACCGTTCGACTCAATCGCATCAGCGCCATCACGTCTTCTGGCAATGCGCGCAGGTGCCGGCGATCTCGACGACGGAGAGTTTCGGGATGAACCCCGAGGCCCGCGCCGCCGCGGTCAAGCTTTGCGCGACGGGGGCGGCCGGGATCTCGCCGACCGAGCCGCAATGGTCGCAGATCAAGAACGCCACCATCGAGGTCTCGTCATGGTCATGCGCGCAGGCGAGGAAGGCGTTGCGGCTCTCGATGCGGTGGACGAGGCCGTTCTCCATCAGGAAGTCGAGCGCGCGGTAGACGGTAATCGGTGCCGGCCGCGGCATCGTCTTGGCCAACTCGTCGATCACCTCATAGGCGCCGAGCGGGCGATGGCTCGACAGCAGCGCCTGCAGCACCTGACGGCGGATCGGGGTGAATTTCTGGCCGCGGCGCGCACAAACCTGTTCGGCATGCGCCATCGCGTCCGCGGCGCAGCGGCCGTGATCGTGGTCGGGGGCAGGAAATGTCGGCTTAGCCAAGCTCATTGCCTCCATATCTAGCATTTGCGCGCCCGTTCCCAAAGCCCGGCTCCCAACCCCGGTCCGTCGCCGCGTTGCAGCCATGCCCGCAATGCGGGGCAGCCTCGCGTTAACCCGGCATGCAGAAATCATAAGCAAGCTTATTATATCCAAAGCTTATGGAGGCAGGATCGATGCGCGGTTCGGTGGACACCGATTTCTTGTTTACGCTGGGCGAGGTGTTCCGGCTGATCCGGGTCTATGCCGACAAGGAGGCCGCACGCTATGGCATCACTCGCGCGCAATGGGCCGTGCTGTCCAAGGTGGAACGCCAGGAAGGGCTGAAGCAGACCGAGCTCGCCGAACTGCTCGAGGTACAGCCGATCACGCTGACGCGGCTGATCGACAAGCTCTGCGACAATGGCTGGATCGAGCGCCGCAGCGACGAGAACGATCGCCGCGTCAACCGCCTTTACCTGAAGAAGGCCGCGCGCCCGCTGCTCGGCAAGCTCGCCGGCCTCCGCTCCGAACTCACCGCGACCGTGCTCGAGGGCATCAGCCCCGCTGACGCGTATCGCCTGCTCACCCAATTGGAATCGATCAAGGAAAACGTTCGCAATGCCGTCCAGACCCCAGCCGGCGAGCCCTCCCGAAAGGAACAGCGCTATGGCTGAACCCGTCCTCAAGCTGGCCCCCGAGCAGAAGAGCAATCCGGGCGAGCCCAGCCCGTCGGGCAAGGCCAGCCGCGCGCCGCGCCGTCGCCTGATGGCCGGCCTGCGGCGCTATCGCCGCACGCTGCTGCTGGTCGTGCTGCCCACGCTCGCTGCGATCGGCGGCATCGTGTTCTATCTCAATGGCGGCCGCTATGTCGGCACCGACGACGCTTATGTCGGGGCGCAGAAGGTGCTGATCACGCCGGAAATCTCCGGCAAGATCGACAAGATCGTCGTGAAGGAAGGCCAGCACGTCAAGAAGGGCGACGAGCTGTTCGAGATCGACCCGGTGCCGTTCCGTCTCGCGGTGGCGCAGGCCAAGGCCGCGCTCGACCAGACCAGGACCACCTATGACAACCTGGTCGACAACATCAAGATCAACGGCAGGATGCTGGAATTCGCCCAGCAGAGCATCGAGTTGAAGAAGCGCGACGTCGAACGCAAGTCGACGCTGGCCAAGCAGAATTTCGGCTCGCAGCTCGACCTCGACAACGCGGCGAATGCGCAGGTGACGGCCGAGAGTCTGGCGCAATACATCAGGCAGCAGATCTCCAAGGACAAGACCCAGCTGCTCGGCGATATCGACCTGCCGATCGAGCAGTTCCCGCCCTACGCCCAGGCCAAGGCCAAGCTCGACGACGCTCAGCGCAATCTCGACCACACCGTGCTGCGCGCGCCGATGGACGGCGTCGCGACCCAGGTCGACCAGATCCAGCTCGGCCGCTTCGTCGCCGCCGGCTCGCCGGTGTTCTCGATCATCGACGTCGACCATCCCTGGGTCGACGCCAATCCGAAGGAGAGCGACTTCACCTATGTCGCGGTCGGCCAGCCGGTTGAGCTCGATGTCGACGCGTTCCCGAACCATCGGTTCAAGGGCAAGGTCGGCTCGCTGTCGCCCGGCACCGGCGCGCAGTTCGCGATCCTGCCGCCGCAGAACGCGACCGGCAACTTCGTCAAGGTGGTGCAGCGCGTCCCGGTGCGAATCTACTTCGACGAGAACGATCCGTTCGTGAAGAAGCTGAAAGCCGGCATGAGCGTCTACGCGACGATCGACACCAACCACCGCCGCACGCTGGCCGGCCTGCTCGGGCTGGCGCCGGCCTCGGCGCACCCGGACCACGAGTAAGATGAGGCGAGCTCGCAGCTCCGCGCGTCACCTCTCCCCTTGTGGGAGAGGTCGGATTGCATCGCCAGATGCAATCCGGGTGAGGGGTTACGCTCTCTCGTGGGACCCGGTCCCCCTCACCCGCGCCTTCGGCGCGACCTCTCCCCGATGGGGAGAGGTGATTCCCGCCGCATCGACGAACCGGACTGACACTCGATGAATGCACCGTCACCATCCGCCGTGCCCGGCATGCGCCGGAACATGGTGACGATCTGCGCGATGACCGCGACGATCATGCAGGCGCTCGACACCACGATCGCCAACGTCGCGCTGCCCTATATGCAGGGCTCGCTGTCGGCTTCGCAGGACCAGATCAACTGGGTGCTGACCTCCTACATCGTCGCGGCCGCGATCATGACCGCGCCGGTCGGCTGGATCGCCAACCGCTACGGCAGGAAGCGCATCTTCATCATCTGCTCGGCCGGCTTCACCGTCGCCTCGGTGTTCTGCGGCCTCGCCCAGGACATCACCCAAATGGTGCTGTTCCGCCTGCTGCAGGGCGTGTTCGGCGCGGCGCTGGTGCCGCTGTCGCAGGCGGTGATGCTCGACTCCTACGCGCTGCATGAGCGGGCGAAAGCGATGTCGATCTGGGGCATGGGCGTGATGATGGGCCCGATCATGGGCCCCTCGCTCGGCGCCTGGCTGACCGAGACCTATTCCTGGCATTGGGTGTTCTTCGTCAACCTTCCGTTCGGCGCAATCACCGTGCTCGGGCTCGCGATCTTCATGGACGAAACCAAGCAGGACCTCAACCTGCGCTTCGACTGGTTCGGCTTCACCGCGCTCGCGGTCGCGATCGGTTCGCTGCAGCTCGCGCTCGACCGCGGCGAGCAGCTCGGCTGGCTGGAATCCAACGAGATCTTCGTCGAGTTCGTCGTCGCGGCGGTCGGCGCCTATTTCTTCTTCGCCCATTCGCTGACCACGAGCCGGCCGTTCATCCAGTTCGCGCTGTTCAAGGACAAGAACTTCCTCGGCGGCTGCGTGTTCATGACGGTCATGGGCCTCGTGCTGTATTCGACCATGGCGCTGTCCTCGCCCTATCTGCAAAACGTGATCGGCTATCCGATCATCACCGCGGGCCTGTTGCTGGCGAGCCGCGGCGTCGGCACCTTCGTCGCGATGATGCTGGTCGGCCGCATGATGCGGTATATCGAAGCGCGCACGCTGATCATCTCGGGACTCGCGCTGACCGCGGCCTCGCTGTTCCAGATGACCGGCTGGACCGACATGACGCAGGCGAGCGAGATCATCGTCGTCAGCGTGATCCAGGGCTTCGGCTTCGGCCTCGTGTTCGTGCCGCTGTCGACGGTCTCGTTCCTGACGCTGCCCAATCACCTGCGCACCGACGGCACCTCGATGCTGACGCTGCTGCGCAACGTCGCAAGCTCGGTCGGCATCTCGATCGTGATCGCGCAGCTCACCGAGGGCTCGCGGCGGATCTACGCAAAGCTGTCGGAGCAGATCAATCCGTTCAACCACGCGCTGCAGATGCCCGACGTATCGGGCATGATCAACCTCAACACCGACGCCGGCCGCGCGATGGCCGACAAGATGGTGGCCGCGCAGTCGCAGATCATCGCGTTCTCGCACGACTACCAGCTGGTGATGCTGTTCATCCTGGTCTCGATTCCGCTCGCGATGATGATCGGCTCGACCAAGGCCGCGCTGCGCACGCAGTCGGCGCCGTCGGATCATGCCGCGGTGATGGAGTAGATTTTCGCAGTCCACCATCGCCGTCGTCCCTGCGAAGGCCGGGACCCATCAACCACAGGGTCGTGTTGTAAGAGGAACTGCAGCCCCGGCGTCGCGCAACGATTTACGTTTGGGGTAATGGGTCCCGGCCTTCGCCGGGACGACGTAGGAAGCCAAGCTTCTCCTCCCAAAGCGCAAGACGCCGCAGTCGCAAGCCGCGTTGACTTTCCGACCTCGCCTCCCAATACTCCGCGAAAACAAGCAAGACCCGTCACACAACCGACGGTTTCAGGGGAGGACGCGATGCCGACTTCACGCAGGACGCTGCTGAAGACTTCAGCGGCTGCCGCCGCTGCTTTCAGCTTCGATTGGACACGGGCGCAGGCGCAGGCCGAGACGGTCCGGATCGGTGTGATCTACGACCTGACCGGCCCGTTCGCCGCCGGCGGCTCGGTCGCCTCCTCGATCGGCACCCAGATCGCGATCGACCTCGTCAACGAGAAGGGCGGTGTCGGCGGCAAGTACAAGATTGCGCCGGTCAACGTCGATTCCCAGAGCAAGCCCGATATCGCGATCAACGAGGCCAATCGCCTGATCGACCAGGAGAAGGTCGACATCCTCAACGGCGTGTTCGCGAGCTCCCACGCGGTGCCGCTCGCCGCCAAGGTCGAGCAGCAGAAGCGGATCCTGTGGATCACGACCGCGGTCTCGACCGCCGTCTTCAAGGACAAGAACCTGCAATACGTGTTCCGCGCGCAGATCCATTCCGACCAGTACGGCCAGGCCTTCGCGAGCTTCATCAACGAGCACGCCAAGGCCAAGCTCGGCATGGAGCCGAAGGACGTCAAGGTGGCGCTGATCCACGAGGACGGGCCCTATGGCGTCGGCGTCGCCGCGGCGGACGAGGCCTTCGCCAAGGAGGTCGGGCTGCAGGTCGCGCTGAAGGAGGGCTATTCCGCCTCCGCGCCCGATCTCTCGGTGCTGGTCACCAAGCTGAAGCGCGCCAAGGCCGACGTGATCTCGCATGCCGGCTACAATCCCGACATCACGCTGTTCCTGCGCCAGGCGCGCGAGAGCGGGCTAAGGTTCAAGATGCTGTTCGGCGCCGGCGCCGGCTACAGCCAGCTCGACAAGCTGCGCGCGACCTTCGGCGCCGACATCGACAATTTCTGCAACATCGACCCCGTTCCGGCACAGCTGCTCGATCCCGCCAAGCTCGCGCCCGGAATCGGCGACCTCACCAAGACCATGGTCGCGCGCTACCGCGAGAAGACCAACGCGACCGAAGTGCCGCCGCACTGCTCGATGGGCTTCAACCAGACCTGGATCCTGCTCAACAATGTGCTGCCGGTCGCCAAGGACAAGTATGGCGGCTTCGATCCCGAGGCGATCCGCAAGGCGGCGCTCGACGTCGACATCCCCGCAGGCGGCACCATCCAGGGCTATGGCGTGAAGTTCTATCCGCCGGGTACGCCGCTGTCCGGCCAGAACGAGCGCTCGACGCCGGTCGTGATGCAGAACGCCGGCGAGCGCATCACCGTGGTGTGGCCGACCAATATCCGCACGCAGGACCCGGTGTTCCCGCTGCCGAAGGGCTCGGTGTACGGGGCGTAGGATTGATCCTTGTCGCGGCTAGTTGGCAACTATCCCCGTCATCCTGAGGAGCCCGCACTTGCGGGCGTCTCGAAGGATCGACGGCCACCGGCCGGGCCGTGCATCCTTCGAGACGCGCTACGCGCTCCTCCAGCGACAAAGGCGAAGCCTTTGCGCGGGGATGTACGGGTCTGGCGTGAGTATACGCGCGTAGTCTCGTTGTTGCCGCCACCCTACAACACCACCCGCCTGCCCTCATCCGCGGCCCAATAGCCGGCGTAGTTCACCCTGGTCGTCTCATACGCCAGCGCGAGGTCCGCGAGCGGCTGCCGGCCGGTCGCCACGCACTCCATGAAATCCTGGATCTCCTGCAGGTAGCCGCGGGTCCATTCCTCCTCGAGACAGACATATTGCCAGCCGGTTTTGCGATCGACCTTTTCGGTGATGTACACGGACGCGAGCTTCTCCTCGCTCGTCTGGTAGCTCGTCAGATGCGTGTTTGGAGTGATGTTGGCGAATAGCGAGCCGCCGCTCGTATAGGTCTCGATCAGGTTGCGTACGCCGCCCATGATCATGTCGCCCGAAAACACCGTGGCCTTGGTGCCGTCGGAGAAGGTTGCGGTCAGCGTGCCCCAATCCTCGACGTCGACCGGATTGGCCTTGATGTAGGCGCGCTCCTCTGGCTTGAGACCGGCGGTGACATTGCCGACGTCGCAGGTGACGCTGGCGACCGTGATGGTCTCGCCGCGCGCTTTCGCCTCGACCTGCTTGAGATAGAGCACCGCCGACAAGGGATGACAGCCCATCCGGATCAGCGAGCCGCCGCCGGTCATCGCCCACTGCGCGGCATGCGCGGCATGCGAGCCGGAATGGCTCTCCTCGCCCTTCATGAACAGGATCTTGTCGCCGGTCGCGCGGATGATCTCCGCGGTCTTGGTCACCGCCGGCGCGTAGATCCAGTCCTCGGCATACATGAAGAGTTGTCCGCTTCGCTCGATCGCGGCGCGGGTCACCGCCATCTCCTCCATCACCCGCTGGTACATCAGCGCTTTCGGCACATGCCTGCCGATCGGCGCCTTGTCGCCGTCGCGGCCGAAATAGCCGCTGAACGGTTTCTCGCAGATCACGTGCTTGCCGGCCCGCATCGCCTCCACGATCATCCCGGCATGCAGGTTCGGTGGCGTGCAGATGTCGATGACGTCGAGCTCGCGGTCGGCGACCAGTTCGGCGAAGCTGCGATAGGCGTTCGGGATTGCGTGCTTGCGGGCGAACGCATTGACATGATCGCCGCGCGCCGCGACCGCCCTCACCTCGACGTCGACGCCATAGACGCGCCGGTAGGCAACCATGTGCAGCTCCGACACGAAGCCGCAGCCGGCCAGCCCGATCCTGATTTTTGTCATTTGATGTCTCCGCCCCTCAGGCGGGCACAGAGTAGCGTGCGGCCATCACCGCGTCGAACGCATTTGCCATGACATCAGTCGAAGGCATCATCGTCGTGAACAATTCGAACGCGTCCGCTGCTGCGTAGATCGCAAGATCGCGCCCGGTCAGGACTTTGGAGCCCTTGGCCTTGGCCGCCAACAGCAGCGGCGTCCACAGCGGCGTGTAGACGGCGTCGGCGACCCACATCGACGGATGCAGCAACGCGTCCGGCACGGGACTGTCGCGGTTCGGCAGCATGCCGACCGGCGTTGCGTTGACGACGCCGGTCGCGCCATCGACCGCGGCCTCGACGCCGGCGACACCACGAACCGCATGACGGCCGGCCAACTGGCCGGCCAGCCGCGCGACCTTCGCGGCATCAGCGTCGAAGATGCGGAGCTCACCAACGCCGAGGCCGGCCAGCGCAAAGGCGATCGCCTTGCCGACGCCGCCGGCACCGATCAGCGCGATCGGGCCGCGCGGCGTTGATGCAAGCAGCGGCGTGATCGCACGCACAAAACCTGACGCGTCGGTGTTGTGTCCGACCAGCCGCGCATCATCGACGACGATGGTGTTGACCGCGCCGATCGCGCGTGCATCCGGCGCGAGGCTATCAATGAGATCGACGACCGCCTCCTTGTAGGGAAAGGTGACGTTGACGCCGGCGAAGCCGAGCCGCCTGATGCCCTCGAGCATCGCGCGCAGATCGTCGCGGCCGGCGCCCTTGACCTCGATGAGCTGGTAGTGACAGCGGACGCCGAGCGCTGCTGCGGCCTTCTCGTGCATCGCAGGCGCCGCCGAATGCGCGATCGGATAGCCAATCAGCCCCGTCAGGAAACGGTCGCGCATTGTCCCTCACGTCAGTCACGTTCAGCTCATGCGGTCGAGCCGAGCATAGCTGTCTTCCATGCCGTGCTCCATGCCGGTCGCGAGCATCGCCGCGCGCGTCTCCGCATCCGGCAGCGTCATCCGCATCGTCATCAGGGTGCCGTCGCCGTCGGGCGCGAAACGCGTCTCGACGTGATTGTCCGGCGTCGGATCCGGCAGATGCATGCGCTCGACATGGACGATGCGGCTAAACGGTTCGAGCGCGAGATATTCGCCGGTCAGATGGAAGCCGCCACCCTTGCCGTCGGTCCATTCGTAGCGGATCCTGCCGCCGGGCTTCGCCTCGCTGATGCAGACCGGCATGGTCCAGCCGTCGGGACCGAGCAGCCACTTTTGCAGCAACTCCGGCACGGTATGCGCGCGATACACCGCCTCCGGCGGCGCGACGAAGCGCCTGGTCACGACGACATAGCGGTCGCCTTCGGTCTTCAGCGTCAACTTGCTCATGGGGGTACCCTTCACTGCTCAGGCTTCATTGCGGCCAGCACGTCGTCCAGCCGGTCGTAATTGGTTTCCAGCGCGCGGCGCAGCATGCCGAGCCATTGATCGATCTCGGCAACCGCCGATGGCGCCAGCCGGCACGGCCGCTTGGTGCCCTCGATCCGCCGCACGATCAGGCCGGCGCCCTCGAGCACCTTGAGATGGCGGGAGATCGCGGGCTGGGTCATGTCGAACGGCTCGACCAGCTCCATGACCGTCGCCTCGCCCAGCGCGAGGCGCGCCAGGATCGCCCGGCGGGTCGGGTCGGCGAGCGCGGAAAAGGCGGCGTCGAGGTTGGCCATGCATGATCTCGTATCGGTTATATAAATGACTTGTTATATAACCGATGACGCATGGTCAAGCGAAATCCGCTGCGTCGAACGCGCGCAGCGGATTCCGCTCGTCCCTTCGATGCTGGAATTGCGCAGCGGTCGCGGCGCGCAGCTAGACGTCGAAGAACACGGTCTCGTTGTCGCCCTGCAGATGGACGTCGAAGCTGTAGGTGTTGCCCACACCGGCCTTGCGCCTGGCGATCAGCGTGGCGCGGCGATCAGCCGGCACCAGCGCGAGCGTGGAGTCGCCGGCGTTGCCGGCCTCGTCGTCGAAATAGATCCGGGTGTAGAGGTGCAGCAGCATGCCGCGCGCGAACACCGCGAGCAGGATGTGCGGCGCCTGCGGCTTGCCGTCGGCATCCGGCACCACGCCCGGCTTGATGGTGTCAAACGCGTAGGCGCCGTTCTTGTCGGTGCCGCAGCGGCCAAAGCCCTTGAAGGTCGAGTTCGGCAATGCGCGCGCATCCTGCGGATCGGAGAAGCGGCCCTGCGCGTCGGCCTGCCAGATCTCCAGCATGCAGTCCGGGATCACGGCGCCATCGCCGTCATAGACCTTGCCCTCGACGCGGATGCGCTCGCCGGACACATCGGGCGTCAACAGGTTGCTGGTGAAGGCGTCGTTCCACTCATACTCGCCGTTCGGCGTCAGGCCATACTTGAAATAGGGACCGACGGTCTGCGAGGGCGTGATTCCATCAGGGCGCTGGTTCGACACTTACCTGGTCTCCATCGGCGTGGCACTCTGCCCGCGCAGCACGATATCGAAGCGGTAGCACAGCGCCCATTCCGGCTTGGTGTTCTCGAGATCGAAGGACGAGATCATCCGCGCCCGCGCCTTTTCGTCGGTCACCGAATTGAAGATCGGATCGAACGGAAACAGGGGATCGCCGGGGAAATACATCTGCGTGACGAGACGCGAGATGAAGGAATGGCCGAACACCGAGAAATGGATGTGCGCGGGCCGCCAGGCATTGTGGTGATTGCCCCAGGGATAGGCGCCCGGCTTGATGGTGGTGAATTTGTAGTAGCCTTGGGCATCGGTCTGGGCACGGCCGGCGCCGGTGAAGTTCGGATCAAGCGGCGCCGGGTGCTGGTCGACGACATGGATGTAGCGGCCGCAGGCATTGGCCTGCCAAAGCTCGACCAGCGTGTTCGGCACACCGCGGCCGTCCTCGTCGAGCACATGACCATGCACGATGATGCGCTCGCCGAGCGGCTCGCCCTTGGCCTGGATGGTGAGATCGTTGTCGTGCGCGCGCACCGTCTCATGACCATAGACCGGTCCGGTCAACTCCGAGAGCGTGTGCCGCATCGGGATCAGCGGCTTTTGCGGCGAACGCTTCACGGTGGAGCGATAGTCCGGCGACAGCCGCGCCGGATGGGCTGCAAGCGATTGCAGCGGGTACAATAAGGTCATGGCGAATTCCTCCGCGGCCCACGCGCCCGGTGAGCTCACATCAGATCATTATAATGCATAACCAAATTGGGGAAGGGCTGTTTTCAGCCCCTCCAAGTCACTGACCTAGTTCAGCTTTTCGATCGCAACCGCGACGCCTTGGCCGACCCCGACGCACATAGTTGCCAAGGCAAGCTTCCCGCCCCGCTTCTCCATGCCGTGGACGGCGGTCAAGACCAGCCGCGCGCCGCTCATGCCGAGCGGGTGGCCGAGCGCGATAGCGCCGCCATGCGGATTGACGAAATCGGCGTCTTCCTTGACGCCGAGCTGGCGCAGGCAGGCGATGCCCTGCGAGGCGAAGGCCTCGTTGAGCTCGATCAGATCGAAGTCCGACACCTTGATGCCGAGACGCTCGACCAGCTTCCTGGTCGCCGGCACCGGGCCGATGCCCATGATGCGCGGCGGCACCGCGGCCGACGCCAGGCCGAGGAGCTTTGCACGCGGGGTCAGGCCGTGCTTTTTCACCGCGGCTTCGGAAGCGAGGATCATCGCGGCGGCGCCGTCATTGACACCGGATGCGTTGCCCGCGGTCACCGTGCCCGGATTGCGCACGATTGGCTTCAGTTTTGCCAATCCTTCGAGCGTGGTCTCGGGACGCGGATGCTCGTCCTTGTCGACGGTGATGGGGCCGGCCTTGCCGCCGGGCACCTGGATCGGCACGATCTCCTCGGCGAAATAGCCCGACGCGATCGCCGCGCCCGCGCGCTGCTGCGAGCGGATCGCCATCGCATCCTGATCGGCGCGCGACACCTGGAATTCCTCGGCGACGTTCTCGCCGGTCTCCGGCATTGCATCGACGCCGTACTGCGCCTTCATCAGCGGATTGATGAAGCGCCAGCCGATCGTGGTGTCGTAGATCTCGGACGAGCGCGAGAAGGCTTCCGCGGCCTTGCCCATCACGAACGGTGCGCGCGTCATCGATTCGACGCCGCCCGCGATCGCGAAATCGATCTCGCCGGCGCGGATGGCGCGGCCCGCGGCGCCGACCGCATCGAGCCCCGAGGCGCAGAGCCGGTTCAGGGTCTGGCCGGGAACCGACTCCGGCATGCCGGCGAGCAACAGCGCCATGCGCGCGACGTTGCGGTTGTCTTCGCCGGCCTGGTTGGCGCAGCCGAAATAGACCTCGTCGACCTCGTTCCAATTGAGCGTCGGGTGCTTGGCCATCAGCGCCTTGATCGGGGCCGCCGCGAGATCGTCGGCACGCACCTTGGCGAGCGAACCGCCGAAACGGCCGATCGGAGTCCGGACGGCATCGCAAATGAACACATCACGCATTGAATCTCTCCCTGAATGCCGCGACTTAGGCGCTGGATCGGCTGGAACTCAAGATCGGTTTTAGGAGCGTGCCCGCGGCAGGTCAATTGACGCCGCTGCGCGCCCTGCACGCATTACCGTGAGGGCTGTCATCATGGCACCGTGGACAGGGTGGAAAACTCCGGTCTCGCGGATAGGACCGCGTGGCGAAATTCTGTAGTTTCCGCCGTCTGGAGCCTGACGGTTCTGATGAGATCAGAACCGGGCTCCAGATTTTTCTTTGGACGCGTTTTCTTCACGCGAACCGGTACCCACTTCTCTCGAAAACGCTCTAATGACCATTCAGCAGCCCATCCCCGTTCCGCCCGAAGCCACTCCCGCCGAGGCGCCGTCGCGCGTCACGCCGATGATGGAACAGTATCTGGAAATCAAGGCCGCCCATCCCGGGCTGCTGCTGTTCTACCGGATGGGCGATTTCTACGAGCTGTTCTTCGAGGATGCCGAGATCGCCTCCAAGACGCTCGGCATCGTGCTGACCAAGCGCGGCAAGCATCAGGGCATGGACATCCCGATGTGCGGCGTGCCGGTCGAACGCTCCGAGGATTACCTGCATCGCCTGATCGGCGCCGGCCACCGTGTCGCGGTGTGCGAGCAGACGGAAAATCCCGCCGAGGCAAAAGCCCGCGGCAACAAGAGCGTGGTCCGCCGCGGCGTGGTGCGGCTGGTGACGCCGGGCACGCTGACCGAAGACACGCTGCTCGACGCCCGCACCAACAATTACCTGATCGCGATCGCGCGCGCCCGCGGCTCGGCCGGCGCCGACCGGCTCGGGCTGGCCTGGATCGACATCTCGACCTCCGAATTCATGGTGACGGAGTGCGCGACCGCCGAGCTCGCGGCAACGCTGGCGCGCATCAATCCGAACGAGGCGATCGTCACCGATGCGCTCTACAGCGACAGCGAGCTGGCACCGACCCTGCGCGAGCTGCCGTCGGTGACGCCGCTGACCCGCGACGTGTTCGACAGCGCCACCGCCGAGCGGCGGCTGTGCGACTATTTCGCGGTCGCGACCATGGACGGCCTGTCGGCGATGTCGCGGCTGGAAGCGACCGCTGCCGCCGCGGCCGTTACCTATATCGACCGCACCCAGGTCGGCAAGCGGCCGCCGCTGTCGCCGCCGGCGCGCGAGGCCGCCGGCACCACGATGGCGATCGACCCGGCGACCCGCGCCAATCTCGAGCTGACGCGCACGCTGGCCGGCGAGCGCCGCGGCTCGCTGCTCGATGCGATCGACTGCACCGTCACCGCGGCGGGCTCGCGCCTCTTGGCGCAACGCCTTGCCGCGCCGCTGACCGATGTCGCCGTGATCGCGCGGCGGCTCGATGCGGTCGCCGTTTTCGTTGCGGACACCGCGGCGCGCGAGGACATCAGGACCGTGCTGCGCGCGGCACCCGACATGTCGCGCGCATTGGCGCGGCTCTCGGTCGGCCGCGGCGGCCCGCGCGATCTCGCCAGCCTGCGCGACGGCATCCTCGCCGCCGACCAGGCGCTGGAGCTGCTGGCGCAGCTTGCCGATCCGCCGGCCGAGATTTCGACCGTAATGGCGGCATTGCAGCGGCCGTCACGCGATCTGGCGCGGGAGTTCTCCCGCGCGCTGTCCGAGCAATTGCCGCTGATCAAGCGCGACGGCGGTTTCGTCCGCGAGGGGTATGAGACCGCGCTCGACGAGAGCCGCAATCTGCGCGATGCCTCGCGCCTCGTCGTCGCCGCGATGCAGGCGCGCTATGCCGAGGACACCGGCATCAAGACGCTGAAGATCCGGCACAACAATGTGCTCGGCTATTTCGTCGAGGTCACCGCGCAGCACGGCGACAAGCTGTTCGCGCCGCCGCTGAATGCGACCTTCATCCATCGCCAGACGCTGGCCGGACAGGTCCGCTTCACCACCGCAGAGCTCGGCGAGACCGAAGCCAAGATCGCCAATGCCGGCGAGCGCGCGCTCAATCTCGAGCTCGAGATCTTCGAACGCTTGAGCGCGATGGCGCTCGCCGCCGGCGACGACCTGCGCAACGCCGCGCATGCCTTTGCGATGCTCGACGTCGCGACGTCATTGGCCAAACTTGCGATCGACGACAATTACGTGCGGCCCGACGTCGACGGCTCGCTCGGCTTTGCGATCGAGGGCGGCCGGCATCCGGTGGTCGAGCAGGCGCTGAAACGCGACGGCCAGCCGTTCATCGCCAATGCCTGCGATCTCTCCCCGGCGCCCGCACAAAAATCCGGCCAGCTCTGGCTGATCACCGGTCCGAACATGGCCGGTAAATCGACCTTCCTGCGCCAGAACGCGCTGATCGCGCTCTTGGCGCAGATCGGCTCCTACGTGCCGGCGTCGCGGGCGCGGCTCGGCATCGTCGACCGGCTGTTCTCGCGCGTCGGCGCCGCCGATGATCTGGCGCGGGGACGCTCGACCTTCATGGTCGAGATGGTCGAAACCGCGGTGATCCTGAACCAGGCCAGCGAGCGGTCGCTGGTGATCCTCGACGAGATCGGCCGCGGCACCGCGACGTTCGACGGATTGTCGATCGCCTGGGCCGCGATCGAGCATCTGCATGAGAGCAACCGCTGCCGCACGCTGTTCGCCACGCATTATCACGAGCTGACCGCGCTCTCGGCGAAACTGCCGCGGATGTTCAACGCCACGGTGCGGGTCAAGGAATGGCAGGGCGATGTCGTGTTCCTGCACGAGGTGCTGCCCGGCTCCGCCGACCGCTCCTACGGCATCCAGGTCGCAAAACTCGCCGGCTTGCCGCCGGCCGTGATCACGCGCGCCAAATCGGTGCTGGCCAAACTCGAAGCCCAGGACCGCGGCCAGACCGCGCGCGCTCTGGTCGACGATCTGCCGCTGTTCGCCGTCCCCTCCCGCGCCGCCGCCGAGGACGCCCCGCCGAGCGACGCGGATCTGCTGGTCGAGGCGGTGAAGGCGCTGCATCCCGACGAGATGTCGCCGCGCGAGGCGCTGGACGCGCTGTATGCCTTGCGGGCGAAGCTGCCGAAGCATTAGATCCGTAGCAAGGTCGGGATGGGGTCAGCCGCAGGCAACACCGTTTGCGGAGAGAGCAGATCCCCACCCGCTTTGCTCTGCCGAGCAGAGCGACCTCCCCTTTTCAAGGGGAGGTTAAGACGCCTTCCCACTCTTCCTCCGCCCGATCCGCCACAGCACCAGATTCCAGACGATGCAGGTGGCGAGCGCGCAGCAGAGGCCGATTGGCGAGCCGAATTGCAGCACCGCGACGTGCAGCACGGCAACGCCGAGACCGAAGCCCATCAGGCCCCAGGCGCTGTTGGCGAGCACGGCGGCGGTTGCGGGGCCGCCGATGCGCGGATGCAGGATCAGCATCATCGAGGAGAATACGATCGGAAACAGCGCCATCACGCCGGTGACGCGAGGGCCGACCCAGCCTGACGCCGTGACCACGGTGCCGACCAGGCTTGCGACCAGCGCAGCGCGCAGCGGAATGTCGTACCAGCGCCGCGCGATCAGCGGCATTTTAGCGACGTGCCGATAGGGCTTCAGCAGCGGGATGCAGATCGCAAAGGTGATGGCATTGACGATCAGGCCGGCGGCGAGCGACCACTCGAACTGGCGGATGATGGTGGCGAGCACCAGCCACACCGCAATCGCGCTGCCCGCGCTGATCCACATGCTGAAGCGCTGCGCCAGCACGGCGTAGGTCAGGCCCATATAGATGGTGGCGGCGTTGACCGGCAGGCTCGCCAGCGCGCCCTCGGCGATGAAGGCGGCGTCATGGTCGAGCGCGAGGAAGGTGTAGGATGGCCCGGCCGAGATCGGCAGGGTCGCGATCAGCGCGCCGATCACCGGTCCCGAACGCTCCGTGATGATGGACGCGCTGACCACGAATGCGGCCGCCACCGCCATGCGCAGCACGAGGATCAGGACGAAGTGGAGTTCGGGGGACATTTCTTCTTTTCTTATCCTCCCCTGGAGGGGGAGGATCGGTTCGCATGCAGCGCAGCGAAACGAGGTGGGGTGATCTCTCAACACGGGCACTGATCGGGCAGAGAGACTTTCACCCCACCCCGCCGCTCATTGCATTCGCGTCGACCCTCCCCCTCCAGGGGAGGGTAAGCGAGACCTCACACCCGCTGCATCGTCACCGACACCTTCGGGCCGTTCTTGATGGTCTGATAGACCACGCAATAACGCTCGGTGAGTTTCAGCAAGAGGTCGAGCTTGTCCTGCGGCGCGTCGGTGCCGATCTCGAAGCGGAGGCGGATCTCGCGGAAGCCGACCGGGGTCTCCTTGTCGACGCCGAGCGTGCCGCGGAAATCGAGATCGCCCTCGGCGAACACATTGCCGACTTTCAGCGGTACCTCGATCGCGGTGGCGACCGATTTCAGCGTGACGCCGGCGCAGGCGACCAGCGCCTCCAGCAGCATGTCGCCGGAGCAGAGCTCGAGCCCGGAGCCGCCGGTGGCCGGATGCAGGCCGGCGATCGCGAGCGCACGGCCGGTCTCGACCTTGCAGGCGATGCTCTCATTGTCGATCGAGCCCTTGGCCTTCAGCGTGATCACGGCGGCCTGGGGGTCGGTCTTGTAGCGCTCCTTGATCGGAGCCTGCATTGCGCGGAGTTCGGCGGAGTCCATGGGTCTGCTCCCGGCTATTCTTCTTAGCCTTCGGATGTAAGGCCTTAACGAGCGGATGTCACCACCACATCGCCTCGCCGGCGCTGGATTTGTCGGTGACGTCACGCACGGAACGGTCCAGCGAACGGTCGAGCGCGGTCAGCACGCGGCGGGTGAAAGTGTCGAACAGTTCCGATTTGCGGTCGCGCGGCCGCGCCAGATTGATGGTGATCTCCTCGAACAGCCGGCCCGGCCGCGGCCGCATCACCAGCACGCGATCAGCCAGCACCACGGCCTCGTCGACGTCGTGGGTGACCAGGATCAGGGTCGGCCGCGTGTCGGCCCACAGATCGAGCAGATGATCCTGCAGATCGCGCCGCGTGAAGGCATCAAGCGCCGAGAACGGCTCGTCGAGCAGCAGCACTTCGGGCTGCGGCACCAGCGCGCGGGCGATCGCGACCCGCTGCGCCTGGCCACCCGACAGTTCGCGCGGCCAGGCCGCGGCCTTGTCGGCAAGGCCGACGCGGGCGAGCGCCGATGCGACCCGCGCGCGCCTCGCCTCCGCCGGAAGGTCGGTGAGGCCGAAGCCGATATTGTCGGCGACGCTGAGCCAGGGCAGCAGCCGCGGCTCCTGGAAGATGATCCCGATCTTGGCGTGCGGCGAGGTGATCACCGCATTGTCGAGCGTCACGCTGCCCGTGCTGGCACGATCGAGGCCGGCGATGGCGCGCAGCAGCGTCGACTTGCCGCAACCGGAGCCGCCGATGATCGCGATGATCTCGCCGGGTGCAATCTCGGCCGAGAAGCGCTCCAGCGCGTGGACACCATTCGGATAGGTCTTGCCGACGTCCTTCAGCGCCAGCATCACTGCCCTCCCCGGGCGCCGAACGCGTCCTGCCAGCGCAGCAGCGGCGCGGCCGCGACCTCGATCAGCCAGTCGGTGAGCTTGCCGAGGATCGCGAAGATCACGATCGCGGCGAGGATCTGCGCCGGCTTGCCGAGCTGCTGGCCGTCGAGCAGAAGGTAGCCGAGGCCTTCGGAGGCGCCGATCAGTTCGGCCGCGACCACGAACATCCACCCCAAACCAAGCCCGACCCGCAGCGCCACCACATAGGCCGGCAGCACGGCCGGCAACAGGATACGGCGGATCATCGCCGGTCCGGACAACCGGAACACGCGCCCGACCTCGACCACCTTGCGATCGACCGACAGGATCGCGCCCATCACGCCGAGATAGATCGGAAAGAACACGCCGACCGCGATCAGCGCGACCTTCGAGGTCTCAAAAATGCCGAGCCAGAGCACGAATAACGGGACCCAGGCGAGCGAGGGGATCGCGCGCAGCGCCTGCACCGTCGGATCGAGCAGCCGCTTGGCAAAATCCCAGTAGCCGGAGATCGCGCCCAGAATGGTGCCGGCGACGACGCCAAGCGCAAAGCCCGCGCCGACGCGCCACAGCGTCGCGAGGATATGGCGCGACAGCTCGCCGCTTTTGGCGAGCTCGACGATGGTCTCGAACACCTTTGACGGCGGCGGCACCAGGCGACCGTTGGAGTAGCCGAGAGCAACGACGAGTTCCCAGCCCAGCGCGAGCGCGACCGGCAGCACGAGCCCGAGCACCGGGCGCGCATGGCGCGACCACCGCGCCGACGCACCGGGCGGGGCCGCCTGTTCCAGCGCGGGCAGGTCAACGGTCATGGCCATAGCAAGAACTATTCTTCCGATGGGATTGCAAGGTGGGGACGATGACCTCTTATCCTCCCCTGGAGGGGGAGGATCGGTTCGCATGAAATGCGAACCGAGGTGGGGTGAAGGTCTCTCGTAACGGGCACTGCCCGAGTGGAGAGGTCACCCCACCCCGGCTCACATCTCGCTTCGCTCGCTGTGAACCGACCCTCCCCCTCCAGGGGAGGGTGAATAAGCGAGTCAATTCGTCGGCAGCGGGACCTGATCGTCGATCAAGGAATCCAGCGCGGCCTTCACATCGGTCTTGGCGTCGATCACGCCGGCCTGCTGCAGCGCGAGGCCGGCGGCGAGGATCGATTCGCGCTGGGCGCTACCGATCCGGCTGTGGGTCAGCTCGGTGCGCTCCTTGAGCTGCTTGTCGACCACGGCATCCGGCAGCTTGGTGACCGCGATGAAGGTCTTCTTCAGCTCGTCATAATTGGCCAGCGAATATTTCCGCGCTTCCTCGTAAGTCGCGAGCACGCGGCGGACGATGTCCGGATGCGCTTTCAGGAACTCCTCGCGCACATTGAGGATGCCCCAGGTGTTGGCTTCCGCCTTGCGGTAGAACAGCTTTGCGCCGTCCTCGACCTCGGCCTGCGCCATCATCGGATCGAGGCCGGCCCAGGCGTCGACGTCGCCGCGGATCAGCGCGGTCTTGCCGTCGGCGTGCTGCAACAGCACCGGCGTGATGTCCTTTTCGGTGAGGCCGGCGCCGAGCAGCGCGCGAACCAGGAAGATGTGCGGGTCGGTGCCACGCGTCACCGCGACGCGCTTGCCCTTGAGGTCGGCGACGGACGCGATCCTGGAGTCCCTGGTCGTGACCAGCGCGGTCCATTCGGGACGCGAATAGACATAGATCGACTTGATCGGGTTGCCGTTGATCTTCGCGACCAGCGCGGCCGAGCCCGCGGTCGAGCCGAGATCGATCGAACCGGCGTTAAGGAATTCGAGCGCCTTGTTCGAGCCGGCCGACTGCACCCAGACGATGTTGATGCCGTCCTTGGCGAACTCCTTCTCCAAGAGGCCCTTCTGCTTCAGGACCATCGACACCGGATTGTAGGTCGCCCAGTCGATCCGGATCTCCTTCAGCGCGTCGGCGGCGCGCGCCGCGCCGGGCAGTAAGGTCGAGACCGCGAGCAGCGCTGCGAACGTGCGCCGGGAAAATTTCTGCATTCGTCGACCCCCTCGATCAGATTATGAAACGATCTTTTATTTCAATGAGTTAGCCTTGCGGTCAACGAGAAAATCTCTACCCTTTACGAGATGGCGCGAGAACGATCTTGCTCAAGGCGTCGTGGAGAGAGCATGGAGCCGCTGTCCTTATACTTTGGTCAGTGACAGCAACAGCTCTGTCCGATATCGGATGAACCTATGGACAGCGTCGTAGCCGAGGCCCGCCCTGAAGCGGATGATCGTTTCGAGACCGTGCGGATCACCGCGGCGGTCAATGCACTTGCCGAACAGCACGCCGGCCGCGAGGACCAGTTCCGCGCCGCGATGGCGCAGCTGCTCAAGGCCGAGCTGATCGCGGCGCGCGCCACGGCGCAGGCGCTGCTGCTGAAGGACCGTCACGGCCGCCGCTGCGCCGAACGGCTCTGCTTCGTGCAGGACGAGATCATCCGCATCCTCTACGCGGCGGCGACCCGGCATCTCTATCATTCGCCGATCCCCTCGGGCGCCGAACGCATGGCCGTGGTGGCGACCGGCGGCTATGGCCGCGGGCTGATGGCGCCGGAATCCGACATCGACCTGCTGTTCATCCTGCCCTACAAGCAGACCGCCTGGGGCGAACAGGTTGCCGAAGCCATTCTCTATTGCCTCTGGGACATGGGGCTGAAGGTCGGCCACGCCACGCGCTCGGTCGATGAATCGATCCGTCAGGCGCGCGGCGACATGACGATCCGCACCGCGATCCTGGAGACGCGCTTCCTGACCGGCGACCAGCCGCTCTATGACGAGCTGGTCGAGCGCTTCGACAAGGAAGTGGTGCAGGGCACCGCGTCGGAATTCGTCACCGCCAAGCTTGCCGAGCGCGAGGAGCGGCATCGCCGCGCCGGCCAGTCGCGCTATCTGGTCGAGCCCAACGTCAAGGACGGCAAGGGCGGCCTGCGCGACCTGCATACGCTGTTCTGGATCGCCAAATACGTCTACCGCGTGCGCGAGACCGATGAGCTGCTGGAACGCGGCGTGTTCGACGCACAGGAATACCGCACCTTCCGCCGTTGCGCCGACTTCCTGTGGTCGGTGCGCTGCAATCTGCACTTCTTCGCCGGACGCGCCGAGGAACGGCTGTCGTTCGACATGCAGCGCGAGATCGCGGTCCGCCTCGGCTACACCTCGCATCCCGGCATGCAGGACGTCGAGCGCTTCATGAAGCACTACTTCCTGATCGCCAAGGACGTCGGCGACCTCACCGCGATCCTGTGCGCCAAGCTCGAGGAAGAGCACAACAAGCCGGCGCCGGTGCTGAGCCGGATGGTGGCGCGGCTGCGGCCCGGCACCAAGCGGCGGCGGGTCAACGGCAGCGACGACTTCATCGTCGACAACAACCGCATCAACCTCGCCGCGCCCGACGTGTTCAAGCACGATCCGGTCAATCTGATCCGGATCTTCCGCCTCGCG
Organism: Bradyrhizobium elkanii USDA 76; assembly: GCF_023278185.1. Classification (NCBI taxonomy): domain Bacteria; kingdom Pseudomonadati; phylum Pseudomonadota; class Alphaproteobacteria; order Hyphomicrobiales; family Nitrobacteraceae; genus Bradyrhizobium; species Bradyrhizobium elkanii. The sequence goes on along the minus strand of NZ_CP066356.1, from coordinate 336,763 downwards.
CAGCAGAACAACCTCGCCTTCCACCCCGATGCGATGCGCACGGTGACGCGCTCGCTCAAGCTGATCAACACCCAGCTGCGCGAGAACGACGAAGCCAACCGCCTGTTCATGGAGATCCTGACCTCCGACAACGCGGAGATCGTGCTGCGGCGGATGAACGAGACCGGCGTGCTCGGCCACTTCATCCGCGCCTTCGGCAAGATCGTGTCGATGATGCAGTTCAACATGTACCACCACTACACGGTGGACGAGCATCTGCTCCGCTGCATCGGCTACCTGCAGGACATCGAGCGCGGCGGCAACGAGGAGTTCACGGTCGCCAGCGACCTGTTCCGCAAGATCCGCCCCGAGCACCGCCCGGTGATCTATATCGCGACCCTGCTGCACGACATCGCCAAGGGCCGGCCGGAAGACCATTCGATCGCCGGCGCCAAGGTGGCGCGGCGGCTGTGCCCGCGGCTCGGCTTCTCGGCGGCCGACACCGAGCTGGTGGCGTGGCTGATCGAGGAGCATTTGACGATGTCGACGGTGGCGCAATCGCGCGACCTGTCCGACCGCAAGACCATCGAGAATTTCGCCGCCGTGGTGCAGTCGGTCGAGCAGATGAAGCTGCTGACGATCCTGACCACGGCCGACATCCGCGGCGTCGGCCCGGGCGTGTGGAACGGCTGGAAGGCGCAGCTGTTGCGCACGCTGTATTACGAGACCGAGCCGGTGCTGACCGGCGGTTTCTCCGAGGTCAACCGCGCCCAGCGCATCGCGGTGGCGCAAGCCGAGTTCCGCCGCGCCTTCACCGAATGGCCGGAGGCGGAGCTCAACGCCTATATCGGCCGGCATTATCCGGCCTACTGGCTCAAGGTCGAGCTGCCGCGCAAGATCCGCCAGGCCCGCTTCATCCGCGCCAGCGAGCAGGCCGGCCACAAGCTCGCGATCAATGTCGGCTTCGACGAGGTCCGCGCCGTCACCGAGCTGACGATCCTGGCGACCGACCATCCCTGGCTGTTGTCGATCATCGCGGGTGCCTGCGCGTCGGCCGGCGCCAACATCGTCGACGCCCAGATCTACACCACGACCGACGGCCGCGCGCTCGACACCATCTCGATCTCACGCGAATACGACCGCGACGAGGATGAGGGCCGCCGCGCGACGCGGATCGGCGAGATGATCGAGCACGTGCTGGAAGGCAAGCTGCGGCTGCCCGAGGCGGTCGCCAAGCGCACTGTCCGCAGCAAGGCGCGGCCGTTCATCGTCGAGCCCGAGGTGACCATCAACAACCAGTGGTCCGACCGCTACACCGTGATCGAGGTCTCCGGTCTCGACCGGCCCGGCCTGCTCTACCAGCTCACCACCGCGATCTCGAAGCTCAACCTCAACATCGCCTCGGCCCATGTCGCGACCTTCGGCGAACGTGCCCGCGACGTGTTCTACGTCACCGACCTGCTCGGCGCCCAGATCACCGCACCGACCCGGCAGGCCGCGATCAAGAGCGCGCTGCTGCATCTGCTGGCGAGCGAGGACCAGGCGGCGAAGCCGGCGGCGTAGATCGAAGACGCGGGAGAGCGTGCAAGACCCGTGATCCTGAGGAGGCCGCGCAGCGGCCGTCTCGAAGGATCGACGGCCACATGTTTTCCGCAAGAGAGTGGGAGTACGCGGAAGCGACCGGGCCGTCGATCCTTCGAGACGCACGTTCCGCGCTCCTCCAGCGACAAAGGCGAAGCCTTTGCGCGGGGATCACGGAATGGCAAGCCGGGCTGCGAAGCCTCGATTCCCGCGGATCAACCGAACAACCGCATCAGCAGGGCCTTGCCGACCGGCGCCGCGCGCACGCCGTGGAAGGCGCGGACATATTCGCCGGCATAGAACGCGCGCACGACATTGACCCGCGTCGCCACCGCATCCTCGAAGCGGACGCCGAAGCCGTCGCGGGTGCGACGGACCACGGTCGCGGCGACGTTCTGTCCGTAGACATTGCATTTGATCAAGGAACCGATGGCGGGCGGGACGGGATCGATGAAGCGCGCACCCGAGATCGAGATGTCGGCCATCCGGATCAAGCGCATCTCGCCGTCCTGATGGATCAGGATCGGCTCGTCGCGTTCGAACCGCTCGGCCTTGCGGCGCCGCGGCTGCTCGATGCAGATGAAGCACACGATCGCGAGTACGACGCAATTGTAGAGGCTCCAGGCCAGCGCCAGCCCGCCATAGGCGATGCTGTCGCCGCGCAGATGCAGGATGAACGCGTAGGCGATCGCCAGCAGCGTGATCAGCAGGGCGGCGCCATAGAGCCGCAGCAGCGGCCATTCGATGAAGCGGCGGTTGCGGTCGCCGCCCTTGGCCGTCACCTTGAACTTGTGGCCCTGCGGCCGGGCGAGGCCGGTCACGACCGCCTTCAACACCGCGGGCGCTGCGATGTATTGCGACACGTCGGTCATGATCGCAAGCGAGCGGCCGCGCGAGATCCAGGCCATCGTGAAGGCGTGCCAGACATAGAACGGCAAGAAATATTTCAGCAGCTCGAACAGGTCGGCATGGACCGCCTTGATCCCGAACAGCAGATAAAGCCACGGCACGACCAGGCCGAAAACCTTGGTGCTGTAGACCGCCGCCCAGCTCATGAAGGCGTCGACCAGCGACAGCCGGTCCATGAAGGCAAGCTTCGATTGCCGCGAGAACGGCCCGCTGCGGCCCCGGAAGATCTGCATGAAACCGAGACACCAGCGGCCGCGCTGCGTGATATATTCCTTCAGTCCCTCCGGCGCGAGGCCGATGGTCAGGCGCTCGTTCAGATAGACCGTACGCAATCCCTTCTCCTTCAGGCGCAGCGTGACGAGGTAATCCTCCGTCACCGAATCGGTCGGGAAGCCGCCGATCTGCATCAGGCCGGAGAAGCGGATCAGCGATGAGGTGCCGCAGCAGAACGCCGTGTCCCAGGCATCCTTGGCCGGCATCAGGATATCGAAGAAGAAGCGCTGCTCGTCGGGCCACACATCGGTCGCCGCGAGATTGGTCTGGATCGGATCCGGGTTGATGAAGTGCTGCGGCGTCTGCACGACGCCGACGCTGCCGTCCTGCATCAGGCTCATCGCCCGGGTCAGGAAGTCCGGCATCGGGACAAAATCCGCATCGAGGATCGAGATGAACTCCGGCCGCTCAGCCAGCCCGGAAACGTGCTGGAGCGCATGATTGATGTTGCCGGCCTTGGCGTGGCGGTTGTCCGGGCGGGCCAGATAGTTGCAGCCGAGCTCCTGGGCGAGCCGGCGCAGCCAGAGCCTGCGGCCGTCGTCGAGCACCCAGACGCGATAATTGGGATAATTGAGCCCGGTCGCGCCGATGATGGTGCGCTCCAGGATCGCCTTCTCCTCATTGTAGGTGCAGATGAAGACGTCCACGAGCGGGGCATCCGCGCTGGCTCTGGATCGACGCAGGATCGCATTGACCTCGGGTGAGCGGTCGATGGTCCGGCTGAGGAACAGCAGCGAGAGACACACCGCGATCATCGAGGCCGCCTCGGCCGCCACGAAGGGATAGCCGATCAGCGCGTCGGCGGTGAGGCCCGGAGGCGGCAGGGTGTGGGTCACCCGCCACGCGAAATAGTGGATGAGCAGGACGAACGACATCCCGGTCATCAGGATGCGGGCCAGGGTCTGCTCGCGGTGGAGCAGGGGCAGGATTGCAAGACAGGCGCCGAAGGCGACCAGCCCGGGCGCAAATGCCGCCATCATGACTTTGCCGCGTCCGCGTTGAACACCACGCGTCCGGTGCGGCCGACCGCGCAATCCTTGCCCGTGGTGTCGAGCGCCGGCATCGAGACAGTCACCCGATAGGGCTCCTTGTTCAGCGCATCCGGATTGATCGCAAGGTTCGCGGGCGCGCCCGACGCGCCGGTGAGATTGACGATCTCGCCCTGGAGCGCGGCGCTGCCGTCATTCGGCTCGAAGCTCGCCTGCTCGCCGAGCTTCAGCCCGTTGTAGACGCTCTCGGTGACGTTCGCCGTGACCACTGCGCCGCTGCAATCGAGCAGCTTGAGCAAGGGCTGCCCGGCCCTGACGTCCTCGCCGGGCGAGGTCATCATCTCCCAGATGCGGCCGCCGACCGGGGCCTTGATGTCGGCTTCGGCCCGGTTGACGTAGTGCAGCTGCTCGGCGGCGATCTCGTGGGTCAGCCAGCCGATCTCCGCATCGGCATGCGCCAGATCGGCGCGCAGGTCGCTGACGCGCTGGCGCATCTCCTCCTCGCGCTGCACGGAGCTCGGCCGGTCGTTGTAGCTGTCGCCGAGATAGGTGCCGTTCCTTACCGCGGTGAGCTCGACCTTGGCGGCGTCGAGGCGCCGTCGCGCGCCGATTTCGGTCTGCTGCGAGATCGCCTGCTCGCGCGTCAGGCGAGCCATTTCGACCGTCGACACGCTGCCCGATTTGATCAGCGACGACGCCCGCTCGACCGCGGCCACGGCCTCCTCCCGCCGCGCGGCGGCGGCCTCGATCGCGGTCTGGATTTCGGCGATCCGGGCCTCGAGCTGGAGGATGCGGCCATCACGGAACTGGCCGGCCTGGCGGGCAAGATCCTGTTGCGCCGTCTCGGCGGCCGCAAGCTTGGCGGCCAGACTCGGGCGCTCATTTTCCAACCGGGACATCTGTCGCCGGAGATCATCGAGCCGCGCGCGATCGCCGCGCGCGTTGACCACGTGAAGGATCGCATCGCCCTCGCGAACCACGCTGAGCTGCGTGGATTTCTGCGGCTTCGCGCTCACGGTGCCGTCGATCGGCGACCGCAAGGTCACGATCCTGGCATTGACCACGGCCTCCACGCTCGAGGTCTGCAACACGGCCCTGAGCGGCAGCCATCCGAAGACGGCCACGATGGCAAGGCCAATGCCGACCTTGAGCAGGCGGCGAACGATCCGGCCCGAGCCGGCGGGTGCTTCGGGATGGGGAGCGCTATCGCTGACCGGCTCGTCATGCTCCGGCTGCAGCCGTTCCTGCAGATCGCGCTGCAATCCCCGTGCGCCCTCGGCCTCCCCCTTGGTGACGGAATTGTTGTCTTCGGGAAGCGGCTTGTGCTGCTGTGCCTGATTCATGATGACCGGCCCCTGATCTGTCAGTGCGCGAACCAACGCACAGCTCTGCAGAGCGATGCCGTTGCCGGACAGATCCAATAATCAGGTGCTTCAAAAGCGGCTAAAGCGAAGGGGGCATCTTTCGAAAAAATTGCTGCAATTTGCCGTGGTCCGGACCCTGGCGCGGGAGCCGCGCCGTCGACCTGCTTCGCCCATCATTCCGGCGCGCCATTGCGCAGCTGAGGACGCCTGCAGGACTGAGCCCGGAATCCATCAGGCCGGGGCTAGGCGGGGAATGGATTCCGGGCTCTCACGGAGGCTGTGATCGGACCCGTCATGCGCGACCCAGGCGTGAGCAGCCAGCGCTTCGGTCCCGGCAGCCTGCCGGACTTGGAATTCAGGGCGGGCTATCTATCGCCCTGAATCCGGCACGTCGAATTGCGGCTGCAGCGCCGCCAGGCTCACTCCCAACAAGGCCAGATAGCTGGCCTGACAGACCACAACGCCCAGATCGAATGCGTCCAGCAGATCGATCCACGGGTTGTCGGCCGGCGTGCTTGCCGTCTGCTTGCCACCATCGATAACGGAAGGCTGGAAGCTGCGATCGCGTCTCTGAGGCCTTGCCTCGTGGTCGACGTCGTCGGAGCAAACGATCAGATGCAGGCGCGCGCTGGGCATTTCAATCTCCGTCTCGGATTGGCGATTGCTGAACCCCGGAAATCTCTACCGTCATCGAATTACCCAATAAGCGTAGTCACCGGGATGGAACGGGCCATTGAACGGAGGTTGATCAGACCGTTACATTCGGTGGGGACGACTCATACTTGAGTTTAGGTCGCAACCTGGACCTGAGCGCGCTCGACGGCTTCGCTTTCCGCGCGATCTCGCCGATATGGACCGCCAAAAAGGCCGGCGTGATCCCGTCCGGGCGGCAAGAAAGCTGCTAATATACAGTTTGTTGGGAGGGCGACGTTGTCGCCGCTGATGGTCGCCGTCACCAAGCGACGCGGCGCGGCCCATGATGATGGCCAAGTGCTGGTGCTGCCGATGATCCGCGACCCGACCACGAAGTCCTGGTCGGCCGAGCAATGGCTGCTCGGCGGCATGGTGCTGGCCCTGGCGGCAACCTGCATCGGGCTGTTGCTTGGTCCGCAGCCGGCAGCTCCCGCCCATCTGGTTGCCCTGGCGCTGCTCGTCGCGTCGCTGACCGCCGCATTGTTGATGATCCGTCTGGTTGCCCGCTCGCAAAGGCGGATGGAAGCCATGTTGCGCGGCCGAGCCAGCGGCGAGGAGCGCGCGATGGAGGCGCTGCGCAACAGCGAAGCGCAATGGAAGGAGGTGTTCGAACACAACCCGGTCATGTACTTCATGGTCGACGCCACGGGCCTCGTGCTGTCGGTCAACACGTTCGGCGCGGCACAGCTCGGCTACACCGTCGACGAACTGCTCGGACAATCCGTGCTGCGGGTCTTTGCCGCCGAAGATCGGGATATGGTCCAGCGCAACGTCGCGGCATGCCTCGACAACATCGGCCAGACCCACAATTGGGAAATCCGGAAGGTCCGCAAGGACGGTTCCCGGCTTTGGGTCCGCGAAAACGCCAAGGCCGTGCGGCGGCTGGACGATCGGCTGATCGTGCTAATCGCATGCGAGGATATCACCGAGCGCAAGCACGCCGAAAATGCGCTGCAGCAGAGTGAAATGTACCTGACCGAAGCCCAGCGATTGAGCCACACCGGCAGCTTCGGCTGGCACGTCGCCAGCGGCGAGATCATCTGGTCGGAAGAGACGTTCAGGATCTTCGAATTCGACAGGGCCCCTTCCATCACACATGCCACGGTGCTGCAGCGCGTCCATCCGGACGATCGCGCCCGCGTGCAACGGACCATCGACCGCGCCTCGCTCGACGGCAAGGACTTCGAGCACGGCTACCGATTGCTGATGCCCAATGGGGCGATCAAGTTTGTTCACGCCAGGGCACATGCGGTGACGAACCTTTCCGGCGGCACCGATTTCATCGGAGCGGTCACCGACGTGACCGCCCGCAAGCGAGCCGAGGCGGAATTGCACGAAGCGCAGACCAACCTCGCGCACGTCACGCGCGTGACGGCGCTCGGCGAGCTCGCCGCATCGATCGCCCATGAAGTGAACCAGCCGCTTGCCGCCGTGGTCACCAATGCCGCGGCATGCCTGCGGTGGCTCAACCGGGCGGCCCCCGATCTGAACGAAGCCCGCGGCGCGGTCAGGTCGATCATCAGCGACGGCAACCGCGCGGGCGAGGTCATCCAGCGCGTCCGCGCGATGGTGAACAAGACCACCGATCAGAAGGCATCGCTCGACATCAATGAAGTCATCAACCAGGTGATCGGCCTGGTGCAGCATGAACTGCAGAGTCATCTCGTATCCTTGCAGCTCGACCTCGCTCCCGCGCTGCCGTCTGTCGTCGCCGACCGTATCCAGTTGCAGCAGGTCATCCTCAACCTGGTCCTCAATGGCATCGAGGCCATGCAACCGGTCACGGACAGGCCGCGGGAACTCGTGATCCGGACGCGCCATGACGAGGCCGGGCAGATCGTGGTCACGGTCACCGACTGTGGCGTCGGGATCGCGACCGAGAATGCCGAACGGCTGTTCGACGCCTTCTACACCACCAAGGCCAGCGGCATGGGAATGGGATTGTCGATCTGTCGATCGATCGTCGAAGCCCACCGAGGCCGCCTGTCCGTGGCCGCGAACATCGGCCCCGGCACGACGTTCCAGTTCACCTTGCCACTGCGCGAAGAGGATCATGCATGGTGACCGGGCGCGCGGCATCGCCTTCGGGTCTGGCAAGCTCCGAAGATCCAATCGTCTTCGTCGTCGACGACGACGCGTCCGTGCGCGACGCACTGAGCAATCCCTTCCGGTCCGTCGGCCTGCGGACCGCAGCGTTCGGCTCGGCCCATGAATTTCTGCAGCGCAAGCCCCCGGATGTCCCGAGCTGCCTGATCCTCGACATCAGGTTGCCGCGGGTGAGCGGGCTGGACTTTCAGGCGGAGCTGGCGAAGGTCGGCATCCACATTCCGATCATCTTCATGACCGGCCACGGCGATATCCCGATGACGGTCAGGGCCATGAAGGCCGGCGCGGTCGACTTCCTGACCAAGCCGTTCCGCGATCAGGACATGCTGGATGCCGTCACGACAGCGATCGAGCGCGACAGGAATCGTCGCGATGAGGCCAAGGTTCTCGCCAACCTGCGCGCCGCCTTCGCGACCCTGACGCCGCGTGAACGCCAGATCATGAGCCTCGTCACCGCGGGGCTCATGAACAAGCAGGTTGCCGCTGAAATCGGCGTAGCCGAGATCACGGTCAAGATACATCGCGGGCACATCATGCGGAAGATGGCGGCGAAATCATTGCCCGACCTGGTCAGGATGGCGCAGATGCTCGGCATCGGGCAGGCATCCGGCGGGGCGCAAACCTAAGTATGATTCTCCGGCCCCGATTGGCGACGCACTGTGGCCCCCACATGATGCACACGCCAGAGGCCCCCTGCGGCCACGGAAAACCTCCTTGTCCAATACGCCAGTGATATCAATCATCGACGATGACCTGTCGGTTCGCACCGCGACCGATAATCTCGTCAGATCACTGGGCTACGCGGTCGAGACCTTCGCCTCGGCCGAGGAATTTCTGCACTCGCCCCGCCTGAATGACACATCCTGTGTGATCGCGGATGTCAGGATGCCGGCCATGAGCGGGCTCGACCTGCAGAGCCATCTGATTGCCAGCGGGCGCCGCTTTCCGTTCATTTTCGTCACGGCGTTCTCCGTCGAAAGCGACCGCGTCCGGGCGCTGAAGGCTGGAGCGATCTGCTTTCTGATCAAGCCCTGCGACGGGGACGTCCTGATCAAATGCCTCGATGCCGCCCTCGCGCAGCACCGCACGGCGCCGGGCGCGTGAGTTGCAATCAGCCATCACCGGGCCGGCTATACGCAAGGATGATGCCGCAAAACATCTGGACAAGTTGCGCATGGACGGCGGCGGCGCAAGATTTGGCACCGTCGTCCTTCGGGAAGATCGACGGCGAGGACAGCACCAGACATTTTGATTGGCAGATGGCAATTCCTCGGAGGGAGGTCGCCATGCGTGCGGAACCGCGCTGCGCCCAGTGTGACAGCGAAGAGCCCAAGATCATCTGTTTGCGAAATCCGGCGGGTGAACGCTATTGCGGACGCCTGTGCCTTTACAAAGGTCAGGAGAATTTCATCCGCTGGTTCACGCGCTCGAATGCGGAGGCAGTGTCATGACAGCCCGTTGCGGAAACCCGGGATGCAAACGGCCTTTCGGGCTGATCCGGCATAGCTGGTATTTTGAGCAGTTTTGCTCGACGAAGTGCCGCGACGTCCACAAGCGGCAGCTGGAGCGCAACAAGGCCTATTGGAAGTGGCTGTATCCCTTCCCCAGAACCGGCCCCTCGTCAAAAAGCCGATCTGACGGCGAGTGCCAACAGCGCTTGAGGGAGTCTTCATGACGACGGTCGATGCGATGCTGGCAGGAGCGATCCTCGCGTGGGTGCCCTCGTTCGTTGTGTTCCTCTATATCGTGCGCGATCTGCGCAACATGCCCCGCGAAGATCTCGATTGATTACCGCATCGGCGGCTGAAGTGGGCCGCTACACCTCCACGCCCTCGTGGCGCAGCAACCAGCGCTTGCGCTCCAGCCCACCGCCATATTTGACCAGCGAGCCGTTGGCGCCGATCAGGCGGTGGCACGGCACGACGACGCTGATCGGGTTGGAGCCGTTGGCATGGCCGACCGCGCGCATCGCGTTCGGTGCATTCAGTTTCGCCGCCAGCGCGCCGTAGCTCATGGTGGTGCCCGGCGCAATCTTCGGCAGCGCGTGCCAGACCTTCTGCTGGAACGGCGTGCCGGCGACGCGCCATTCGATATCGGTGAGCCGATCGAGATCGCCCTTGAAGTAATCGCCGAGCGCCTTGCGCATCGCAGCCGGCGCACGGCCGTCCCGCAGCGTCACGGCGCCATAATGCAGCCGCAGCAGATCGAGCATGCGCCCTTCATAGTCGTCCCAGTCGAGCGCGCGCAGCACGCCGTCATCATCGGTCACCAGCAGCGCCGTGCCGATCGGCGTCTTGAGCCGGTCGAGGTTGAAGGTCCGTGCAGTCTTGCGGTCGGCCATGGTCGCCTCACTGAAATCAGCATCGATCGGCGGCATTTTTCGCAACCGGGAACGTCGTCGTCCACCCGGATTCCGTTCAGCGCGACATCGCGCGCAGGGTGCGTCGTCTTGCAATGCCCCCGACGTTCCTCCATCATCCCTGACAACGGTGACATCCGCCGGCCATCGCTTGCGGACAAGATCACCGGCAACATGGGAGGTCACGGACATGAGAAGCGTGCAATTGCTCGCTGCGACGGCGCTTGCGATCGCGTTGTCGGTTACATCGGCCACCGCGCAGAAGAAATACGACGTCGGCGCGACCGACACCGAGATCAAGATCGGCCAGACCGTGCCATTCTCGGGCCCGGCATCCGCCTATGCCGGCATCGGCAAGACCCAGGCCGCCTATATCAAGATGATCAACGAGCAGGGCGGCATCAACGGCCGCAAGCTCAACCTGATCCAGTATGACGACGCCTATTCGCCGCCGAAGGCGGTCGAGCAGGTGCGCAAGCTCGTCGAGGGCGACGAGGTGCTGTTCACGTTTCAGATCATCGGCACGCCGTCGAATGCCGCAGTGCAGAAATACCTGAATGCCAGGAAGGTGCCGCAGCTGCTCGCCTCCACCGGCGCCTCGCGCTTCTCCGATCCGCAGAATGCGCCGTGGACGATCGCGTTCAATCCGAACTACCAGTCCGAGGGACGCATCTACGCCAAATACATCCTGGCCAATCACCCGAACGCCAAGATCGGCATCTTCTACCAGAACGACGATCTCGGCCGCGACTACATCACCGGCCTGAAGAGCGGGCTCGGCGACAAGGCCGCGAGCATGATCGTCACCGAGGTGTCCTACGAGCTAACCGACCCGACGGTCGATTCCCAGATCGTGAAGCTGAAAGCCGCCGGGGTCGATTTGGTCTACGACGCCTCGACACCGAAATTCGCCGCGCAGGCGATCCGCAAGATCGCCGATCTCAACTGGAACCCGGTGCACATCCTCGACATCAACGCGAGCCCGGTGTCGGCGACGCTGAAGCCGGCCGGTCTCGACATCTCCAAGGGCATCATCTCGACCAATTACGGCAAGGATCCCGCCGACCCGCAATGGAAGGACGATCCCGGCGTGAGGGCCTATTTCGCGTTCATGGACAAGTATTATCCGGAAGGCGACAAGCTCAACACCGTCAACACCTACGGCTACTCGACGGCCGAGCTGCTGATCCAGGTGCTCAAGCAGTGCGGCGACGACCTCACCCGCGAGAACCTGATGAAGCAGGTGACCAGCCTGAAGAAGTTCGTGCCGAGCCTCGCGCTGCCGGGCATGTCGATCACGACGGGACCGAACGACTACCGCATCAACAAGCAGATGCAGATGATGAAGTTCAACGGCGAGCGCTGGGAGCTGTTCGGCCCGATCATCGAGGACACCGGACCGGCGGGCTAGCCGTTCGGACAGAGTTGAGATGCAATCGGCGGCCTCCAGGCCGCCGATTTGTTTTTGTCTCCCACACTTTATCACCGTCACCCTGAGGAGGCCGCACAGCGGCCGTCTCGAAGGGTCGGCGGCCACCAGCGGGGCCGTGCATCCTTCGAGACGCGCTGCGCGCTCCTCAGGATGACGGGGACAATGCGTTTACGGCGGTAGGTTCGACGAACTCAACCCGCCTTCCGTGACGCGCACATCACTTCCCCCAGCATTCTGCTTTTCGCACCGCCCCCTACTTTGGTTGACTGAAATCGCTCACCTTTTCGGCAGCGCTCGCCTTGCGTTGCAATAACGGTTCCTCCAGTATCCCGGCCCAGCGATGGCGACCGCGGGACCTTGAACCCGCGGACAAGATCATCGGCCAACCATCAGTCACGTGAGGGAAACAGCACTATGAGGAACGGGATTTTCCACCTGGTCACGGGAACGGCGCTCGCGATCGCGCTGTCTGCAACGTCGGCCTTTGCGCAGAAGAAGTACGATCCCGGCGCGAGCGACACCGAGATCAAGATCGGCCAGACCGTCCCCTTCTCCGGACCGGCCTCCGCCTATGCCTCGATCGGCAAGACCCAGGCGGCCTACTTCAAGATGATCAACGATCAGGGCGGTATCAACGGCCGCAAGATCAACCTGATCCAGTATGACGACGCGTATTCGCCGCCGAAGGCCGTCGAGCAGGTGCGCAAGCTCGTCGAGAGCGACGAGGTGCTCTTGACCTTCCAGATCGTCGGCACGCCGTCGAACGCCGCGGTGCAGAAATATCTCAACGCCAAGAAGGTGCCGCAGCTGTTTGCCGCCACCGGCGCCTCGAAGTTCACCGACCCGAAGAACTTCCCCTGGACGCTCGGCTTCAACCCGAACTACTTCGTCGAAGGCCGCATCTACGGCCAGTACATCCTGAAGGAGCACCCCAACGCCAAGATCGGCGTGCTCTATCAGAACGACGACCTCGGCAAGGATTATCTGAACGGCATCAAGGCCGGCCTCGGCGACAAGGCCGCCAAGATGATCGTGGCCGAAGCCTCCTACGAGGTCTCCGACCCGACCATCGATTCCCAGGTGATCAAGATCAAGGACGCCGGCGCCGACCTGTTCTTCTCGGCCTCGACGCCGAAGCAGGCGGCGCAGGCGATCAAGAAGATCGCGGAGCTCGGCTGGCACCCGATCCACATCGTCGACATCAACGCGACCTCGGTCGGCGCGGTGCTGCAGCCGGCGGGCCTGGAAGCCTCCAAGGGCCTGATCAGCACCAATTACGGCAAGGATCCGGCCGATCCGCAGTGGAAAGACGATCCGGGCATGAAGCGCTATTTCGACTTCATGGCCAAGTACTATCCCGACGGCGACAAGAACTCGAACTTCAACACCTATGGCTACTCGACCGCCCAGCTGATGGTGCATGTGCTGAAGCAGTGCGGCGACGACCTGACCCGCGACAACGTGCTGAAGCAGGCGACCAACCTGAAGAATGTCGAGCTCGACATGGCGCTGCCCGGCATCAAGGGCAACACCGCGCCGAACGACTATCGCGTCAACAAGCAGCTGCAGATGATGCGCTTCAACGGCGAGCGCTGGGAGCTGTTCGGCCCGATCCTCGAGGACGCCGGCCCGGCGGGCTAGCCGGTTCGCGCAGGTTTGAAATGCAATCGGCGGCCTCCGGGCCGCCGATTTGTTTTTGGAGCTCGTCATTGCCGGGCTTGACCCGGCAAGCCATCAATTGAGAAGGCCTTTTCTCCGATGGATGCGCGGGTCAAGCCCGCGCATGACGAGTAAAACCCGTCACCCTGAGGAGGCCGCATAGCGGCCGTCTCGAAGGGTCGACGGCCCGGCTGCTGACACAGCTGGGCCGTGCATCCTTCGAGGCTCGCTCCGCTCGCGCCTCAGGATGACGGAATGAATATCGCGCTTTGCTACGATATCACTTCGGAATCTCGCCGAAATTCTTGCCGACCGGCAGCACGGCATGGCGGATCAGGCGGGAATCGTCCACCGCGGCCTGGCGGTGTTTCACCGCCTCGCGATAGACCGGATCGCGGATCATCTCGACGAAGGCGGCGACGCTTGGATATTCCGCGATGAAGCAGTGATCCCAGCGCTCCTCTTGCGGGCCGATCAGCATCAGCTCGAAGCGGCCTTGCCAGACGATGCGGCCGCCGAGCCGTTCGAACACCGGCCCGCTCTCGCGGCCATAGGCCGCATAAGCCTCCGCGCCGGTGGCCTTGCGGCCGTCGGGATAGGCCGCCCATTCGCGCAGGCGCACCAGGTTGAGCATGTGGATCGGGCCCGGCCGGTTGTTGTCCCGGAATTGCGCGAAGACGTCCTTGGTCGGATCGATATGGCCCATGCGGTGCTCCTTCGTTTTCTTGTTCCATCTCAATGTAGCACGCGCTGCCTCACCTCCTAATCCCCCGTTAAGCTTTGCGTAACCGCCCCTTAAACCGGGAACGCTAGCGTGCGTCCCTGTCAGGGTGCGAGCGTTGCGGATGGCGTGGGGACGTAAAAAAGGCGGTGCGCGCAAGGAGCCGCTGTTCGGGCTTCCGGCCGCGCTTGCCGACCTCCGACTGTCGCCGTCCGATCGCATTCCCGGCGGCGGCGACGACAAGCCCGCCAAATCCAAACCCAAGAGCAGCGACAAGAGCACCGACAAGAGCAGCGATTCCGGTAGCGAGAAACCGCGCCCGTCGCGCAGCGGCAGCAAGCGGCGCAGCAAGTCGCGCGGCTTCGGGATCGGCCGCCTGTTCTATTGGACCGCGGTGCTCGGCCTTTGGGCCGGCATTGCAGTGATCGGTGTCGTGGTGTGGGTCGGCGCGCATCTGCCGCCGATCCAGTCGCTGGAGATTCCCAAGCGTCCGCCGACGATCCAGATCGTCGGCATCGACGGCAGCGTGCTGGCGCAGCGCGGCGAAATGGCCGGCGCCAACATCGCGTTGAAGGATCTGCCGCCCTATCTGCCGAAGGCCTTCATCGCCATCGAGGACCGCCGCTTCTATTCGCATTACGGCGTCGATCCGGTCGGCATCTTGCGCGCGGCGGTGACCAACCTCCTGCACCGCGGCGTCTCGCAGGGCGGCTCGACGCTGACCCAGCAGCTCGCCAAGAACCTGTTCCTGACCCAGGAGCGCACCATGCAGCGCAAGCTGCAGGAGGCCGAGCTCGCGCTCTGGCTGGAGCGCAAGCATTCCAAGAACGAGATCCTCGAGCTCTATCTCAACCGGGTCTATTTCGGTTCCGGCGCCTATGGCGTCGAGGCCGCAGCGCAGCGCTATTTCGGCAAGTCGGCGAAGAACGTCACGCTGCCGGAAGCCGCGATGCTGGCCGGCCTCGTCAAATCGCCGTCGCGGCTGGCGCCAAACCGCAACCCGGAAGGCGCCGAGCAGCGCGCGCAGGTCGTGCTGGCGGCGATGGCCGACGCCAAGTTCATCACCGAGGCACAGGCCAAGGCCTCGATCGGCCAGCCCTCGATCGCGGTGAAGCCGGCCGGCGCCGGCACCGTGAACTATGTCGCCGACTGGATCGGCGAAGTGCTCGATGATCTGGTCGGACAGATCGACCAGGACATCGTGGTGCAGACCACGATCGATCCGAAGCTGCAGAACGTCGCCGAAGCCGCCATCATCGATGAGCTCGCCGCCAAAAGCGTGAAGTTCAATGTCAGCCAGGGCGCGCTGGTGGCGATGACGCCGGACGGTGCGGTGCGCGCCATGGTCGGCGGCCGGAACTACTCGGAGAGCCAGTACAATCGCGCGGTCACCGCGAAGCGGCAGCCAGGCTCGGCGTTCAAGCCGTTCGTCTATCTCACCGCGGTCGAAGCAGGGCTGACGCCGGACACCATCCGCACCGACGCGCCGCTCGACATCAAGGGCTGGAAGCCGGAGAACTACACCCACGAATATTTCGGCTCGGTGACATTGACCCAGGCGCTGGCGATGTCGCTGAACACGGTCGCGGTGCGGCTCGGCGTCGAGGTCGGCGCCAAGAATGTGGTGCGCACCGCGCACCGGCTCGGCATCTCCTCCAAGCTGGAGCCCAACGTCTCGATCGCGCTCGGCACCTCGGAAGTCTCCGTGATCGAGCTGGTCGGCGCCTATGCGCCGTTCGCCAATGGCGGCTACGTGGTGTCGCCGCATGTGGTGACCAAGATCAAGACCAGTTCGGGCAAGCTGCTCTATGACCGTCCGACCGATCCGCCCAACCAGGTGATCGAGCCGCGCTATGATTCGATGATGAACAGCATGATGCGCGAGACGCTGATCTCCGGCACCGCGCGCAAGGCGGAGATTCCGGGCTGGACCGCCGCCGGCAAGACCGGCACCAGCCAGGATTATCGCGACGCCTGGTTCATCGGCTACACCGCCAAGCTCGTCACCGGCGTCTGGCTCGGCAATGACGACAATTCACCGACCAAGAAGGCGACCGGCGGCGGCTTGCCGGTCGAAGTATGGACCCGCTTCATGAAGGCGGCGCATCAGGGCGTGCCGGTCGCCGCGATCCCGAACTCGCAAGGCAGTTGGGGGCCGGCGAACCTGATGCAGATCTCGTCGCAGGTCACCGCGCCGTCCGCGCCGGCGGGGCCGATGCAGATTCAGCCGCCGATGCAGGCACCGCAGCCGCCGGGACCATCCGGCGGCAGCTATTATCGCCCGCCATCGCCGACGCCGGCGCGCGCCGCGGCGCCACCCAATCCGAACGCGCGGCCGGAGGCTGCGGCAGGCCTGGACGGCTGGCTGGCGGATCGGTTGTTTCGGTAGGCTCTAAAGCATGATCCGGAAAAGTGCGAAGCGGTTTTCCGAAAAGACCATGCTCAAACAAAGAGCTAAAGCGCGATGACGATTCAACCTAATCACATCGCGCTTTAGGCGGACAGTTCACGTCACGTCGTAGCCCGGATGAAGCGAAGCGAAATCCGGGGACCGGTCGCGCCGCGTTGAGAGCCGCCCCGGATTGCGCTGCGCTCCATCCGGGCTACGCGAGGGGCATTCTGGAATACTGGATCGCCCGCTTTCGCGGGCGATGACAGCAACGTTCGGGACCAAGCGTTCCCCTACTCCTGAATCCCGTAGCGGTGCAGGTCGTTGCCGTAGGTATCGAGCCAGTTCTTGGCGCGCGTCACCGACGCGCAGACCTTGTCGACCACCCGCCAGAACCGCGCCGAGTGGTTCATCTCGACGAGATGGGCGACCTCGTGCGCGGCGAGGTAATCGAGCACGAAGGGTGGCGCCAGGATCAGCCGCCACGAAAACGACAGAGATCCCGCCGAGGTGCACGAGCCCCAACGGCTGGACTGATCGCGAATCGAAAGCCGCCGCACCCGCACGCCGAGTTCGGCCGCGTGCAGCTGTGCCGCCTTCTGCAGATCCTTGCGCGCCTCGCGCTTGAGGAAGTCATGCACCCGGCGGTCCATGTGCTCGACGCCGCCGGCGACGCAAATGATCTTCTCGCCGCTGTCGCGCGTCTCGGTCCACACCGTGCCGCGCTCCCCCGATCGGTGCACCAGGCGATGCGGCACGCCGCGCAACGGCACCACGGTGCCGGGCTGGAACGGCGCCGCCTTCGGCAAGCGGCCGAGACGGGCGGCGATCCAGCCGCCATGGAGATTGGCGAACTCCTTGGCTTCGGGGATCGTGCCGCGCGGCGGCATCGTCAGGATCGCTTCGCGATCGGTCGGATGTATCCTGAGCGTGTAGCGGCGCGCGCGCCTGTGCCGGCGCAACCTGACGGTGAAGAACTGGGAGCCGTGTCTGACCAATACGGTCGCGGGTTCGGCAGGCCGCCGATAGAGGAGCGCGCGAGTAGCCATTTCTGAGAGTCCGGGGAGCAGGAGTTCGCCCGAACTTTGCCATATCCGCCGCCAGGGAAAGCGCTCGGCGCAAAAACAAATCATTTGCCCAATATACAGGGGCTGGCCGTTAATTGACCTCTACCGGCAGGGGGCGGAACCGGAATTTTTTGAGTGAATCCGAGTCAAAAACAAGGCACAAAGGATGAACCTATATTCATCCCTTTGACCTTCCCCGATTTGAGATTTTTTTAGTTAAATCAGTGACTTGTGCGACCGCGAAAATCGCGGCCGGGGCGATACCTATTCGGCTGCAGCGACCAGCGAAAGCCGCGTATTGGCCGCCGAAACCATGAAATCGGAGATCCGCGGCACGATTTCGGAGCGGAAACGCGAGCCGTTGAACACACCATAGTGCCCGACGCCCTTCTGCACGTAGTGCACGCGGCGATGGTTCGGGATAGCAGTGCAAAGCGCATGCGTTGCCTCGGTCTGACCGAGACCGGAGATATCGTCCTTCTCGCCCTCGACCGTCATCAGCGCAACGCGGCGGATCTTCGACGGATCGACCGGCTTGCCGCGATGGGTCATCTCGCCCTTGGGCAGCGCGTGCTTGACGAAGACGAGGTCGACGGTCTGCAGATAATACTCCGCGGTGAGGTCCATCACGGCGAGATATTCGTCATAGAATTCACGGTGCTTGTCGGCGAGATCGCCGTCACCCTTCACCAGATGGGCGAACAGCGCCTTGTGCGCGTCCATGTGCCGATCCAGGTTCATGCTGATGAAGCCGTTGAGCTGCAGGAAGCCCGGATAGACGTCGCGCATCACGCCCGGATGCGGGAACGGCACCTTGGTGATGACATGGCTGCGGAACCATTCGATGCCGCGCTGTTCGGCAAGGTTGTTGACCGCAGTCGGATTGCGCCGCGTGTCGATCGGCCCGCCCATCAGCGTCATCGACAGCGGCACGAACGGGTCGTGGTTCGCTTCCATGACGGAGACGGCCGCAAGGACCGGCACCGAAGGCTGGCACACCGCGATGACGTGCATGTTGCCGCCGAGCGCATGCAGCATCTCGATCACGTAATCGACATAGTCGTCGAGATCGAACCGGCCCTCCGCAAGCGGCACCATGCGCGCATCGGCCCAGTCGGTGATGTAGACTTCGTGCGTCGGCAGGAACGCCTCAACGGTACCGCGCAGCAGCGTCGCATAGTGGCCCGACATCGGCGCGACGATCAGCACCCGCGGCTGCGGCGCGCGCAGCGGACGCGTGAACTTGCGATCAAAGTGCAGCAGGCGGCAGAACGGCTTTTCCCAGATCGAGCGGACCTCGACCGGCGTGCGCAGCCCGTTGACCTCGGTAGTGGGCAGGTTCCAATCCGGCTTGCCGTAGCGGCGCGTGGTGCGCTCGAACAGCTCGCAGCCGGCCGCGACCGATTTGCCGAACTCGGTGTGCGTCCACGGATTGAGCGGGTTCTGAAACAGGATCTTGGTGGCGTCGGTCACCGCGCGCGCCGGGTTGAGTGACGCATGTGCCATCTCGTACATCCAGTAGAGCGGCGTCGTAAGTGCCGGGCTGCCTTCCGCCGCCAGTGGCGGTGCACCAAATTCACCGATGGGCATAATGTTCTCTCAGACCCCTAATTCTGCGCCGCAGCATACTGACCGCTGCGCAACAATGCGTCAATGCGCCGCTAGCCGAATGTGGGGTCGATATCGGGCTAATGCACCGAGAATCCACGAGAAAGTGACATTTATTCACCACTGCTGAGCAGCGAGCCGTTGCGCTTGGCGCTCTGCAAAAGGGCAAGAAAGGTCGCAAAAGAGGCAGCGAACAGGATCGCGTTGATGACCAGCGCCCATACCATCAGGTCGGCGCGGAAGACGTGATCGATCAGCAGCGAGCGCATGCCTTCGAACACATAGGTCGGCGGCAGTGTCCAGGCGACAGCTTGCAGCCAGGCCGGCAGCACCTCGACCGGATAGTAGATGCAGGCGAGCGGCATCACCGCGAACATCAGCGTCCAGACGATGCTTTCCGCCCCTAACCCGTTGCGCAGCACGAGGCCCGAGGCGAACACGCCGACCGACCAGCTCGTGAAGATCAGATTGCAGAAGAACGCGATCAGCGGCAGCCCGATGGCGTAGAAGTTGAAGCCGAAGAAGAACAGCGCCAGCAGCGTCATCGGGATCACGCCGATGGCGAGCCGGATCAGGCTCATGATCATCAGCGAAAGCAGGAATTCGATCGGCTTGAGCGGGCTCATCATCAGGTTGCCGAGGTTGCGCGCCCACATCTCCTCCAGGAACGAGATCGAGAAGCCGAGCTGCCCCCGGAACAGGATGTCCCACAGGATCACGGCGCCGATCAGCGTGCCGCCCGCCTTGGCGAAGAAGCCGGATGCCTGCGAGATGTAATTCTGCAGGAAGCCCCAGGTGATGATCTGCAAGGCCGGCCAGTAGACCAGCTCCAAAAGCCGCGGCCATGACGACATCAGCAGATACCAATAGCGCAGCACCATCGCGTTGATGCGTTGCAGTGAAATCCCGCGCTGGTGCTGGCTGACGAGTTCACTCATGGTGTGCCCTC
The DNA here is from genome assembly GCF_023278185.1 of Bradyrhizobium elkanii USDA 76. Classification (NCBI taxonomy): domain Bacteria; kingdom Pseudomonadati; phylum Pseudomonadota; class Alphaproteobacteria; order Hyphomicrobiales; family Nitrobacteraceae; genus Bradyrhizobium; species Bradyrhizobium elkanii. The sequence goes on along the minus strand of NZ_CP066356.1, from coordinate 316,685 downwards.
TGGCGCGCCCTCCCGCACCCGGCCGCGTGCCACGTCGAGAAACACCTCTTCCAGCGTGTCGCGGTTGTAGCGAGCCATGATCCGCTCGGGGCTGTCGTCGTCCTCGATCTTGCCGCGCTTCATGATGATGACGCGGTCGCAGAGGCGCTCGACCTCCAGCATGTTGTGTGACGCCAGCAGGATGGTCGCGTTATGGGTCTTGCGGTAGGTCTCGAGATGCTGCCGCACCCAGTCGGCGGTATCCGGGTCGAGCGAGGCGGTCGGCTCGTCGAGCAGCAAGAGATCGGGCTCGTTGATCAGCGCCTTCGCCAGCGCGACGCGGGTCTTCTGCCCGGCGGAGAGCTTGCCGTTGGAGCGGTCGAGGAATTCCTTGAGATCGAGATCGTCGGCGAGCTGGTCGATCCGCTCACGCAAATGCTGCACGGCATAGAGACGGCCGAAAATGGTCAGATTCTGCCGCACCGTGAGCCGCATCGGCATGTCGACATAGGGGCTTTCGAAGTTCATCCGGCCGAGCACATCGTAGCGCTGCTCGGGGATTCGTGCACCGAGCACCTCGACACTGCCCGAGGTCGGCAGCACCAGGCCCATGATCATCGCGATCGTCGTGGTCTTGCCGGCACCATTGCCGCCGAGCAGGCCGGTGATGCTGCCGCGCGCGATGCGGAACGAGATATCGTCGACCGCGCGGGTGGTCTTGTAGACCTTGACGAGATGCGCAACGTCGATCGCGGCCGATCCGCCCTGATCGACCGCCGGCGTTTGCGCCTGACCTGTCCCGATCTGTTGCATGTGGCCGTCATTGAGCCATTGCGACAATAAGCGCAAGGCTTGGCGGTAATTCAAGGCTTGGCGGTGATTAAAAGGCTTGCCCTGCAGCGTTGCGCTAGGTCGCGAATTTGTGCGCCGCCCACGGCGCAGCTAAGGTCCAGGGATGACCGACGTCGCTTCCGATTTCCGCCAACCCCGCCGCTATGTCCGCCTGGATACGATCCTGCGGTTGCGCTGGCTCGCCGCGCTCGGCCAGCTCGTCGCCATCTTCATCGTGGCGCAGGGACTGGAATTCGACGTTCCGATCGTCCCCTGCGTCACCATCGTGGCGTTCTCGGCGCTGCTCAACCTGGCGCTGCAGATCGCCTTCAACCCGATGCAGCGGCTGGAGCCGGCCTATGCCGCGGCGCTGCTCGCGTTCAACATCGTCGAGCTCGGCGGGCTCTTGTACTTCACCGGCGGATTGCAGAACCCGTTCTCGTTCCTGTTCCTGGCGCCGGTCCTGATCTCGGCCACCGTGCTGCCGATCCGGCTGACGATCGCGCTCGGCTGCCTTGCGGTCGCCTGCGCCTCGGCGCTGTTCTTCTACCATCTGCCGCTGCCCTGGGATGCCGACGATCCCTTGGTGCTGCCGCCGATCTATCTGATCGGCGTCTGGCTTTCGATCCTGCTCGCGATCGGTGTCACCAGTCTTTACGCATTCCAGGTGACCGAGGAAGCACGCCAGCTCTCCGATGCGCTCGCCGCCACCGAGCTGGTGCTGACGCGCGAGCAGCATCTGACCCAGCTCGACGGCCTCGCCGCCGCCGCCGCGCATGAGCTCGGCACGCCGCTGTCGACGATCTTCCTGATCTCGCGCGAGCTCGAGAAGACGGTGCATGACCCGGCGATCGCCGGCGACCTCAAGACCCTGCGCGAGCAGGCGCAGCGCTGCCGCGACATCCTGAGCAAGATCGCGCAATTGTCATCGAGCGGCGCGCCGTTCGACACCATGAAGCTGTCGACCCTGATCGAGGAGGCGGTGGCGCCGCATCGCGATTTCGGCATCAACATCAAGGTGCGGCTTGCTGTCGCAGCAACGCCTGAACCAGTCGCCGCGCGCAATCCGGCGATCCTTTATGGCGTCGGAAACATTCTCGAAAATGCGGTCGATTTCGCGCACCAGACCGTCGAGGTGAACGCGTGGTGGAACGCCGAGACCGTTGAGGTCGTCGTCTCCGACGACGGTCCGGGCATCGCGCCCGACATGCTGAAGCGGATCGGCGAGCCGTATCTGTCGCGCCGCCGCGGTGTGGATGAGGCCCAAAACCCACGTGGGGGCCTCGGTCTGGGCGTTTTCATCGCAAGGACGCTGCTGGAACGCACCGGCGCCAAGGTGTCGTTTACCAATCGCACCTTCCCCGATCACGGCGCCGTGGTGCAGATCGTCTGGCCGCGCGAGCGCTTCGAGGAAGCCGCGCCTGGCGACGAAACCGAATCCTAAGAACGATTCTTAATCGCAACTCTGGCATTACGGATGCATTGCTCTTTCCAGACCAGCACGCGACTTTCGGCTGCCTTGGCAGCGCCGCAGTAGAACCCCATATAATAGGGGTCTGCCACAGGGAAAAATGGATCGTGAACGCCATCACTGAACTGAATGACCATGCCGACCGCTCGCTCCTCATCGTCGAGGACGACAAGCCGTTCCTGGAACGCCTGTCGCGCGCGATGGAGACGCGGGGTTTCGCGGTGAAGTCATGCGACACGGTATCTGATGGTCTCGCCGAGATCGGCCGTGCCGCGCCCGCTTTCGCGGTCGTCGATCTCCGCCTCGGCGACGGCAACGGCCTCGACGTCGTCTCGGCGTTGAAGCGCAAGCGCCCCGAGGCGCGCGCGATCGTGCTGACCGGCTACGGCAACATCGCCACCGCCGTCACCGCGGTGAAGATGGGCGCCGTCGATTATCTCTCGAAGCCCGCCGACGCCGATGACGTCGTCGCCGCGCTGCTCGCGACCGGCACCGAGAAGTCCGAGCTGCCGGCCAATCCGATGTCGGCGGACCGCGTGCGCTGGGAGCACATCCAGCGCATCTACGAGATGTGCAACCGCAACGTCTCGGAGACCGCGCGCCGCCTCAACATGCACCGCCGCACCTTGCAGCGCATCCTCGCCAAGCGCGCGCCGCGGTAAGCAGGATTCATTTTGGTTTGCGATGGCCGGGTTATTGCCCGGCCATTTCCGTTCGATCTCCCGTAGCAAGACTTACCCGGATTGCGCTGCGCTCCATCCGGGCTACTTGATTTCACACCGTCATCCCCGCGCGAAGGCTTCGCCTTTGTCGCTGGAGGCGCGAGCCATGCGGCGCAATTGCGCCGCTGGGCGAGCCTCGAAGGATCGACGGCCACCAGCCGGGCCGTGCATCCTTCGAGACGCCGCTTCGCGGCTCCTCCAGCGACAAAGGCGAAGCCTTTGCGCGGGGATGACGGATCACAACCAGCTGTCCTAAAACTCGTGCCCCTGCGGATCGACGAGGCGGTTGATCCGCTGCGCCGCGGCCATGGCAAAACGCACCGTCATCGCCTTGCGGGTTGCCGCCGGCAGGCGATGTTCCGGCGCCTCGCAGTGCAGATGCGCGCCATAGGCGTCGGCGATGATCAGGCCGGTGTCGACCGGGAAGATCTCGCACGGCAGATCCTGCGTGAAGGCGAAGAACAGCCGGTCGCAATGCATCCGGTAGTCCTGCCATTTCTGGTCGGCGCGCAGATCCTCGACCGACGATTTGATCTCGACGATCCAGATCTCGCCGCGCTCGTTCAGCGCGACCAGATCGGCTCTTCGGCCGGACGGCAGCGGCAATTCGCTGATGCAGGAAAATCCCAGCGACCTCAGAAGCCTCGCCGTGCCGCGCGCGATCGCAAGCGCGGTCTCCGACTGGCGTCGGTCGGGCGCGGGCACAAGCGCGATCTGGCGGGCGGATGAGTCCATTGAGCGAAGATTAGCCGATTCCACGAGAGCATGATCCGGAAAAGTGGAAGCCGGTTTTCCGTGGAGATCATGCTCCAACCGATGGAGCGCGGCAGCGTCAGCCGGCGCGGAGCGTCGTCCGGCTCCGTTGCGGGACGGCGCTCCGCAGGAACCCGTCGCCGCCTCACCGCTTATCCTGCCGGCCGCCGCCACGGGTGGGACTGGAGAGGATTGCCTGGTGATCGACGACCTCTGGTACAAGAACGGAGTGATCTACTGCCTGTCGGTTGGCACCTACATGGATGCCAACGGCGATGGCATCGGTGATTTCAGCGGTCTGCTCCGGCGCCTGGACTATTTGCACGGGCTCGGCATCACCGCGATCTGGCTGATGCCGTTTCAGCCTTCGCCCAACAGGGACGACGGCTACGACATCTCGGATTATTACGACGTCGATCCGCGCTACGGCACGCTGGGCGATTTCGTTGAATTTACCCATGGCTGCCAGCAGCGCGGCATCCGCGTCATCATCGACCTCGTCGTCAATCACACCTCGGATCAGCACGACTGGTTTCGATCGGCGCGCAGGTCGAAGGACTCGCCGTACCGCGACTGGTATGTCTGGTCGGACAAGAAGCCCGCCAATGCCAATACCGGCATGGTATTTCCCGGCGTTCAGAAATCGACCTGGACGCGCGACAAGCAAGCCGGCGCCTGGTACTTCCATCGCTTCTACGATTTCCAGCCGGACCTCAACACATCGAACCCGCATGTACAGGCCGAGATCCTCAAGATCATGGGGTTCTGGATCCAGCTCGGCGTCTCGGGCTTCCGCATGGACGCCGTGCCCTTCGTGATCGCGACCAAGGGCGCCTCCAGGCGCAAGCCGGTCGAGCAGTACGACATGCTGCGATCGTTTCGGGAATTCCTGCAATGGCGCCAGGGCAACGCGATCATCCTCGCCGAAGCCAACGTATTGCCCGAGACGGACATGGAATACTTCGGGCGTGACGGCGACCGAATGCACATGATGTTCAACTTCCACGTCAATCAGCATCTGTTCTACGCGCTGGCGTCGGCGGATACGAAGCCGTTGGCGAAGGCACTGACGGCGACCAAGCCACGGCCCGCGACCGCACAATGGGGCTTGTTCCTGCGCAATCATGATGAACTCGACCTCGGCCGCCTGTCGAAGCCGCAGCGCGAGACGGTGTTCGAGGCATTCGGTGCCGACAAGAGCATGCAGCTCTACGACCGGGGCATCCGGCGACGGCTTGCGCCCATGCTGGGCGGCGACCGCCGACGCATCGAACTCGCTTACAGCGTGATGTGCACGCTTCCCGGCACGCCCGTGATCCGCTACGGCGATGAACTCGGCATGGGCGACAATCTCGACCTGCCCGAACGCGGTTGCGCGCGCACGCCGATGCAATGGTCGACCGAGCCGCACGCCGGCTTCACCGAAAGCGATCGGCCATGTGTTCCCGTCATCGACAATGGACCGTATGGCTATGAGCACGTCAACGCGGCCAAGCAACGGCGCGACCCCAATTCGATGCTGAACTGGACCGAGCGCATCGTGCGGATGCGCAAGGAAGTTCCCGAGGTCGGCTGGGGAGATTTCAGGGTTATCGCAAGCCGAAATCCCGCCATCCTGATCATCCGGTACGACTGGCGTAACAACTCGGTGCTGTTCGTGCACAATTTCGCGGAAAAGCCGCTCGAGATTTCCTTCAACGTCGGGCTGCCCGACGACGCCGGCAATCTCCTGGTCAACCTCCTGACCGAGGACCACAGCCGCGCCGACGAGGCCGGTCGCCACAAGCTTCTGATGGAGGCCTACGGCTATCGCTGGTACCGGGTCGGTGGGCTCGACTATCTGCTCAAGCGCAGCGACATCGATACCATGGAGCCCCGCACCCGGCGTCAATCGTCCTGATGCGGCCCAAGGATCACGCCCTCATTGGCGCGCAGATCGAGCACGCCTTCGACCTTCTCGCCCTGCCGGTCCATCAAGGTCGACAGCAGGACCTCATTGCTGAAGCCGATCGCGCTTGAGGAGACCGACGCGGCGACCGCGCCGAAGTTCAGCGCGATCACGGCCACGCCCTCAGTGTTGCGCCGCCGGTAGAGCAGCACATCACCGTGCGCCGCCACCGGCTCATAGCTGCCATGGACGAGTTGCGGCAGCCTTCGCCGCAGCGCGATCAGCGCCTTGTAGAGGTTGAGGATCGACGCCCGCTCCGCCTCGAGACTTGCGACATTGTCGCTGGCAAAATCCTGCGCCAGCGGCAGCCACGGCGGAGCCGTCGAGAAGCCGGCATGGCGCTCGGCGCTCCATTGCATCGGCGTGCGGCAGCCGTCACGGCCGACGCCGATATCCGGCACGTTCTTCTCGAAGGGATCGCGCACCTGATCCGGCGCAATCGCAACCTGGCGCATGCCGATCTCGTCGCCGTAATAGAGCGTCGGCGTGCCGCGCAGCGTCAGCAGCAGCATCGCGGCGACCGGCGCCTGCGCCGGCCCCACCCGGCTCGCCACCCGCGGCCGGTCGTGATTGCCGAGCACCCAGTTTGGCCACGCACCAGGCGGCAGCGCCTTTTCGTAATCGGCGATGATCATCTCGACCGCTCGCGCGCTCCACAATGTCGACAGCAGCGCGAAGTTGAACGGCATCTGCGCGCCGCGCAGATCGTTGCCGTAATACGCAACCAGCCGGTGCAGCGGCAGATAGATCTCGCCGATCAGCACGCGGTTGTCGAATTCTTCGGTGACGCCGCGCATCTCGGTGATGACGGTGTGCACCTCGAGCTGATCGGTCGAATATTGCGTCAGCAGCTTCTCGTGCGGCGGCCGGTCCGCGCGATAATGCGGGTTCGTCGGGTTATCGCGGAATTCGGCATCCTTGATCAGGTGCCAGATCACGTCGACGCGAAAGCCGTCGACGCCCTTGCGCAGCCAGAAGCGCATCACGTCGTAGATCGCGTCCCTGACCTCGCGATTGCGCCAGTTGAGATCGGGCTGCTGCGCGAGGAAGGCGTGATAATAGTATTGGCCCGAGGCCTCGTCATACGCCCAGGCGCTGCCGCCGAACTCGGACAGCCAGTTGTTGGGCGGGCCGCCGTCCGGCGCCGGATCGCGCCAGATGTACCAGTCGCGTTTGGGGTTGTCGCGCGAGCTCTTCGCCTCGATGAACCAGGGATGCTGGTCGGATGTGTGGTTCGGCACCAGATCGAGGATCAGCTTGAGGCCGGAATCGTGCGCGGCCGCGATCAACGCGTCGAAATCCTCCATCGTCCCGAACGACGGATCGATGCCGGTGTAATCGGAGATATCGTAGCCGAAATCGGCCATCGGCGACGGGAAGATCGGCGACAGCCACACCGCGTCGACGCCAAGCCGCGTCAGATAGGGCAGTCGCTTGATGATCCCCTTGAGATCGCCGACGCCGTCACCGTCGCTATCCTGAAACGAGCGCGGATAGACCTGATAGAAAATGCCGCGCCGCCACCAGTCCCTGTTGTCCTGATCCATCCGGTCCCCCCAAGCTCGCAGCCCGGCCCAGGCGGCCCCGCGCCCGGGGCGGCCGATCGGTTCAGGGATGACGCACAATTCGGGACGGAAAAATGGCGCCGTAGCCCGGAGCGAAGCGCAATCCGGGACGAACTTGACCGACTGGCCGGGACTCCCGGATTTCGCTGCCCTGCATCCGGGCTACGCTAATCGCAAGGCCCATTAGTGCCGGGCCATCGCCAGCTGATAGATGGTGATCAGCACCTCGAACAGGATCAGAAAGACGATGATCAACTCCAGCCGCAGCGAGCGGCTCGTGTCGATGATATCGGTCAGCACCTGCGCGGTTTCGGCGACGACCGCGAGCTTGCGGTTCAGCGATTCCGCACGCTCCTTCAATTCATACTCGTCCTCGAGCCTGGCGTAGAGTCGCTCGAGCTGCGGCTTGTCCCATAGGATATCGGGCTTCTCCGACACTTCGACCGGTCCGGCCACGCGATGCCGCACCAGCAGCGCGTTGCCGATGTGCTTGAGGATCGCAACGCGGCCGCCATGGACGCGACCGCCCTTGGCGAGCTCGCGTGCAAGCGGCTCGGTCGTGTCGAAGACCGCCCGGACCTCGCGCTCGTGCCGCGCCAGCACCACGCTTTTCGCCAACGCCTCGCCGACCAGGATCAGCCGCTCCGGCGACAGGCCTTGCAGATAGATCGGGCCGCCCGGCGGAATCTGATCCTCCTTCTCGGCGGCGAGCTCGATGATTGCGATCTCCTCCTCGCGCCGCGTGAACAGGCCGGTCATGCGCGACTGCAGGCTGCGCAGGAATTCATCCTCCTCCAGCGCATTGAGGCCGATCAGGACGACGACGCCGTAGCGGAACAGGATCGCCACGCCGTTTTCATTGACGCGAAATGCCAGCGGCGTCGTGGCCAGCACGTCGCCGCGCTCGAGGCCCGACGTGTTGATGCGGTCCGCGACGAAGAAGGCGCGCGCGGTGGTCCGGGGTCCGCCGATCGGTGATTTGAGAGTCTGGGTCATGAAGTTCCGGACTGCGAGGACTTGAATCATGATCGAGAGCAGCCGCGTACCGGCCTGCTCGCGAACTTGTTCTGCTGGAGGAGACCTTATCACGGCCCGTTTGGGGATCACACGCCGGGGCAGCCGCATTTCCCGGTGCGTGTTGACGGCGTTTGCCGGAAGCCTATGGTGCCGCCATGAACGAGACAACCGACACCAAACCAAAGGCCGGCGCGATCATCGTGCCGGTGACGCTGTTCGAGCAGAACTGCACCATCATCTGGCACGAGCCCACCAAGAAGGCCGTGGTGATCGACCCCGGCGGCGACGTGGCGAAAATCCAGGCCGCGATCAAGCAGACCGGCGTGACGGTCGAGAAGATCTGGCTGACCCACGGCCATATCGACCATGTCGGCGGCGCCGCCGAACTGCGCGACGCGCTGCAGGTCAAGATCGAGGGCCCGCATATCGCCGACAAATATCTGCTCGACAATGTCGTCTCGAGCGGCGAACGCTTCGGCATGACCGGGGTGCGCAATTTCGGGCCGGACCGCTGGCTCGATGAGGGCGATCAGGTCTCGATCGGCGACCTCACCTTCGACATCCTGCACTGCCCCGGCCACTCACCGGGCAGCGTGGTGTTCTTCAACAAGGAGCTGCGCTTCGCCCATGTCGGCGACGTGCTGTTCGCCGGCTCGGTCGGGCGCACCGACCTGCCCGGCGGCAGTCATGCGACGCTGATCCAGTCGATCAAGGACAAGCTGCTGCCGCTTGGCGACGATGTCGGCTTCATCTGCGGCCACGGCGCGGGATCGAGCATCGGCCAGGAGCGGATGACGAATCCGTTCCTGACCGGTGAGATGTAGCTACTTCATCAGCCCTTACTCATCAGCCCTGCGGCGGAGAGCGCCCGCGTGATGACGCCGCCGACATCGACACCCTTGCTCCGTCGCTTGCGCGGCCGGCCGCTGTTGCGGCCGGATGCCACCTCCGGCTCGGCCGCGGGCACCGGTACCGTCATCGAGACCGTGTCGGCGCGCTCGCGCGGAATTCCGGTCGGCGCGATAGGCGGCTGACGAACCTTGTCGGTCAGACCGAAGAAGCTCGCGATGTGATACGACGAAGAGATCCCGGCCTCGATCAGAAACGCGCCCTCCACGCCATAGCGCTCGTCATTGTCGGCAAGCCCGAGCGGCGTGCCATGCGCCATGTCGGCGATGGTGTAGGACTCGACCAGGGTTTCGCCGTCGGCGTTCCACCAGACCTCGCGCGGATGACCGTCGACATCGGCCTTCGACATCGCCGCAACGGGCAGGCCATGCACGTCGAGCCACTGCCGCACGATCGCATCGGCATTGCCCGGATGCACGGTGCGGTCGGCGCTGCCGTGCCATACCGAAATCTTCGGCCAGGCGCCGCCATGCGTCGAAGCGTTGCGGACGAGACCGCCGAGCTCGGGCGCGGACAGCGCGCTGCCATGCATCATCGCGTGCAGCGCTTCGCGCAGATCGGTGGCGACGCCGAACGGCAGGCCGGCGATGATGGCGCCGGCCGCGAACACATCCGGATGGGTCGCGAGCATGACCGAGGCCATCGCGCCGCCGGCGGACAGTCCCGTCACATAAATGCGACGCGGGTCGATCTCATGCGTGCCGACCAGATGCGCGATCATCTGCCTGATCGACGCGGCCTCGCCCTGCCCGCGCGCGATGTCTTGCGGATTGAACCAGTTGAAGCAGGTGTTGCCGTTGTTGGAAGCCTGCTGCTCCGGCATCAGCAGCGCGAAGCCGTAATGCGCTGCAAGCGCCGACCAGCCGGCGCCGAGATCGTAGGACGCGGCGGACTGGCCGCAGCCATGCAAGACCACGACGAGCGCGGGCGACCGCGCCAGCTGCGCGGGCACGAACGAGAACATTTTCAGATCGCCGGGGTTGACGCCGAATTCGGTCGTCTCGACGAGCGGCGTCGGCACGGCCGGCGCGAGTGCGCCAAGGCCGCTGAACGCGTTCATCTTCGGCAGATGACGCAGAAATTCGACGTTGTTGATCAGGGACAACAGCAACTCCTGAGGTGATTTAGTCTTCTGTGCCACCCGAACAGATAATTGCTGCACTGCGAAATGAAAAGACCGTGTGCTGTCTTTCCCTGCGGAATTGTGAGAATCGGCGTTAATGCGTGATCGCGCTGCGGGCTGGGTGAAATGGTTGCCTTAGTACCTTGTTGAGCATGAACTTTTCGAAAGGAACGCACCACATGCGTGCGGATTCATGCGCTCGCACGGCGCATCCATGACAGAAATGCGGCTGAAATGGTGATCGACAGCACAAACAATGCGCATGCCGCAATCAGCGCCAGACGCGCTGACATCGTGCTCTCGATTGCGAAGAAGACAGCGCCGATCGCGGCAACGCCGGCCGCGTTGCCGATCTGCGTCGTCGTGCCGTACATGCCGGAGCCGGCACCGGCGCTGGCGGGCTGCACGCTCGCGAGCACCGCGCTCGACAATGGCGCCATCACAAGCCCCTGGCCGTAGCCGAAGATCATCAGCAGCAGTGCGAGCAGCAGTGCCGACGGTGCCGCGACCGCCTCAATTGTCGCGACCAGCACGGCGAGACCGACGATCTGCAGCGCACAGCCCTCGATCAGCACCAGCGTGCCGCGATGCCTGGCGCGCAGGCCGCTATGACGCGAGGCGATCACGAAGGTCAGCGCCAGCGGCACGAACACCAGCCCGGCCTGAAGCGGCGGAATCTTCAAGCCCTTCTGCATGAACATGGTCATGATGAGATAGAAGGACAGGTTGGCGAAGAAGAAGAAAAACACCGCAACCAGCCCGCCCATGAAGGCGCGATCCGACAGCAGCGACAGATCGATCAGCGGCATGCCGCCGCGGCGCGCGACGGATCGCTCGAGCCGCACGAAGGCCGCGATCACAGCGATGCCCGCTGCCATCACCAGCCACACCCATCCCGTCCAGTTGAGATCATGGCCGAACAGCAGCGGACCGATCAGGCACAGCAGGCCCGCGAACAGCACGATCGCGCCCGGGATATCGAGCCGCGTGCCGGCACGGCGCGGCACCGTCGGCATGATCTTCAGCGCCGCCGCGATGATGACGACGCCGCACGGCACGTTGACGAAGAACACCGCGCGCCAGCCGAGCCCCGCGAGGTCGAGCGTCACCAGCACGCCGCCGAGCATGAAGCCGGCGGCGCCCGCGAGCCCCAGCACGATGCCGTAGATGCCGAACGCCCGCGCGCGGGCGGCGTCTGAGAACAGCAGATGCAGGGTCGCCAGCACCTGCGGCACCATCAGCGCCGCGGTGGCGCCCTGCGCGAGCCGCGCGACGATGAGCTCGGGCCCGGACTGCGCAAGCCCGCACCACAGCGAGGTCACCGAGAAGCCGGCGACGCCGGCGATGAACACGTTCCGGGTGCCATGGATGTCGCCAAGCCGGCCGCCGGTGACCACCAGCGTGGCATAGGCGATCAGGTAGATCGCGATCACGGCCTCGATTTGCGCCGGCGTCGCGTGCAGCTCCGCCGCGATCGTCGGGATCGCGACGTTGACGATGAAGGCATCGACACCGAACATGAATTGCGCCGACACCACGATCGCCAGCACCCACCAGCGGCGGGATGTGTCCGCTCGCGTCGAAACGATCTGGTGCATGTCCTGTCCTGCCCGAAATGACGTTACGGCGGACATCAGCAGATTCCGGTCATCGCTTCGATTACCTGCGAGGTAAGCCCGGGATCACAGACGCTCGAGCCCCGGCTGCCATTTTGCGTTGACGCGCTGGGAAACATTCCGGACGGCGGCAATCGCCGCCGATTTGCGCAACAACCATGCGACCGCCGCAACCCCCGAGCATTGCCTTGCCCCGGGCCACCCCGTAGGTTGGCGGAAAGCCCCCGATAACAATAGTCCGGAGAGAACGACCCATGGCGCGCCTCAAGTTCGGAGCCTTCCTCGCCCCGCATCACCCGATCGGCGAGCATCCGATGCTGCAATTCCGCCGCGACCTCGACTTCGTCGAGCAGCTCGACGCGCTCGGCTACGACGAATTCTGGTGCGGCGAGCACCACTCCTCGGGCTGGGAGACCATCGCCTCGCCGGAGATGTTCCTGGCCGCCGCCGGCGAGCGCACCAAGCGCATCAAGCTCGGCACCGGCGTGATCTCGCTGCCCTATCACCACCCCTTCAACGTCGCGCAGCGCATGGTGCAGCTCGACCACATGACCGGTGGCCGCGCCATCTTCGGCTCCGGCCCCGGTGCGCTCGCCTCCGACGCCCATACGCTCGGCATCGACCCGATGACCCAGCGCGACCGCCAGGATGAGGCGATCGCGGTGATCCGCCGCCTGTTCAACGGCGAGCGCGTCACCGCCAAGACCGACTGGTTCGAGATGCACGACGCCGCGCTGCAGATCCTGCCGCTGCAGGAGGACATGCCGTTCGTGGTGGCCTCGCAGATCTCGCCGTCGGGCATGACGCTCGCCGGCAAATACGGCATCGGCATCATCTCGCTCGGCTCGATGTCGACCCAGGGCCTGATGGCGCTGCCGCAGCAATGGCAGTTCGCCGAGGACGCCGCCAAGAAGGCCGGCACCACCGTGAGCCGCGCCAACTGGCGCGTGCTGCTGTCCTGGCACATCGCCGAGACGCGCGAGCAGGCGCGGCGCGAGGCCGGCGCCGGGCTGATGCGCTGGCACAACGAATATAACGTCGGCACCCTGATGCGGCCGGGCCTGACCGCGTTCGCCTCGCCGGACGAGGCCGTCGACAAGACCGCCTTCGTCGAAGGCGCCGCGTCCACCATCGGCACGCCGGATGATCTGATCAAGATGATCAAGAACCTGGTCGATGTCTCCGGCGGTGTCGGCTCGATCATCGGCTTCGCGCATGACTGGGCGAATCCGGAAAACACCCGCCGCAGCTGGGACATGGTCGCGCGCTATGTCGTGCCCGAGATCAACGGCTATATCGACGGCCTGCGCAAGTCGCGCCAGTTCCTGATCGACAACCGCGCCGTGTTCGAACGTGCCGGCCAGGCTGTCATGGCCAAGATCATGCAGAACGACAAGGCCGCCGCCGCCCTTCAACAAACCGGCCCCGGCCGCGTCGCGATCCCCGCCGTGAATGCGCCGGATCTTGCGAAGGCGGCGGCCAAGCAGAAGGTGTGATTTGCGATCCTTCCTGGAGGAAGAAAGAACGCCAGCTCGCGCCACATCCACCGCCGTCGTCCCGGCGCAGGCCGGGACCCATACTCCGCAGCGGGTGTTGTGAACGGGACTCGTCGTTCCAGCATTGGGCAACAATCACCATTCGGGGTAATGGGTCCCGGCCTGCGCCGGGACGACGGCGGGGATGGCTTGCGATTCAAGACGCCAAACAATGCGGCGTCATCACCCGCACATGCTGCGTGCGAGTGAGACCATTCGGGCGTGTCGAGGTCGTGAGCCTGATGACCTCGCGCAACCAACTCTTCGATCGCGGACGATTTCCCCGTGCCAGACATGCCCGTGATCAAGACGCGCTTCATGCATTTTCCTCGCCCTGAAGGAATCGGCAGCGCGCGCTATGGATTACTCCGGCCTTCGCCAATGCTTCTGCGGACAAATCGCGTCGCTCGCAATGACGGATGCTGCTACCCTGCGCCTTGATCGGACGCCTTGCGCAGCGCGACGTAGCCGGCCTGCTGCTGGCTCCAGTTGCGGCCGCCGGTGATGGCGCCGTCGATCACGAGGTCATGGCCGTTGATGAAGCTCGATTCGTCGCTCGCCAGAAACACCGCGGCATGTGCGATGTCGTCGGGCAGGCCGGCGCGCGGGATCGGCTGTGCCGCCTTGTAGACCTCGCGCATCACGGCTGCGGTCTTCTCGGCCGCTTCCGTCGACAATCCGAGCGCCTTGCCGAAAATGCCGGTGGCGATCGCACCCGGCGAGATCGAGTTGACGCGGATGCCGGACTCGCCGAGCTCCATCGCGACGCATTTGGTGAAATGGATGACCGCGGCCTTCGCGGCGCCGTAGACCATCGACGAGGAGAAGCCGGCGAGCCGTCCGGCGATGCTGCCATTGTTGATGATGCTGCCGGAACCCTGTTTGCGCATGTAGGGCGCGGCATGCTTCATGCCGAGCATGACGCTGCGCACCAGCATCGCCATCGCGGCATCGAACCGCTCGACGTCGAGGCCTTCGATGCCCCCGGTCTGCGCCGGGCCGCCGGCATTGTTGAACAGGCAGTCGATCCGGCCGAACTTCTCGACCGCAAGCGCGATCAGCGCCTGCATCTGTTCCTCGACCGTGACGTCGGTCTGACGAAACACGCAAGCCTCGCCGAGCTGTTGCGCCAGTGCCTCGCCCTCCGGCGCGCGCCGCCCGGCGATCACGACCTTCGCGCCCTCCGCGACAAAGATCTCGGCCGTGCGCAGCCCGATGCCGCTGGTCGCCCCTGTGATCACCGCGACCTTGCCGTCCAGCCGTCCCATGTCGGTCCCTCAACTTACCTATGATGTTGCGGATATTCCCCAGCTCCTGGCGCCAATACAAGCACTTGCACGCTGCCACGCCCGCAAGGTCCGCCTGTGGCCAGAAGGCCACAACTGCGGTTTTTCGGTCGCAGCGGCCTTATTTTGGGTCGCCTGTTCACGTGAACTGGAACGAGCAATGGCGAAATGGATCGATGATTTCAGGGCGTGTTGGCGGGGCGATGCCCAGCCGTCGGTGCGGCTTGCGGTCGCCTTCGCGGTGCTTTGTCTCGTTTTGGCCACGGCCGCGCGCTTCGGGCTGGCCCAGATCCGGCCGGACGTGTTCTTCACGCCCTATTTCCCGGCGGTGTTCTTTGCCACCGCCCTTGGCGGTTTCCGGATCGGGATCGCGACCGCGCTGGCGAGCGGCCTGCTCGGCGTGGTGCTCAATTTCAGCGGCGCGCATGCCGATCCGGCGCGCTTTGCGCTGCTGATGATCTTCTGGGTTGTGTGCGGCATCGCGATCTGGGGCGTGGAGCACTACCGTTCCCTGGTCGCGCAGCAGCGCGAAGTTTCCAAGCGGCTGATCGAGGAAGAGCAGTATCGCAAGGTCGTGGTCGACGAATTGCAGCACCGGCTGAAGAACAAGTCCTCGACCATTCATGCGGTGCTGCATCAGGCGCTGCAGGACCGGCCCGATGTCTGGCAGCGCATCGACCATCGCATCCGCGCGCTCTCGGCGACCGACGATCTGATCGCGCGGGTCGATGGCTATGGCTGCGATATCAAGGATTTGCTGCGCTCGGAACTCGGGCCCTACGGCCACGTGCGGTTCAACCTCAATGGCGAGCAGCTATTCCTGCCCGCCAAGCTCGCCGTCTCGCTGGCGCTGATCTTCCATGAGCTCGCAACCAATGCCGGAAAATACGGCGCCTTCTCATCGCCGCGCGGGTTTTTACAAGTGTCATGGACGGTCGATGACGGACGTCTCAACGTGATCTGGGACGAGACCGAAGGACCGGTGGTCGAGGCGATCGGCGAAGCCGGCTTCGGCACCAAGCTGCTCAAGTCGGCGCTGCGGCCGTTCGACGGCAAGACCGAGATCAGTTACCTGAAGACCGGTGTTCACTGCACCATGCAGTGCAAGCTTCCGAGCTGTTGATAAGTCGTCATTCCGGCACAGCCGCACGTGTTGGTGCAACCGCGCGCGCCGCAATCGCTTTCACCAGCGGCCGCAGCCGACATTGATACTCTGTTAATGACGATTGCCGCGACGGCTTGCGAAAGCCGTCGCGGTCTCATTCTGTCACGGCATTTCGCAGGTCCGCTTAACCAAAACTACAACGGACTTTGCCAAGGTCGGCGCATGCATAGTCTCACCAGACACGATTTTCAGACGGGCGCGGCAGTGACCGGCCAAGACGATATTTCCAGCAATGAATTACGGATCCTGCGCGACCTTCTCCAACTGCTGCCGGCGGGCGTGACCGTTCAGGACGAGCAGGGCGAGCTCATTTTGGTGAATGAAGCAGCCGCGAGCCAGCTGCAGCTGGCGGCCAGCGCGAGCCAGCCGTCCTCGGTCGACGAGCGCCACGCCGCCAACCTCGACCTGCTGCGCAGCGGCCATCCGGTGGTGCTCGAGGAAGTGCTCTCCTGCGGCGCGTCCAAATACGTGTTCCTGACCTCGCACCGGCCGGTCCGGATCGCCGGTCGCAATCTCCTGATCTCGACCTCGACCGACATCAGCGAGCAGAAGGCGTTCGAGGACCAGCTGTTCCGCTCGGCCTATTACGACGAGCTGACCGGCCTGCCGACCCGCCGGGTGATCGAGCATCGCGTCAGCGGCCTGATCCGCGACGATTCGCAAAGCCATTTCGCGCTCGCCTTCCTCGACGTCGACAACTTCAAGCACATCAACGACTATTACGGCCACGCGATCGGCGATGCGCTGCTCGTCGAACTGTCGAAGCGGCTCGGCCACGCGCTGCGCGAAACCGATATCCTGTCGCGTATCTCCGGCGACGAATTCCTGCTGCTGCTCAACCCGATCAGCGGCAATGACGAAGTCGCCGAATTCATCCAGGTCATGCAGGAGCGGCTGAAGGCGCCGTTCTTCATCGAGGACTCCGAGATCTTCGCCTCGACCTCGATCGGCGTCAGCCTCTATCCCATGCATGGCCGGAGCTACGAGGCGCTGCGCCAGAACGCCGACATCGCGATGTACCGCGTCAAGAACAACGGCAAGGGCTCGACCGCGTTCTTCGACAACAGCATGGAGCGCGAGGCGCTGGCGCGGATGAAGATCGAGCAGTCGCTGCGGCTGGCGATCCTTGAAAAGCGCTTCTGCTGCGCGTTCCAGGCCAAGGTCGATATCCGCACCCAGGAGGTGAAGGGCATCGAGGCGCTGGTGCGGCTGCGCGACGACGAGGGCGTGATCCAGGCGCCGGGCACCTTCATCGATCTCGCGGTCGAACTCGGCCTGATCGACGAGCTGACGTTCCTGGTGCTGGCGGAGATCGTCAAGTCGATCGACCTGATCAACGACACGTTCGGCCCGACGGCGACGATCAGCATCAATGTCGCCGCCAAGCAAGCCTCCAACCTCGAATTCATGCGCCGGTTCGCGCGCGCGCTCGATGAGACCGGCTTCCCGAAGCGCTTCATGATCGAGGTGACCGAGGACGCGTTCGTGACCCGGTCGCACTTCCAGGACCAGATCCTGCCGATCCTGCGCGGCATCGGCGTCGGCATCTCGATCGACGATTTCGGCATCGGCTATTCGTCGCTGTCGGCGCTCGCCGACATCACCGCCGACGAGATCAAGATCGACCGCTCCTTCATCACCGACATCCATCAGCGGCCGCGCAGCCAGGGCATTTTGCGCGCGATCGAATCGCTGAGCGAGGCGCTCGGCATGACGGTGATTGCCGAGGGCATCGAGTCCTACGAGGAGCTCACCTATCTGCAGGCGGCGACCAAGATCCGCTACGCCCAGGGCTATTACTTCGCCAAGCCGATCTTCCTCGAGGATTTGAAGCCGGCGACGCCCGTCGCCAGCGAAGCGCGCGCCAGCATGGCCGCGCGCCCGGCCCTGGAAGGCCGCCAGACCTATTCGCGCGCCAGCGGTTTTAGGCGGTAGCAGGTTTCCCTCTTTCGCAAATTCGTCAGGCCCGGGCTTGACCCGGGCATCCACGTCTTCGGCTCCAACTGAAGTAGGACGTGGATGGCCGGGACAAGCCCGGCCATGACGACGTCGGATTTTGCAGCGGCAGCGCTCCTTCTCCAGCGCGGCCCTGTAGACGGCGTCGCTGACCTTCTTGTCGCGATAGAGAGCGATGCCGAGATCGTACAGCGCGGCCTCGTCACGGCAGGCGCGCGGTTAGGCCACACCTACCGCAGCGCCGGGCAGCGGCGTATATAGAGAATAGTCCCAAGCGGCGCGAAGGTGTCAGCCATGCAGCCTGTGTCTATCCTCCTGAACATCCTCTGGATCCTGATCGGCGGCGCGTGGATGGCGTTCGGCTGGCTGGTCGCCGCCGTGATCATGGCTGTGACCATTATCGGGCTGCCCTGGGCGCGCGCCGCCTTCAACATCGCGGTCTACACGCTGCTGCCGTTCGGCTCGCGTGCGGTGCGCCGAGATGAGGTGACCGGCACGTCCGACATCGGCACCGGACCGCTCGGGGTGATCGGCAATCTGATCTGGTTCATCCTGGCCGGCTGGTGGCTCGCGATCGGCCATGTGATCACCGCGATCCTGCTCGCGGTGACCATCATCGGCATCCCCTTCGCCTGGGCGCATCTCAAGCTTGCCGGCATCGCGCTGTGGCCGATCGGCAAGGTGATCGTGCCGGCGTGACGCTGGCTTGGCCGTCAGCGGGCTAGAGCCAATCCTTCGTCGTCTGCGAACAGGCCTGGAGGTCGCGCCGCCAGATGAAGCCACCGCCGCCACACGGGGGGCGAGCGCGCGAGGTGGCGGGGCACTCGTTCCTGACCCGCGCGCCGGTGCCCCAGCCGTCGATCACGCAGGCACCTCGCGAGGTCCTGTGGCAACCGTCGCCGCATCCCTCTGCGGCATTGGCCGGGGTCAAGCCGAGGAAGGCACCGGCTGTCAGAAGCGTGATCAAGCCTGCTCTCATGATGTTCTCCATCGAGCTGTCGGTCGTGATGCTCCATTCGCGACACGAGCGTAGGCGATCTCGGTGCCGCTTGCCACCGAATCCGCGCACAAATTCTGGTGTCGGGGGGCTCAGCGCGCCGCTTCGCAGCCGGGGATGTCGAACACCGCGGTCAGGCCGCAGGGCGAGTTGAGCATCTTGCCGCCCGCATGACCGACGCCGGGCACATCCCACACGCGGTGGTTCGGCGTGCCCTCGTCGCGGGCCTGCATCGCGGCGGCATAGGAATGCCCGCGCGCGTAACGGTACGGCCCTTCGGCCTCCGCCATGCAGGATTTGTCGAGCGCGGGATGATTGGGGTTGGTGTCGAGCGTTCCGAGCAGATAGATCACGCGGCGCGCGACATAGGCCTGCTCCAGCGCGGCCGACGAAGGCTCGGCAAGATAGGGCGGGCGGCTGTCCATGCCGAATTTCCAGCTGTTATAGCCGTGGCAGTTCGCCGCGATCGCGGCCTCCGGCCGCTCTTTGGTGAAATAGGCGTAGGAGGACGGATTGGCGACCACATAGCGCACGCCGATGCCCTGCCGCAGCAGCACCTTGTCCCCCTTCACCGCGATTGCATAGCGCTGCACCACCTGGCCGCCGCCGGAATGGCCGAACACGACGACCTGCTGCAGGTTTGGAAACAACTTGCGGTCGCCGAGCTTCGCCAGGATGGCGTCGAGCGCCTCGAATGAGCTCGCCGGGCTCGGCGCGAGCGCGGGCTCGCCGCCCTGCCAGCCATAGAGGCTCCAGCGCAGCGTCTCCGCCGGCAGCTTGAATGCCTCGACGTCGGACTCGATCAGGAATTGCGGCGCGATCATCAGCGCATGCTCGCCGGCATCGCCGGCCGCGGCCTGCGCGCTCAGCGCCGCGCGAAAATAGTCGTCGGCATTGCGCAGCACCCCGTGCAGCACGAGCACGGCGCGCGTGACATCCGGCAGCGGACTGGACCAGTCGGCCGAGAGGTAGAGCGGAAAGCTCGCATTGCCGACGGCAAGCCGCGCATTGGCGATCTCCTTGACCGGCTTCAGGTCGCGCTCGGTCTGTGCCTGGGTCGCGGACGCTGCGGGTCCGTGCGCCGCCGCCACGACGAGCAATGCCGCGGCCGCAAGCCAGGCCCGGTGATGCATGGTTCGACTCCGTTGCTGCCGCGAGCTCGGCTGGATCATGGCGCGTCAGGCGCAGATTCACCCGTGAATTTTCGGAAAGCTTCCGGATCGCACCTCAGGCGACGAGCCGCCCGCGATTGTTGGCGGCGAGGGTCGGACGGATCAGGCGGCCGAACCGCTCGGCCTCCTCGTCGTGCAGATAGCCGGACAGGCAGAAGGAGTGGCAGCCGGCGTCGATGAACTGCTGCAAGGTGGCGGCGCATTGCGCGGGATCGCCGACCACCGCGATGCCGGCGCCGGGCCGCACCTTGGTGATGCCGGTCCACAGATGCGGCATCAACAGATCGCCGTAGTCGCGCGCGAGTTGCTGCACGCGCTGGTTGGCCTCGGAACGATTGTAGAGCGTCTTCATCTCCTGCTTCTGCCGCTCGGTGGCGTGGCGCACCAGCTGGTCGGCCGCCTCCCAGGCATCCGCCTCGTTCTCGCGGCAGATCACCTGCAGCCGCATGCCGAAGCCGATCGCATCCTCGCGGTCATGCGCCCGCGCCATCCGCCGGATCTCGGCGATATTCTCTGCGATGCGTTCCGGGAGGTCGCCCCAGAACAGATGAACATCGGAATGCTTCGCCGACACCTCCCAGGCCTGCCGCGAGCCGCCGCCGAGATAGAATTTTGGAAATGGCTGCTGCAGCGGCCGCGGCCGGATATGCGCGCCGGAGATGGTGTGAAACCTGCCCTGGAAATGCACCGGACCGCGCGTCGTCCATAGCGCCTTGAGGATCGAGACCTCCTCCTCCATCAGCGCGTAGCGCTCTTCCTTGGGCTGGCGCACGCCCTCGGCCTCGACCTCGCTCTCGTTCTGGCCGGCGATCAGATTGATGCAGATTCGCCCGCCCGACATCTGGTCGAAGGTCGAGATCATCTTGGCCATCAGCACCGGGTTGATATAGCCGGGCCTTGCTGCGATCAGCGGCTTGATCCGGCTCGAGCGCGCCGCCATGAAGGCGCCCGTGATCCAGGCCTCCCAGCACACCGAGCCGACCGGGATCAGCAGATACTCGAAGCCGGCATGCTCGGCGGCCGCGACCACGCGCTCGCAGAGTTCCGGCGAGCCGGCGATCTGCGCCTCCATCAGCCCATAGGCGGTGGTGTCGCCATGCGTGGGCAGATACCAGCCGAATTCCAGCGGACGCATGGGCAAACTCCCTCGAAAGACGGCCTTTTTCCGCGGCCTGTCATATTGTCGGGAGGCAGTTTACAGCCCTTGACCGGCCGGACAACGCCGTTGCCGACGCGGAGCCAATCAGCTAAATGAACCCCTGCACGCACCCGTAGCTCAGCTGGATAGAGCGTTGCCCTCCGAAGGCAAAGGTCACACGTTCGAATCGTGTCGGGTGCGCCAGTTTTTCTTTGTTTACAACGCGATATGAGCGTCCGAACCGAAATTCCAGTTCTGTCTCATTCGAGCGAGTAAGCAATCTGGATAAAATCGTCGCCGAGAGTCGATAGGTTGCTCACTGACAGTGTCGGTCAGAAGTTCGCCCCGCCTAAGGTGTTGCCACTCCGTTATGGCGCTTGTCTCGCTCGCAGAAAAAAAAGCGCGATGAATGCGGAAACCGACGCTAGCGCCGTGATCCATAACGCTCCTGCACCGAGATATTCAGCAAACAGGCCAACGGCGAGCGGCGCGACGGCACCGGTCGCGCGGGCCGGAAGCGATAGCACGCCAACGCGACGGCCAAAGCCGTGCGGCCCAAACAGTGCGAGCGGTAGCGTGCCGCGCGCTATGGTCAAGATGCCATTGCCCGCACCGTAGAAGATGGCGAAGGCAGGGGCGAACACCGGTCCTCCAGCCGCAAGGACTGCTATGCCGAGTGGATTCATGACCGTCGCAAGCCGAGTCGACGCAAGAGGATGGTAGCGGCTAAGCCAGCCCGCTTCGATAATCCGCGCTGCCACCTGTGCCGGGCCGATCAGGGTTCCCGCGAGCAGCGCTGCCGCCGGTGTTGCACCGAACTGCAAGAGCAGGGAAGGCATCAAGGCAGAAAGTCCCGAACTCACAAACCCGGTCGCCGCAAAGACATAAGCCACGAGGATCATGGCGACTGTCTCGCTTTGCTGCGCCGACTCTGTGGGCCTTACCTCATCGGGCAAAGCCGCCTGGAATGGTTTAGCGCGCGGCAGCGACAGGTTCAGCGGCAGCGCGAACGCAATGTGAATAAGCGCCCAAACCTGGCACGCAATCCGCCAGCCAAAGTGCGCATCGAGATACGTGGTGATCGGCCAACCTATCGTGCTTGCGAAGCCTGCAATCAGGGTGATGCCGGTAATCGGCCTGCGGGCGGCGTATCCATACATGCGCGTCAGTGTCGCAAAGGCGGCCTCATAGAGCCCCATCCCCATGCCAACGCCGAGGATGAGCCACGACGCGATCAACACAACGCTT
Organism: Bradyrhizobium elkanii USDA 76; assembly: GCF_023278185.1. Taxonomy (NCBI): domain Bacteria; kingdom Pseudomonadati; phylum Pseudomonadota; class Alphaproteobacteria; order Hyphomicrobiales; family Nitrobacteraceae; genus Bradyrhizobium; species Bradyrhizobium elkanii. Next base: position 294,254 of record NZ_CP066356.1, on the reverse strand, counting down.
CCGGACGCGAAAGAAAGAAGGACCAGTCCCGCCGCAAACACGACGTTCGAAACGGCAAGCAGCCCCCGGCCGCCGAACGTATCGATGAAATGCCCAACACGCGGTCCCAGGAGGCCCGCGATGATCAGGCCGACCGAAAGCGCGCCGAAAACGAGAGTCGACGAGATCCCAAGGTCGCGGGCGATCGGATTGGCAAGAATCGCCGGCAGATAATAGGTGGAGGCCCACGCCAGCGTCTGGCTGGAGCCAAGCGCCAGTATGATTGGAAGCTGACGTTGACTCATCCCTGTGGCGCCCTCGCCCTCGACCAATAGAGCGCGACGGGGCCGAGCAGAATGCCTGCCGCGAGTACGGCAAACGCTGCCGCCCAGGCGGTGGCACTCGATGGTCCGCCCGCCGCATCCAGCGCGACGCCAAGGGCCCACGCGCCCAAAGCCGACAGACTAAAGCCAACGGTCGAATGCACGGCCATCGTTGCGCCGCGGTAGTTGGGATCGGCGGCCATCGTCATTCCCGAGGTCAACGCACCGGAATCGGCGGGCACCGTGATGGCGTAGACCAACACCAGTGGCAGCAACAGCCATGGCGATTTGTCGGCGAACGCGCCGATCAGCAGCGCCACGCAAGCAGAACTCAACATCACGGCGGTGATGGCGCGATGTCGACCGAACCGGATCGCGCATTCGTTGCCGAGGATGCTAGCCGGCATCGCGAGCAAGGAGAAAAGCACGCTGACGACGACGGGCGTCAGGAGTGAGCCTTCCGAGTTCCTCACCGCCACGAAAGTCCAGAATCCAACCAGCCAGGTGCGGATGCCGTAAAGCTCAAAGCAGTGGGCGCCATAGCCGAGAACAAAGCCCATGGCGTTGCTGTTGCGGAACACCGGCGCGAAGTCCAAGAGGCGGCCCTGCGCGGGTTTTGGCGCCACCGGCCGCAGCAGGAAGCAGACCGAAAGCATCATCAGCGGGCCCAGCGCTGTCACGAGGAAGGCTGAGCGCCAGCCCAAAGCTTCCGCAACGAGTTGCGAGACCAGGAACGACAGCCCGACGCCGAACGAAAAGCTCGACGTATACAGCGTGACCGCGCGGGATGAATCGCCGGGTGCCAGCCGGTCAGTCAGCGCCTTGAGACCGGGCATATAAGCGCCCGCGAAGCCGATGCCCGCAATGGCGTTGAACAATGCTCCGGACCAGAGGCCGGTCGCAAACAGGCCGAACAGCAATGTACCGAGTGCACTGACCGCCGAGCCCGCAATCAGGATCTTGCGCGCGTCGATCCGGTCAGTCAGCGTGGCCAACACCGGCACCGTCAACATGTAGCCAGCTGCGCCCGAGCCGGCGAGAAGGCCAGCCTGCGCACCGCTCAGGTGCCATTCCGGAATCAGGAATGCGGCAAGTATCGACGGCACGACGACATGCGGGAGCAAGCTACCGAGCTGCCCCACACACATCGCCGCGATGACGGATCGCCCCTCTAGCGTCAGCATTCGCACCTTTCCGCGCTAAGCTGCACAGCCACAGCCAGCTTTTCCTGCACCCTTCGCCTTAGCATCATCGACGCAACAGGCGTCCGCCCGTTCGGTGGCCGACCCGCCACAGCATTCGACCTGTCCCGGTGTCGCGCTGCGGCTGCACACGCCTGTCTCGGGCAATACGAGTTCAACCCGCGCTGCCGCTTCATTGTCACCGGCAATTTTGGCCGCAATTGACCGCACCTGCTCGTAGCCGGTGAGCATCAGGAACGTTGGCGCACGCCCATATGACTTCATGCCGGCGAAGTAGAATCCCGGCTCGTCCTGCGCGAGTTCGGCCGCGCCATGTGGGCGTACTGTGCCGCAGCTATGTTCATTGGGGTCGATCAGCGGCGCCAGCGCGATCGGGCATTCGATGGCCGGATCGAGCTGAATCCGAAGTTCACGCAAGAATTCGAGGTCGGAACGGAACCCCGTCGCGACGATTAGTTCGTCAGCCACAATGCTCCGGTCGCAGCATCCGGCAGTGGCAAGCTTCAGGCGCTCGCCGTCACGGTCGATGCGAGTCACAGAGAAGCTGGCTTCCACTCGGATTTGCCCAGAGGTTACCAGCCCTGCCAGAGCCATTCCCAGTTCGCCACGCGCCACGAGTTTGTCATTGACGCCCCCGCCAAAAGCTTTGGCAGGATTGTCACCGCGCAAGATCCAAATGACTTCGGTGCTTGCAGCCTGAGATTTCAGATTCGTGAGTTCGATTAGCGTGCCAACCGCAGAATGCCCAGCCCCGAGCACGGCGATGGCCTTTCCAGCATACCGGGCGCGATCCTTGCCGAGCACGTCGGGCATCCCGTACGCGATCTTGGTAGCGTTCTCCCGCTCGCCGAGGGCCGGAAGACCGTTTGCGCCACCAGGGTTCGGCGAGAACCAAGTACCTGACGTATCGATCACCGCATCGGCGCGAATGCTTTTCGGGCCTTGCCCGTTTTGGTAACGAAGCTCGAAAGGCGCGTCGCCGCGGCCTTTGGTCTTGAGCTTGTCGAAACCAACGCGACTGATGTCGGTCACGCGGCTTGATGTATGAATGTGATCCTTGAGCACCGTGCGGTGAGCCAGCGGTTCGAGATACTGCGACAGCAACTCACCGCCGGTCGGATATTGCTTTGGATCCGGCGAATTCCAACCGGTTGGCGCCAGCAAGCGCTCGGCCGCTTTGTCGACGTTGTATTCCCACGGCGAGAACAACTGCACGTGGCTCCACTGCCGCATCGCATGACCAATTTCCGGACCTGCTTCCAAAACGGCCGGTGTCATTCCGCGTTCAATAACATGAGCAGCGGCGGCAAGTCCGACAGGACCTGCGCCAATGATAGCAACCGACTTCGACTGTTCCATTTTGCTTCTCCTATCAAACTAGAAATATCGAAATTTTCGACCTGAAAAGATCAGGCCGCAGTGCTTGTATCCTTGCATTCGGTCGCATCGGCGCAGCATTCAGCAACTAGAAAGTCGACCAGCCCCTGCATCACGTCATAGTTGGCGTGACACGTCAGAGTCGTTGCCTCCCGCACCTGGGTGATGAGGCCGGCGGTCACGAGCGTCTTGACGTGGTGCGACAGGGTTGATGGCGCGATTTTTAGTTTATCCTGCAATCGGCCGACGGGCAGACCAGCCTGCCCAGCGCGAACAAGGGCACGATAGATCTTGAGCCGGGTCGGATTGCCCAAAGCTTCAAGGTGCATGGCTGCGTCATCCAGTTTCATGTCTATAATCTGTCGCAACAGCTTCAGAGTGTCAACTATATTTCTAGTATTATCGAATTAAAGACGGCGAACGATCGCCTAAACGGTTTTCTGATATAATCGATAATTCTCGATATATGGAACCAGAGCAAGCCATCTTGGCGCTCGCCGCATTGGCCCAGCCGACCCGGCTCGATGCTTTTCGCCTGCTGGTGAAGAACGAACCGGAAGGACCGGCGGCTGGCGATATCGCCAAGGCCCCGTCGGTCCCGCAAAACACCATGTCATCGCATCTGGCGATCCTGTCGCGCGCGGGATTGGTGGCGGCTAAGCGTTTCGGCCGCTCGATCGTATACGGCGCCGAACTCGAGGTCGCGCTTTTGCGAGCGCCATTTCCGCTTCGTTTGCCGCCGATCAATTGTAGCCTTTGCTGCGGCTTCCCGCGGCTTTAAGGGATTCTTGCCACAACGTTGGGACGGTTTTTCTCGAGCCAGGCGACGGCCTCGGGTCCATCGACGACACACTCGAAGGTTTCCCAGGTTGGGTCCTCCAGAGATTCCAGTTGCAGTCGCTTCGCCGCATATTCAACGAGGTCGTGCAGGCGTTCGTATCCTTGTCTGTGCTCGAGGGAATCTGCAATCGCGGTGCTGGTCCATCCTCGTTGGGCCAAATCGATAATGCTCGGAGCGTCAGCTTCGCTGAACCACGGTGTGGCATCGAACTCGATGCAGCGAACATTGTCGGCGGTATGGCAGGTGGCGTGGATCATTGGATTCCTCCGTTTGCCGGCAAACTACCTGCGCCAGCATTGCGCTTCTCACATCGCCGCCTCGCACGCCTTCAGGCCTTGACCAAGTCCCCCAGCAGGTTCGCCGCAACCGTCAGCTTGGCGAGGGTCAGGCCGCTGGCCGCGATCTCCTCGACCGAGCGGCGGATACGCGTCGCCTCGGGGTGAGCCGCGAGCCAGGTCTCGACGGCCTGCTGGCCAGACTGGCCGGTTGCCAGCATATCGGCGGCCAGTCTCCTCTCGGCGCCGGCGATCTGCTCGACGGCGCGATCGATGGCCATGCGTTCGAAATAATCGTTGGCCGGCACACTGCGTGCGGCGGCGATGATGCGGTCGAGGCGGAAATTCGCCTCGGCGGCGTAGAAGGTCGCGGCGGCATCGCCGATGGGGCGCGTGGTGCGCTCGGCGACCGTCACGATGTCGGGAGCCGAGACCAAAGCGTCAAGATCGGCGAGCTCGCCGGCGAGGCCGGCCGGGACACCGGCGTCGGCGAGTTCCTGCCGCCGCTTGACGCGCGCCGCTTGCAAGTCCGGCGGCAAGGCAGTGTCGAGCCCGGCGACGATCTGGCGGATCGCCGGGCCGAAGCGCGCGACGACGGCCTCCAGCCCGTCCTTGAAATCGACATTGCGCACGTACCAGACCATGCGGGAGAGCAGGAGGTCCTGCACCGAAAGGTAGAGGGACAGCTGCAGCTGCCCGTCGATGCAGGCGTCGAGCGCGTCGATCGCGTCATTGAGCCACTTCAGGCCGAAGCATTCATCGACCGCCACATAGGCCATGACAATGGTCGGGATATCGGCGTCGGTCTCGTCGATCAGGCGCACGACGCAGGCCGGGCCGCCGCGATTGATCACCGCATTGGCGAGACTGGTCGCGATGATCTCCCGCCGCAGGCGATGCAATCCGGCCGCGGTCGGGAATTTGTCCTGAACCTCGCGCGGAAAATACTGGGATAGCTCGCGGGCGAGATAGGGGTCATCGGGCACGCTGGTGACGAGCAGGTCATCGTAGAGGGTCAGCTTGGCGTAGGCCAGCAGCACGGCAAGCTCGGGCCGCGCCAGCGACTGGCCGCGCCGTGTGCGCTCGGTGAGCGCGGCGTCGTCGGGCAAGAACTCCACGGCGCGGCTGAGCAAGCCGCGCTGTTCGAGCGACTGCATCAGGCGGGTGAGGAAGCCGGTCTCGGCCACACCCTTGCGCTCTGCCAACGAGAGCGCCAGCGTCTGCAGATAGTTGTTGCGCAGCACCAGCGCGCCGACCTCGTCGGTCATCGCGGCAAGCAGGCTGTTGCGGTCGGCGGGACTGAGGCGCCCCTCGCGCTCGGGGCGCGCCAGCGCGATCTTGATGTTGACCTCGACGTCGGACGTGTTCACGCCGGCCGAATTGTCGATGGCGTCGGTGTTGAGCTTGACGCCCTTCTGCGCCGCTTCGATGCGGCCGCGCTGGGTAACGCCGAGGTTGGCCCCTTCGCCGATCACCCGGGCGCGCACGTCGCCACCCGCGATGCGGATCGGATCGTTGGCGCGGTCTCCGACCTGATCGTCGCTTTCCCCGGAGGAGCGGACATAGGTGCCGATGCCGCCAAACCACAACAGGTCCGCGCGAGCCTTCAGGATCGCCGTCATCACCTCGAAAGGCGTGGCTTGCGGCTTGTCGAGATCGAGCAGCGTGCGCACTTCCGGCGCAAGCGGAATCGCCTTGAGCGAGCGCGAGAACACGCCGCCGCCCTGCGAGATCAGCGACTTGTCGTAGTCCTGCCAGCTCGATCGCGGCAGATCGAACAGGCGCTTGCGCTCGGCGAAGCTGGTCGATGGATCGGGCGAAGGATCGATGAAGATGTCGCGATGATCGAAAGCCGCCACAAGCCTTGTCGCCGGCGAGAGCAGCATGCCATTGCCGAAAACGTCGCCCGACATGTCGCCGACGCCGACCGCGGTGAACGGCATGGTCTGGATGTCGGTGCCGAGCTCGCGGAAGTGGCGCTTGACCGCCGTCCAGGCGCCGCGCGCCGTGATCCCCATCTTCTTGTGGTCGTAACCCTGGCTGCCGCCGGATGCGAAGGCATCGCCGAGCCAATGGTTCTTCTCGGCCGAGATCGCGTTCGCGACGTCGGAGAAGGTGGCGGTGCCCTTGTCGGCGGCAACGACGAGGTAGGGGTCGTCGCCATCGTGGCGCACGGTGGATTCGGGCGGCACGACGATGTCGCCGTCGAGATTATCGGTGAGTTCGAGCAGCGAGCGAACGAAGATGCGATAGCTTTCGGTGCCCTCCGCGAGCCAGGCGTCGCGCCTGGCAGGCGGCGGCAGACGCTTGGGCACGAAGCCGCCCTTGGCACCGACCGGCACGATCACGGCGTTCTTGACCTGCTGCGCTTTCACCAGGCCGAGGATCTCGGTGCGGAAATCCTGCGGCCGGTCGGACCAGCGCAAGCCACCGCGCGCAACCTTGCCGAAGCGCAGGTGGATACCTTCGACACGAGGGGAATAGACGAAGATCTCGTAGAGCGGTCGTGGAGCGGGCAAGTCGTCGATCCGGCGCGCGTCGAACTTGAAGGAGATCACCGGGCGCGGATGTCCATCCTCGCCGATCTGCCACAGATTGGTGCGAACGGTCGCCTGCACCAGATTGGTGAAGCGGCGCAGGATGCGGTCTTCATCGAGCGAGGCGACGGGTTTGAGCTGTTCCTCGATCTCCGCAAGCAAAGCCGCCTCGCGCGCCGTGCGCTCGCGATCGGTAAGGACGAGGCGCGGATCGAGGCGGGTCTGGAACATCGCGACCAGGCTGGCCGTGATCGCGGCGTTCTTGCGCAAGGTCTCCCACATGTAGTCCTGGGTGAACGGAGCGCGGATCTGGTGCAGGTAGCGCGACAGCGCCCGGATGGTCGAGACCTCCCGCCAGCTCAGCGCGGTGCGCAGGATCAGGCCGTTATATCCGTCGGATTCGGCGCGATCGGTGACCACCGCCATGATCGAGGCTTCCAGACGATGGCTGAATTCCGGGTTGATCTCGATGGGCTGGCCGTCACTGGTCTCGATCGTCATGTCGTGCAGCCAGACCGGCTCCGGCCTGTTACCGGGCACGATCTGATAGGTGCGTTCGTTGACCACGCGCAGGCCGTGATTTTCGATCACGGGCACGCGGTAGGACAACGACAGCGGTACGGCGTCCGAAAACACCTTGAGGCCGAAGCGCCTCGGATCGTCGCCTTCGATGCGGTAAACCGAGATCGTTACCGGGCGGGCCGGCGTCAGCTTTTCGACGGTCGTGATATCGGCGATCGCCTGTTCCGCACCGAACACCTCGGTATAGCCGCCGCTGAAGGCCTGGGCATATCGGTTGGTGAGCATGCGCGCCCGCATGCCATCGGTCGACGCGGTGAGCGCGGCCTTCAGCTTGTCGGCCCAGGTCGCGGCAATGGCGCTGATCCCGGCTTCGAGCAGGGCGCGGTCGACGACGGGCGTTTTGCCTTCATAGCGCCCGATGATGAAGTGGACGCGCGCAAGCGCCCCTTCAGGGAATGATACGTAGGAGGCGGACAGCTTCCCTTTGTAGGACTGCGCCAAAAAGCTTCCGACGCGCGTGCGGACGTCGGTGTCGTATTTGTCGCGCGGAATGAAGGTGAGGATGGAGACAAAGCGATCGAACTTGTCGACCCGCGGCAGCGCCCGGACGCGCGGACGCTCGTAGAGGATCAGGATCTCGATGACGAAGTTGTAGAGCGTGTCGACGTCGATCTGGAACAGCTCGTCGCGCGGATAATCTTCGAGAATATGCATCAGCGCCTTGCCGGAATGGCCGTTCGGGTCGAAGCCCGCGCGCTGCAGCACCCGCGAAACCTTGTGGCGGACATAAGGGATCTGCCGTACCGAGCGAGTATAGGCCCCCGAGGTGAAAAGGCCGACGACGCGCAATTCGCCTTCGAGCCGGCCGTCGGGCGAGTAGAGTTTGATGCCCACATAATCCATCCGGGTGCGGCGATGGACGCGGCTGGAGACATTGGCCTTGATGACGATCAGCAGGGTCGGCTCGTGCATGAACTCGCGGATTTCCGGCGTCATCACCACCATTTCGCTGCCGCGGCGCAGGACCTTCACGTCCGGATCGCGCAGGATGCCGAGGCCTTCGCCGGTTGTAATGTCGTCCGACGCGTCGCTGTCGGGCGAGAAGCGATATTTGCGCACGCCGAGGAAAGTGAAATTGTCCGCGCAGAGCCATTGCAGGAACTGATTGGCTTCGGCGAGTTCGTCGATCGGCAGCGGCGGCGGATTTGAAGAGAACGTCTTGATCGCTTCCTCGACGCTGTCACGCATGACGCGCCAGTCGGCAACGCAGGCGCGGACATTGTTCAACGTCCTGGTCAGGCCGTCGATCAGCTTCTGGCGATCGGAATCCGCGTCCAGGCGGGTGATGTGGAGATGAATCAGGCTTTCGCGCGCGCCCTTTGCTCCCTCCGGCAGCGCTTCCCCGTAGAATCGCAGCAGCTTGCCCCCATCATCGCGCTCCACGGCGATGATCGGGTGAGCGACCAGGGTGACCTCAAGGCCCTGCTCGGCGAGCTCCGCCATGGTGGAGTCGAACAGGAAAGGCATGTTGTCGTTGAGAATTTCGAGCACGGAAATCTCGCGCCCGTTCGGCAATGTCGGATTGACGACGCGGATATCGGCGCTGCCGGCCGTGCGCCGCTGCACGTGCTCCCAGGCCTGCTCAGCCAGGAGGGCAAGCGAGGCGGCATCGTAATTGGCGAGATCCTCGATATTGGTGTAGCCGAACAAGGGCTCGGCAAAGGCCCGAGGGCTCTTGCCCGCTGGCACGCTGCCCGCTGCATCGCGGATCAGGGCTGCCCGGGCCTTGTCGTCACGCCACGCCATAATGTCCTCCATTTGCCGTGCCGTCCGATCGCAGCCGCGACCATCCGCTTGATTCTGGAGTGCATCTCTTCGTGCGTCGCGATCGAATGCTACGCAAAATCCTAGCTTCGACGGCTGCCGACGACAATACTACGATCCCGCAGCGAAGGGGGGCGCACGCTGTCGTGAGACGTGTCGAATTTCACTTGCGACAGCGGCTTGGCCGAAGCCGGCGGCGACGGAGGTCGAACGCCTGGGGCGGGAAAAATCACATGCAATTTCAATTATGTACGGGTTCGTGGTTTTGTTCTGAATGGCGCGCCATTTTTCCACCGTTCGGCAGGCCACCGTTCGGCAGCGATGTCGTATCTGACCAGGGCGGTCAGCGACGGCGGGCAGCGACTGCGCTCAGCTCAGGTCTTTCGGCATCGTGATGCCGAAGCGGAGAATCTGGCGATGGATGGTCGAGCGATCGACGCCGCGTTCGCGCGCCACCCGCGAGACATTCCAGCGATTGTTGCGCAACGCCGTCAGTAGCGCATCGGCTTGCCGCGAGGTCGCCGCTCCGCCTCGTACCGGCTTTCCGGAGCTGTCCTCACGCAAAGGCTGAGCGATCCGGTCCGGCAGATCGGCAAGATCGATCGTGCCGTCGTTCGACAGCGCGCAGCCATGATCGAGCGCATTGATCAGCTCGCGGATGTTGCCAGGCCATTGGTACTTGAGCAGCGCGCTGCGCGCGCTTGCCGTCAGCGCATAGTTGGCCTTGTGCTCCGTCGAAAGCCGATGCAGGGATTGATCGATCAGCCACTCGATATCGGTGCGCTGACGCAGCGGAGGCAGCGCAAGCACCGCGCCGTTGAGGCGGAAATAGAGATCCTCGCGGAACTGCCCCGCCTTCACCAGCGCGACAAGGTCGCGATGGGTGGCAGCGATGACGCGGACATTGAGCGGGACCGGCCGGGTGCGACCGACCGGTGTCACCTCGCGTTCGGCAAGCACGCGCAACAGGCGCGTCTGCGAGGAGATCGGCATGTCGCCGATCTCGTCAAGGAACAGGGTGCCGCCGTCGGCTTCGAGCACGAGACCCTTCTTGCCCTTGGCCGCCGCACCGGTGAAGGCGCCCGCCTCGTGGCCAAACAGCTCGCTTTCGATCAGGCTTTCCGGCAGCGCGGCACAGTTGACCGCGACGAAAGGTCTGCCTGCCCGCGCACTGACCGAATGCAGCGCCTTCGTCAGGTGCTCCTTGCCGGTGCCGGTTTCGCCGGTGATCAGCAAGCCCATCTGGGTATTGATGAGCTTGGCGGCGCGCGTCACCACGTGATGCATTGCGGGATCGCCGCGGAACAGGTTGCGCAGCGGCGCCGGAAGCGCCGACTCGCTGCGGGAGGAGGCCGGCGCCGCCAGCTTGTTCGGGGGCGGCAGGGTTTGCGCGAACAGCGTCGCGCCGCTGTTGGCAAGCCGCAGCGTGCGCTGACCGGTGGGGCGAGAATGGGCGAAGCGCGGCAGATCATCGATGGTGCATTCGAAGATGTCGGATACGCCGAAGCCGTCGGCCCGCAGGCGAAGGTCCGGACGCCTGGCCAGTTCGCGGGCGAGCAGCTGCCTTGCGCGATTGTTGAAGCCGATGATGCGGCCGCCGCTATCGACGGCCATCACATAATCCGGATCGACATCGGCGAATTCCGCGGAGCCGGACAGCTTGATGATCCATTCCTGCCGGAAACGGTTCAGCAGGTTCGCATTCTCGATCTTGTGAGCGAACGACTTGACCAGTTGCAGCGCAAGGAACTGGCTGGCCTTCGGTTCCGGCGAGCGCAGCGCGGAGATGTCCAAGACCGCAGCGAGCTTGCCGCTGGGATCGAAGACCGGCGCGGCCGTGCAGGTCAGCGGAATATGGGTGGCGTCGAAATGGTCGGATTGATGCACCGTCAGGGCTTCTTCGGTCGCGATGCAGGTGCCGACGGCGCAAGTGCCGGCATGCGGCTCGTTCCAGTCGGCGCCGAGATAGAGGCCGGCCTTGCGAAGCGTGTTGTTGAATGTCGGGTCGCCGATGAAATCCACCGTGATGCCCCTGGCATCGGTGAGCAGCAGCACATAGCCTAGCCCGGCGATCTGACGATACAGCATCTCGACGCCGAACCGCGCCGTGTGGAGGAATTCGTCCATGGCGTCGCGGTGCTCGCGCAGCCGCCCGGATGTCACGATATGAGCGTCGCGCAGCACCAACGGATCGAGCTTGTGTTCGGAGACGCATCGTACCCACGACTGATGGATGATTGCATCACGCGCGCTGGTCTGGCCGACCGCAACGCGAACCAGCTCGTCGATGTGCGCAGCCCGCTCCGTCGTCACGGCTGATGCTCCTGGATGTTTCCCCGCACGTTGTTGCGTCGAGTGTCACTCGGATTGTGCCGCCGATCAAGTTTGTTGCGTGCAACACCTGTTGCATGGCGCAACAAGTGAGGCGGCCTGGCGCCGGCAGTTAACGCGAGGAAATGCCGAGCGTTTTTCGAGATGCGCCGCAGTGGCACGAGGCTTGCTGACATGGTGGTCGAGGCAAGATTCGACCTCGCTAACGAACGCGCCGGACCCACGACGCACAGGCGATCGACGCCGGCATATGGGAGAATGAAACCATGCTCACGAAGGCCCCGGACGGAAAGATCACCGCGCTGCTCGACGAGTTCAACGCCGCATTGTCGTCGGGTGACATCGAACGCGCGGTCGCGCTGTTCCAGACCGATTGCTACTGGCGCGATCTGGTCACGTTCACCTGGAACATCAAAACCATGGAAGGCAAGGATCAGATCCGCGACATGCTGAAGGCGCGGCTTGCGGACAGCAAACCATCGGGATGGCGCATTGCCGATGGCGAAGCTGCCAGCGAGGCCGGCGGCATCGTCGAGAGCTGGATCGAGTTCGAGACCGATGTCGCGCGCGGCTATGGTCACCTGCGCATGAAGGATGGACGCATCTGGACCTTGCTCACCACCATGGCCGAACTCAAGGGACATGAGGAGAAATCCGGCTTCACCCGTCCGCTCGGCGCCAAGCACGGCCATGGCAAGGACCGCAAGAGCTGGCGCGAGGAACGCGACCAGGAAATCACCGAGCTGGGTCATGCAAAACAACCCTATGCGCTGATCATCGGCGGTGGCCAGGGCGGCATCGCGCTTGGCGCGCGGCTGCGGCAACTGAACGTGCCGACCATTATCATCGAGAAGAACGAACGCGCCGGCGATTCCTGGCGCAAGCGATACAAGTCGCTCTGCCTGCACGATCCGGTCTGGTACGACCATCTGCCCTATATCGACTTCCCGAAGAACTGGCCGGTGTTCGCGCCGAAGGACAAGATCGGCGACTGGCTGGAGATGTACACGAAGGTGATGGAGCTCAACTACTGGAGCTCGACCACGGCGAAGTCGGCCAAGTATGACGAGAAGGCCGGGGAATGGACTGTCGTGGTCGAGCGCGACGGCAAGGAGATCACGCTGAAGCCGAAGCAGCTCGTGCTGGCGACCGGCATGTCGGGCAAGGCGAACTGGCCCACCTACAAGGGGCAGGACATCTTCAAGGGTGAGCAGCAGCATTCCTCGACCCACCCCGGGCCGGAGAAATATCGCGGCAAGAAGGTGGTGGTGATCGGTTCGAACAACTCCGCCCACGACATTTGCGCGGCGCTGTGGGAAGGTGGTGCCGACGTCACCATGGTGCAGCGCTCATCCACGCATATCGTGAAGTCCGACACGCTGATGGATATCGGGCTCGGCGCGCTCTATTCGGAGCAGGCGGTGGCGAGTGGGATGACCACGCGCAAGGCCGACCTGATCTTCGCCTCGCTACCCTACAAGATCATGCACGAATTCCAGATCCCGCTCTATGAACAGATGCGCGCGCGCGACAGGGATTTCTACGCCGCGCTGGACAAGGTCGGCTTCATGCATGACTGGGGCGACGACGGCTCCGGCCTGTTCATGAAGTACCTGCGTCGCGGCTCGGGCTATTACATCGACGTCGGCGCCTGCGATCTCGTGATCGACGGCTCGATCAAGCTCAAGAGCGGCAAGGGCGCCGCGGTGCAGGAGCTGACCGAAACCGGCGTCAGGTTCGTGGACGGCAGCGAACTCCCCGCCGATCTCATCGTCTATGCCACCGGCTATGGCTCGATGAACGGCTGGGCCGCCGAGCTGATCTCGAGGGACGTCGCCGACAAGGTCGGCAAGGTCTGGGGCCTCGGATCCGAGACCACCAAGGATCCCGGCCCGTGGGAGGGCGAGCAGCGCAACATGTGGAAGCCGACCCAGCAGCAAGCGCTGTGGTTCCACGGCGGCAACCTGCACCAGTCGCGGCATTACTCCCAATATCTGGCGCTGCAGCTGAAGGCGCGGATGGAGGGCATCGCGACGCCGGTCTACGGCTTGCAGAAGGTTCATCACCTGGGTTGATTGCCCGGGCGATATCGCGACGTCGGCGGATCGTCGGGCGATCCGCCGCTCGACAGATCGGATGGAGATCGAACTGTGCCGATCGCCGTCCAGCTTCGGGCCGATGCCTGTGAGACAACCGGCGCCGGTTGCCTTCCCGGTTGCTCATGATAGTGGCCGGTCTGCCGGATTCCCGCAGACCGGCCTCGCTTCAATGATGAGCAGACACGCTCTTCATACATTGGGACACGAGATCGGCACCGGCAAAGTGGCCTATATCCCCCAGACTGACCATGCCGACCATCCGTTTGCTCTTGTTGATGACAGGCAGCCTGCGGACCTTCAGCGTTTCCATGTGGTGCACCGCTTTCGTCAGATCGTCGTCTTCCCGGCAGCAGTGGATGCCTTCGGTCATCACATCCCGCGCCGTGGTCCGCGCAGAGTTGAAGTCCTTGCTCGCAAGACCTTTGCAGACGAGGTCGCGATCCGTCACCATCCCGATCAGACGATCGTCTTGCCCGATCGGAATGCAGCCGATGTCGTGGCCTTGCATCAATTTCGCGATTTCGGTGATTGGAGTGTCGGGGCTTACCCAATCGACGCCCTTGTGCATTACGTCCTTGACTTTCATGGAGGACCTCCCGTCCAAGGCAGCAGCCCCCTCGCTCGCAATTATACAACAGAGCTGGCGCGACTGCATGCGTGCTGCGCCTTAAGGCGCGATGAAACCGGGTCGAATCGTCATCGCGCATCAGCCCCCTGCTTGAGCATGATCTCCGCGCAAACGCATGCCGCCTTCGCCGCGCGAGAGAGCCGCTTCGCACCCATCCGGATCATGCTCTGCTCGGGACGCACCGACAGATGGTCCGCTGTCATGCCGCCTCAGTCGTGCGCACTGAAGCAGCCATGCAGGGAACCGGCGGTCAGGCGTGCGAATTGCGCACGACCGAGATGAAGCAACGTCTCATGATCGCCAGCTTCGATATAGATCTCGGGCTGCATCCGGATGCTGTCATCAACGATGACGTCGAGCCCGTAGCAGCTGCCGGCGGCGGGAACCGCCCCATGCGCACAGTCCGTGAACAGCCGATCGATCTCGCTTTCGGCGGCCATAGCGATATCGTCACCGAATCTCGCCCTGAGATCCGCCAGCCTGAGGTGATGCGATGCCGGCAGCACGGCGAGCAGGTACCCGTCGTTGCGGCGCAGCACGATGGCCTTGGCCAAGCGATCGCCCGAGACGTGACAAGCCTGGGCGGTAAGGGCGGACGACATCGTCAGTACATGCGGGATTTCGTCGTACTCGATGTTTTCTGCAGCGAGATAATTGTGCAATTTGGGAGAAATGGTCATGACGTCACCTCCGGTGCGACATGCAACCATCCACCGTGGTCCTGCCCGCCGCACGATGAGCGGCTGCGTGGTTCTCAAGACAGAACATAGGTCTTGTCGCAGGACACTGCAATTCGATCCCTAACGGGGACGCCGCGCCAGGTTCAAGTTCCGGGCCTTGTCCAGATTGCGGGCCTCGGCCAGCGCGGCAGCGCCCGGCAAGAGGGCCGACGCAAGGTCGGCCTCGGTGAAATCTGCGCCGGCGACATTGGCGTCGGACAGGTCGGCTCCCGCAAGGTCAGCTCTGTAGAGGCTGCAGTTCGCCAGATTGGCGTTCTGCAGTTGCGCGAATTCGAGATCGGCGCGCGAGAGATTGGCGCCGCTGAGATCCGCATTCCGCAGATCGGCGGATTTGAGCACGCCACGCATCAGGCCCATCGATTGGTTGCGCATATCGGCGCTCAGATCGGCGCCCGCAAGCCTGGCCCCGATCAGGCTGGCGCCGGACAGATCGGCGGTTATCCGGGCGCCGCTCAAATCGGCGCCGCCAAGCCTGGCGCGTTGCATCTGCGTGCCGAGCAGCGATGCCTTGACGAGGGACGCCCCCGTCAAGTCTGCGTCGATCAGCCAGCCCTGGTTCAAGATGGCCCGATCGAAGCGGGCGCCTTTCAGATTGGTCCGGTTGAGCTTTACGAGATGGAGGTTGCCGCCAGAGAAGTCGAGGCCCGAAAGATCGAGCTGCGACAGTCGCTTTCCATCCAAATCTGCAGCGCGTCCATCCCCTTGAGGGACCGACTTGAGGAGCGCGTCGACCTCGGCGCGCGTCATCTCCGACGTCGTCATTTCCGGACTGTTGAGGTCGACACTCCGCAGCATGTCCTGCGACACGGCGTCAGTCGGATCAACCAGCAGCGCCGCTATCGACACAAAGGCAAATGCGAGACGAAACGACATCGCCGTCTCTCCGCCGCTCAGTAACCCGGTATCGTCTCCTGCATTCCCCGGGTTGGCCGCGCCGTCAGGTGAGCTGGCCGGCTCCGGCCTCTGCCAGAGTATGAAACCGGATATCGATCCTGGCAATGCCAGTGACCCGTCCGAGAGAGGTTGCCCCCAAGCGCAAAGTGCCAGATTTCGGTCCGATGCACGTCTCGTCCCGGTAGGCTATCTCAAGCCCGAAGAGGCGCGACAGGAAGAACGATCTGCCGCTCGTCGTCGACGGCGCGACGCGGCATCTGCTCGGCGATAGCTCTCACGACGATGCCGACATAACGAGACTCACAGGAACGGTCGCACGAACGTCCGCCCAAAGTCGCCGAACGCGCCTTCGACCGCTGACCTCTCCAGCCGAGAGTCGCTCCAGCCGAGCCATTCCGCAAACACTTCGCTCGTGTGTTCGCCGAGCATTGGCGGCGGCGTCGAAGGTGCCGGCGGTTCGTCGCCGAACCGCGTCGGCCTCGCGATGAACCGCACGACCCCCGCGGCTCGATGGCGGACCGTCTGCACCATTCCCCGCTGCGTGAGCTGCGGCGTTTCGCAGACCTCGCCGACCGACTTGATCGCGCCGCACGGAATGCCCGCCGCACCGAGCGCCTGCAGCCAGTCGGCGCGGCTCCGCCGGGCGAAGATCGGCGAAAGGATCGCGACGAGTTCGTTGCGGCTTGCCGCGCGCTTCGGAGCGCTTGCGAAGCGGACGTCCTCGCGCAACTCCGGACGGCCGACGACGCCGCAAAACGCCGCCCAGAACTTGTCGTTCGCGACCCCGACATTGATCCAGCCATCGCTGGTTTCGAACGGTTCATACGGGCTGATGGTCGGATGGACATTGCCGCGGCGCTTCGGACTTTGTCCCGAGGCGAAGTACATGCCAGCGTTGAATGTCAGCAGCGATGCCATGGCGTCGAGCATGGAGACGTCGACCCGGCCGCCCTCGCCGGTGCGGCTCTTCCGCATCAGGGCAGCCAGCACCGAATGCGACGCATAGAGGCCCGTGACGAGGTCGGCGATCGACGTACCGACCTTGGTCGGCGGTCCGTCCGGATCGCCGGTAATGTCCATCACGCCGGATTCGCCCTGCAGGATCAGATCGTAGCCGGGGCGCGCCGCGTCGTCACCGGTGCGGCCGAACCCCGAGATGCTGCACAGGATGATGTCGCCCTTGCGGGCCCTCAGCGCGTCGAATCCGAGCCCCCATTTGTCCAGGGTACCGGGACGGAAGTTCTCGATGACGACATCGGCGACGGATGCAAGATCGAGCGCCGCATCGCGCCCCGCCGGCGACTTCAGATCGATGGCGCAACTTCGCTTGTTGCGGTTCACCGACAGGAAATACGCACTCTCGCCACCGATGAACGGCGGGCCGTAGCGACGGCTTTCGTCGCCTTGCCCGGGATCCTCGATCTTGACAATGTCGGCGCCGAGATCGCCGAGTTGCATCGTGGCAAACGGGCCGGAGACCACCCGGCAGAGATCGAGAACCCTGATGCCCGACAGCGGCTCGCGATCAGACGATCGCATCGGCGAGGTCCTTCATCGATGGCACCAGGATGTCGGGCTGATGCGGCGTGATCCCGAACGGGCGGCTGCGCCGGTCGATGAAGGCCGTCCGCATGCCGGCGGACTTGGCGCCGATGCAGTCGAAGGCATGATTGGCCACGAACAGCACCTGCGCGGGCTTCACGCCCATGATCTCGGCCGCTTTCGTATAGGTCGCGACATGCGGCTTGAACGAATTGGCCTCAGTCACCGAGATCACGCGATCGAACGGGACCTTGTGGTACTGCTTCGCGGTCTCGAGCATGTCCGGATCGCCGTTCGAGAGCACCACGAGCTTGTACTTGCGTTGCAGCCGCGCCAGCGCGTCCGGCACCTCCGGAAACGGCACCAGCTTCTCGATCTCGCCGACGAGGGTGCGTACATCGTCCATCGTGTAGTCGATCTTCGCGCGGTCCATGACGTGGGCAACCGCGCGGTGCCCGATCTCGCGATAGGGCGTGTGCTCGCGATGCAGCAACGCATCGATCATCGAATTCTCGAAATGCGTGCGACGCCACCACGTGACGAAGGAATTCGGATCGCCCTTCCAGCCCTTCTTCTCGAGGAACGGCGCCGCGATCCTGGTCAGGCCCCCCTGCATGTCGACGACCGTGCCGTACTGGTCGAACATGCAGATCTTCACGTCGCGCTTGATCGTCTCGAAGCTCATTGATGCCTCCTTGGTTCTGATCGATTGATACGCCCTGCACCATCATGGATGAAATGGATTTGTGATCTTTCGTCATTCACGATATGAATGATGGATGAACCTTCGATCCATCGACCTCAATCTGCTCGTCGCGCTGGACGCACTGCTGACCGAGCGTCACGTCACCAAGGCGGCGGATCGCGTCGGCCTCAGTCAACCGGCGATGAGCAATGCGCTCAACCGGTTGCGCGCGATGTTCAAGGACGAACTCCTGGTGCGGACCACGACCGGGATGAAGCCGACGCCCCGCGCCACCGAACTGGCGGAGCCGCTGCGCCAGGTCCTGCGCCAGGTCGAGCGCGTGATGGCGAGCGACGCCGGCTTCGATCCAGATCGGACCGAACGCACCTTCACGATCAGGATGTCGGACATTCTCGCCTGCCTGCTGCTGCCGCGGCTCGCCGCAGCGCGGCCGCCGGAGGGGCGGATCTCCTACAACACGATCCATCTGCCGCCTTCGCTTACGATCGATGCGCTGGAGCGGGACGAGATCGACGTCGCGGTGAGCATGGGGCTCGAGCATTCCGCATCGATCCGTTCCGAGACGCTGCTGCGCGACCGCATGGTCTGCCTGATGCGACGCGGACACCAGATCAAGCGCGCACGGCTGACCTTCGAGCGCTTCATCGCGCATGAGCACATGAAGGTCTCGATGAGCCCGACCGATCTTCGCTTCGTCGACGACGTGCTGGCCGAACGCGGCCATCGGAGACGCATTGCCCTGAACGTGCCGCATTGGCTGGTCGTACCCCACGTCTTGAAGAAGTCCGATCTGCTCGCGGTGATGCCGAGGCACCTCGCGACCGTGCTGATGGACGACGATCTGAGGATGGAGGAACTGCCGTTCGAGTCCGCGCCGTTCGACTGGATGTTGTACTGGCACCGCAGATACGATCAGAGCAATGCCAATGGCTGGCTCCGCGACCGGATCCGGGCGGCCTGCTCCGATCTGAACTAGGCGCCGAGGTCCGCCGGCCTCCGCGCCATCGACGACCGCCCTCCCGCCTCGACGTCCGCAACCGCCGACGCGTCCTCCAGAGATCGTCCCTTGGTCTCGAAACCGAACACGAGGAAGACCACGGCCTGGAAGACGAGGATGCCGGCCAGGGTCGTCAGCACGCCGGTCAGTCCTTGCCAGGCGAAGATCGCAACCACGACGTATTGAACCAGCGCGGTCGCGATGCGTCCGGACGTGGCGCAGATCGCCGTGCCGCGAAGCCGATACCGCGTCGGGAACAGTTCGGGGACGTGCATCGCGAACCCGGTCGCCAGCATCACGTAGATCGCGGTGATGAGCAGGAAGCCCACGGCCGCGAGCGCAACACCATCCGGCATGTACGGATAGGCGATCCCGAGCACCGCTGCCGCAATCGACGAGCAGACGATCGAGAGCCTGCGTCCGAGCCGGTCGGCCAGCACGAGCCCGATCAGCGATCCGACCGGGCCGCCCAGCGCCATCACCGTGGTGTAGCCCAGCGAGGAAACCACGCTGTGGCCGCCCTTGACCATGAAGGTCGGCAGCCAGCCGATGAACCCGTAGAGGCTGAAGCCGACGACGATGTGCAACAGGCTGCCGAGCAGCGTGCGCGCGAGATAGGGCGGCTGGAACAGACGCCAGACCGCGCCGGGAGACTCCTGCGCAGGCGCGCGGGCGGCAACGGCAGGCAGTACCGCCTTGCGCGCGGCCTCCGCTTCGATCGCCGACAGGATCTTCTCGGCTTCATCGGCACGTCCGTTGGCGGCGAGCCAGCGCGGCGATTCCGGCATCGACTTGCGCAGAAACCAGACGACCATCGCAAGGCAGCCGACAAGGCCGAACATGTAGCGCCATCCAAGCGTCGGGATCACCCACAGGCCGACCATGGAGGATACGAACAGCGAGAAATTGGTGATCACGGCGAGCAGCCCGATCCAGCGCCCACGCGAGGACGCCGGCACGAATTCCGTCAAGGTCGCATAGCCGACCACGATCTCCGCACCGAGGCCAATGCCGATGATGAAACGCAGGCCGATCAGGACGATCATGTTCGGCGCGAAGGCCGCGGCGATCGAGGCGAGGCCAAAGATTGCGAGGTTCATCTGGTAGGAGAAGCGGCGACCGAAGCGGTCGCCGAGGATGCCGGAACACCACGCGCCGATCGTCATCCCGACGAAGGTCGCGGAGACGAATGCGGCGTTGAGCTCGAGCGTCGACCAGCCTTCCTTGAGCACGGCGCCCAGCACGCCGCCGGCCAGATAGATATCGAACGCGTCGAGGAACATGCCGGCCCCGATCAGGGCCAGGATGCGCCAGTGGAATCCGCAGATCGGCAGCCTGTCGAGACGCGCGCCCGCGTTGATGTCGATGTCGGCGGATCGCGCCATGCCAAACCTCCCTGCCCGGCCTTTGGCAGCCGGATGCTCCGGGCACCGATTGATGACGCGCAGGGGGCCGTCGTCCAATTCAAATCGAAAATTCGACTATTTGGCGCAGTGATGAAGCTGACGAGACCGCACGATCGCGTTCCATCCTGACACCGAGCTGACTTGCATTCGCCGTCGTTAACGATGCCGCCGTCGCGCGATCTCGAAATCACGGTGTCAGCACAAACATTCACAACGGGTTCATGTCGCCGCCACTATTCGACTCCAACGCTGGGGGAAGAAGATTGGAGTATGTGCCATGCGCCGCATCGCCGGACTGCCTTTCGCCTTGGCTCTCAGCCTCTGCTGTCTCTCACCGCCCGCGCCAGCGCGCGCGCAGCTTGCCATCGGCATCACCGTCAATGCGGCGCCGCCGCCATTGCCGGTCTATGTCCAGCCGCCGATCCCCGCGCCCGGCTACATCTGGACTCCGGGCTATTGGGCATGGAGCGACGACACCGGCTACTACTGGGTGCCCGGCACATGGGTGCTTCCGCCGGCGCCTGAATTGCTGTGGACGCCCGGCTATTGGGGCTGGAGCGATGGCGCCTACGCCTTCCACGCCGGATATTGGGGCGCGACGGTCGGCTTCTACGGCGGCATCTCGTATGGCTTCGGCTACACCGGCGTCGGCTATGAGGGCGGCTACTGGCGCGGCGGCAGCTTCTTCTACAACAGCTCCGTCAACAACATCTCGAACGTCTCGGTCACCAACGTCTACAACAAGACCGTCGTCAACAACACGACCAACGTCAGCTACAACGGCGGCACCGGCGGCACCACGGTGAAGCCGACGCCGCAGCAGCTTGCTGCCCAGGGCGCGCACCACGTGGCCGCGACCGGCGAGCAGACGCGACACGCGGAAGCGGCGATGAAGAATCCGGCGCTGACGCTCGCCAGCAACCACGGTCATCCTGCGGTCGCCGCGACCGCGCACGCAGCACGGTTCAGCGGCGCCGGCGTGGTGGCCGCGCGCCCGGGCAAGCCGATCGCGGCGCCGCCGCCCCGGCATGCGCAACCCGCGACAGGACATGCTCCGCAGACGGGAAATGCCCTGCCGCCAGGACATGCTCTGCCGAGCGGAAACGCTTTGCCGCCAACCCACGCACCGCAGGCGGGGCACGCCCTGCCCGCCGGAAACGCTCTGCCGCCGGCACAGACAACGACGACGGGACACGCCTTGCCCACTGGAAATGCGCTACCGCCGGCACACGCGTCGACAACGGGACACGCCTTGCCTGCGGCAAGCGCTTCGCCGGCTGCGCACGCACTGCCGACGGGACACGCTCCGCCTGTCGCCGTCAACCATCCCGCTCCGGCACCGCACGTCGCAGCGCCGGCCGTGCATGCGCCGAGACCGCAGATCGCACCGCACGCACCACCCGCGCCACGCCCGGCCGCGCATCCGTCGGCGCCGCACGTCGCGCAAGCGGTTGTGCATCGGCCCGCGCCGCCGCAGGTGTCACGGCCGGCGCCGCGGCCTCATCCGGCACCACGGCCGCATCCTGCTGCGAGGCCGCGGCCGGCGCCGCACCAACACTCATGATCGAGTTCATCGGCGTGCCTGCAAGGGCACGCCGATGTCGTATGAGACCCCGTCGCGGGCACAACAGCACGCGGTGCAATCATCAATCCTGGACTTTCGGGCGCGAAGCGCGTCGTCAAGCCAGTTCGTCGGCCGCACACCTGATCCCGTCATAGATCTCCTCAAGATCCGCCTCCGTGACGCAGTAGGGCGGCATGACGTAGATCGTGTTGCCGAGCGGCCGCAGCAGCAGATTGCGGCGTTCGAAGAAGGCCTGAAGCTTTGGGCCGATGCCGGCGAGATAGCCCGCATCGACTGCCTTCAGATCAAGCGCGGTGATGGTTCCGGTGCGACGGACGTTCTCAAAGCGCGCGTCGGCGCGGAACGGTGCGATCAGGCCCTCCTGCATCGCGGCGACTGAGGCTGTGCGTGCGCCCGCGCCGTGTTGCCAGAGCTCGAGGTTTGCTTTTGCGGCGGCGCAGGCGATCGGATTCGCCGTGTAGGAACTGGAATGGAAGAAGGTGCGCGAGCGATCGCTGGAATAATGCGCGTCGTAGATCTCGGCCCGGCAGAGCGTCACCGCGAGCGGCAGCGAACCACCGGTGAGACCCTTCGAATAGCAGGCGATATCCGGCGCGATGTCGGCCTGCTCGCACGCGAACAATGTGCCGGTGCGGCCCCAGCCGGTCATGACCTCGTCGGCGATGAAGAGCACGTTTGAGGCTGCGCAGACGCGTTTCATTTCCTTCAGCACCCAGGGCGGATACATCAGCATCCCGCCCGCGCCCAGGATCAGCGGTTCGACAATGAACGCTGCCGCGGATTCCGTCCTGCACGCAGCTTCGAGCGTGTCGAGCGTCGCCTGTTCACGGCCGGGCGCCGGAAACGGGATAGACGCGACGTCGAACAACAGCGGCTCGTAAGCCTTGTTGAAGACGCCGCGCGCGCCCACCGACATCGTCCCGACCGTGTCGCCGTGGTAGGAATGCTCCATCACGATGATCTGCGTGCGCGTCGCGCCGATATTGTGCCAGTAGCCGAGCGCCATCTTCAGCGCCACCTCGACGCCGGTCGAGCCAGAGTCGGAGAAGAACACGTAATCCAGCCCATCGGGCGCAAGCTTCAACAGTTGCCCGGCAACCTGTTCGGCCGGATCGTGGGTATGGCCCGCGAAGATGATCTGGTTGAGCTGCTCCGCCTGGTCCTGGATCGCGCGCACGATGTGCGGATGGCAATGGCCGTGGGTCACGACCCACCAGGATGCGATCGCATCGATGATGCGGCGATCGTCCGCGGTGTAGAGATAGGCGCCCTCCCCGCGCACGATCCTCGTCATCTCGCCGTGCAGCGCATGCTGGGTGAACGGGTGCCAGATCGGCGACTTCCGCGCGGATGTCATGGATTGAAATCTTCTCGCCGGAACGACGCCTTGAACGCTGCCTGCAGCGTGTCTGCGGCAAGCGGAGCAAGCCGGGGCAACCGACCCAACCGGCGCACCTGCCCGATCTCGCAGATCGCGCGCTCGCTCTCGGGATTGCTGTCGCCGATGAATGCGATCCCGAGCATGTCGATCCCGCGCTTGCGCAGCGCCTCGACCGACAACAGCGAGTGATTGATGGTGCCGAGCGCGGTGCGGGCGCAGAGCACGACCGGAAGCTGCCATCGCGCGAAGACGTCGATATAGAGCGTGCTGCCGTCGAGCGGCACCATCAGCCCGCCGGCGCCCTCGATCACCAGCGGCCGGTCCCCGCCATCGGGCACGTCGAGCGCGGCAGGATCGATGCGCACGCCGTCGCGTGCGGCGGACTGATGCGGCGACGCCGGCGTTCGCAGCCGATAACGCTCCGGCACGATGCGATCGGCCGGGAGCCCGCCAAGACGTGCGACCAGTTGGGCATCGGTTTCCTCCTCGATGCCGGCCTGAACCGGCTTCCAGTAACGCGCGCCGAGGAAACCGGCGAGGCCCGCGGAGAACACCGTCTTGCCGATCCCGGTATCGGTGCCGGTCACCACGATCCGGCTCGTCATTGCGACCAGCCTTTCGTCTCCTCGACCAGCGCATCGAGCAACGCGCGCACGTCGTCCTCGCCGACATTGAGGGTCAGCGCAATCCGCAACCGCGCGGTGCCCGCCGGCACGGTCGGCGGCCTGATGCCTCTGATATCGAAGCCGCGCGCCTGCAGCGCAGATGCCAGCTGCATGGCGCGCGCATTGTCGCCGACGATATAGGGCACGATCTGCGAGCGCGACGGGCTGCGCCAACCGCGCCGGTCGAGCTCGCGGTGCGTGAACGCGACCAGTTTTGCCAGGCGCTGCTGATGCTCGGGCTCCTGTTGCAAGATCAGCAGTGCCTCACGCACGGCGACCGCCACAAGCGGCGACGGCGCGGTGGCGAAGATGAACGGGCGGCAGCGATTGACCATGAAGTCGCGCAGCACCGTCGAGGCCGTGACCAGCGCGCCGGCGGCGCCCAGCGCCTTGCCGCAGGTGTGAACGATCACGAGGTTCTCGCGCCCTTCATAGGTCGCCGTCAGCCCGCGCCCCTGCTCGCCATAGACGCCGGTGCCGTGCGCCTCGTCCACCATCAGGAACGCGTCGTGCCGGTCGGCGATGGCGACGAGGTCATCGAGCGGCGCGACGTCGCCATCCATGCTGTAGACGCTTTCGGCCACGATCCAGACCCGGCCCGTGCCGCCCTCGGCGCGCCAGCCGCGAATGGTGTCTTCGACCGACCCGGGATCATTGTGCGCGCTGAGCCGGAATTCGGCCCGGCCGGCCCGCGCGCCTTCATGGATGCTGGCGTGCACGAGAGAATCGAGCACCAAGAGGTCGCCACGCTGCGGCAGCGTGGTCAGCACGGCGAAATTGGCGACGTAGCCGCCGCCGAAGAACAGCGCCGTCTCGGCTCTAAAGAACGCGGCGGCTTCGGCCTCCAGCCGTTCGTGCTCCTCGCAATTGCCGCGCAGCAGCCGCGACCCGCCGGCGCCGATCGGTGTGCCGGCCTCGAGCGCGGCCGCGACCGCCCGCTTGATGCGCGGCGCGCTCGCGAGCGCCAGATAGTCGTTCGAGACGAAATCGATGCCCGCGCGCGGCCTGAGACCGCGCAGCCGATCGTCCTTGCTCAGGGCGTGCAAGGCCGCGGCGTAATCAGCGACCTTGGCCGCATGGATTGCGCTCATGCTTCTCTCTCAGATTTGTGGTTGGTCGCGCGGCGAAACCCGCCACGCGCGTGCCGGAGGCGCGCTCAGGCGAGGGCGGAGTTGATGCCGAGCCGGTCCAGCAGATTGGCGTCGCGATCGCGCTGCGGGTTCTTGGTGGTCAGCAGCACATCGCCGATGAAGATCGAATTCGCGCCGGCGAGGAAGCACATCGCCTGCAGCTCGTCGGTCATGTATTGCCGTCCGGCCGACAGCCGCACCACGCTCTTCGGCATCATGATCCGCGCGGTGGCGACCAGACGCACCAGCGCGATCGGATCGGGCCGTTCCGCGCTATCGTTGACCGGCACGCCCTTGACCTCGTTCCACAAATTGATCGGCACGCTCTCCGGATGGCTGGGGAGATTGGCAAGCAGCATCAGCATGCCGAGCCGGTCATCGACCTGTTCACCCATGCCGATAATGCCGCCGCAGCAGACCTTGATGCCGGCGTCGCGCACATGCGCGAGCGTATCGATGCGGTCCTGCAGGGTGCGGGTGGTGATGATCTTGTCGTAGAACTCGGGCGAGGTGTCGACGTTGTGGTTGTAGAAGTCGAGCCCGGCGTCGGAGAGACGCTCGGCCTGCTTTGGCGTCAGCATGCCGAGCGTGACGCAGGTTTCCATGCCGAGGCCCTTCACCGCGCTGACCATGTCGCAGACCTGATCGAGATCGCGGTCCTTCGGGCTGCGCCAGGCCGCGGCCATGCAGAAGCGGGTGGCGCCGGCGTCCTTGGCGCGCTGCGCGACCGCGACCACTTCGTCCCGCGGCATCAGGCGGGTGGCCTTCAGGCCGGTGTCGTAATGCGCACTTTGCGAGCAGTAGCCGCAGTCTTCCGGGCAGCCGCCGGTCTTGATGCTGAGCAGGCTCGCGGTTTCGACGTGGTTCGGATTGAAGTTGGCGCGATGAATGCCTTGCGCCTGAAACATCAGGTCCGCGAACGGCAGGTTATAGAGTGCTTCAGCCTCGGCACGCTCCCAGGTCTTGCGGGGCGCTGCGTTGGTGCGGCTGTCGGTCCGTTCGATCTCCACGACATCAACCATAGGGCTTGCCTTCTCGTTTGCTATGGATCATAGATAATCTTGTATATTATCTATGATCTTTGGACTTAGAACGATGCTAGCCGAGCCCGAACGAACGCGCACCCGTTTTTATGATAGATAATCTATGACGACCGAAGGTGAGAACACGACCACCGCGGGGCGCATCGCCGAGGCGATCGGCGATCGCATCATCAGCGGCGAATTGCTGCCGGACGCCCCGCTGCGGCAGGACCATGTCGCGCGTGAATTCCATTCGAGCCACGTGCCGGTGCGCGAGGCCTTCAGGCAATTGGAGGCGCAGCACCTCGTCGTTGCGGTGCCCCGTCGCGGGGTGCGGGTCGCGCCGCTCGACACCAGGTCGGTAAAGGAGATCGCCGAGATGCGCGCCGCGCTCGAAGTGGTCGCGTTGCGCAATGCCGCCCCCAGGCTCACGTCGGCGCATCTGGCACGGATCGAACTCGCCATGATCGAAGGCGACAATGCCGAGACGGTGCAGGATTTCGAGATGGCCAATCGCGCCTTTCATCACGCGCTGGTGGCGCCGTGCGCGATGCCGCGACTGCTTGCCAGCCTCGACGGCCTGCAGCTTGCGAATTCGCGACTGGTGTTCGCGATGGCGCGCAACGCCGGCTGGCGGCCGCGGCCGAGCCAGGATCATCGCGTGATCCTGCAGGCGCTGCGCGCACGCAACATCGAACAGGCCTGCAGCCTGCTGGCGCGGCATATTCAAACCATCGAGCGGCTCGCCCTGCCGGCGGCGTGATCACTTTGCTCCGAATCGAGCGGCGGACTCCGGTTCACCTCGCCCCGCGTGCGGGGAGAGGTCGGAACGCATCGGCAGATGCGTTCCGGGCGAGGGGGAGTCTCCGCGAGAGCATCTGTCTCCGTGTGTGCGGAGGCAGCCCCTCACCCCAACCCTCTCCCCGTAAGTACGGGGCGAGGGGGGCGCACCGCCCTTGCGACCGCCATTCAATCTAATCCCATCACTCTCTAAGCGATCGCGACGATCTCCAGTTCCTGATCGCCGGCGCCTGCGAGGTCGCCCACGGCCTTGCCCATCAGCGACCTCGCCACCGGCGAGACAAAGGAAATCGAGCCTGCCTTTGGATCGGCTTCGTCCTCGCCGACAATGCGATAGGTCTGCACCCGCCCATCGGCGCGGCTGAACGTCACCGTGCTGCCGAAGGCAACGGTTTCGGTGGAAGCAGGGTCGGGCACGACCTGCGCGGTGCGGAGCCGCTCCGTGAGATAGCGCACGTCGCGCAACGGAACCGCCGACTGCCGCCGCCGTTCGTTGACGTCGTCCAGCTGTTGGGCGGCCTCAAAGGCCTCGCGCGCCGCCTGGAACTCATGCTCCAGCGCCTTGCGTCCTGCTTCGGTCACCAGGTTGGGATGCGGCGAAATGGGACGATCCGGCAACAGCGTTTCAGACGCGGTCTCGGCACTTTCTTCCTTGGTGAACGCAACGCTCAATCCAGAACTCCATCGATCAGGCAGGCAGTATAGCCCCGCCTCACGCGCCCCGCTAATGCGCGATGGGATTAAGCTCAATGCGACGCCGGCTGTTCCGCCTTGCCCCGACGACCGAACCGGTTCTTGGCAGCCTCGCGCCAGCCCTGGAAGGTGACAAAGAGCATCGGCACCAGGAAGATGCCGACCGAGCTTGCGGCGAGCATGCCGCCGAACACTGCGGTGCCGACCGCGCGGCGGCTGATTTCCGCAGCGCCGGTCGCGACCACCAACGGCACCAGGCCGAGGATGAAGGCGATCGAGGTCATCATGACCGCGCGGAAGCGCATTTGCGCGCCCATCGTCGCGGCTTCCGCGATCGGCCTGCCGGCCTCGCGCTGCTCCTTGGCGAATTCCACGATCAGGATGCCGTTCTTGGCGGCGAGCGCGATCAGCACCACGAGGCCGATCTGGCCGTAGAGATCGAGGTTCAGGCCCGCGAGCTTGATCGCAAGATAGGAACCGAACACGCCGACCGTGACCGACAGCAGCACGGGAATCGGGATTGTCCAGCTCTCATACAGCGCAACCAGGAACAGATAGGCGAACAGCACCGCGAGCCCGAGGATGATGCCGGTCTGGCCGGAGGCGGCCTGCTCCTGATAGGCGGTGCCGGTCCATTCATAGGAATAGCCCGAAGGCAGCGTCGACTTGGAGAGGTCGGCCATCGTCGCGATTGCGGTGCCCGAGGACACGCCTGGCGCCGGGCTGCCGTTCACGGTGACCGAACGATAATTGTTGTAGCGCGTGATCACCTGCGGGCCGGTCACGATCCGCAAGGACGCGATCGAGCGGATCGGCACCATCTCGCCGCCGCTGTTGCGCACATAGATCTGCCAGATGTCGGGAATGTCGCGGCGGTCGGCCGCGTCGCCCTGGACATTGACCTGCCAGGTGCGACCGAAAAGGTTGAAGTTGTTGACGTAGATGCCGCCGAGCGTGGCCTGCAGCGCGGTGAAGACGTCGGCCATATTGAGGCCGAGCGCCTGCGCCTTGGCGCGATCGATATCGAGATAGACCGACGGGTTGGTCGCGGTGAAGGTCGAGAACACGCGGGCCAGATTCGGATTGCGGTTCGCCGCGCCGATCAGCCCGCCCATCACGCTGCTGAGCGAAGCCGGATCCTGCCCTTCCAGCGCCTCAAGCTGATATTCGAAGCCGCCGGAGGTCGAAAGCCCGATGATCGGCGGCAGGTTGAACGGCAGCACCGAGGCCTGACGGATCTGCGATCCCCCGACGAAGGTCTGCCCGATCGCCGCCTGCACCGAGTCGGTGACGGCCTTGCGGTCGGCGAACGCCTTCATGCGCGCCACCATGAATGCCGAATTCGGCTCGCTGGCACCGTCGAGCAGCGAGAAACCGATGATCGACAGCACATGGTCGATCGCCGGATTCTTCTTCAAGAGCGTCTCGACCTGCTTGGTGACCTCGCTGGTGCGTGCCACCGACGCGCCGTCGGGCAATTGCACCGCGATGAAGAAGGCGCCCTGATCCTCCTCGGGCAGGAAGCCGGTCGGCGTGATCTTCGACACGCCGAACACCGCGCCGGCAAACACCAGCACCGCGACCAGCGACAGCACCGCCACACGAACCAGCCGTTGCACCACGCCGGCGTAGCGGTCGCGGACCCAGTCGATGCTGCCGAGCACCCGTCCCATGATGCCGCGGCGCGGCCCGCCATGGCGCAGGAACACGGCGCACAGTGCCGGCGACAAGGTCAGCGCATTCAGCGCCGAGATCACCATCGCGGCGCTGATCGTCACCGCGAACTGGCGGAACAGCGTGCCGGAAATGCCCGGGATGAACGCGATCGGCACGAACACCGAGAGCAGCACCAGCGAGATCGCGATGATCGGCGCCGTGATCTGCGCCATCGCCTTCTTGGTGGCGTCGGCTGGCGACAGCTCCGGCTCCTCCTCCATGACGCGCTCGACGTTCTCGACCACGACGATGGCGTCGTCGACCACGATGCCGATCGCAAGCACCATCGCCAGCAGCGAGACCGTATTGGCCGAATAGCCGAGCGCCAGCAGCACCGCGAAGGCGCCGATCAGGCTGACCGGAACCGCGACCGCCGGGATCACCGTGGCGCGCAGATTGCCGAGGAACAGGAATACCACGATCACGACGAGCACGAAGGCCTCGCCGAGCGTCTTCATCACTTCCTTGATCGTGTCGGACACGAAGGTGGTGGAGTCGTACTGCACGAGGTAGGTCAGCCCCGGCGGAAACCGCTCCGACAGCCGCGCAAGCGTGGCCTGCACCGCCTTGGCCGTGGTCACGGCATTGGCGCCGGGCGCAAGATAAATGCCCATCGGCACGCCGGGATTGCCGTCGATCCGCGACTCCGAATCCATGTTCTGCGCGCCGATCTCGACGCGGGCGACGTCCCTGATCCGCAGCACCGATCCATCCGGATTGGCCCGCAGCACGATGTCGCCGAACTGCTTGGATGTCGTCAGGCGGCCCTGGGTCTGCACGTTGAACTGGAACTGCTGATCGTTGCTGATCGGACGGGCGCCGATGCGGCCGACCGGCGCCTGCACGCTTTGCGCCCGGATCGCGGCGATCACGTCCGACGGCGCCAGATTGAGGCTGGTCAGACGCTGGGTGTCGAACCAGATCCGCATCGAGTAGTTCAGCTTCGCGAACAGCGAGGCCTGTCCGACGCCCGGCGTGCGCGAGATCGCATCCAGCACGTTGATGATGGCGTAGTTGGTGATGAACAGCGGGTCCTGCTCGCCGCTCTTGCTGTACAGCACGATGAATTGCAGCACCGCCGAGGATTTCTTCTGCACGGTCAGGCCCTGCGCCTGCACCTCGGTCGGCAACTGCGCGAGCGCGCTCTGCACGCGGTTGTTGACGTTGACGGTGTTGATATCAGGATCGGTGCCGAGCGCGAAGGAGACCGTCAGCGTGTAGCTGCCGTCATTGCCGCTGGTCGACTTCATGTAGAGCATCTTGTCGACGCCCACGACCTGCGCTTCCAGCGGCTGGGCGACGCTCGATTCCACCACTTCAGCCGATGCGCCGGGGAATACGGCGGAGACCGTGACCTGCGGCGGCACGATGTCCGGAAACTGGGCGACCGGAATCTGCATCAGCGCCAGCGCGCCCGCGATCGTGATCACGAACGCGATGACGATCGCAAGCCGCGGACGATCGACGAAGACAGCGGAAATCATGGGTTATTGCCCGTCGATTTCGGCGTGCTGCTGGCGCCGCCGTCCGCCGAAACCTTCATGCTCGACTGGATCAGCGCGCTAACAGGCCCCGGCGCCACCACCTCGCCCGGCTTGACCTTCTGCAATCCCTCGACGACCACCTTGTCGCCGAGCGAGATGCCGCTCGTCACCGCCGCGATCGTTGCGGTCGATTGCCCAAGCTGGATCCGCCTTTGCTCGGCCTTGTTGTCCGCGCCGACGATATAGACATATTCGCCCTGCTGGTCCGACAGCACCGCCGAACGCGGGATCGCGAGCACCTCGACCGGCTGCACGCCTTCCAGCAGCACGGTCACGAACTCATTGTCGGTGAGTTCGCGGAGCGAGCCGCCGGCCGCGACGGAGGTATATGTCGGCGGATTGGGGATGGTGCCGCGCAGCGAGATGGTATCGGTGTTCTGCGCGATCGTGTTGTTGACGAAATTCAGCTCGCCGGTCTTGTCGAAGAGCCGGCCGTCCGGCAACCGCAGGCGGATGACGACGGCCTTGAAGCCGCCGCGCGTCGCATAACGGTCGCGCAGATCGAGCGCCTCGCGCACCGGCACGGGAAAGGTGACGTACATCGGGTCCTGGCTGACGATGGTCGTCAGGATTCCCGAGCTCGGCGTCACGACGTTGCCCTCGGTAACCGCGGTGCGTCCGATCCTGCCGTCGATCGGCGAGTGGATCATGGTGTAGTCGAGATTGATCTGGGAGAGGTCGACCTGCGCCTGCGCGGCCTGCACCTGCGCCTCGAGGCTTTGCTGGTTGGCGACCGCCGCATCAACATTGGATTGCTGGCCGGCCGGGCCGCCCATCAGGGCCTTGGCGCGATCGGTGGTCAGCTTGGCGTTGACCAGCGTCGCCTGCAACTGGGCGACCTGCGCCTTCTTCGATGCAAGGTCAGCCTCGAACGGGCCGCGCTCGAGTTGATACAGGAGATCGCCGGCCTTGACCTCGGCACCCTCGACGAAGTTCCGCTTGTCCAGGAAGGCCGTGACGCGCGCCACCACGTTGACGCGGTTGGGGGCCTCGATGCGCCCAAGAAATTCATTGGTTTCGGTGACCGGCCGCTTCACCGCCTCGAACACGCCCACGGCAGGAGGCCCAGGCGGCCCCGCCTGGGCATGAGCTGCCGATACTCCTGCCGCCACCAACCCCGCCGATACGAGAACCCCTGCCAAGCCACCGAGCACGCGTTCCGTACCACTCATGCAGTCCAACCCTTCGGCTACCAACAGACGCTACGAGACGGATATGACGTCGAGTTCCCTCAGACCCGAAGGTCAGGATGGGCAGGTGCATTGCAGCAGATCATAACGCGGCCAATCCGACAATCCTGTAACCTGATCGACCTTGTTCCAGCGATCTCGGCTGAAGACAGTTTACAGTTTTAAGAAACGTCGCGGCGCTGCAATCGCACCGCGATTGCGACCGCCGTCCAGCGCGGGGCATGCCGCGGACACCGAAAACTCCCAGCAATGTGATGCAGGTGAGCGCTACCTCGGTATGGTCGAGGTCAGCTCTGCGCGAGGTCGACGACGGATCGGACGCGGCCGCGGACCATGCGTTCACAGCGCGACGGCGTTCTTCAGGCGAGCGGTGTCTTGATAGGCTGGCGACGCCAGATGTTCGGATAGCCATGGTCGCGCGCGCTTGCCGCTGACCTCGTGCACACCGTCGAAGACGTCCATGTCGATCAAATGTGGATGGCCTGACGATGCGTAGATCGACTGCATTTGCGAAAACTTCTCGTCGCGCCCAAGTTCCACGGCGTTTGCATCGTCACGGCTCCCGATCTCGACGAACAGCGGGCACGGGCAGAGCAGGTACGCCAGCTCCGCGCCGGTGTACTTGGCGCGGCCGCTGCTGAAATGAATGTAGGCCGCAAGTTCGATGCCGAGATTCTTGCTGATCACGGGCGAGGTCAGAAACCTCTTCTCGTCGCGCATATATCCGGACACGACAGTGGGCCGCATCCGCCCCGTCGCGGCTTCCAGATGGAGCGCGAGAAAGGCGCCCCAGGACACGCCGTACACGCCGACATTCAGCCCTGACGCGCCGGTGAGCTTGCGGCAGACGATTTCACCAGCGTCGAGCGATGCGCACGACACGTTGTGAGCGGAGACGCCGTGGGATGCCAGCATCGCGGCGATGTTGTTCTGGCTCTCCTGATTTCCGATCTGGACAATGTAAGGACACCAGACGACATAACCGTCCCGACATAGCCGTTGGCCGAGCGCGTTCATGTAGTCCTTGTCGGCATCGTCGAAGCAGCGCTCCGGCGTGCTCGCCATGCCGTGGCCGAGCAGGATCAATCCCTTGAATTCTCCGTCGGGAATTCCAAGACATCCGCGCACCGGCACGCCGCATTCCAGATCGAACTCGACCTTCACGACCGAGAATCCATCTGCGGGCGCGCGCCAGTGAACCCGGATCTCGTCGTGCGACGGCCGATAAAGCCGCCGCGCCCGGAACAAAGATCGCATCTCTCCGCGAATCTCCGAACCGGTTGCGACCGCATGCAGCCTGCCGCTTGCCGCGATATCGAACAACGACCGGCAGAACTGATCGTAGCCAAGGGTCGGCAAGTCGACATTCGCGCATGATCCCTGGCAATGGTCCAGCGCCAGCCGGTCGTTGCCGGCCCGCGACGAGGGGCCGACCAGCGTCATCAACAATCCGGAAAGAGCCCTGCGGCTGATCATCAGCTCTCCCCGAGCCGACGATTGGCTCGCATGAATGTCAGAGGTGGCTGCTCAAGGCGCGATGAGATCAGGTTTGAATCGTCATCACGCTTTGGACCGCCCCTTCGGCATGATCTTCTTCGGAAAACCGCTTCGCACTTCTCCGGATCATGCCCTAGCTGGCGCTACGGATTGCGCGGATACAAATTAAAGGATGTTCATGCGCGAACGATCGCGTGCAGCGTTGCAAATGGGTGACGCCGGCTGGTCTGGCGCAGCGCCTCTCAGGTTTCGGGATGCTTCGGAATATTTCCGCCTGTCACGGAGCTTCGATTTCGCCACACGCGGCGATGATCGTCGGGCCCTGATTATCGCGTCTCTATCAAGCCTTGGGCTTGACCCGCCGACCTGGCATCGGCCTTCGAATTCGTCGTCCGGGCGCCGGCGGCCGCGCGCCGGTTCGCAGCCGACCGAGCGAGGCCCCACGCGCCCGCACGAAAATCGCGAAGAAGAGCGGCGAAAACGTCGTAATTCTCCCTGATGCGCGTGAACGCGCACCGGAATAACCCGGACTCGTGGCTCGGGCTGAATTGCTTTACGCAATATTTCCGGGGTCGCCGGGTTTATCTATTGGGCAACAACGGTTTTTGGGATGACCGATGGCGAACGACCTGCACGAGCATCTGATTGAACTGGCCTATGAGGCCGCGGTCGTCCCCGAATTGTGGCCGACTGTCCTGCATCAGGTCGGTGCCATCGCGCGTGCGCGCGGTATCGTGCTGCTGACGGCGGCCCCGCACGACGTCCGCTGGGTCGCGTCCCCCGACATGCATGACGACACGGTGGCCTATGTCGAAGGCGGCTGGCACGAGCGCAACGGGCGATTGCCGCGCCTGCTCGCGGCCAACCATGCCGGCTTCCTGCGCGACATCGATGTGTTCGATACGCCCGAGGAGGTGCAGCAGGATTTCCAGATCCGCGAATTCTTCCGCCCGCGCGGGCTCGGATGGGGCGCCGGTACTGCGATCCCGGTGCCGAGCGGCGATGTGCTGATCTACAGCGTCGAGCGCGAATACCAGCACGGGCCGATCGAGCGGGAAGCAATCGAGCAACTCGACGCGCTGCGGCCGCATCTGGCGCGCGCCGCGCTGCTGTCGGCGCGGCTCGGGATGGAGCGCGCCAGGGCGGCCACCGAATCGCTGGCGATGCTCGGCCTGCCCGCGGCAGTGCTGCGGCGCGGCGGCCGCCTGATGGCGGCCAACACGCTGTTCGACCGCCTGGTGCCCGACGTGATGCAGGATCGCGCCGAGCGCCTGACGCTGGCGGCGACCACTGCCGACACGCTGTTCGCCCAGGCGCTGGCCGCGCTTGATCAGGGACTGATCGGCGTGGAGGTGCGCTCGGTGCCAATCGCGGCGCAGGAGGACCGGCCGCCGCTGATCGTGCATCTGGTCCCGATCCATGGCGCGGCGCGTGACCTGTTCGACCGCGCGGCGGCGATCGTGATCGTGACGCCGGTGGTACCGGCCGAGGTGCCGACCGCGGAAGTGCTGCAGGGCCTGTTCGACCTGACGCCGGCGGAGGCGCGCGTTGCGCGCGGCATTGGCGAAGGACGCACCGTCGAGGCCATCGCCGGCGCATTCGGCATCTCCCGCGAAACGGTGCGCAACCAGCTCAAGGCGGTGCTGGCCAAGACCGGACTGGGCCGGCAGGTGGAGCTGGCCGGACTGCTCGCCGGCGCGAAGGTGCCGCCGGGGTCGTCAGGAGACTAGCGCACGCGGCGCGATCCTCGATACAGGGTCGATCCGATCCTCAGGGACCTCGTAAAAGGATCGCATGTTCAAACGGCACCGGTTACGCTAGGGGTAGCTCCCCTCCCTCCGTGCGCCCACCCCGGCGCACGTCCCAGTCCAATGAGTGCATCTGAATGGCCGAAGCCGACCTCGACGCCGTCATCCGGCAAACCGCAAAAGCGCAGACCAAGGCCGTGATGGCGGCTGCCAGGAAACGTCAGGCCGTCTGGGTCGCGCGCGCGGGCAAGGCCAAGGACAAGGAGGCCAAGGCGCGCTTCCGCTTCCTGGCCAAGAGCACGATGCTGAACGCAAGCGCGACCGCCAAGCGGTTGCAGAATTCGGCCGAGAACGCCGCCGACGCCTATGCCCGCGCCATGAAGAAGGCGATGGAAGAGCCGCCGCCGGCCAGGAAGCCCGCGAAGAAGAAAGCCGACGGCTAGTCGATGCCGCGTTACGTCGCCCTGCTGCGCGCGGTCAATGTCGGCGGTACCGGCAAGCTGCCGATGACCGAGTTGAAGGCGATGTGCATCGACGAGGGATTTGCCGACGCGCAGACCTATATCGCCAGCGGCAATGTCGTGTTCTCCTCGAAGCTCGGCGCGGCCAAGGTCAAGGCCGCGCTGGAGCGGCGGCTGCAGGCCTATGCCGGCAAGCCGGTCGGCGTCGTCGTCCGCAGCGCGGACGAGATCGCCGCAGTGCTGAAGGCCAATCCGTTTCCTAAGGCGCCGCCGAACTCTACTGTCGCGATCTTCCTCGACGAGCCGCCGCCGAAGGACGCCTTGAAGGACATCAAGGGCCAGCAGGACGAACAGGTGCGGCTCGGCAAGCGCGAGATCTATGTCGCCTATGGCAGCGGCATGGGCCGCTCGAAGCTGAGGATCCCCGCCGCCGCCACGGGCACCGCGCGCAACATCAACACCATCGCGAAGCTCGCCGAGCTGGCGGCCAAGGACTAGACAGTCAGTCCGGCGAATCTATGAACCATCATCCTGAGGAGCGCGCCCTTGCGCGCGTCTCGAAGGATCGACGGCCCGGCTGGTGGCCGATTCATCCTTCGAGACGGCCGCGTTGCGGCCTCCTCAGGATGACGGATCAGGTGCGGATCACGCTGCTAAGTTTCCCGCACCGCGAATCCTTCAGCGCCGAGTCTTGCCAGCACCTCTTCCAGATGCGCGCGGTCGCGGGTTTCGATCACGAGCTCGAGCAGCGTCGCCTTCGCCGGAAGATCGGAGAAGGTGCGCTGATGCGAGACCTCGATGATATTGGCGCCGGCATCGGCAAGCAGGATCGACACCGCCGCGAGCTGTCCGGGCCGGTCGACGATGTCGAGCGCCAGTTGCGTCAGCCGCCCCTCGCGCGCGAGCTCGCGGGTCAGGACCGAGGCGATCAGCCTGGTGTCGATATTGCCGCCGGTCAGCACCAGGCCGACATTGTGGCCGGCAAAACGCGCCGGTGCCGCGAGCACGGCGGCGAGGCCGGCGGCGCCGGCGCCTTCGACCACCGTCTTCTCGATCGAGATCAGGGTCGCGACCGCGCGCTCGATCTGGTCCTCGCTGACCAGGATGATGTCGTCGACGAGCTGGCGGACGATTTTCGTGGTGATCTGCCCGGGCGCCTTGACCGCAATGCCCTCGGCGAGCGTGTCGCCGCGCATCGGCAGCTGCTCGCCTTTGACCGCATTGTACATTGACGGATAGAGCTGGGCCTGCACGCCGACGACCTGGATCGACGGCTTCAGCGCCTTCGCGGCGGTGGCAATGCCGGAGATCAGCCCGCCGCCGCCGATCGGCACCACCAGGATATCGAGCTCCGGCACCGCCGCGAGCATTTCAAGTCCGATCGTACCCTGGCCGGCGATGATCAGCGGATCGTCATAGGGATGGATCAGGATCAGGCCCTTCTGCGCGGCATGCGAGCCGACGAACGCGAAGCATTCTTCCAGCGTCTGCCCGGTGATGATGACCTCGGCGCCGTGCCGCCTGGTGTTCTCGATCTTCACCATCGGCGTGCCGATCGGCATCACGATGGTGGCGGGGATGCCGAGCCGCTTGGCGTGATAGGCCACGCCCTGGGCGTGATTGCCGGCAGACATCGCGATCACGCCGCGCTTGCGTTCCTCGGGCGACAGCGCCTGCAGGCGATTCAGCGCGCCGCGCTCCTTGAAGGTCGCGGTGAATTGCAGGTTCTCGAATTTGAGGAACAGGCGGCAGCCGCAGATCTCGCCCAGCGTGCGGCTCTCGTTGCAGGCCGTGACCATGACCGCATCCCGGATCACATCCGCGGCACGGCGTATGTCGGCAAGGGTGATGGCGGCGGTATGGGCAGGCTGCGGCATCGGGTTTCGCTTTGGTCCGTTTCGTCAGACGGAACCTAGCGGGTTTCGGCGCCGAAAACGACCGCGCAGAGCATGATCCGGAACAGTGCGAAGCGGTTTTCCGGAAAGATCATGCCTAAACAACGAGCTAGAGCGCGATGACGATTCAACCTGATCTCATCGCGCTTCAGCGTACGGTCAACACCCGTTCCTCCGGCCTCGTCGGCCCGGCCAGCTGACCCCTCATCGCATTTCGGGCATATCAGCGCGGTGCGGAAATGCTTGTCGAGCACAATGGTTCGCGTCCGGCCGCACTGGCAGCGCATCGGCTTGTCCGTGGAAAACCGGCCCGGGTTCGAGATGCAAGGAAAGCGTGCGCCTAGCTACCTCGGTCCGGTTAACCCAATATGACTTGAAGCGGAAAAGAAGTGTCGCGCGACCTTTTGAGCATGCCTCAGAAGAAGCCCGCGCTGAGATCGAGGCCGTAGCTTGCCCTGAGCGCCGCGACGAACAGGACCGCGGAGGCAAACAGCAGGACATGCCGGGCGATGCTGCTCCGAAGCGAATTGGCCGGAAACGCGCGTGCGATCGATTGAGCCAAAGCAGTCATCTGCGACCTCCGGAGCCACGTCCCGAAGGTAGGTCGCGTGCCGCGCAGTGAGGTTCAATGCGGCTCGCGGATCGGTCGGCGGCGCGCCAATGTGCTCTGTTCGGGATCACGCTGTGGCCGCACCCGGCTTTTGAAGCGGTGACCGACCACGATCAGCTTGCCCTCGGCGCGGATCGCGGTCTCGGCCGCTGGCGCGGACGGCAGATTGTCCTGCGTGACCGCTTCCAGTGCACGCAGGAACTCGCGACCGGCCGATGTGACCTCCCAGCCTTCGACGTCACGCACCACATAGCGATTGCTAAAGATGTCGAGTTCGGGGACCCGCGACGCCAGACGTTTGATCCGCGCATGCCAATCGTCGCCGCTCGATGAGAGGATTGCGAGATCGTGCTTGAGTGAATCGAGTGTGGCTTTGCCGCCGACGTGACTGACCAATATTTTTAAGATCGCAACCTGTATGCTCAACTCGACGCCTCGACCGCCACGGTTCTTTTTGTTCTGCGCAGCCGACCTGGAAATTATCGCGCTGATGACTCAGGCGTCCAGTCATCAGCGCCAGTTATCCAGAACCCGGCAAGACGGTATCGACTTACGCTGCGCGTGACGTGCCGACGCGGCGCTCAGGCCGGTGCGACGACATCGATTCCTCCTCCATATCCTGCGGCGCGCCCCAAAATTCCTGCACGGTCGGCCCGTGCGTCAGTCTTTTGTCGCGCAGGAAGCCGAGAATTTCATGCGGCCAGACCCGGCGGCCCATCTGCGTGTACCAGCGCATCGCGTGACGAAGTCCGGCGTCGCGGTGAAGCAGCACGCGGAGCAGCGCCTTCGGGCGGCATTGCAGCACCATCTCGGTGAACTTGAACCAGAGCAGCACGCGCCATGGCGGCATGTGCCGGGTCGCCAGCACCTGATGCTTGTAGTCCCAGAGCCTGCGATCGGTCTGGATGACGCGTCGCTCCGCCGCGAGACGGAAATACGGCGTCCAGCGATGCGGCGTGACGTACAGCATCTGGATCTGGTCGGGATCATAGGACAACAGCTGCCTGAGGCCGCGCCAATGATCGCGATCGGTCTCCTCCTCGAAGCCGACCACCCAGGTCGCCATCGACAGGATGCCGTGCCGGCGCATCAAGCGGATGGCCTCGCGATCGATCGTGGTGGTCGCACCCTTGCGGATCAGCTCCAGCGTCTTCTCGTCGGTATTCTCCATGCCGAGCAGGAAGCGCTGCCAGCCCGCCTTCTTGTAGAGATGCAGGATGTCGGCGTCGCGCACGATGTCGTCGGCGCGGGTCGAGCCGACCAGGATCAGATCGACATCCTCCGCGATCAAGGCCTCGAGAAAAGTCCGCCACGCCTTCTTCGAGACGGTCGGATTCTCGTCGGCGAAATTGATCACTTTGACGCCGTGTTCGCGATGGAGCCGCGCCAGCTCCTTCGCGAAGCGCACGGGATCGCGGTGCCGCCATCGCGTCCAGAAGCCGCGCTGGCCGCAGTAATTGCAGAGATGCGGACAGCCGCGCGAGAACTGCACGACGACGGCGCGCAGCCCGCCCCAATAGCTGTAGCGCGCGTGATCGATCAATTCCCAGCCGATGCGATAGGCATCGAGATCACGGATGACAGGCGCAGGCGGCGTGACGCGCGGCCCATAATCGTCGCGAAATGCGATGCCGTTGATGATGCTGAGATCCTCGCCGGCCTCCAGAGCCCGCATCAGACGCCGTGCAGTCTCTTCGCCCTCGCCGCGCACGATCGCGGTGACGTAGCGCTCCTCGCGCAGGATGTCGCGCCAGTGATAGGTCGGAAACACGCCGCCATAGACGATCCGCACACCGGGCACGGCCTTGACGATGGCCTGCGCCACCTCCGCGATGACCGGATGGCCCGACGTCGAGCCGGAATGACCGAACAGCACCGCATCCGGTGCAAATCTCGATGCCTCCGCCACGATGGCTTCGACCGGCATCGGCCCGAACTCGGCATCGATGAGACCGACGTCGTGGCCGTCATCGATCAGCGGCCCGCCGATCGACAACAGGCCGAGTGGCGGCAGATGGTCGTCGGGGATCCGGCTGCCGATCGCCGGATGCGGTACGTTGATGAGAAGAATGCGCATGGATGATCGCTCCCGCTTTGGTTGGCGTGATCGTTCGTCCCCGCATCTTGTGAGAGAGCCCAACCCCCCGGCCGGGCTTTAGGAAGAGAGCAGTTGGCGCGGCCTGACGCGCTAAAGCGCGATGAGCTTAGGTTGAATCACCATCGCGCTTTAGCTCCTTGTTTGAGCATGATCTTTTCGGAAAACCGCTTCGCACTTTTCCGGATCATGCTTTAGAGGTTCGGTACCTCCGCCGGCGCGATCGCGGTCAGTCCGCCGAAGCGGCGCTCGCGGCGATGGAAGGAGCCGAGTGCGTCGGCGAGATCGTCGGCATCGAATTCGGGCCACATCCGCTCGGTGAAGTGCAGCTCGGCATAGGCGCCCTCCCAGAGCAGGAAGTCCGACAGCCGCTTCTCGCCCGAGGTGCGGATGATCAGATCGACGTCGCGCAGCCCGGCCTCGCCGGTGATGAGATCGGCGAAAGTCTCGCGGCTCAGCTCGCCGGCGCCGGCCGCGCGCGCGGCCGCGTTCAGGATGGCGTCGCGCGCCGAATAATCGATCGCGATGCGCAGATGCAGCGTGGTGCCGCCGGCGGTCTCGGCCTCCGCGCGCGTGATCGCGGCTGCGATGCCGTCGGGCAGCCGGTCGCGGCGGCCGATCACGGTGAGGCGAACGCCGTTGCGCACCAGCGCGGCGATCTCGTTGGCGAGATAGAACCGCAGCAGCCCCATCAGTGCCGCGACCTCGGCCTTCGGACGGCGCCAATTGTCGCTCGAGAAGGCGTAGAGTGTCAGCGTGCCGACGCCCTGGTCCGGCGCGGCCTCGACGATGCGGCGGATCGCCTCGACGCCGGCCTCGTGTCCGCGCAGGCGCGACAGGCCGCGTCGCGTCGCCCAGCGGCCGTTGCCGTCCATGATGATGCCGACATGGAGCCTGATGGCGGCTTCCGGCTTGAGCGCGACGTTACTTTGCATCACAAAGTCTCCGGACAAAAATGGAATGGTTCAAACCGGCTGGATACCGAGGCGGCCAGCTGCGCCGTCGTCCTTGCCGGCGGTCTTCTCAGCCTTGCCGCCGGCCTTGTCTGCCGAGCCGGCAGCCCTGGCCGCGTCACGCACCAGTTGCTCGAGCACGGCGAGATAGTCGAGGAAACGGCGGCGGCCGCTCCTGGTCAGGCGGCAGGTGGTGTGCGGACGATTGCCTTCATAGCCCTTGATGACGTCGACGAGACCGGCCTCCTGCAGCACCTGGAGGTGCCGGCTGAGATTGCCGTCGGTCAGGCCGCAGAGCTGCTTGAGATCGGCAAAGGCGAGCCCCTTCGGATGCGCCATCAGCGAGGTCAACAGGCCGAGCCGCGCCTTCTCGTGGATGACGCGGTCGAGGCCGTCATAGGCGAACGGCGCGGTGGTCAGGTCAGTCTTCGGCATCATGGCCTCCGGAAGCGAAATAGAGCAGCGCTGCGAGCAGCAACTGGCCGATCGCGAATGGCAATCCCATGGTCCAGGGCGACAGCGCGTGGCTCTGGCTTGCGATCAGCAGCACCGTGAATCCCGACAGGAAATACCAGGCGCCGCCGAGCGCGATCGTGCGCGGCAGCAGGCGGACCGAGGCGAACACGCCGAGGCTGACCAGGACCTGCCACAGGCCGGGCAGCATCCACAGCGTCTCGGGCGCGAACTTCCATTGCAGGACAGCGAGCAGCACGCCGGCGATAACAGCCGGAACGAACTGCTCGATCGCCTGCTGGACCATCGCGTCCGCAAGGCCGGAATGATGCCGCCGCGAGCGCGCCTGCATCTCGATCCAGATCAGCACGGCGGAGACCAACGCGGCCGCCGCCCAGCCTGCGAGGAATGCGATCGGATGAGCGGTGGGATCGGCAAGCCAGAGATATTGCGCAAGCGCCGTGACGAGCGCGATGCCACTGGTGGCGGCGACGGTCGCCGGACCGTAGCCGCGAAACGCCGTTCCGGCCGCAATCTGGCTGCGGATCGCGAGGATATCGGCCAACGCCTTGTCGAGGTCACGCATGATTCGCCCGAACTTTGTATTGCAAAGTATACGGGATCACCAAGTAAACGCAAGCGGCATCGCGCCGCCTGCCAAGCGTGATGTTTAACAGCCGGTTACTGCGCGGATTGCGGCGAAACCGTGCCGCGTCAAACCTTCACGAGGCTGGCAAAGCCGCCATAGATCATCCGCTTGCCGTCGAACGGCACATCGCCCGTGCCCATCGACGCCAGGCGCGGATCGGCCATCACCTTGGCGTTGATCCTGTCGCGCTGGGCGCGCGACTTGTAGGTGATCCAGGCGAACACGACGGTTTCGCCGGCCTTCAGTTTCACGCTCTGCGGAAATGAGGTCAGCTTGCCCGGCTTGACGTCGTCGGCGACCCATTCGCGATAGTCCAGCGCGCCATACTCGCGCCAGACCTTGCCGGCCTTCTTCGAGAGCTGCGCATAGGCTTTGAGTTTCTTCTTCGGCACGGCGACGATGAATCCATCGACGTAAGGCATGGGCGATTCCTGTTGTTTGGGCTCCCTGTCATTGCGAGCGCCAACGAAGCAATCCATCTCTCCAAACGCTGAAGATGGATTGCTTCGTCGCTTCCGCGCAAAATTGCTCTGCAATCTTGTCGCGAGCCCCGCGCAATGACGATCAGCTGTGACAGCAGGATGCCTGAACCGGCGCCGGTTGGTACTGGTCACGTAGCCGCACCCAGTCCATCGGATAGGGCAATCCTTCCTCGTGGCGGCCGAGCGGCGTCAGGTCGAGGTAGTGATAGGCGGCATTCATCATGTCGAGGCCGCGCGCGAAGGTCGAGTAGGTGTGGAACACGCTTCCCTGCTCGTCGCGACAGAACACGCTGATGCCGGGCAGTTCGGGACCATAGAGCGGGGTCGTTCCATAATTGTACTTCGCGGTCCCCGCATCGATCTGCGCTTGCGTGAACGATACGCCGTAATCGTAGTTGAAGTCGCTCTCTCCCGAGGAGACCCAGTCGAAGGTCCAGCCCATCCGCGCCTTGAATGCGTCGAGCTTGGCGAGCGGCGCCCGCGAGACCGCGATCATCGTGGTGTCGCGCGCAGCCAGATGCGGAACCATGCGCTCGAAACCGTCGGCCCAGAACGAGCAACTCTTGCACGCTGCGTCCCATTCCGGCGCGAACATCACATGCTGCACCACGAGTTGCGGCCTGCCCTTGAAGAGATCGCCGAGCGTCATTTTGCCGCCCGGCCCGTCGAACACATAGTCCTTGTCGACCTTGACCCAGGGCAGTTCGCGGCGCTGCCGGCTCAGCGCTTCGCGGGCCTGGGTCAACTCCTTCTCGCCGATCATCAGCGCCTTGCGGGCTGCGATCCATTCTTCGCGCGAGACGATGTTGTGCTGTTGCATGGGATGCTCCTTTGCAGATCAGGCGTCGACAAAGCTTTCCAGATTGCCGAGGAATGCGGTCCAGCCGCGCTGGTGGTTGTCGCGGGCGGTCTCATCGACGAACTGCGCGTGATGGAAGGTGAGCAGCGTGCCGCCGGCATCGGGCTTGATCGATATCGTCACCTCGGATTCGCGCTCCGGCGTCGAATGCCAGGCCCAGCTGAACACCAGCTTCTCGTTCGGCACCACCTCACGATAGACGCCGGCGACCTCGTGATATTCGCCGTTGGTGCCGATGAATCCGATGCGATAGCGTCCGCCGACGCGGACATCGAGCTCCGCGCGCGTCGTGGCCGGCTTGACCCCACCCGGTCCGAACCACTGCGCTAGATTTTCCGGCTCGGTCCACGCGGCGTAGACTTTTTCCGGCCGCGCGCGGAGCCGCCGCGTGAGGGTGAGGCTTGGGCGCGCGGCGAGGCCGGCATCGGCGGCGACTGCGGATTTGTTTGCCATGGGTC
Organism: Bradyrhizobium elkanii USDA 76; assembly: GCF_023278185.1. Lineage (NCBI taxonomy): Bacteria > Pseudomonadati > Pseudomonadota > Alphaproteobacteria > Hyphomicrobiales > Nitrobacteraceae > Bradyrhizobium > Bradyrhizobium elkanii. The sequence goes on along the minus strand of NZ_CP066356.1, from coordinate 250,144 downwards.
TTCCTCCACAAAAGCGGCAAGGCGGTCGAGGTTGTCGGACCAGAATTGCGCATAGCGATTGAGCCAGTTCATCGCCTGCTCCATCGGCCGCGCGGTGAGCCGGCACGCCACCGTGCGGCCGGTCTTTTCGCGCGCGACGAGACCCGCATCGGTGAGCACGTCGAGATGCTTCATGATCGCCGGCAACGATATCGCGAACGGCTGCGCCAGCTCGCTCACCGACAGGCTGTCCTGCTCGCCGAGCCGCGCCAGCAGGGCGCGGCGGGTGGGATCGGAAAGCGCCGCAAAGGTGCGGTCCAGCGTCTCGTCTTGATACTTAACCATGTGGTTTAGTATAGGCGCAAACGGCGCGACGTCAAGCGCGCGGCTTCACGATCGCGTCAGGATGGACCCGGCGCGGGGACGAAGGTCAGGAATGGTGGGGACAGACCGCCTTGCGGTGATGCCGCAACACTAGTCGGGATAAACGGTCCGGTGCCGGCGCTGATAGCGGCGCGGTGGTGGCGGCGGCGGTTCGCTGAACAGGAAGCGCGGATTTTCGCCGCAATAGAGATAGCGGCCCGACACGCTCGCGAGACACTGCTCGTAGGTTCGGTAGGCGCATTCGCCGGGGTAGCCCAGGCTCGGGCCCTGCGCACACCATGGGTAGTCATACGGATCGGCGGAAGCGGGCGTGATACTCGCCGCGCCGGCGAGCGTCATCGTTCCCAGAACAAGCATTGCCAATCCCGATGCGCGCATGATCCGGCTCCTCGGATGCCGCAGTTAGTCAGGTGCGGCATCTTTGATAAGGTTCCTGAACGTCAATTTATTCCGCGTCAAGGCCGACGAACTTGACTGCACCACGCGGGCCACATTTGTCCCGCGCGATCCAGCATCGCGCCTCTTGCGACGTCTACTCGACCTTGAGGCCGGCGAACTCGACGACCTTCTTCCACTTGTCGGTTTCGGCCTTGATATCGTTGCCGAAGGCTTCCGGCGTCTGGATCAGCGGATCGCCGCCGAGCTCGACCAGACGCTTCTTCATGTCGGGTTCGGCGAGCACGGCGTTGATCTCGGTGTTGAGCTTGGCGATAACTTCCTTCGGCATGTTCTTCGGCGCGCCCATGCCAAACAGCGCGCTCGCTTCGTAGCCCTTCACGGTCTCGGCGACCGACGGAACGTCCGGCAGTTGCGAGGATCGCTCGGTTGACGTCACCGCCAGCGCGCGCAGCGCGCCGGAGCGGATGTGCTGGATGATCGAGGGCATGTTGTCGAAGATCACTTGCACCTGGCCGCCGAGCATGTCGGTGATCGCGGGCGCGGCGCCGCGATACGGCACGTGCTGCATCTTGCAGCCGGTCATCGCCATGAACATCTCGCCGGAGAGATGCACCGAGGTGCCGTTACCGGAAGAGGCCATGTTCACCTTGCCGGGATTGGCCTTCACATATTCGATGAACTCGGCGACGGTCTTGGCCGGCACGTCCTTGTTGACGGTCATCACGTTCGGCACGCGATTGAAGGAAGCAACCGGCGCGACGTCGCGCACGAAGTTGAACTTCAGATTGGCGTAGAGCGAAGCGTTGATGTAATTGGCCGGATTGACCAGCAGCACGGTGTAGCCGTCCGGCTCGGCGTTGATCGCCGCCTCGGTGCCGATATTGTTGCCGGCGCCCGGCTTGTTCTCGATCACGAATTGCTGCCCGAGCCTCTCCGACAGCCGCTGCCCGACCAGGCGCGCGATGATGTCGGTGGCGCCGCCCGGCGGATAACCCACGATCCAGCGCACCGGCCGCGCCGGATAGTCGGCAGCGGAAGCGCGGCCGATCGCAAATGTCGAAATCCCCGACCCGATCAGGCCCAGCGCGGTACGGCGTGAAATCATGAAGTTTCTCCCAATCCAGCAGGGTTTGGCGCCCTGCCCGTTTCTGTTGCGTTGCGTGCGGCGCGGTTTTAACAAACAATGCCTGAAGCGGCCAGTGCGACACGTGCGCCGCCGACCGCGACGAAAGACTAAGCTGCGGCTCTGATCGCACCAGAACCGGCGACCACATCGCTCGAAAGCACTCTGGACCGAAAAGGATCGATCATGTCCGTCAAGGTGAATGGGCTCGACCATCTCGTGATCAACGTCACCGATGTCGTGCGCTCGGTTGCCTGGTACAGCAGGATCCTCGGCATGGAGGTGAAGGTGTTCGACGCCGGCAAGGGCAAGACGCCGCGCACCTCACTGGTGTTCGGCAACCAGAAGATCAATGTGCGGCCGCGCGATGCCGACAAGGTGGACTGGTTCACCGCCGATCACGAGGCGGCCGGCAGCGACGATCTCTGCTTCCTCACCTCGAGCACGCCCGAGGAAGTGGTCGCGCATCTGAAGGCCAATGGTGTCAGGATCGAGGAAGGCCCGGTGGCCAAGCAAGGCGCGCGCGGCACGCTGCGCTCGGTCTATTGCCGCGACCCCGACGGCAGCCTGATCGAGATCTCGTCGTACGAGAAGGACGCGACCTAGCTTTCGATCGTCATTGCGAGCCGGCGTGGCGTGCGAATGCGCGCCCGATGACGGATGCCGCGAACAAGTCGATCTCTTCCGCGCGGCGGAACAGACAGCTTCAGCGCAAAACCGCTTTGCAAATCCCGATTTGCTCTCGGCGCACGCCGATGGCAGAACTGCTCCCAACCAAGACCAATGGCGGCCGACAAGGCCGCGCGGGAGGACATATGAACAATTCAAAAGCAGTGCCGGGCGTCGTGGGACCGTTTGCGGGACTCGATGTGCCATGGCTGCTCAAAATGCGTGCCGAGGTGCGCCGCGATCATCCATTCCTGATCTGGGCGCCGTTCGACGCGCCGGCGCGGCGCTGGAGCTACGGCGAATTCCACGAGCGCGTCGGCGCGCTCGCTGCGGGCCTTGCGAAGCGCGGCATCCGGCAGGGCGACTATGTCCTGATCCATCTCGACAATTGCATCGAGGCGATCATGTCGTGGTTCGCCTGCGTCGAGCTCGGCGCCATCGCCGTCACCACCAACACCCGCTCGGCCGCGGCCGAGATCGAATATTTTGCCGGCCATTGCGGCGCGGTCGCCGCGATCACCCAGCCGGCCTATGCCGAGCTGATATCAGCCAACTGCAAGGGCCTGCGCTGGATCGCGGTGACCTCGCACGACGCCGGGCAAGCGCCGGCACAGCCGCCCGCGCGCGGCGACAGTTTCGAGGCGCTGTCTGCCGACGGCGCCGACCGGCCGCGTCGCCCGACCGATCCGCTCGCCCCTTGCAGCGTGCAATACACCTCCGGCACCACGTCGCGGCCGAAGGCGGTGCTGTGGACCCACGCCAACGCGCTGTGGGGCGCCAAGATCAACGCCGCGCATCAGGACCTGCACGCCCTTGACGTGCACCAGACCTATCTGCCGCTGTTTCACACCAACGCGCTGGCCTATTCGATGCTGGCGAGCCTGTGGGTCGGAGCGACCTGCGTGATCCAGCCGCGCTTCTCGGCGAGCCGCTTCTGGCCGGTGGCGCTGGAGCACGGCTCGACCTGGACCTCGACGATCCCGTTCTGCATGAAGGCGCTGCTGGAGCACGAGGTGCCGAGGAATCACAAGTTCCGGCTCTGGGGCACCGCCGTGAACGAGCCGCCTGCCTTCGGCGTTTTCGGCATCAAGATCATCGGCTGGTGGGGCATGACCGAGACCATCACGCACGGCATCATCGGCGAGGTCGATCAGCCCAACACGCCGATGTCGATCGGACGCGCCGCGCCGGAATACGAAATCCGCATCACCAACGATGACGGCACACCGACCGGCGTCGGCGAGACCGGCAACCTGCTGATCAAGGGCATTCCCGGCCTGTCGCTGTTCGCCGAATATCTGCACAACGAGAAGGCGACGCGCGAGAGCTTTGACGAGCACGGCTATTTCATCACCGGCGACCGCGTCACGATGCTGGAGCGCGGCTACATCAAGTTCGGCGATCGCTCCAAGGACATGCTCAAGGTCGGCGGCGAGAATGTCGCGGCCTCCGAGATCGAGCAGGTGATCGCGGTGGTGCCGGGCGTGCGCGAGGCCGCGGTGGTGGCGAAGAAGCACCCGATGCTGGACGAGGTGCCCGTCGTCTTCATCATCCCGCAAGCCGGCGTCGCCGCCCTGCCCGCCGATTTGCACGACAACGTCATGACCGCCTGCCGCGCCGCGCTCGCGGACTTCAAGGTGCCGCGCGAAATCCGCTTCGTCGACGAGATGCCGCGCTCGACGCTGGAGAAGGTCGCGAAGGCGGAGCTCAGGAAGATGCTGGAGTGAGGTTTCCGACATTGCGAGGAGCAAAGCGACGAAGCAATCCATGCTTCCGTATGTGGCGCCATGGATTGCTTCGCGGAGCCTGTCATCGGGCGCGCGTTCGCGCGACCCGTTGGCTCGCAATGACGCTCAATTCACCTCGAAGCGGATCGGCAGCTTCTTCGGGCCGTTGACAAAATAGGCCTGCGTCATCTTCACCTCGCCGTCGAGCGTCAGCGATTTCAGGTGCGGCAGCAGCTCCTCGAACAGGATGCGCATCTCGAGCTTGGCGAGGTACTGACCGAGGCAGAGATGCGCGCCATAGCCGAACGCGACATGGCGATTGGGCTTGCGGTCGCTGCGGAAGCGATCGGGGTCCTCGAACACCTCCTCGTCGCGATTGCCCGAGGCGTAGCACAGCATCAGCCAGTCGCCCTTGGCGATCTTGCGGCCGCCGAGTTCGGTATCCGCGGTGGCCGAGCGCATGAAATGCTTGACCGGCGTCATCCAGCGGATCGACTCGTCGACCAGGCCCGGGATCAGGTCCGGGTTGGCCTTCAACTTGGCGAATTCCGCGGGGTCCCGGGCCAGCGCCCAGATCGCGCCCGCGGTCGAGGATGAGGTGGTGTCGTGGCCCGCGGTCGCGACGATCATGTAATAGCTGGTCTGGTCGTGCTCCGGCATGTAGTCGCCGCCGATCTTCGCATTGGCGATGACGGTAGCGAGATCGTCGCGCGGATTCTGGCGGCGATCCTCGGTGATCTTGCGGAAGTAGGCGGAGAAATCGGCGATGATCGCCTGCAGCATCGCGGAGACCTGCTCCGCGCTGAGCGCGTCGCGGACCCGGGCGGTGTCGGGATCCTGCGGCCCGAACAGTTCCTGCGTCAGCTTGAGCATGCGCGGCTCGTCCGCCTCGGGCACGCCGAGGATCTCCATGATGACGTGCAGGGGATAGCCGAGCGCAACGTCCTCGACGAAATCGCAGGCGCCGCCCCTCGCGAGCATGCGCTGCACCGTGGCGCGCGCGATCTCGCGGACGCGGGCCTCGAACTTGCCGAGATTGGTCGGCATGAACCAGCCCTGCGTCAGCGCGCGATATTTCGGGTGGTCGGGCGCGTCCATCTGCACCAGCGAGCGCACCAGGTTGGGCCCGCCGGTGATCTTGCGAACGCGCTCCTCGAGCGCCTGCGTCGTCAGCGTGGTCGGCCGGTCGGCGTTGTGGAACAGCTCGTTCTGCCGGCTGATCGCCTGGATATGGGCGTGCTTGGTCACCACCCAGAACGGATCGAACTTCTCGGGCCGCGCGATGCCGAGCGGGTTGTTGGCGCGCAGCCAGCGATAGCTGTCGTGGATGCGGTCGTCCGCATAGGCGACGGGATCGACAAGGGTTGCCGCGATGTCGGCGGGGATGTCGAAATCCCCGGTCGTTGCCGTATCCATGATCGTCCTCACCCGTCGGAGCATCGGTCTTGCCGATGATCACCGGAATCTAGGCGGAGGTAAGGAGCACGACTTGCGTTGATTGGCTAGAGCCGCCGCCTCAGCCGGCATTGCGACGACGAAGCGACGAAGCAATGACGGGGTTGAGGGCTCAATAATGCCCGAACGCCACCGGGCGGAACGCCTGCAGCAATTGCTGGTCGAGCTTGCCGCCCATCTCCTCCATCATGGAGAACGCCTTGGCATGGGTGAACTGCAGCCGGTAGGCGCGCTTCTCGACCAAAGCGGCATAGACATCGACGATCGTGGTGACGCGGACGATGTCGCTGATCTGGTTGCCGCTGAGGCCGTTGGGATAGCCGGTGCCGTCGAGGAATTCGTGATGATGCAGGATCACGTCGAGCATTTCCGGCGGAAAGCCGCCCTGCGCGGACAGCGCCTCGTAGCCGCGGCGCGGATGCTCGCGCATCTCGGCCATTTCCTCGACCGTCAATGCGCCGGGCTTGTCGAGCAGCGCGACCGGAACGAACGCCTTGCCGACGTCGTGCAGCAGCGCGGCGCGGGCGAGCCGGCGCTGGTCGTCGTCGCGCATGCCGAGATGCTGCGCGAACGCGACCGCAAAACCGGTCACGAACAGGCAGTGACGATAGGTCTCCTGGTGATGGCAGCCGACCGTGGTCAGCCATTCGCGCAGCGAGTTGTGCTTGATCGCCTTGAGGATCTTGTTCTCGGCGGCGACGATGTCCTCGAACTTGAGCGGCTCGCCGGCGCGCATCCGCTCGAACATCTTGACCATCACGCCGTGCGCGGCCTCGACGCCGCGGTTGAGCGCCTTGCCGCGATCGGTCTCGTCATAGCCGCTGTCGTCGGGGAACGCGGCACGGATGCGCTGCAGGATTCCGCGCGCATCGAACGGCCGCGAGATCGTGTCGGTGGCGCCGAGCGCCCAGGCCTGCATCGAGGCGTGATGCAAGGCATCCGCCAGCACGAACAGCCGCGGCATCTCGCGATAGGCGTCGGCCTGCAGCTTGGCGCGGACGAGCTGCACGGCTTCGGGCGAGCGCAGGTTGATGTCGACGACGATGCCGGAGAGATCGCGGGCCGGCTGCTCGGGAATGTCGGAAGTCGGAACGGTATCGACCTCGCCCACCGAGCGCAAAATGCTGGCGAGCTCGTTGCTCTGGTCGCTTCGATCTGACGCCAGCAGGAGGCGGCGCTTCGAAGTCTGGTTGTTGGCTAAGGCAGTCATGGCATCCCCGTCGCGGTAACGACCGACGCCGGGACGCTACCTGACGATGCGTTCCCTCCAACTTAATGGGGATGCTGAACGGCGCTTAAGCGCAATGGATACAATTTGAGGGATCGCCAAATCCGCCAGCAGAATCAGGCCGGCCGGAAACCAATGCAGATGCGAGCGTCAGCGGCGAATCATGAATTTTTGCGGCGTCAAAGTTGATGCCGTCACCGCCCGGCCGACGCGCGGAGCCAAGAAAAACGCCGGAGAGCTTGTGCTCTCCGGCGTCCTTGTTCGTTCAGCTCATTACGCCTTCATCGCCGCCTTGACGGCTTCCGCAGTGATCGGCAGGCCTCGGACGCGGGCGCCGACCGCGTTGAAGACGGCGTTGCCGATCGCCGGCGCCACCACCGTCACCGCCGGCTCGCCGACGCCGGTCGCCTTCTCGCCATTGGCGATGACGTTGACCGCGACTTCCGGCAGCTGGCTCATCCGAAGCGGCGTATAGCTGTCGAAGTTGGTCTGCTCGATGCCGCCGTCCTTCAACGTCGCCTTCTCGAACAGCGCCAGCGACATGCCCCACAGCGCCGCGCCCTCGACCTGGGCGCGGATGCCATCGGGATTCACCTGCGTACCGACGTCGGTCGCAACCGTCAGCTTCTTCACCGTCACCTCGCCCGACGGGGCAACCGCGACATGGGCGACGCAGGCGGTCCAGCTCGCCGTGGCGCGCTCCTGCGACGACACGCAGGCAACGCCCATGCCTTCGCCCTTGGGCAGCTGCTTGGTGCCGTAGCCGGCAAGGCCCATCGCAGCGAGCAAGGTGTTGCGCAGACGCTGCGCGCCGCCGTCATTCTTGCCCTTGCCGTCGAGCAACGAGATGCGCAGCTGCGCCGGGTCCTTGCCGGTCGCATGCGCGATCTCGTCGATCATGCTTTCGACCGCCCAGAACGTCCAACCCGGCGCCACCGAGCGGAGCTGACCGGACGGGGTGGCGTTGTGCGCCATCTCGTTCTTGATCGCCCGCACATAGTGATTGGGCACGGTGTAGAAGAAGTCCGCTCCGTTCACGGTGAAGGAGTCGAGCGGGCCCTTCTTGTCGACCGACGGTGTGAGGAAATCGGGGATTCCCCAACGCGCGGTCGGCCAGGCCGAGACCACGTCGTGGCTCATCGCGACGATCTTGCCGTCGCCGTCCATGCCGGCCTTCACTTTCTGGTAGGTCAGCGGACGCGAGAAATCCATCGTCATGTCGTTTTCGCGCGTGTAGATGACCTTGACCGGCTTGCCGACGGCCTTCGCCGCCTGCACCGCGGGAACCATCATGTCGGCGTCGAGACGCCGGCCGAAACCGCCGCCCAGCCACATCTGGTGCATCACCACGAACTTCGGATCGATCCCGGCGGCGCCGGCCGCAATCGCGCCGGAGCGCGTCGCGAACTGGTTGCCGGAATAGATGTGCAGGATGTCGCCCTTGAACTCCGCGGTGGCGTTCATCGGCTCCATCGGCGCGTGGATGTTGATGTTGGTGGTGTATTCCGCCTCCAACACCTTGGCCGCCGAGCCGTACGCCGCGTTCGGATCGCCGTCCTTGACGAAGAACTCGCCGGAATCGCTGAGCCCCTGCAGCCGCTTGGCCTCGGCGAACAGCGATTCGCTCGACAGCTTTGCGTTCGGACCGCCGTCATAGCTGATCTTCAGCGCCGCCGCGGCCTTCTTCGCCTGCGCATAGGTGTTGGCGACCGCGACGACCCAGCCGGTCGTGGTTGTGGTCTTGTCGTCGAGGGTGACGGCCTTGATGAAGCCGGGCAGCTTCTTGGCCGCGCTATCGTCGACCGACTTCACGGTGGCGCCGTAACGCACCGGCGGGGTGACCAGCGCGCCGTAGACCATGCCCGGCACCATCACGTCGATGCCGTACTTGGCCGTGCCGTTGACCTTCGACGGAATGTCGAGCTGCGGCACCGAGACGCCGATCATGGTGTACTGGTCGGGCGTCTTGAGCTTGATCGCCTTCAGGTCATCCGCCGTGAAGGTCTTGGTCGCCTTGCCGCTCTTCACCACCTCGGCGAACGACATCGACTTCTTCGACTTCGCATGGCTGATCCTGGAATCGCGCACCACCAGCTCGCCGGCCGGCACGCCCATGGAGGCTGCCGCCGCTTCGGTCAATGCGATGCGGCCGGCTGCGCCGGCGCGGCTCATGGCATCGAAGTTCATCATCGTCGACCAGCTGCCGCCGGTGATCTGCGCGCCCAGCACGGGATCGTTGAACTTCGGATCGTTGGAGGCGAGCTGAACCCGCATGTCCTTCCAGTTCGCGCCGAGCTCTTCGGCCACGATCTGCGCCATGGTCGAGGCGACGTGCTGGCCCATGTCGGCCTTGCCGCAGGTCACGGTGACGAGACCGTCGGGTGCGATCGAATACCAGACGCTCGGCTCGAAGCTGGCGGGTGCGGGCGCCGCGAGCGCCTGGTCGATGCCGGACGCGGCGTAGCCGAGCACGAGGCCGGTTGCAGCGGTGCCGACCAGGAAGGAACGGCGGCTGAGATCGGTCGTCTCGGGCGCGAGGTTTTTCACGTGCTTGTTCATGTGGCCCTCCGCTCGGATCCGGTGGCCGATGCGGTGCGCATGTCGGACGCAGCGCGCATGATCGCCTTCTGGATTCGTGAATAGGTCATGCAACGGCAGAGGTTGCCGTCCATATGCGCGACCACTTCTTCCTTGGTCGGGTTGGTGTTCTTCGACAGCAGCGCCGCCGCCTGCATGATCTGGCCGGACTGGCAGTAGCCGCATTGCGGCACCTGCTCGGCGACCCAGGCCTTCTGCAAGGGATGATCGCCCTTGGCGGAGAGGCCCTCGATGGTGGTGATCTTCTTGCCGACGGCGTCGGCGACCGAGGTCTGGCAGGACCGCACTGCTTCGCCGTTGACGTGAACCGTGCAGGCGCCACACAGGCCGGCGCCGCAACCGAATTTGGTGCCCGTCATCTGCAATTGCTCGCGGATGACCCAAAGCAGCGGCGTGTCATTGGCCGCCTCGACGGACATATTCCGTCCGTTGATATTGAGATTTGGCATCTCTCTCCCCTTCCGGTGTAGGAAGCCGCTTACGGCGGCAACTCACTGTTGGGTCTTGGCCGGCGCCCACCGGGTCAGCGACAGTTGCCGAAACAATGATCCGGTTCCCGGCTGGAGGCAATCCAATTTGGAATTGCTCGAAAAGAATAAATTTCCGAAGATGCCTGTTGTGCGATGCGGCAACGGCATGACGCTTTTTGGAATGCCAGCGTTCGTGTCTAATCGCCAGACGCTTGCTCAAAGCGTCGGCAGCAAGCACCGGCAACGCCGTCCGATGACAGCGGCGAGAGAAACACAAGGAGCCCGTCAATGGCCAAGCTCAACCGCAACGGCGTCGAGATCTACTACGAGGTCCACGGCAGTGGCCCGCCGCTGATCCTGACCCACGGCTATTCCTCGACGTCGGCGATGTGGCAGGGCCAGATCGAGGCGCTGTCGCAGCGGCACAAGCTGATCCTGTGGGACATGCGCGGGCACGGTCAGTCCGACTATCCCGACGATCCCGATGCCTATAGCGAAGCGCTGACGGTCGGCGACATCGCCGCTTTGCTCGACGCCGCCGGCGCCGACAAGGCGATCGTCGGCGGGCTGTCGCTCGGCGGCTACATGTCGCTCGCCTTTCATCGCGCCCATCCGGAGCGGGTGCGGGCGCTGCTGATCATCGACACCGGCCCGGGCTTCAAGAAGGACGACGCCCGCGATGTCTGGAACAAGCGCGCCCGCGAGACCGGCGACCGCTTCGACCGCGAAGGGCTCGAGGTGCTGAGATCGCTGAGCGCCGAGCGCGCGTCGGTCACCCATCGCAACGCCAGGGGCCTCGCGCTCGCCGCGCGCGGCATGCTGGCACAGCGCGATGCTCGGGTGATCGAATCGCTGCCCGGGATCCAGGTGCCAGCGTTGGTTGTGGTCGGCGCCGACGACACGCCGTTCCTGGCGGCGTCCGACTACATGGCGGCAAAAATCCCCGGTGCGCAGAAGGCGGTGATCCCGAACGCCGGCCACGCCGTCAACATCGACCAGCCGCAGGCCTTCATCGCCGCGGTGCTGCCGTTCCTGGATGGCCTTGAGGCCGGCGCGCCGGGAAAGACTGCGCCATGAAGACGATCGCGGTTGCCTTGTTGCTGATTGCGGCCGCGACAGAGGCGAACGCGCAGAAGCTGCCGTTCGTCACAGCCCCGTCCACTTTCACTGCAACGTTGTCCAACACCACGCCGCTGGCGTTCGGCATGGGCGTTGCGGACGCGCAGCGCGCGCTCGGCACACCGCTCACCTATGTCAGCGGACGGCCCGGCAACGAGATCTTCCTGACCTTCCGCGACCTCGGCGGCAGCGGGCTGTTTCCGCACCACGACCGCCTCTTCCTGCAATTCCGCAAACACCGGCTGACCGGCTGGAAGGCCGACTGGGGCGAGAACTGGATGTGGCGCTAGAGCATGGTCCGGAAACGTGCGAAGCGGTTTTCCGGAAAGGCCATGCTCAAACGAAGAGCCAAAGCGCGATGACGATTTCATCGCGCTTTGGACCTCATCATCAAGAGCTTCATGCAACCCCCAAACTGACAAGGATGGACCATGGGACAAAACATCAAACTCAAGGCTTCGGACGGATTTGAACTCGGCGCCTACCGCGCCGATCCTGCCGGCGCGCCGAAGAGCGCGGTGGTCGTGATCCAGGAGATCTTCGGCGTCAATCACCACATCCGCTCGGTCTGCGACCGGCTGGCGAAGGAAGGCTATGTCGCGGTTGCACCTTCGATCTTCGACCGCATCACGCCGAACTTCCAGAGCGGCTATTCCCCCGACGAGATCGCCGAGGCGCGGAAGTTCGTCGCCAATCCGGACTGGGCCGCGATGCTGCGCGACACCCAGGCCGCGATCGATGCGGCGAAGCCGGTCGGGCCGGTCGGCATCATCGGCTTCTGCCTCGGCGGCAGCGTCGCCTATGCCGCCGCCACCAAGCTGGCCGGGCTGTCAGCCGCGGTCGGCTATTACGGCGGTGCCATCGTGCGCTTCGCCAACGACAAGCCGGCAGTGCCGACGCAGCTGCATTTCGGCGAGAAGGACGCCGGCATTCCCTTGAGCGATGTCGAGACCATCAAGTCGAAGCGGCCCGAGGTCGAGGTCTTCATCTATCCCGGCGCGCAGCACGGTTTCCATTGCGACGAGCGCGCCAGCTACGACAAGGCAAGCGCCGACATCGCCTGGCCGCGCAGCATGGAATTTTTCGCAAAGCATTTGAAGCGATAGGAAGCGGGCTTTTCCACCCGTCGTTCCGGGGCGCGCAAAGCGCGGACCTCAGGTGCGCAATTGCGCACCGGGGAACCTCGAGATTCCGGGTCCGATGCTGCGCATCGCCCCGGAATGACGAAGGACGCTGTCCTTCGTCAAAACCAGCGCTCGCCGACGAACACCGTATCGCCCGGGCTCATCGGCGTACCCAGCGGCACCACGAAGCGGCCGGAGCCGGACGCATCGGTGTGGGTCAGCGTCACGCTGTCGCGGCGGGCACGCGGCGAGAAGCCGCCGGCGATCGCGACCGCGCTCTCGACCGTCATGTTCGGCACGTAGGGATATTGGCCGGGGGCCTGGACTTCGCCGAGAATGAAGAACGGACGATAGGACTCGATCTCGACCGCCACCGAAGGCTCGCGGATGAAGCCGTTGCGCAGCCGCGCCGAGATTTCGCCGGCAAGCCCGGCCGGCGTGCGGCCGCGTGCCGGTACCGAGCCGATCAGCGGCATCGTGATCGCGCCCGCGGCGTCGATCGCATAGGAATTGGTCAGGCCTTCCTGGCCGTAGACCACGACGCGGAGCTTGTCGCCGGGGCCAAGGTGATATCCGTTGTCGTAGCCGGCGGGGGGTCCACCCGGGGAGGCGGCGGCATAGACGACCGGGGCGGCGGCCGGTGCGGCATAGCCATAACCAGGGGACGTGCTGGCGAAGGCGGAACGCAATGCGCTGATCGCACCGCCGCCGCCTGCATCGGCAACCGGAGCGGGTGCGTAGGCCGGGCCATAGCTGACGGCATCGACGCCTTGCGGGCCCAAACCTTGCGGGCCAATGGCGACGGGACCGGACGTGCTCATGCAGCCAGACAGCGCGAGCGCAGCCACAACGGCAGTGATCGGCAATCGTAACGCGCGTGCAACCGGCACCGGACCTATCCCTCAACGGCGAGACAGGCCCAGTCTTGCACCACTTATGGTTAACAAAGGGTTTTCGAGGGTCGAGCGGGAGGCCGGAAAAGCCGGCCTCCTATTGGCTTAGAGCACGATCCGGAAAAGTGGAAACCGGTTTTCCGAAAAGATCATGCTCAAACAAGGATCTAAAGCCGTGCCCGGGAAGAGCGCAAACCGGCTTTCCGGAGCGAGCTCTTGCTCAGCAGGACGATCAGGCGGTGACGCCAACGCCGATCGGGCAGGACACGCCGGTGCCGCCGAGCCCGCAATAGCCCGCCGGATTCTTGGCGAGGTATTGCTGGTGGTAGTCCTCGGCGAAGTAGAACTCACCTGCGGGCGCGACCTCGGTGGTGATGGCGCCGAGGCCCTTGGCGGCAAGCGCCTTCTGATACATCGCCTGCGACTCATCGGCTGCTTTGCGCTGCGCGTCGCTGAACGTGTAGATCGCGGAGCGATATTGCGTGCCGATGTCGTTGCCCTGGCGCATGCCCTGCGTCGGGTTGTGGTTCTCCCAGAACGTCTTCAGCAGCTTCTCGTAGGAGATCTTCTTCGGGTCGAACACGACCAGCACCACTTCGGTGTGGCCGGTGCGCCCCGAGCATACTTCCTCATAGGTCGGGTTCGGGGTGTGGCCGCCGGCATAGCCGACCGCGGTGGTGTAGATCCCCTCGCCGAGTTCCCAGAATTTGCGCTCCGCGCCCCAGAAGCAGCCGAGCCCGAACACCGCCTGCTCGAGGCCTTGCGGATAAGGCGGCTGCAGCTTGCTGCCATTGACGAAATGGGTGGTCGCGGTCGGGATCGGCGTCGCGCGACCCGGCAGCGCCTCGGCGGCGCTCGGCAACGCGGTGGTCTTGCGCATGAACAACATGGACACCTCCAGCGGGACATCGGCCGACGCGGCAACGGCCTGCGGGCCGGCTGTCACCTATATATGTCCTTACGCGGATGATGGCAGCCCCGTTACTGAGTGCTGCAGCCAAGGAGGGCTGCCGCCAAGGCGGGCTGCGAGCAAGTCAGTCGCGCGCGTAGCCGATCAAGGGCTTGCGGGGCCGGAACAGGATCATCAGCAGGATGCCGGCAATGCCGAGCACTGCGAACACCGGCTGCTCCAGAAGCAGGCGGATCACGTCATTCCAGAGCCAGGGCGCGAAGCGATCCACCCAGGCATGGAATGCCTGCTGGCTCGACTGGTGGATGTCGTTCCAGAACTGGCCGAATTGGGTGAACCGCAGGCTCTGGTCGGCGACGTAGCGGGCCCCGTCATAGACCATGAAGATGAAGCTGCCGGCCAGCAGCAGAAGGCCGATCAGACGGAAAAAGCCGCGGATCATGCGTCACCCTAACTCCCAGTCGCGCCCCACGCGTCGTCAGGCCTTACCGGGCGCCCCCCGGAAATTCAACCTCTTCAGCGGCTTATCCGGCCCTCGCGGGCCGATTTCGGGCTCTTTTTGGGTCCCGAAAGCGTTGACGCTTAAGCCCGCGCCATCTATAAGACCGGCCGATGGCGGCGGGCGCAATCCTGCCGCCGCTGTTCTTTGGACAGTGCCGCAGGCGCGGGGCAGCATTTTGCGCTCCTCGCATGGCCGCCTCAAGGACACCCAAGAAAACCACCTTGGACAAATACATCAGAGTTGAGATTTGAACCGGCCGGTGCGCGCAAGCCCGACCACCGAGCGATCACCGCCGAAGGACAGTTAGAGAACCATGGCCAACACCACCTCCGCCAAGAAGGCGACCCGCAAGATTGCCCGCCGCACCATCGTCAACAAGTCGCGCCGCACGCAGATGCGTGGCGCGGTGCGCACCGTCGAGGAAGCGATCAAGAGCGGCGACCGCGAGGCGGCGCTGAAGGCGATGAGCCGCGCCGAGCCCGAGCTGATGAAGGCAGCGCAGCGCAACATCATTCACAAGAACAACGCGAGCCGTAAGGTCTCGCGTCTGTCGCAGCGGATCGCCAAGCTCGCCAAGTAAAAGCTCGGCGCGCGAGCTGACTGGAAGACACATTTGTCACGAAGCCCGGCTCGCGCCGGGCTTTTTGTTTTTGTCTCGACTTTTGTCGTGGAAGTTTCATAGCGCGAGAACACTTCGCGTTGCCGCGCGACGAACTGCGTGTCATGTTTCGTCGCGTCCGTAGTTCTACCGGCTCAACATGCTTAACGCGCCGCACTCGCCCACAGATTGTTCTTCGCTAAGCTAGATAGATGGAATAGCGCGCAAGCATTTCGCGGCGAAACTTGCGACGCGGGGTTACCCTGCAAAAGTAATCGAGAAAAATGACGTCTCGCGAATTACTTATGCACATAGCGTTGGACAGCGATTGGAAAAATGACCGGCGCGAGACCAAATGTAAATTTTCTATGAAAAATTTTTGGTATTGCACCGTCGTTTGTGACACGCGTGAATCTGTGCGCTGATTCAAAAACTTGCTTTCGCAACTCAGCATCGGCAACGCCGCAACAGTCGCGAAGAGTCTCGACCCCCGTCGAATCCACGGATTGTCAGGAAATGTGCTTGGTGTATTTATTTCTTGTTCGCGACGCCCACGGCTCTCCAGATCAGCGCGGTTTGAGACCCAGGGGCGGACGCACAAATCGGCGGCGGTGTGTGCGTTAGCGACGCTTTCCAAGCGAAGCTGGATTGACGGCTCATAGCGATATGAGGACGGACGAACTGTGTCAAAAATTCTCCGGCGATGTCCCCGGCAATTTGGGGGATCGAACAAGAGAGACCAGGACGTCGGTCGGATCTGGCAGCGGGAACGCGGAGCGAGTGAACGGGTTGACGACGACACGGCGGCGGCGAAGCGCCGGGCATTTCGGTGTTCGGTAGCAGCAGTTCGAATTTGAAGACACGAGCAAGCTGACAACTTGCCGCGATACGTCGCGGCGGGAGGGGGAGGACTTATGCCTTACGGTATCATCACTGCAGTCGAACCAACGACAGCCGAAGCGCAAATTTCCAGTGGTGCCGTAATCAACCCCTCGGACATCGGCTCTCACCCGCAGCGTCCGTCGAGTACGCGCTGACCTCGCGGGGCGCATCTTCTCCAAACAGCTGATCTGTCGGGTGGCGCACGGTCGCCGCACGGGAGAGCTTTGTCCGGAGCAGACCGCGCCCGCTAGAGGTCGCGCCGCGGCAGCAAACCTGCACGGCGCTTTCGCAACGATTATCTCTCAGACTTGGAAGTACGAAGGCAATGACGAACACGGAACAGGATCGCTGGTCGCGGGTGAAGGGACGTCTGCGGACGAGCGTTGGCGAGGACGTTTACACGAGCTGGTTCGCACGGATGGATCTGGAGAGCGTGCACGACGAGAGCGTGCACCTGTCGGTTCCGACCCGGTTCCTCAAGAGCTGGATCCAGGCGCATTACGCCGATCGTGTGCTGTCCTGCTGGCAGGCCGAGATGCCGGAAGTGCACAAGATCGACCTTACCGTCCGCTCCGCGATCCGTGCGACGGCTCCGGTGAAGGAAACGGCTGCGCCCGTCGAAGTGCGCCGCATCGAGCGCACCGACGGCCGCCCCGCGCCCGAATTGCGCTCGTTTGCGACTGCGCCGGTGTCGGCAAGCCATGACGCGCTCGGCGGCTCGCCGCTCGATCCGCGCCTGACCTTTGCCAGCTTCGTCGTCGGCCGGTCCAACACGCTGGCTCATGCGGCGGCCCGCCAGGTCGCGGAAGGTCGCCGCGGCGATCCCGTGATGTTCAACCCGCTCTACATCCATGCCGGCGTCGGCCTCGGCAAGACGCACCTGCTGCAGGCGGTGACCTGGGCCGGCAATTCCGGCGGCGAACGCAAGGTGCTGTATCTCACCGCCGAGAAGTTCATGTACGGCTTCGTCGCGGCGCTGAAGACGCAGACGGCGCTGGCCTTCAAGGAGGCGCTGCGCGGCATCGACGTGCTGGTCATCGACGATCTGCAGTTCCTGCAGGGCAAGTCGACGCAGGCCGAGTTCTGCCACACGCTGAACGCGCTGATCGATGCCGGCCGCCAGGTCGTGATCGCGGCCGACCGTCCGCCGTCGGATCTGGAAAGCCTCGACGACCGCGTGCGCTCGCGGCTCGCCGGCGGCCTCGTGGTCGAGATGGGCTCGCTCGGCGAGGAGCTGCGGCTCGGCATCCTGAAGTCGCGCGTCGCCGCGGCTCGCGCCCACCATGCAAGCTTCGACGTGCCGGAGGAGGTGCTCGACTATCTGGCGCGCACCATCACCCATAACGGCCGCGACCTTGAAGGCGCGATCAACCGCCTGCTGGCGCACTCCAAGCTCAACAACCAGCCGGTGACGCTGGAGATGGCCGAGCGCGAGGTGCGCGACCTGATCCGCCCGCAGGAGCCGAAGCGGATCAAGATCGAGGACATCCAGCGCGTGGTCGCCCGGCAGTACAATGTCAGCCGCTCCGACCTGCTGTCGTCCCGCCGCACCGCCAATGTGGTGCGCCCGCGCCAGGTCGCGATGTATCTGGCGAAGACGCTGACCTTGCGCTCGCTGCCGGAGATCGGCCGGCGCTTCGGCGGCCGCGACCACACCACGGTGTTGCACGCCGTGCGCAAGATTGAGGCACTGGTCGCCAAGGACACGGCGCTGTCGGAGGAAGTCGAATCGCTGAAGCGCCAGCTGCAGGAATAGGGCCGCTTCATCCGGCCGGCTCGTTCCATTGCCCTCCCCTCCCAAAGGGGAGGGCTAAACTTTTTTCCGACCCAAAACGTGGGGAACGGGGCTCGTTTCGCGCCCGTATCCCTTGCACCGGCCGCCCATCCGCGCCACCTTGCGGTCCCCCCGTGGGTTTGATCAAATCCGGTATTGATCCGGCTTTTCGGGTTTCCAATGCCGCGGTGCTGCCCTGAACGGCCGCCCGGCTTTTCCATCTGAGGGATCTGGCGGGTATTGCAATGAAGGTCACCGTCGAGCGCGCGCAACTCCTGAAATCGCTAGGTCACGTTCACCGCGTGGTCGAGCGTCGCAACACCATCCCGATCCTCGGCAACGTGCTGATCCGCGCCGAGGGCGCCAAACTGTCGCTGAAAGCGACCGACCTCGACCTCGAGGTGACGGAGACCCTGGCCGCCGAAACCGGAACCGCCGGCTCGACCACGGTGCCCGCGCACATGTTCTACGACATCGTCCGCAAGCTGCCCGACGGCTCGCAGATCGTGCTGGAAGCCGATGGCGACCGCTCGGTGCTGGCGGTGCGTGCCGGCCGCTCGCGCTTCACGCTGCAGACCCTGCCCGAGAGCGACTTCCCGGGCCTTGCCGCCGGCGACATGACGCATTCGTTCTCGCTGCCGGCGTCCGATATCAAACGCCTGATCGACCGCACGCAGTTCGCGATCTCGACCGAAGAGACCCGCTACTACCTCAACGGCATCTATCTGCACGCGGCCGGCAACGCCAAGGCGGCGACCCTGCGCGGGGTTGCGACCGACGGTCACCGGCTGGCGCAGATCGACCTCGCGCTGCCCAAGGGCGCAACCGGCATGCCCGGCGTGATCGTCCCGCGCAAGACGGTCGGCGAAGTACAGCGGCTGATCGAGGGCGACGACGCCGAGATCTCGATCGAGCTGTCGGACGGCAAGATCCGCTTCACGCTCGGCAATGTGGTGCTGACCTCGAAGCTGATCGACGGCACCTTCCCGGACTACGGCCGCGTCATTCCACAGAACAACGACAAGGAACTGGTCGTCGACAAGAAGGATTTCGAAGCCGCCGTCGACCGCGTCTCGACGATTTCCAGCGAACGCGGCCGCGCGGTGAAGCTCGCGCTGTCCGCGGGCAAGCTGGTGCTCTCGGTCACCAATCCGGATTCCGGCAGCGCCACCGAGGAGCTCGAGGTCGAGTACGCCTCCGACGCGCTCGATATCGGCTTCAACTCGCGCTATCTGCTCGACATCGCTGCCCAGATCGAGGGCGAGGTCGCGGTGCTGAAGCTCGCCGATCCCGGCTCGCCGACCCTGGTGCAGGACCGCGACAGCAAGGGCGCACTCTACGTGCTGATGCCGATGCGGGTGTGACGCACTTCTCTTGGCGCGCATCAGCACTAGATTGCGTCGTGGCTGGGCACGACTGCCCGGCAATGACGAGCTGAGATGACCCCGTCCCGCATTCATCGCCTGTCGCTGACGCATTTCCGCAATTACCGGACGGCGACGCTGCAGGTCGCCGGCGACATGGTGGTGCTGGTCGGGCCGAACGGCGCCGGCAAGACCAATTGCATGGAAGCGGTCTCGTTCCTGTCGCCGGGCCGCGGGCTGCGTCGCGCGACGCTGGAGGACATCGCCGACAATCAGGGCGACGGCTCCTGGGCGGTGTCGGCCGAAGTCGAGGGCGCGCTCGGCCTCGCCACGCTCGGCACCGGCATCGATCCTCCGACCGGTGACGCCGGCAGCACGCGACGCTGCCGCATCGACCGCGAACCGGTGGGTTCCGCGACCGCCTTCGGCGATCATCTGCGCATCGTGTGGCTGACGCCGGCGATGGACGGCCTGTTCATGGGCGCCGCGTCGGAACGGCGGCGCTTCTTCGATCGCCTGGTGCTGGCGATCGATTCCGAACATTCCAGCCGCGTTTCCGCGCTGGAGCGGTCGCTGCGCTCGCGCAACCGGCTGCTCGAGGTGCGCAACTATGACGACCATTGGTGTGATGCGATCGAGCGCGAAACCGCCGAGCTTGCGGTCGCGGTCGCCGCGTCGCGGGGCCAGACCGCCGCCAAGCTCGCCGTGATGCTGCGCGAGCGCGGCGCGGCCTCGGCCTTCCCCTCCGCCGAGATCATGCTCGACGGCTGGATGGAGAATGCGCTGCTGCAGGAGCCTGCAACCGCAGTGGAGGACCGCTACCGCGAGATCCTGCGCGCCGGCCGGCCGCGCGATGCCGCCGCCGGGCGCACGCTCGACGGCCCGCATCTGACCGATCTGCAGGTGGTCTACGCGCCGAAGAACATGCCGGCGCGTGATGCCTCGACCGGCGAGCAGAAGGCGCTTTTGATCGGGCTGGTGCTGGCGCACGCCACGATGGTCGCGGAGATGACCGGCATCGTACCGCTGCTGCTGCTCGACGAGGTCGTCGCCCATCTCGATCCGAACCGCCGCAAGGCGCTGTTCGACGAGCTCGCCAAGCTCGGTGCGCAGGTCTGGATGACCGGTGCCGATCCCGCGGCGTTCCTCGACATCGGCCCTCGGGGGGAGATTTTCGACGTCGAATCCGGCCGCGCCACACGGCGCGGCTGATTGGCTAGTCTAGGGCAATCTGAAGCGATGGCGCCGTCGCAGAGCGCATAGCCAAAATATCGAAAACAACCCCATGCAAAGTAGTCAGCGGCGGCCGGCGTTCGACCAAGCAGCTTGACACGTCGGGCAACTCAGGAACATTATTCTAATATTCCGAAATTTCGCCAGCACCCCTCGCCCCCGTTCGCCCATGCCCAGCGGGAGAAGCGAACCTCCGAAGCCGCTCCAATTCAGCCTGGTCTCATCATGTTTCTGGCGGCGCAGAATCGGCCTCGATAAGGGCTCCGAATCCGCCACCGAAGCGGGCTTTTCAAAGCCCTCGGAATCGGTCCTTGAAAGCCTTGAAACAGGCCTAAAAAATCCCATTTATTCAATAGTTTGTAGATGGAGACTTTGCGCTAGGCGCAACCCCTCTTTCGTGGCACAAATACCGGAATCAGCGCCTCATTTTGCGCAGCTGATTCGGACATCCTCGAAGGCCTCACATGACTGAACCTGCCCGGCAGACCCCTGCCGAATCTGAGCATCCCGTTCCGGCCGAATATGGTGCGGAATCGATCCGGGTGCTGAAGGGCCTCGACGCCGTCCGCAAGCGCCCCGGCATGTATATCGGCGACACCGACGACGGTTCCGGCCTGCACCACATGGTCTACGAGGTCGTCGACAACGCGATCGACGAGGCGCTGGCCGGCCATGCCAGCCGCGTCCTGGTCACCCTCAACGCCGACAATTCCGTCACCGTGTACGATGACGGACGCGGCATTCCGGTCGGCATCCACAAGGAAGAAGGTGTCTCGGCAGCCGAGGTCATCATGACCCAGCTGCACGCCGGCGGAAAATTCGACCAGAATTCCTACAAGGTTTCCGGCGGTCTGCACGGCGTCGGCGTCTCCGTCGTCAACGCGCTCTCCAGCAAGCTTGCGCTGCGGATCTGGCGCGACGACAAGGAGCACTACATCGAATTCGCGCACGGTGATGCCGTGGCGCCGCTCAAGGTGGTCGGCGATGCCCCGGGCAAGCGCGGCACCGAGGTCACCTTCCTCGCCTCGGTCGAGACCTTCAAGAACATCGAGTATGATTTCGCGACGCTCGAGCACCGGCTGCGCGAGCTCGCCTTCCTCAATTCCGGCGTCAACATCGTGCTCTCCGACATGCGTCACGCGGTCGAGAAGCGCGAGGAGATGCACTATTCCGGCGGTGTCGAGGAATTCGTCAAATATCTCGACCGCAACAAGAAGGCGATCGTGCCGGCGCCGATCATGGTGCGCTCGGAAGCCAACGGCATCGGCGTCGAGGCGGCGCTATGGTGGAACGACAGCTACCACGAGAACGTGCTGTGCTTCACCAACAACATCCCGCAGCGCGACGGCGGCACCCATCTGGCCGGCTTCCGCGGCGCGCTGACGCGCCAGGTCAACGGCTATGCCGAGGCCAATGCGAAGAAGGAAAAGATCGCGCTGACCGGCGACGATTGCCGCGAAGGCCTCACCGCGGTGCTGTCGGTGAAGGTGCCCGATCCGAAATTCTCGTCGCAGACCAAGGACAAGCTGGTGTCCTCGGAGGTTCGGCCGGTGGTCGAGAACGTCCTGAACGAGGCGCTCGCCGCCTGGTTCGAGGAGAATCCGAAGGAAGCCAAGGAGATCGTCGGCAAGGTGATCCAGGCCGCCGCGGCCCGCGAGGCTGCGCGCAAGGCGCGCGAGCTGACCCGCAAGAATCCGCTCAGCGTCTCCTCGCTGCCCGGCAAGCTCGCCGACTGCCAGGAGAAGGACCCGGCCAAATCCGAACTGTTCATTGTCGAGGGCGACTCGGCAGGCGGCAGCGCCAAGCAGGGCCGCAACCGTGAATTCCAGGCGGTGCTGCCGCTGCGCGGCAAGATCCTCAATGTCGAGCGCGTCCGTCCCGACAAGATGCTGTCGTCCGAGCAGATCGGCACGCTGATCACCGCGCTCGGCACCGGCATCAGCGACGATTTCTCGGTCGACAAGCTGCGCTATCACAAGATCATCGTGATGACCGACGCCGACGTCGACGGCGCCCATATCCGCACCCTGCTGCTGACCTTCTTCTATCGTCAAATGCGCTCGATCATCGATGGCGGCTATCTCTATATCGCCCAGCCGCCGCTCTATAAGGTCTCGCGCGGCAAGTCCGAGCAATACCTGAAGGACGAGCGCGCCCTTGAGGACTATCTGATCTCGACCGGGCTCGACGAATGCGTCTTCAAACCGGCCTCCGGCGACGACCGCTCGGGCCGTGATCTGCTGTCGCTGGTCGAAGACGCCCGGGTGATCCGCTCGGTGCTGCGCAATTTGCACAGCCGCTATAATCGCGCCGTCATCGAGCAGGCCGCGATCGCGGGCGTGCTCAATCCCAGGATCACCGGCGATATCGCCACCGCCAATTCGGCGGCCGAATACATCGCCAAGCGGCTGGACGCCGTGGCCGAAGAGGTCGAGCGCGGCTGGATCGGCACCTTCACGGAAGGCCAGGGGTTCCAGTTCGAGCGCACCGTGCGCGGGGTCAGGGAATTCGCCGTGATCGACGACGCGTTTCTCGGCTCGGCCGATGCCCGCAAGCTCGACGAATACGCGACCGAGCTGCAAGAGATCTACGTGCGCGCGGGCAAGCTGCGGCGCAAGGATGCCGAGCAGATCATCCACGGCCCGATCGACCTGTTCGAGGCCGTGACCGACGCCGCCCGCAAGGGCATCTCGCTGCAGCGCTACAAAGGTCTCGGCGAGATGAACCCGGAACAGCTCTGGGAGACCACGCTGGACACCGAGGCGCGCTCGCTGCTGCAGGTGAAGATCAAGGAGGTCGACGAGGCCGACGATATCTTCACCAAGCTGATGGGCGACGTGGTCGAGCCGCGCCGCGAATTCATTCAGGACAATTCGCTCAGCGCCACCATCGACATCTAGGGTTCTGCGCACGGCCAGGCGGGCGTGCGCTTCTCGGCGCCGTCGCGGCGCTACCTTTCGGGTGGAAGCTGCGCCGGAAGTTGTGTTACGGTGCCGGACGGTCGTTGATTCCATTGTGGAATTTCCAACGACCCGGTCTGAATGATGCGTTAGGGGACATTCCGCGTGCCGCCGATCCAATACATCGTCGAAGGCGGCCGCCGCCTTTCGGGCACCATCGAGCCGTCGGGCAACAAGAACTCCGCGCTGCCGATCATCGCCGCGGCACTGCTCACCGAGCACCCGGTCACGCTGACCAACGTGCCGCGCATCCGCGACACCGAAACGCTGGTCGAATTGTGCCGCTCGGTTGGCGCCACCGCCGAATGGACCGAGCGCAACACGCTGCAGATTCATGCCAAGGAGATCCGCGCCGCCGATCTCGATCCGGCGCTGTGCGCGCGCATCCGCGCCTCGATCCTGCTCGCCGGTCCGCTGCTCGCCCGCTGCGGCGAGGTCGCACTGCCGCCGCCCGGCGGCGACGTGATCGGCCGCCGCCGGCTCGACACGCACTTCCTGGCCTTCGAGCAGCTCGGCGCCACCGTCACCGCGACGCACCGGCTCGAATTCCGCGCCACGCGGCTGAAGGGTGCCGACGTGTTCCTCGACGAGCCCAGCGTCACCGCGACGGAGAACGCGCTGGTCGCCGCGGTCGCCGCCCGCGGCACCACCTATCTGCGCAACGCGGCCTCCGAGCCGCATGTGCAGGACCTCGCCAATTTCCTGATCGCGCTCGGCGCCAAGATCGAAGGTGTCGGCACCAACACCATCATCGTGCACGGGCCGGCAACGCTCGGCAGCACGACTTTCGCGATCCAGCCCGACCATATCGAGGTCGGATCGCTGATCGGGCTTGCCGCGGTGACCCGCTCGCCGCTGCGCATCGCGCGCGCCGGCGTCGAGCATCTGCGCTCGATCCGGATGGGCTTTGAGCGGCTCGGCATCGTCTGCGGCGTCGAGGGCGACGATCTCGTCGTCCCGTCCGGCCAGACCATGAAGATCCAGGACGATTTCGGCGGCCATGTGCCGAAGCTCGAGGACCAGCCCTGGCCGGCCTTCCCGGCCGACCTGATGTCGATCGCGATCGTCACCGCGACGCAGTGCGACGGCGTCATCCTGATGCACGAGAAGATGTTCGAATCCCGGATGTTCTTCGTCGACAACCTGATCGCCATGGGTGGCCGCATCGTGCTATGCGACCCGCACCGCGCGATCGTCGCCGGCCCTAGCCGGCTGCGCGGCGCGCCGATGAACTCGCCCGACATCCGGGCCGGTATGGCGATGCTGCTGGCCGCGGTGTGTGCCGAGGGTACCTCCACCATCAACAACGCCGACCAGATCGAGCGCGGCTATGAGCGGATCGATGAGCGGCTCAACGCCCTCGGCGCCAAGATCAAGCGGATTCCCGCGCGATCGTGATTCCCTGCGGCAGCTTGGCCATCCTTCCGGCCGGTTTGCCGTGCTAAGCGTGCCGTCATGACCTGCATCGACAAGATCGACCCGGCCGCGCCGAACGCGGCCGTTGTCGTCCCTCGCAACCTGCTCACGGCCGAGCTCGCGGAAACGCTGAAGCTCGCGGTGCCGCTTGCGCTGACGCAGCTCGGGCAGATCGCGATGATGACCACCGATCTCGCCTTCATCGGCCGACTCGGCAGCGAAAGCGTCGCCGCCGCGGCGCTGGCGCATACCGTGTATTTCGTCAGCTTCACCATCGGCATGGGCATGATGTCGGCGGTCTCGCCGCTGGCCGCGCAGGCATTCGGCGCGCGCAACCCGCGCGTGATGCGGCGCGCGCTCCGCGTCGGCCTGTGGGCCGGCTTCTTCATGGTGCTGCCGCTGATGGCGCTGCCGTTCCAGGGCGAGCGCATCCTGCTTATGCTCGGCCAGACCCAGGCCACCGCGCACTTGGCGCAGCAATATCTGTTCGGTCTCGCCTGGGGCATCCTGCCGGCGCTGTGGTTCATCGCGCTCCGCGGCTTCATGAGCGCGGTGAACCGGCCGGAGCCGGTGCTGTGGATCACGCTTGCCGCTATCCCGGCCAATGCGCTGATGGTCTACCTGTTGCTGTACGGCAAATGGGGCATGCCCGAACTCGGCATGTTCGGCGCCGGACTTGCGACCACGATCGTCAATCTCGGCACCTTCCTTGCCGGCGTGTGGTTCGCGGCGCGCCGCCGCCCGTTCCGCAAATATCATGTCTTCAGCCGCCTCTGGCGCATCGACTGGCCGCTGATGGGCAAGCTGGTCGCCGTCGGCGCGCCGATCTCGATTGCCTTCCTGCTGGAGTACGGCCTGTTCGGTGCGGCCGGTCTGCTGATGGGGCTGATCAGCACCACGGCGCTGGCCGCGCACCAGATCGCGCTGCAGATCGCGGCGATCCTGTTCATGGTGCCGTTCGGGGTCAGCATGGCCGCTACCGTGCGGGTCGGCCAGGCCGTCGGCCGCCGCGATACCGACGCGGTGCAGCGCGCCGGCTTTGTCGCGATCGCGCTCAGCGGGATCTTCATGAGCATCATGACGCTCGCGGTGATCCTGGCACGCTTCGAGATCGCAGCTCTGTTCCTCGGCGAGGCCTCCGACACCACCGCGCAACTCACTGCGGCGCTGCTGTTGATCGGCGCGACCTTCTTCATCGCCGACGGCATCCAGACCACCACCGCGGGCGCGCTGCGCGGCATGAACGACACCCAGGTGCCGCTGCTGTTCGCCGTCATCAGCTATTGGCTGATCGGCTTCGCATCGGCCTCTGCGCTCGCCTTCTGGGCGAAGCTCGACGCCGCCGGTGTCTGGATTGGGCTGTCGCTCGGGACGGCGGTCTATGCGACCCTCCTTGTCTTGCGTTTCCGCCGGCTGGCACGCAGACTGGGCAAATGAGGGTCGACGAGGTCACGCCGAACGTGGATTCCGCCGCGCTGCTCGCCGGCGCGCAATTCATCGACGCGTTCCGGATCGCCACTGCGCGCCCCGACCTCGATGCGCGGCATGCCGCCGAGGCGATGGTGGCGCGGCAGCCGCGCTGGATCGAATGGCTGATTGCCCTACGTAACTTCATCGTCGCGCCGCTTGGCCTGAAGACCTCGGGCGCGGCCGACGGCGCGGCACGCGACATGATCGGGATCTTTCCGGTGGTCAGCGAGACGCCGGAGCGGCTGGTCGCGGGGTTCAACGACAAGCATCTCGACTTCCGCCTCGTCGTCGACGTCGCCTCCGCGGGAGCTGTGCGCAGCATCACCGCGACCACGCTGGTGCTCACCCACAACCGGTTCGGTCGCGCCTATCTCGCGGTGATCCTGCCGTTCCACCGCCTGATCGTACCCGCGATGCTGCGCAAGGCCGTAGACTGAATGGCTGGACCCTAGACGCGTTTTCTTCATGCGAACCGGTACCCACTTCGCTCGAAAACGCTCTCGTCTCAAGCCGCGCTCTTCTCCGGCGTGTCGGCGACGATCTTCTCGGAAGCGTCGGCGTTGGTGCACCAATTGCCGTGGCAGCGCTTGAGGTCGTTGAGATTCTGCCGCATCTGGTCGAGCGAGAAGCCGAGCGCGTAGAAGCGCTCGGCGGCATCGACCGGCAGGCCGCGGATCAGGCCGTCCGTGCGGACAGCGGCGACCTCCTCGCTATAGGCATGCAGCGCGGCATCGACCGGTGCCATGTCGGCCGGGCCGCTGCCGGCGCGCAGAGCGGTCGCGACCGCCACCATGTAAGTCACGATCGCTTTGCTGACGTCGGCCAATGGCCGCGCCAGCCTCGCCTGGATATCGGCCGGCAGCGGCACCACACAGGCGCGCCCGATCATCACGACGTCGTGCCGCAGCCGCTGGATGGTCCGCAGCAACGGGCCTGTATCCGGCCCCGACGACAGATGCATCGAGCGCTCGCGTTCGGCCTCGAGGCCGGTCGCGTGCAGATTGGTCACCGCGGTGCCGATGCCGTCCTGGATCCGGTGCAGCGCGTCGTTGTCGAGGCCGCGGGTCAGGCCGGCGAGCAATTCGGCGAACGCCGCCGAGAGCAGCTCCAGCAGGTTCGATGCATTGACCCTGATCTGGCTGACCGCGCGCGACGGCAGCACCAGGAACGAGATCAGAAGCCCGGTGAGCGCGCCGACCGTCACCTCGAGGACGCGGTCGATCGCGGAATCCAGCGGATTGGAGTGATGCATCGTCGGCAGCAGCAGCACGATCACCGCCGTCACGGTCGCCGAGTTCAGGCTCGGATTGAGCGCGGCGATGAAGGCCAGCGGCACGATCGCCAGCACCAGCAGCGCCAGCAGGCTGCCCTCGCCGGAATGCGGGATCAAAACCGCGATCGCGCCGCCATAGACGGCGCCGCCGATGGTGCCGAGCATGTAATCGCGGCTGGCCTTCAGCGAGCGGCCGACGCTCATTTGCGTCACGATCAGCGAGGTCAGCACCGCCCAGAGCGGCAGCATCAGGTTGAGCGCCAACGCGATGGTATAGGCCGCGACGCCGGCGGACGCGATCCGGACCGCCAGCGCCAGCTGCGTCTTGCGAGCCCAGAGCTGGTCGAACATGCGTTTTGCGAAGGTCCTCATGCACCGTGATCCGCAATCAAAGGAAAGGCCCGTGTTACATGACTTGAAGCTAAACCGACCTGAAGCTAACCGATCTGGAGCATGGCAGCTGCCCGCGGCGGCAAGGTGGCTTGAAAGGCCTGACCTGCCCGCCTACCCTGCGCCGCAAAATTGAGGAAACACGATGGCCCACGAAACCGCAACGCTCGCCGCCTATGTCGCCGACCTGAAATATTCCGACATTCCGCCGGAGGTGCTGGAGCGCGCCAAGGTTTTGACGCTGGATTTTCTCGGCAGCGCCATCCGCGCCCGGCGCGATGCGGAATCGACGCCATCGCTGATGAAGATGCTGGAGGCGCTGGCGCTCGACGGCAAGGGCGAGGCCACCGTGTTCGGCGACACCAAGACCTGGACTCCGGCAGTCGCGGCGCTGCTTAACGGTGCGCTCGGCCATTCGCTCGATTTCGACGACACCCACGCCGATTCCTCGCTGCATCCGAGCGCACCGGTGGTGCCCGCCGCGTTCGCGGTCGGCGAGATGGTCGGCGCCTCCGGCCGCGACGTGCTGACGGCGATCGTCGCCGGCTATGAAGTGTGCTGCCGGCTCGGCAACGCACTCGACCCGACCTCGCATTACGCCCGCGGCTTCCACCCGACCGCGACCGCCGGCACCTATGGCGCCGCCGCGGCGGCAGCCAAGCTGTTCGGGCTGTCGAAGGATCAGATCATTTCCGCGTTCGGCGTCTCCGGCAGCCAGGCCGCGGGCTCGCTGCAATTCCTGGTCAACGGCGCCTGGAACAAGCGCTACCAGGTCGGCGCCGCCGCGATGAACGGCGTGATCGCCGCGACCCTGGCGCGCAACGACTTCATCGGCTCGAGCGAGGCGGTCGAGGGCAAGCACGGCCTGCTGGTCGGCTACAGCGACGATGCGCATCCGGACAAGGCGGTGGCCGGACTCGGCAGCACCTATGAGACGCTGAAGATCGGCGTGAAGCCGTATCCGAGCTGCCGCTACACCCACGCTGCGATCGACGCGCTGATCGCGATGCGGCGCGAGCACAATCTGACGCCGGACCAGATCAGGAAGGTCGAGATCGGCCTGCACCGCAACGGCATCACGCTGACCGGCGACGCCGCCACCAAGCGCCACCCGACCTCGGTGGTCGGCGGCCAGTTCTCGATGTTCTTCACCGGCGCGATCGCGCTCGACCAGGGCCATTTCGGCTGGGACGATTACGACCGGCTGGGCGATGCGGCCATCGACGCGCTCGCCGACAAGTTCGACGTGGTGCAGGACGACCGCCTTGAGATCGGCCGCACCCATCCGTTCGGCGCCCGCGTCTCGATCACGACAGACGACGGCACCCATGAGCGCCTCTATGCCGATCCCTCCGGCGAGCCGACCTCGTTCCCCGACGCAATGGCGATGCAGCAGAAGTTCTTGACGCTGGCCCGCCCGGTGCTCGACAAGCGCGCCGACCAGCTCGCCGACGCCATCCTGACGCTGGAGCGCTTCGACCGCGTGGAGAAGGCGACGCAGCTGGGAAGGCAGTAAGCAGGCCGTCGAGGCGCAGGCTGCACGCCACGCCCACAGCTGTCGTCCTGGCGAAAGCCAGGACCCATAACCACCGCATTTGATCATGAACGGGATCGTGGCCCCAGCGTCGCGCAACAAGTCTCATTTGGGGTAATGGGTCCCGGCCTTCGCCGGGACGACGACGGCGGGGATGCGTCGTAATTCAAGAAGTCAAACAGCGCGGTGTCATCGCCCGCGTGGCGAAATGGATTCCGGGCTCATGCTTCGCATGCCCCGGAATGACGGCGCGTCCTACTCCGCTCCATCGATAATCACGAAATCCCCCTCTGAATATTTCTGCCGGATCGCCTTCGCGGCCTGATAGTCGGGGCAGGTGTAGCATTCCATCGCAGTGGCGCGATCCTTGAATTCGATGACGAAGTTGCGCTGGCGCGTTGCGCCTTC
Organism: Bradyrhizobium elkanii USDA 76; assembly: GCF_023278185.1. Lineage (NCBI taxonomy): Bacteria > Pseudomonadati > Pseudomonadota > Alphaproteobacteria > Hyphomicrobiales > Nitrobacteraceae > Bradyrhizobium > Bradyrhizobium elkanii. Next base: position 220,262 of record NZ_CP066356.1, on the reverse strand, counting down.
CATCACCTCATAGGGGCCGTTGCGCACGATGAAATTGGCGCCGTATCTGGCGAACACCGGCATCGCGGCGGCGAGATATTCGGGATAGCGGGCTTCATCGTGAACCGTGACGTGCACGATCCAGTAGGCTTTCGGCATGATGGTCTCCGGCTGACGCGTGCTTCAAGAAACTATGGCGCCTCCTCGCGAGATGCGCCACAGCATCAGAAAATTCCGGAGGCCAAGATTCAATTCACGATCGCGCGGGTGTTGTGTGACATGCCGGTCAATTGCCGCCCGCGAGCCGCGCGCTTGCAGACGTCGCTGTGACGACGTCACGGACCAGATCGAACACGCCGTCCGCCTCGGGCGGCATGTTCGGCGAGCGGCCGAGGCGGACGATGACGAGTCGCTGTGACGGCACGATAATCACATATTGCCCGATCGTGCCCTTGGCGAAGAAGGCATCACGCGGCCAGCCGTGCTCGACACGGTAGTGGGCGCCAAAGCTGTCGCCGAGATTGGTCCAGAACCCCGCGCCGATGCCGACCCAGGCGTGCGGCGTCGGCGATGCGGAGTACCTGACCCAGCCTTCAGGCAGGATGCGCTTGCCCCCCGCCACGCCGTCATCGAGGTAGAGCTGGCCGAACCGCGCCCAGTCGCGCGCGCTCGCCATCATCGCGCCCGATCCTTCCGGCGTGCCCGCAGCATCGAACTGCATCACGACATTGCGCATGCCGAGCGGTCCGAACAGCTCCTCACGCGCGAAGCGCATCACGTCAGCCGCGCGCCCGCCGGCGGCGTTGCGGATCAGGTGCGAGAGGATCAGGTAGTTGCCGTCGTGATAATTCCAGACCCGGCCGGGCGCGCTCTCCAGCGGAGCGCGCTCGGCAAAGGCGGCCATATCCGATTCCATGAACTTCATGCGATTGACCGGCTCGAGCACGGATGCCAGCGACGCCTGCAGCGAGCTGCCGAGCGCGAGGCCCGCGGTGTGGCGCAACAGCTCGTCGACCGTGATCGCGTGGCGCGGATCGTCGGGATTCTGCCAGGCCGCGATCGGGACCGGCTGGTCGCGCGTCAGCCTGCCCTCGCGGACGAGGATTCCGATCAGCGCCGAGATCACCGATTTGGTCGCGGAGAAACCGAGCAGCGGCGTGTCGGTGCCGATGCCGTCGGCGTAACGCTCGGCGACGATGCGGTCGTCCTTCATCACGACGACAGCGCGAGTGTGGCGGAATGGCGCCTCCGCGGGCTCGGCAAAGGCGCGGTCGAGCGCAGCCGCAAGCTGCGGGCTTTGTGGCGCGACGAGCCCAGGACCGGCGATCTCAGGCAGCAGCGCGGCCTGTGGCTTCAACGGCGAAAGCCGGCCATCGGCCAACGCCTCGCCATGTTCGAGCGTGCAGCCAACCCCTTCGCGATAGACCGCATGGCTGCGGCCAAACCCGAACAGCGTCACGGTGACGTCCTTGCGCTGGCGGTCGACCTTGGTGTCCATCGCCCAGGTGATCGGGCCGGCCCCCGGCATCGCGTCCGTGGTCTCGGCCAGGTTTCGCTTCGGGTCGAGCCCGCTGACGAAGGTCTCCGAGCAGATGACATTGGCGACAAACCCGGTCGCGACCTCAGGCACATCGCGGGCGCGGGCGACGGACAGCGCCAACGCACCGCAAGCGGTGGCGGCGGCGAGAATGAGAAAGAGCTTTCGATGGGTCACGGGATCCTCCGGCATGGCGCATTGGGCGCGTGGCCGCAGGAAGCGGCGGGGCGCCGGGAAGCGCTCGCCGAATCTGGAAATCGGCTTGGCCGAGAAACCGGAACGGCTCGCCGATTTCAAAATCCTCTTGTGACTACAACGACATATAATTCGACATCACCCTCGCCAAAGCCGGTCGAGGATGCGCGACCGGACCCAGGACACAAGGCGCCGCTCCAGATCGAAACCGGCCGCGGGAGCGGTGCTACGCTCCCCATCACCCTGTTCGGGACCCCCGACAAATATCCTTCGCGCCTCGATGACCCTCCAGGCGAATGGATGCCGCTTCCGGAAGGCCTCCTGCACCTCGTCATAGAGGCATCCAAGCTGGATCGTCGGCGGCGTGGCGAAGACTTCCGGCATGATCGATGACAGGCCGCTGTCCGTCAGGATATCCCATCTGGAATGGCCGCCCATCACCGGCGACCGCAGGCCGGAGATCACCCTTCCCACCCTGCTTTCGCGAATCGCATAGGCGCACATCGCGCAGGGCTCGACCGTCGAATAGAGCGTGCAATCCTCGAGACTGGTCGTTTTCAGCGTTCTTTGTGCTTCGGACAAGGCGACCATTTCGGCATGTCTGGTCACATCGCCTTCACACCGAACCATGTTGTGGGCCTCGCAGACGAACCGGCCTTTCCGGCTGATCACCGCGGCAAAGGGATATTCTCCCTTTGCCATTCCCGAATGTGCCAGCGAGACGCAGCGCTGCATGAACCCGATATCGGGCGCAGTGAAATCCAGGCTTGTCATGGCGTGATGCGACCCTGCCCCCCAGACTCTTTACCCACGTCGGCTGAGGGGCGCAGGTGGCGGCACGAAGCGTTGCCAGATGGTCCCGTTGTCGAACTGGATCGTCATGCCGTCAGGCGTGTAGACGGCGCCGATGTTGAAAGCTTCGATCCAGATGCGGCTGGCGGGAGAGAACCAATCCGGCCACGCGCGCGACGCCACGCCGGCCTCGGTCACCATGTTGAGTTCGGCCCCGTTCTGCGTGACGTAGGCCAGCAGGCCGCCATGGCAGCCCTGCACGCACTGGTAAGTACCGGTGAGATTGGCGGACTGGGCGGACGCGCCAGTCGTCGTCATTGCGGCAATGATGGCAATCATCAGCGAAAATCGTTTCATAGAATGATCCCTTAGTCTGCAATCAGAACTGAATGAACTGGACCTGTTTAGGCGCTCAGGGCGATGAGACCGTTGACCTGTGTCAAGCGGTGCTGCTTGACCGTCGCGACTTCCCCCCTTCCGACGCCGCTCCAAACTATTGATTATGATCAAAGCCAATCGGCGATGGCGAGCAAGAGCCTTTTCCATGATTATCAGCCGACGCCAGGCAATCACCGCTGGCGTCAAGGAATACAAATCGCCGACCAGCATCGTCTGGATTTTGGGGCGCATCTATCGCACCGGAACGCCGGAGGACTACGCGATGGTGCACCTGGACGATACCACCGGTACGCAACGTCGCGGTCGGATGAGCCGCTGTCCGCCCCCTTCGGAAGAGAAGGGGGCGGATCAAGCGGTGCTTGCCTTCAGCTTCCGATACTCAGTCGGCGTCACGCCAGTCGTCGCCTTGAAGGCGCGGTTGAAGGGGCCGAGCGACTGGAAGCCGGCGTCCATCGCGATGGTGATGACCGGGACCTCGGCCTGCGCGGGGTCGGCGAGCGCCGCCTTGGCTTCCTCGATCCGGTGGTTGTTGAGGAAAACATTAAAGTTGCGATAGCCGAGCCGGTGGTTGATCAGCCGCCTGAGGCGATATTCGGGAATCTTCAACCGGGTCGCCAGCGTGCCGATCGTGACGTTGTCGTGGCGATAGATCCGCTCGTCCGCCATCAGCCGCATCAGGGCATCGACCAGCTTGCGGTCGGCCGCCTCCTCGGCCGCAGCCGGCTTCGTCAGCACGACGGCCTCTGCCGGCACCGTGAACAGGTCGGCGCCGTCGACGCGCATCATCGCCCAGGTGATTGCGGCCACGATGGCGGTGAGCACGGCCGCGTTCATCAGGTTGGCCCATTCCACTGTCACGCGGCTGCCGGCATAGGCAATCTGAAGCAGCGCATTGAATCCGCCGTAGAGCGCAGACGCGGCGACGATGAAGACGCGGGCACGGCGGCGGCGCTCGACCAGATCCGCCGACCATGATCCGATGGTTTGCGCCACCGCGAGCGCAACGAAGACGAGCGTGAGCGAATTGACCATGATGATCGCGATCCGCGCGTGACCGGCGGGTGCAATCCACATGCAACTGACGAAGCTGTAGGCCACGACCGCGGCCCAGATCAGGCCGTGCCACCAGCGCAGCACAAACGCGTCATCGAACAGCGCGCGCGTGAACAGCCAGAACACCACGATATCGCCGGTCGAGAGCGCGATCAGCGGCGCATGCCAGTCCGAGACCGGTGGCCCGGCACCGATCGACGCGGTCACCGCATGTGCGGCCGCGCCGAGCGCGAAAGCGGCCGCAAGGCGCCCGGACAGCGCCTTGCGAAAATCAGTGAGCAGCAAGGCGGCAAGCACCAGCAGCAGCGCCACGCTGGCGCTGCGCAGGCAGAGTTCAAGTGCGGCCCAATCTGAAGCAGCCGATGTCATCGCCGAACAATCGTCGGTCGGAGGTGGTTTTTCAAGATCGCTCACGCTGCCAGCGCTGGCGTGTCGTCACCCAGATATCGACCACATCGCCCTCGAGCCTGCCCGGCGCCTCGTTGACCGCGCCGAGTCGCCGCGCCACCGCCTGCGAGGCGACGTTGGCCGGATCGATGCAATGGATGATGCGGTCGACCGTGAAGTTGTCGAATACCCAATCGATCGCGGCCCGCGCCGCCTCCACCGCGTAGCCCTTGCCGCGCTGCTCTTTGGCAATGCCCCAGCCGACCTCGAAGCCGGGCCATTCCGGCGGAAAATACGGACCGACGCGGCCGATGTAGCGGCCGGAAGGCTTCTCCTCGACCGCGAACATGCCGAAACCATACAGCGCCCAATGGCCGGAGATGACGGCGGCGTTGCGCCAGCCCTTCAGCTCCGAGGTGACCGGCTGATGATCCGGCGTGATGAAGCGCGCCGTCTCGGGATCGGACAGCATTTTCGTGTTCTCAGCGACATCGGACGCGCGCCACGGCCGCAGGATGAGCCGCGCGGTCTCGATCACGGGACCATCGACCCGCAGCAGTCTTGCGCCTGGCTTGATCAGAGAAACCATCGGCACCTCCGGTTTCCAAGATTACGCTGTTATCACGCGCGCACACGCGCCAGAAGTATGTCGTCGTCCCTGCGAAAGCAGGGACCCATAACCACAAGGCTTCGTTGTTAGGCGAAGCCGCGGCCACAGCCTGCTCAATCACCGCGCCCTGTGGTTATGGGTCCCGGCTCGCGCTTCGCTTGGCCGGGACGACGATTGGAGTATGATCGCTACACCACTGTTAAGGAGTCCGACATGAGCTGGCAGCCCTCGACCGATCCCGAACTCGGCGATCCCAAGACCTGCGACGCGCTGGATCTGATCATCGTGCCACGCACCCGCGATCTCGGCGACGGCTTTGCCGTGCGCCGCGCGCTGCCGCACGGCAAGCGCCAGATGGTCGGGCCTTTCATCTTCTTCGACCATTTCGGCCCCGTGCAATATCTCGCCGGCAAGGGCATGGACGTGCGGCCGCATCCGCATATCGGGCTCGCCACCGTCACCTATCTGTTCGACGGCAGCATCATGCACCGCGACAGCGAGGGCAACATCCAGGAGATCCAGCCCGGCGCGATGAACCTGATGACCGCGGGCCGCGGCATCGCGCATTCCGAGCGCACCCCCGACGTGCAGCGCCGCGACGGCCAGAAGATGCTCGGCCTGCAAAGCTGGATCGCGCTGCCTGCGGGCAAGGAGGAGATCGCGCCGTCGTTCCAGCATTATGGTGCGGGCGACCTGCCGATGATCTCCGAGCGCGACTTCACCGCGCGCATCATCGCGGGCTCGGCGTTCGGCATCACCTCGCCGGTCAGCATGGTCTCGCCCTGGTTCTACACTGAAGTGACCGCGAAGGCCGGCACCTCGGTGCCGCTCGACCCCGATCACGAGGAGCGCGCGATCTACCTCGTCGACGGCGAGGTCGAAATCGCGGGCGACCGCCACGAGGGGCCGCGGCTCCTGATCTTCCGGCCCGGCGACCGCATCACCGTGAAGACGCTGCGGGCAACCCGGATGATGTTCCTCGGCGGCGACGCCCTGGAAGGGCCGCGCCACATCTGGTGGAATTTCGTCTCGTCATCCAAGGAGCGGATCGAGCAGGCCAAACAGGACTGGAAAACCGGCCGTTTCGCGCAGGTTCCGCACGAACACGAGTTCATTCCGCTGCCGGAGTGAGCTATTTCCTGTGATAACCTCGAGCGCCCGCACGGCCGTGTGCGGGCGCTCGTCTTTGCAAGACACCTATTTTGAAAAGCCACCTAGAAAGATCACGCCATGACCGCGATGCTATCCAGCGACTTGCCCCTGCCCCGGATCGGCCGCGGCAAGGTGCGCGATATCTACGCCGTCGGCGACGACCGCGTGCTGCTGCTGACCACCGACCGGATCTCGGCGTTCGACGTGGTGATGGCGGAAACCATTCCGATGAAAGGCGCGGTGCTGACCCAGATCAGCGCCTGGTGGTTCCGGCAGCTCGAGGGCACGGTGCCGCATCACATGATCAGCGCCGATGCCGACGAGATCATCCGCGCGGTGCCTGAACTGAAGGATCATCGCGCCGACATCCTCGGCCGCGCGATGCTGTGCAAACGCACCACCGTGTTCCCGATCGAATGCGTGATCCGCGGCTACATCTCCGGCTCGGCGTGGAAGGAATATTCGGCCGATGGCACCCTGGCCGGCGAGAAGCTGCCGGCCGGCCTGGTCGAGAGCCAGAAGCTCGAACCTGCAATCTTCAGTCCGGCGACCAAGGCGGAGGCCGGCCATGACGAGAACATCACGGTTAAGCGGGTGCGCGAGATCGTCGGCGCCGACGTTGCGGCGACACTGGAGAAGATGGCGCGCGACGTCTACGGCTATGGCGAACAGACCAGCCGCGCGCGCGGCATCATCATCGCCGACACCAAGTTCGAGTTCGGCCGCGACAGGGACGGCCGCATCATCCTGATCGACGAGGTGATGACGCCGGATTCCTCGCGCTTCTGGGCGGTCGACGCTTACAAGCCCGGCCAGCCACAGCCAAGCTTCGACAAGCAGCCGCTGCGCGACTATCTCGACGTCGAGCGCCGCGCCGGCCGCTGGAACGGCGACGCGCCCGCCCCGCCGCTGCCGGCGAGCGTGGTGGATGCGACGAGCAAGCGGTATCTGGAAGCGTATCGCCGCGTAACGGGAAGCGAGCTGAAGGTCTAGTCGTCGTCCTAATACTGGATCTCTATCCGTCACCCTGAGGAGCGCGCTCTTGCGCGCGTCTCGAAGGGTCGACGGCCACCGGTGGGGCCGCTCATCCTTCGAGACGCCGCTTCGCGGCTCCTCAGGATGACGGGCAAAGAGGGGCATACACTCGCTTTGCCCGCGCTACGGAATTGCGCTATCTGCCGAGGCATTGCGCCGAACTCGCCTCTGATGCCACTCTCCTGGGACAACAAGAACACCCAGGGAGCGCCCCATGTCCGATGCCGATACCGTGCTCGTCGAGCGCGATGGTCCCGTCACCATCATCTCGATCAACCGTCCGCACAACCGCAACGCCGTCGACGGCGCCACCGCGCGCAAGCTGTATGACGCGTTTCTCGCCTTCGATGCGGATGCGAGCGCATCCGTCGCGGTGTTCACCGGCACCGGCGGCTATTTCTGTGCGGGCGCCGATTTGAAGGCGGTGGCGGCGGGCGATCCCGAGAAGAAGCGCGAGGTCGGCGGCCACAACACGATCGCGCCGATGGGACCGAGCCGGCTGCGGCTCTCGAAGCCGGTGATCGCCGCGATCGAAGGCTTTGCGGTCGCCGGCGGCATGGAGCTCGCGCTGTGGGCCGACATGCGCGTCATGGCCGAGGACGCAACCTTCGGCGTGTTCTGCCGCCGCTTCGGCGTGCCACTGATCGATCTCGGCACCATCCGCCTGCCGCGACTGATCGGCCATTCGCAGGCGATCGATCTGATCCTCACCGGACGCCCGGTCGGCGGCGCCGAAGCGCATCGGATGGGGCTCGCGAATCGCCTGGTGCCGAAGGGCGAGACCCGCGCCCACGCCATTGCGCTCGCCAGGGACATCGCGAAATTCCCGCAGAACTGCCTGCGCGCCGACCGGCTGTCGGCGCTGCGGCAGTGGGACCTCGACGAGGAAGAGGCGATCAGGAACGAGATGCGCGGCGGGCTCGAGGTGATCGCCTCGGGCGAAACGCTGTCGGGCGCGGCGCGCTTTGCCTCCGGCGTCGGCCGTCACGGCGCCTTCGGTAATGAGGGCTGATACGGCTGAAGATCACGTCTCGCCTGCGCGATCGCTTTGCCAAACCGCACCATCGCCGTGCTGCGTCGCTGAAGATGCGTAGCCCGGATGAAGCGGAGCGCAATCCGGGGTTTCGCCGCGCGGCAGCATCGGCCCCGGATTTCGCTTCGCTTCATCCGGGCTACGAAGGTGAGGTCGAGCTACAGCAACCCGCGGCTTTCGCTCGCCGCGAGCTCGTCCATCAGCGCCTTGTCCTGATAGCGCGCGAGCGAAAGGCCGCGGGCGAATGCCGGTGCCTGCGCACCGGCCACGGCGCGGGCGCAAAGGTCGCCGGTGGCGCAGGCCCCCATCGTGCCGTACCCCGACAGCGCCGCGGCGAGAAACACGCCTGATGTTTTCGCAGCCCCGATCAGCGGCCAATTCTCCTTCGTCATCGGATAGTAGCCACCGTAATGCACACGGTCGCGCGGCAACGCACCGAGATATTGCGCGAGCCTTGGCTGCAGCCGGCTCGCCGCGCGCAGCACGACCTCGGGGAAATATGGATTCAGCTCCGGCTCGCGAAACGGCTCGGTGGTCTGCTCCGCGTTGAAGGCCCAGCCGAGCTTGATCCACTCGCCGTGATCACCGCCGTCGGGCCGGCAATGGATGCTGCCCGGCATCGGCGCCAGCAGGCGCGAAAATTCCGGCGCCGCTGACAGCGCCTCGCGCTCGTCATCGGACCAGGCCAGCATCTGGCCGTCGAGATCGATCGCGAACGGCATTTTGCGATCGACCGCGCGGTTGCGATCGGCGAACGCGATCTTCTGCTGCAGCACATTGACGATCGGCAGCTCTTCGCCATGCATCGCCGCGACATGCGCTGCGAACGGGCCCGCTGCGTTGACGATGATATCGGCCTTGATGGTCTGCCGCGCGCCATCGGCCAGCACATCGATGACGAAGCGGTCGGTCTTCGCGATGCCGAGCACCCTCGCCTGCTGGAATTGCGCACCCAGCGGCCGCATCGTTTCCAGCATGTACTGGCCGAGCTGCTGGCCACTGATGTCGCCCGCGCGGCGGATATGCAGCGCAGTCGCGACCTCCTTGTCGAAGCTCGGATAATGCACCTGGATCAGGTCGCGGCCGAGCAGAACGTCGACGCCGTCGGGCGCACTCTGCCAGTCCGCCGAATGCGGCGGCAGGTAGCCGCGGCTTGCACCCTCGTGCAGGCGGATCAGTTTTTCGGCCTGCGCGCCATAGCCGGCGTAAAGTTGCTGCAACAATTCCTCGGGCTTCTCCTCGCGCGTGACCAGGAGATAGCCGCGCCGCGTCATGTGGATGCGGTTGTCGCTGCGGCGCGCGATCTCCTCCATCAGGTCGGTGGAATGGTTGGTGTAGTCGGCCATCGTCGGATGCGGCCACCAGTTGCGGTAGTTCTCGCCGGACTGTGCCGAGGTCAATGCCATCGGCTGGCCTTCGTCGACGATCAGCAAGCGCGAACGCTTGTGCTGAACGGCGAGATAGTAGGCCGTGGCGATGCCGACGATGCCCGCACCGATCACCAGGATTTCGACGTCATTGGTCTTCACGCGCACTCTCCATGGGCCGCGCAGCGCGGCCCGCGATCATTCACATGGTCTGAACGGCGATCAGGCAGAGCGCCCCTCGCCTGCATCACGCAGCGCCTGGCGCTGCGCCGAGCGCAGCGTCTTCTGCGTCTCCTCGATATGGTCGCGCAGCAGCCGGACCGCCTTCTTGACCTCGCCGTCGCGGCAGAATTCGAGCAGCCGGTAATGCTCGCGTTGCGGACGCTCCTTGCCGGTCGCCTGCGACACCAGCGCCCGGGTGAAGCGGCCGACATGGCCGTAATTCGCCTCGATCATGCCGAGCAGGCGCGGGCGATTGCACGGCGCGTAGAGCGTGGCGTGGAATTTCCAGTTGAAGGCGCCCCATTGCGCCGGATCGGGCTCGGCGTCGTAAGCACGGAGGATTTTCGTCGCCTCCTCGAGATCGATCTCGCCCATGGCCGGGATCGCCAGGCGCAGCGCGTGGCATTCGAGCGCGATGCGGATCTCGAGCAGCCCGATCACCTCGTCGATCGAGAGATCCGAGACCACCGCGCCGCGGTTGGGCAGGAAGGTCACAAAACCCTCGGCCTCGAGCTGGCGCAGCGCCTCGCGCACCGGGATGCGGCTGGTCCCGAACCGCGCGGCGAGTTCGTCCTGACGCAGCTGCAATCCGGGCGCGAGCTCGCCCGAGCTGATCGCGGCCCGCAATGCCTCGCGCACGGCGTCCGGCGCGGAACCGTGGGGTCCGGCGCCTCGATGGCTGGTGACGGCTGCGGGTTCCATCCGGCTTCTCTCTCGCTGTGCGGCGGCGACCAGGATATCCAACATGGCACTATTGTATAAAATCGGTTTTGCCGATTATGCAATCTCTGTGTATAAAATCTTGCCTTATCGTATCCAATACTGCCGGCGTTCGCGAGCACCCGATGCATCAAGCCACCAAGCGACTGATCTACCTAGCTTTTCTGGTGACAGCGTCCACTCCGGCACAGGCCCAATCGTCCGGCGGTACCCTGGCCAAGATCCGCGACGCCGGCGAAATCCGGCTCGGCCACCGCGACGTCTCGGTCCCGTTCTCCTATCTCGACGACAACCAGAAGCCGGTCGGCTTTGCGATGGACCTCTGCGCGCGGATCGTCGATGCGGTGAAGACCGAACTCAAGCTGCCGGCACTGCAGACCAGGCTGCAGCCGATCCAGCTCTCCACCCAGATCCCGCTGATCGAGAACGGCACCATCGACATCGTCTGCGGTCCCGCCACCAACACGCTGGAGCGGCAGAAGGTCGTCGCCTTCAGCAACACGATCTTCGTGTCGAGCATCCGCGCGGTGGTGCAGAAGGACGCACCGATCAAGAGCTTCGAGGATCTCGGCGGCCGGCCGGTCTCGCTGACCTCGGGCTCGACCTCGATCGGACTGTTGAGCGCACGGGCCCAGGAGAAGAACTTTCAGACCAAGAACATCCTGACGGCGGACCACGCCGCATCGTTCCTCGCGCTGACCACCGGGCGCAGCGAAGCCTTCGTGATGGACGACATTCTGCTGGCGAGCCTGATCGCCGGCAGCCGCAATCCGGCGGACTGGCGCATCATCGACGACAGCCTGCGCACCGAGCCCTACGGGCTGATCATTCGCAAGGGCGATCCGGAGTTCAAGGCGCTGGTCGACCGGACGCTGGTCGCCATGATGAAGAGCAATGAATTCCAGGAGCTCTACGCAAAATGGTTCACGCGGCCGATCCCGCCGAAGAACGTGAACCTGAATTTCCCGATGACGGCGCCGCTGAAGGACGCCGTCGCCAATCCGAACGACAAGGGCGTGTGACGGGCGCATCTGGTCAGGAGTTCGTCTAGGCGCACGCCGCCTTGCGTTCCGGCTGCGGCTTTTCAGACCGTCGGCATCCGAGTCGGGGCGGCTCGACGGCGACGGTGGGCACTCGAGGTTGGCTGCGGCGCGGACAAATGAACGCCGCGCCGGCGCAGCTTCATGGACAGCCCGGCTAGCAAAGCCCACTTCGAAGGCGGCTTCGAAGCAGCGCCACGCTCGATGTCCCTTTGCGCTGGATCAAAGCAAGGCCCCCTTGCCCGCCGTATGCTGAATTATGATGAGGCACTGGAGGGCATGCATCCTCGGGGTTCGCAATGGGCCCTAGCAGGGATCGCCCCTGTCGAGAATTGGAACGCGCATGAAAGCAAAGCCATTTGCCGCCTTGTTGCTCGCCGTGTCAGCCGCGGCGACGATCCCGACCAGTTGGGCCCAGTCACCTCCCGGGGCGAGCAATGCCGAGCGATATATCCCTCAGCTCGCCAACATCATGACCGCCGCGCAGCTGCAGCACCTCAAGCTGTGGTCGGCGGGAACGGCCCATAACTGGCCGCTCGCGGCCTATGAGCTGCGCCAGCTCCGGGAGAGCCTCGTGGAGGCGGCGTTGCTCTACCGCGGAATTCCCGTCTCCAACGTCACTACACTCGCCTCGTCCATTTCCGTCATGACGGAAGCGATCGACCGAAAAGACCCAGAGCGGTTCGCGAAGGAGTTCGGCGTGCTGACCAAGGGCTGTAACACCTGTCATCAATCGATGGACCGCGCCTTCATCGTGTTGCGCACGCCTGCCGAGCAGCCATTTTCCAACCAGGTGTTCCAGTCGAAGAGCAAGCCTTAGTCAAACGCATCGCGCGCCCACAAGCTGAACGTGACCGTGAACCAAAGCGCCGTCGATCTCGGGGGCAATGCCGAGTCAGACGCCGCCCGGTGAGCCATCCAGGTCGCAGCCGAAAACCTGACTGGCGTGACCGCCGTCAACGATCACCTGATGCCGGAGGTACCGTCCACAGACGGCGAGTTCGGCTGCGACGACGACGGCCGGCTAGACGCCGGCCATCATCACGTATTTGATCTCGACATACTCATCCATGCCGTGGCGCGAGCCTTCGCGGCCGAGGCCGCTTTCCTTGACGCCGCCGAACGGCGCCACTTCAGTCGTGATCAAGCCGGAGTTGACGCCGACCATGCCCGACTCCAGCGCCTCGGCGACGCGCCAGACGCGGCCGATGTCGCGCGAATAGAAGTAGGAGGCGAGGCCGAACGGCGAGGCGTTGCACATCGCGATCACGTCGGCCTCGTCCTTGAAGCGGATCACCGGCGCGAGCGGGCCGAAGGTTTCCTCGTGCGAGACCAGCGCGTCCGGGCGCACATCCGACAGCACGGTAGGCTCGAAGAAGCTGCGGCCGAGCGACGAGCGCTTGCCGCCGGTCACGATCTTGGCGCCGCCTTTCACCGCATCGGCGATGTGCCGCTCGACCTTCTCGATCGCTTCCATGTTGATCAGCGGACCCTGCGTCACGCCCTGCTCCGTGCCGTCGCCGATCTTCATCTCCGCGACCTTCTTCGACAGCTTCGTGACGAACGCGTCGTAGATCTTGTCCTGGGCATAGAGACGGTTGGCGCAGACGCAGGTCTGGCCCATGTTGCGATACTTCGAGACGATGGCGCCTTCGACCGCGGCATCGATATCGGCATCGTCGAACACCACGAACGGCGCGTTGCCGCCGAGCTCGAGGCCGAGCTTCTTCACGCCGACCGACGCCTGCCGGTACAGGATCTTGCCGACCTCGGTCGAGCCGGTGAAGCCGACGAAGCGCACCGCCGGATGCTCGCACAGCACTTTGCCGATCGGCGGCGCATCACCGGTGATGATGTTGAACACGCCCTTCGGCACGCCGGCCTTCTCGGCCAGCGCTACGAGAGCGAGCGCGGACAGCGGCGTCTCGTTGGCGGGCTTCAGCACCACGGTGCAACCGGCCGCCAGCGCCGGCGAGACCTTGCGGGTGATCATCGAGTTCGGGAAATTCCACGGGGTGATGGCGCCGCAGACACCGATCGGCTGCCGGATCGCGAGCAGGCGCGCGTCCGGACGCTGGGTCGGGATCGTCTCGCCATAGACGCGACGCGCCTCTTCCGCGAAGAATTCGACATAGGCGGCGCCGATATCGACCTCGCCGAGCGCTTCAGCCAGCGGCTTGCCCTGCTCGGAGGTCAGGATCAGCGCGAGGTCCTCGCGGTTGGCGATGATCAGGTCGAACCATTTGCGCAAGATGTTGGAGCGCTGCTTGGCGGTCAGCTTGGCCCAGGCCGGAAACGCGCGCTCGGCGGCCTCAACGGCCGTGGTCGCGTCATCGGCGCTCAGCTGCGGGATCTTGATCAGCTCGACGCCGGTCGCCGGATTGTTGACGGCGAATTCGGGGGTGCCGACCCAGGCGCCGTCGATGTAGCAGCGGTCGCGCAGCAGCGAGGGGTCCTTCAGGCGGCTTTGCAGGGAGGATGCTGCGGATTGGGTGGCGCGTGCGGCAACGGGCGGGGTCATGGCGTTACTCCTGTCATTTCTGGAATTTCTTGGGGGTGTTCGCCGCCTATATAAGCGGAAAGCCGCTGCGGTGCACCGGCGCCGGGCGCGACCCTGCTTGGACGCAAACGCGGCGCGATTGTTGGAGGGTTGTCATTGCGGGGCGATGCGCAGCATCGAACCCGGAATGACGGCTCTGATCAGACCGCGCCGCCGGACATATAGGTTTCGCGACGGCCGATCATGCGCTCGGCCGCGGCCTTGGCGTCCGCCTTGGTCGAGGTCGCGCAGGTCCGGTATTCGAGGTCGGCCTCCGCCCGCGCATCGCGGCGGCCGAACCAGGATTTGGTGCCGGTCTGCAGCAGCGCCAGCGCCCGCGCGACATTCTCGACGGCCTCGAATGAGTGCAGCGCGCCGGTACCTGCGTAGCGGACTTCGTAGAGACCTGGGCTGATCGGCGCCTCGATATTCTCGCCGCGGCCCGGCCGCGGATAGCGTTTCCATTCACTCCATGTCGAAATCATTGCTGCGCCCCCGCCAGGCGGGAAATGACGAATCTTTTCGTCAAATCCGGTCCAATCCGCCGCACCGTTTGTGCAGCGATCTGAATGCGTTAATGCAAATAATCAGGTACGAAAATCATTCCTTGATCACGTTACCGTGGCCGCCCGCGGAGGTCACCGGGACTGGCGCGGCGTCCCCTGCAAAATCTGCGCGCGTGGTGAACGCCTCCCGACCAAGGCTGTTCCTAGCGGCCGGCCTTCACGACATCGCGACGTCGCCGCATCGCGCCCGCCTTGCGGGAGCGGAAAAGCGGGAGGATGATCCGCCCACTTCAAAACAATAAACCCCACCGGAGGAAGCCCCCAATGCAGAGCAAGGCTCAGATCGATCAGGTATTGCGCCAGAAGAGCGAGGCAAAGGAAATTCCCGGCGTGGTCGCCATCGCGGCCACCGGCAAGGACGTGATCTACGAAGGCGCGTTCGGCAAGCGCGACCTCTCCAAGAGCGATCCCATGACGGCGGACAGCGTGTTCTGGATCGCCTCGATGACCAAGGCGGTGACCTCGGCGGGCGCGATGCAGCTCGTCGAGCAGGGCAAGCTCTCGCTCGATGAGCCGATCGGCAAGCTGTTGCCCGATCTCGCCGCGGTGCAGGTGCTCGACGGCTTCGACGCCAAGGGCGAGCCGCAGCTGCGGCCGGCGAAAAAGCCGATCACGCTGCGCCAGCTGATGACCCACACCGCCGGCTTCGCCTACGACATGTGGGACGGCAACCTCGGCAAATATCTGGAAAAGACCGGCACGCCCGGCATCATCACCTGCCTGAATGCCGCGCTGAAGACGCCGATCATGACCGACCCCGGCACGCGCTGGGAGTACGGCACCAATATCGACTTCGTCGGCAAGGCGGTGGAGGCCGCATCCGGCAAGAAGCTCGATGCCTATCTGCGCGACAACATGTTGGCGCCGCTCGGCATGAGCGATACCGCGTTCAAGATCTCCGACGACATGCGCAAGCGGCTGGTCGGCATGCATGCCCGCGGCGAGGACGGCACGCTGGCGGCAATCCCGTTCGAGCTCGAGCAGAATCCTGAATTCCACATGGGTGGCGGCGGCCTGTATTCGACCGCGGCCGACTACATCAAGTTCTGCCAGATGATCCTCAACAAGGGCAAAGGCAACGGCAATCAGGTGCTGAAGGCCGAGACGGTCGCGACCATGGGGCAAAATCACATCGGCGAGCTCACCGTCGGCAAGATGACGACGGCCCTGCCGATGTACACCAACGATGTCGATCTCTATCCCGAGATCGTCAAGAAGTGGGGACTGAGCTTCCTCATCAACACCGCCAAGACGCCGGAAGGCCGCAGCGCCGGCAGCCTCGCCTGGGCGGGCCTTGCCAACACCTATTACTGGATCGATCCGTCGCGCGACGTCTGCGGCGTGATCCTGACCCAGCTGTTGCCGTTCGCCGACAAGCACAGTCTGGAAGCCTTCGCAGGCTTCGAGAAGGGCATCTATGCCGGGCTCGACGCCGGCAGCGGGCAGCGGGCGGCGTAAGTCCACTGGGACGACGGAAGTCGACACTCCACGAACTCGTCATGCCCGGCCTCGTGCCGGGCATCCACGTCTTTGGTTCCGCTCAAAAAGACGTGGATGGCCGGGACAAGCCCGGCCATGACGGGCGTTAACGCTTGTCCACCGTTTTGCAAGCGAGGGATTTCTCATACCCGCCATTGGTCGGGCCTGTCCCGTCAGCGCCAAACGACTAAGATAGCGCAAAAAAGCGCGGCGGCGCGAACACGACCACGACCACGACCACGAGGAGGACGAGCTTGGCACCTACATCCAAGGCAGACAGCTATGTCTGCGGCATTTCCGATGTGCCGCTGCTCGGTGAGACCATCGGCCGCAGCCTCGACCACGCACGGGCACGCTGGGGCGAGCGCGAGGCGCTGGTCTCGCCGAGCCACCATGTGCGCTGGACCTGGAACGAGTTCGCCGACCGCGTCGAGGCCTTGGCGGCGGGCCTTCTCGCGCTCGGGCTGCAACGCGGCGAGCGGATCGGCATCTGGTCGCTGAACCGGCCGGAATGGACGCTGACGCAATTCGCCGCCGCGAAAGCCGGCCTGATCCTCGTCACCATCAATCCGGCCTACCGGCTGAGCGAGCTCGAATTCGCGCTCGGCAAGGTCGGCTGCGCCGCGATCGTGACGGCGACCGCATTCAAGACCTCGGCCTATATGGAGATGCTGAACACGCTGCTGCCCGAGCTCGCGAGCTCGGAGCCCGGCCATCTGCGCTCGGCGCGGCTGCCGCAATTGCGCGCCGTGATCCAGATCGGCGGACCGGCGGCACCGGGCACCATTCCGTTCGATACGGTATCGCAGATGGGCGGCGATCGCCATCGCGAGCAGCTTGCGGCGCTCGGCGAGAGCCTGCAGTTCGACGATCCCGTCAACATTCAGTTCACCAGCGGCACCACCGGCTCGCCCAAGGGCGTGACGCTGACCCATCACAACATCCTCAACAACGGCTACTTCACCGGCCGCGCCATGCGCCTGACCGAGCAGGACAGCATCTGCATTCCGGTGCCGCTCTATCACTGCTTCGGAATGGTGATGGGCAACCTCGCCTCGGTCACGCTCGGCACCACCATGGTCTATCCCGGCGAAGGCTTTGATCCGCTGGCGACGCTGACGACGGTCGCGCAGGAGAAATGCACGACGCTGTACGGCGTGCCGACCATGTTCATCGCCGAGCTCGACCATCCGGACTTCGCGCGCTTCGACCTGTCGTCGCTGCGCACCGGCATCATGGCCGGTGCGCCATGCCCGATCGAGGTGATGAAGCGCGTCAACACCGAGATGAACATGCGCGAGGTGACGATCGCCTACGGCATGACCGAAACCAGCCCGGTGAGTTTCCAGAGCGCGACCGACGATCCGCTGGAGCGCCGCGTCTCCACCGTCGGCCGCATCCATCCGCATGTCGAGGTCAAGGTGGTCGATCTCGACGGCAGGGTGGTGCCGCGTGGCGAACGCGGCGAGCTCTGCACCCGCGGCTACAGCATCATGCTCGGCTATTGGGACGAGAAGGAAAAGACCGGCGACGTGCTCGACACCAATGGCTGGATGCACACCGGCGACCTCGCCGTGATCGACGACGAGGGCTATTGCAACATCGTCGGCCGCATCAAGGACATGGTGATCCGCGGCGGCGAGAACCTCTATCCGAGGGAGATCGAGGAATTCCTCTACCGCCATCCGAAGATCCAGGACGTGCAGATCTTCGGCGTCGCCGATGAGCGCTATGGCGAGGAGCTGTGCGCCTGGGTCAGGATCAGGCAGGGCGAGACGCTCACCGCCGACGAGGTCCGCGCCTTCTGCCAGGGCCAGATCGCCCACAACAAGATCCCGCGCTATGTCGAATTCGTCGACGAATTCCCGATGACGGTGACCGGCAAGATCCAGAAATTCGTGATGCGCGATGCGGTGGAGCAGCGGCTGGGATTGAAGGCGGCGAAGACGGCGTGATGCCGTTCTCCCCCTCTCCCGCTTGCGGGGGAGGGTCGGGGTGGGGGCTTTCTCCGCGGTACAGACCGGATAGATACCCGACAGTTTAGACCGGCATGATTGCCGACAGGTTTCTAGAAGCATCGGCGGGAGGGCCCGACGATGCCGTTCAGAGAGACCAGTCGGATGGAAGAGCGTATCCGGATGTTTATGGAGTACGAGAGCGGGAACTGGAACGTGTCGGAGTTGTGCCGCCGTCACGGTATCTGCCGCGACACGTTTTACGCATGGCGCCAGCGGAAGCAGAGCGGCGATCCGGAGTGGTTCAGGGACCGTTCGCACGCGCCGCAGCAATGCCGACAAACGACCGATGCAGCGATTGCAGAGAAGGTGATCGCGGCTCGGCAGCGCTTTCCCTATCTGGGACCGCGCAAGCTGCTCGCCTTGCTCGACCGCCAGGCGCCGGAGATCGATTGGCCGGCGGCGTCGACGATTGGGAGCATTCTCAAGCGCGCGGGGCTGATCTCGCCGGTGAAGCGCCGTCGCCGTCCGCTCGACCAGCGGCGTCCCTGCACGCCGGTGCAGGAGCCGAACGACGAGTGGAGCGTGGACTTCAAGGGCTGGTTTCGCACCCGCGACCAGTGCCGGGTCGATCCCCTGACGGTGGCCGACAGCCACAGCCGCTTCCTGATCGAACTGCAGATCGTCGCACCGACGACCGAGGGCGTCCGCCCCCGCTTCGAAAGAGCTTTCCGCGAGCATGGCCTGCCGCGGGCAATCCGCTGCGACAATGGTTCGCCGTTCGGCTCGCGCGGCGCCGGCGGTCTCACCACATTGTCGGTCTGGTGGCTGAAGCTCGGCATTACGCCGCGCTTCATCCGTCCGGCCTCGCCGCAGGAGAACGGTCGCCATGAGCGCATGCATCGCACCTTGAAGGCGCAAACATCGAGCCCACCGGCAGATAATGCGTCGGAGCAACAGGCCCGCTTTGACGCCTTCCGAGAGCATTACAATAGGGAACGTCCTCACGAAGCGCTGGGCCAACGGCCGCCGGAAGACGCCTATCGAGCATCTCAACGCACCATGCCGGATCGCGAGCAAGACCCCTGGTATGACGCCAATCACCAGGCCCGCCGTGTTCGCGGCAACGGAGAGATCAAATGGAAAGGCAAGTTCGTCTTTATCGGTCAGGCGCTGGTGAACGAACTTGTCGGCATCGCCGAACTCGATACCGGTGACCACGTCGTCCGCTTCTGCGACCTCGACGTCGGTCTCATCGACCGCCGCGGTCTGTTCACCCGGTTCGCTCCGCCGCGTGAGGGGCTGCGCGAACCGGGTGAACAGACCGCTTAACCCAAACTGTCGGGGATCATGCCGGTCCAAAATGTCGGGAATCATGCCGGTTGAACACGCGAGTCATTCCGTGGAGAGAGCCCCCACCCGCCGCGCTTCGCGCGTCGGCCTCCCCCGCAAGCGGGAGAGGCGAAGAAAGACTACGCCTTAAACCAGCAGCCCCTGCTGCTTCGCCAGATCCTGCAGCGACACCAGCGGCCGGGCGCCGATGTGCTGGATCACCTCGGCGGCGGCGAGCGCGCCGAGCCGGCCGGCATTCTCGTGGCCGACATTGCGCACGAGACCGACCAGGAAGCCAGCGGCGAACAGATCGCCGGCGCCGGTGGTGTCGACCAGCCTGTCGATCGGCGAGGCGGGCGCCGAGACGACGCTGTCGCCTGATATCACGACGCAGCCCTTCTCGCTGCGGGTGACGACGCCGAGCTTGGTGTCCTTGCCGAACTGCTTCAGCGCGGTGTCGAAATCCGAGGTCTGGTACAGCGAGTGCAGCTCGGACTCGTTGGCGAACACCAGGTCCACGATGCCCTTGCGCATCAGATCGAGGAATTCGTCGCGGTAGCGATCGACGCAGAACGAATCCGACAGCGTCAGCGCGACCTGGCGGCCCGCGCCATGCGCGATATCAGCCGCCTTCACGAACGCGTCCTTGGCGTTCTTCGGATCCCAGAGATAGCCCTCGAGGTAGATGATGCTGGCGGCAGCGATCTGGTTTGGATCGATATCGTCCGGTGTCAGGTCCTGCGCGGCCCCGAGATAGGTGTTCATGGTGCGCTCGCCGTCCGGCGTCACCAGGATGTAGGAGCAGCCGGTGGCCGGTCCGGTCCTGGCCGGCGCGGTATCGAAGGCGACGCCGGCGGCGCGGATGTCGTGGACGTAAAGCTTGCCGATCTGGTCGTCCTTGACCTTGCCGACATAGGCGGCGCGGGCACCGAGATTGCCGACGCCGACGATGGTGTTGGCAGCCGAGCCGCCCGACATCTCGGTCGCCACGCCCATGTCGCCGTAGATCGCGGTGGCGCGCGCCTCGTCGATCAGTTGCATCGAGCCCTTGGTCATGCCGTGACGGGCAAGGAATGCCTCGTCGGTCTGCACCAGCACGTCGAAGATCGCGTTGCCGATCCCGAGAACGTCGTATTTTGCGTCAGCCATAGACCTGCCCTGTGTTAACGCCACCCAACAAGAGTGGCGGCCTATCACGTTACGCCTCGGGGCAGCAAGGGAAGCTCTACGTTCCGTCATCCTGAGGAGCGCGGAACGCGCGTCTCGAAGGATGCGCGGCCCCACTCTGGCCGATTCATCCTTCGAGGCTCGCCCAGCGGCGCAATTGCGCCGCAAGGCTCGCGCCTCAGGATGACGGACTTAATACAGCGGCGGTGGCAGCAAGGCGCGCTACTGCTATACAAGCCTCATGTTCCGCTCCTTCCTCACGGTCTCCTCGGGAACGCTGGCCTCGCGACTGCTGGGGTTCGTGCGTGATTCCGTGATCGCGGCGCTGCTGGGCGCGGGACCGGTGGCGGATGCCTTCCTGGCGGCATTCCAGCTTGTGAATGTTGTGCGACGGCTGTTGTCCGAGGGCGGACTGAACGCAGCGCTGGTGCCGGCATGGCTGAAGGCGCGCGACGCCGGCGGCATGGACGCGGCAACCGCCTTTGCCGGCCGCGTGCTCGGCACCATCAGCGCCGCGGTGGTCGCAGCCGCGCTCGTCATCGGCGCGCTGATGCCGCTGGTGATCGCGGCGATCGCGCCGGGTTTTGTCGGCCGCGACACGCTGCAATTCGCCGTCGACGACGCGAGGCTGATGCTGCCCTATCTCGCCTTCGCCGGCCCGGTCACCGTGATGATGGCGCTGCTCAGCGCGCAGGGGCGCTTCGCGCTGACCGCGTTCTCGCCGCTGTTGTTCAACATCGCGCTGATATCGGTGATGGCCGTTCTGCTGGTGCGGCAGCAGGAGCCGGCGCAGGCCGCGCTGGTGATGGCGGCGACGATCGGCATCGCCGGCTTTCTGCAGCTGTCGATGCTGGCGCTGCGCGGCGCAAGGCTCGCCTCGCCGCTCCGCGTGTCCTTCGATCCCGACATGCGCGGCTTTCTCGGCCGCGCGATCCCCGGCATGGTCGCGAGCAGCGCGCCGCAATGGCTGATGGTGGCAGGCGCGGTGATCGCATCGACCTCGCCGTCGGCGGTGTCCTGGCTCTATTTCGCCAACCGCCTGCTCGAGCTGCCGCTCGGCATTGTCGGCGTCGCGATGGGCACCGTGCTGATCCCGGAGATGACGCACGCTGTGCGCAGCGGCGAATCCAGCGCGATCGCGCATGCGGAATCGCGTGCCCTCGAGCTTGCGGTCGGGCTGGCGCTGCCGGCGACGCTCGGCCTGATGGTGCTGAGCGAGCCGATCGTGCGGATGCTGTTCGAGCACGGCGCGTTCACCGCCCAGGATAGCGCGGCAACCGCGCAAGCCTTGATCTGGCTGACGCTGGCCTTGCCGGCGCATGTGCTGGTGAAGGCGCTGTCGCCGGCATTCTTCGCGCGCGAAGACACGCTGACGCCGCTGCTCGCAACGCTGAAGGCTATCGTGGTTACGATCGCGGCGGCCTTCCTGTTCGGTCATATCTTCGGCGCGAGCGGAATTGCCGCAGGCATTGCGCTCGGCGCCTGGAGCAACGCACTGGCACTGATCCGCAAGGGGGCCGCGACCTTCGGCTTCTCGATCGATGCCGATGCGCGCCGCCGGCTGCCGCGCATCCTGGCCGCGGCGCTCGCGATGGGCGCCCTGCTCTGGCTCGCAGAGGGCGCGCTGCCGTCGGCCGGCAGCCACGGTTTCGTGCAGGCGGCCTCCCTGCTCGTGCTGATCGCCTCAGGTATCGCCGGTTACGGGCTGTTCTTGCAGCTTTTCGGCGTCACCGGCTGGCGCGAGGCGGTTAACGCCGTCAGGCAAAGACGCCCCGCCTGACTTGCGCGCGCAGAGCTTAAGTGGCAAACGACGCGGCAAAACTAGCCATTTCCGGGAATTAGACCATGGCGTTCGTTGAACGGGTTTTCTCAGGCGTCCAGCCGACGGGCAATCTGCACCTCGGCAACTACCTCGGCGCCATCGTCAACTTCGTGAAGATGCAGCAGACCCACAACTGCATCTATTGCGTCGTCGACATGCATGCGATCACGCAGGGCGTCGAGGTCTGGGGCGGCCCGGCCGAGCTCGCCCGCAACACCCGCGAGGTCACCGCGGCCTTCATCGCCGCCGGCATCGATGCCAAGAAGCACATCGTGTTCAACCAGAGCCAGATCGCCGGCCATGCCGAGCTGACCTGGATTTTCAACTGCGTCGCGCGGATCGGCTGGCTGAACCGCATGACTCAGTTCAAGGAGAAGGCCGGCAAGGACCGCGAGAACGCCTCGGTCGGCCTCTACGACTATCCGGTGCTGATGGCCGCCGACATCCTGCTGTACCGCGCCACCCATGTGCCGGTCGGCGAGGACCAGAAGCAGCATCTGGAGCTGTCGCGCGACATCGCGCAGAAATTCAACAACGATTTCGGCGATTCAATTCGTGGTCATGGTTTCGCCGACGGCCTGTTCTTCCCGCAGCCCGAGCCGCTGATCACGGGGCCGGCGACGCGGGTGATGAGCCTGCGCGACGGCACCAAGAAGATGTCGAAGTCGGATGCGTCGGACAATTCGCGCATCAACCTCACCGACGACGCCGACACCATCGCGCAGAAGATCCGCAAGGCGAAGACCGATCCGGAGCCGCTGCCGTCGGAGGAGAAGGGTCTGGAAACCCGCCCCGAGGCCGACAACCTAGTCGGCATCTACGCGGCGCTGGCCGGCATCTCCAAGCAGGAGGTGCTGACGCAGTTTGGCGGCGGGCAGTTCTCCAGCTTCAAGAACGCGCTGGTCGAGGTTTGCGTGGCGAAACTAGCGCCGATCGCCTCCGAGATGAAGAAGCTGGTCGCCGATCCCGGCCATGTCGACGCGGTCCTCGCCGACGGCGCCAACCGCGCCCGCGGCATCGCCGACGAGACCATGCGCGTCACCAAGGACATCGTCGGCTTCATCCGCCCGCGCTGACGCGCAAGGCAGGAACTGCGCACTCCCTCTCCCAAACGGCGAGGGAGTATGGCACCATGGGTTGGTTTGGTTCAGCACCGGGACATGCATGACCACCCAGCGACGCAGCTACGAGACAGGTCACAAGCCGAAATGCCTCGTCATCGTTGACGACACTGCGGAATGGGACCGCGCGGTTTATTACGCCAGCCGGTGGGCGATCCGGGTCGGCGGCGGCGTCGTGATGCTGCGGGTGATCGAGACCGAGGACCAGAACCAGCAATGGCTCGGGGTCGCCGACATCATGCGCGCGGAGGCCGAGGAGGCCGCCAATGAGGCGCTCGACCGCGCCGCCGGCCGCGCCAACGGCATCGCCGCGATCACCCCGGAGCGGGTGATTCGCGAGGGCGACCCGATCGAGCAGATCCTCGACGTGATCGACAAGGACGTCGATATCGCAGCGCTGGTGCTGGCCGCCAACCCGGGCGCCGAGGGACCCGGGCCGATCATCACCACCATGGCCAAGACGATGGGGGCATTCCCGATCCCGGTGACCATCGTGCCGGGCGGCCTGACCGACGCCGAGATCGACGCCCTGTCCTAGCGCATTACCGGCGCCAGACCCGCTTCCGGGCATGGGTTTGAGCCTGGAACCGCGGTTTTGCGGCTTGATCGCGGGCTTTTTAGTTGCCATCTGACTCCTTGATTTGACGCGTTTTCTTCGCGAACCGGTGTCACTTCGCTCGAAAACGCTATAATGGAACCCAACGCGCCGGCCTTGAACCGGCGACGCCGGAGACAGCAGATGTTCATTCAGACCGAAGCCACGCCCAATCCCGCCACGCTGAAATTCATCCCGGGCCGCATGGTGCTCGACAGCGGCACCATGGAATTCTCCTCGCCCGAATCCGCCGCGCGCTCGCCGCTCGCCGAACGGCTGTTCGCCGTATCCGGCGTCACCGGCGTGTTCTACGGCGGCGACTTCATCACCGTGACCAAGGCGGACGGCGACTGGCAGCACCTCAAGCCCGCGATCCTCGGCGCGATCATGGAGCACTACATGTCCGGCGCGCCGCTGCTCGCCGACGGCACCGCCGGCAGCGACGACGCCCGCGATGAGGAAGACGAGTTCTTCGACGAGGCCGACGCCGAGACGGTCGAGCAGATCAAGGACCTGATCGAGACCCGCGTGCGTCCCGCGGTCGCCAATGACGGCGGCGACATCACCTTCCGCGGCTTCAAGGACGGCATCGTCTATCTCAACATGAAGGGCTCCTGCGCCGGCTGCCCGTCATCGACCGCAACCCTGCAACACGGCATCCAGAACCTGCTCCGGCACTTCGTGCCCGACGTGCAGGAAGTCCGGCCGATGTGATGGAGCGGCGAATGGCGAGTGGCGAATCGCGAATAGCATTCTCCGCTGGATCCCTGTTCGCCATTCCCTATTCGCTATTCGCCCTCCCATGATGATTCTCGCCATCGATACGGCGCTCGACGCCTGCTCCGCGGCGGTGCTCGACACCACCTCCGGCAATACGATCGCCATTGAATCGCAGGCGATGCAGCGCGGCCATGCCGAGGCGCTGATGCCGCTGATCGCTCGGGTGATGAAAGAGAGCGGCATCGGCTTTGCCGGGCTCGACCGCATCGCCGTCACCACCGGCCCCGGCAGTTTCACTGGCCTGCGCGTCGGCCTCTCGGCGGCGCGCGGCCTGGCGCTTGCCGCGGAAAAGCCGGTGGTCGGACTGTCGACGCTCGCCGCCTACGCCGCGCCTGTCGTCGCCGAGAACGGCGCATCTGCGATCCTGTCGGCGATCGATGCGCGGCATGATCACGTTTATTTCCAGCTGGTCGGCGGCGACGGCAGCCCGATCATCAAGCCGAAGGCGGCGCCGATCGCGGAAGCGCTCGAGGCCTCCCAACACGGCGCGCTGCATCTGGTCGGCAACGCCGCCAATGTCCTCGCCGAGCGCTGGCCCGCCGACGCAGCACCGCCGGTCAAGGTCGACCGGCAGCCCGCGCCCGATATTACCTGGGTCGCCTGGATCGGCGCGGCCGTGGATCCTGAGACCGCGCCGCCGCGGCCGTTCTATCTGCGTGCGCCCGACGCCAAGCCGCCGAAGGACCGGCTCGAAATCGGCAAGCCGCGATCGACATGATCGGCTGGCTGTCACGATGGTGGGGCGGCGGTCCGCCCGCGATCGAGCCCGCATCGCTGCGCGATGCCGCGCGGCTCGCGCAATTGCACGGCGCGTCGTTTCATCGCGGCTGGGGCGAGGGCGAATTCGAGGCGATGCTGACCGAGCGCAATACGCTAGTGCATCGGCTGCGGCAGGGACGCAAGGTGATCGGCTTTGCCGTCTCGCGGATGGCAGCGGACGAAGCCGAAATCCTGTCGATTGCGATCGATTCCAATCAGCGCGGCCGCGGGCTGTCGCGCGACCTGCTGCTGACCCATCTCGGCCATCTTGCCGGCCGCGGCATCCGCACCATCTTCCTCGAGGTGGAAGAGAACAATCAGCCGGCGCGACGGCTCTATGAAAGGGCCGGATTCGGCGTGATCGGCCGCCGCGAACGCTACTACAAGCAGCCCGGCGGGGAACATTTGAACGCGCTTCTGATGCGGCGCGACTTGTCGTAACATCGGCGCGATGGCAGAACAGCGCCCTGCTCTGCCATCCAAGGCCCAAGGATTGGCCAAGGACCTGCCAAGGACCCATGACGACGGTGAAAATCACGCCTGCGCAGAAGAATACCGGCATCGAGGCGCGCTGCGCTGCGACCGGCATGCGCATGACCGAACAGCGTCGTGTGATCGCACGCGTGCTGGCGGAGGCCATGGATCACCCCGACGTCGAGGAGCTCTACCGCCGCTGCGTGGCGGTCGACGACAAGATCTCGATCTCGACCGTCTATCGCACCGTCAAGCTGTTCGAGGATGCCGGCATCATCGAGCGCCACGACTTCCGCGAGGGCCGCGCGCGCTACGAGCAGATGCCCGAGAGCCATCACGACCATCTGATCAACCTGCGCGACGGCAAGGTGATCGAGTTCACCTCCGAGGAAATCGAGAAGCTGCAGGCCGAGATCGCGCGCAAGCTCGGCTACAAGCTGGTCGATCATCGTCTCGAGCTGTATTGCGTCCCGCTCGACGAAGACAGCAAGTCGTAAGCCGGGTGAGTTTCGATCTCGTCATTTTCGATTGCGACGGCGTGCTGGTCGACAGCGAGGTGATTTCCTGTCGCGCGCATGCGGAAGCGCTGACGCGGCACGGCTTTCCGATTACGCCTGATGGGGTGCTGAAGCGCTTCCTCGGCGTGTCCGATCGCGAGGCGCGGCGGATCGTCGAGAGCGAGATTGGCCGCGCGCTGCCCGAGACCTTCGAGGCCGAGGTCAAGCACGCGACGCTCAGCTTCTATGCCGACGATCTCAGCGCCATCGCGCATGTCGGCGAGGCGATCGCCGCGCTCGGCCTACCAAAATGCGTGGCGTCGAGCGGCACGCCGGAAAAGATCCATCACGGCCTGACCTGTGCCGGGCTCTACGACCAGCTTGCGCCGCATATTTTCTCCGCCACCCAGGTCAAGCGCGGCAAGCCGGCGCCGGATCTCTTCCTGTTCGCGGCTGCGCAGATGGGCGCCAACCCCGCGCGCTGCGTCGTGATCGAGGACAGCGTGGCCGGCGTCACCGGCGCCCGCGCCGCCGGGATGACCGTGCTCGGTTTCTACGGCGGCAGCCATTGCACCGCGGAACACGAAGACATGCTGCGCCAGGCCGGCGCGGCCATGACCTTCGCCGATATGCGCCAATTGCCCGATTTGATCGCCCAGGCCGGCCAAAAACACGGCTCGATCGCTGGATTTTCCCCGGTTTAAGCTATATTTCAGCCCCGGCGCCCCGATGGCGCCGTTTCCATTTTTCGCTCTCAGGGTTCCATGACGACGCCGCGCAAGCTGCACATCAAGTCCTATGGCTGCCAGATGAATGTCTACGATGCGCAACGCATGGCGGACACGCTGGCCGGCGAGGGCTTTGTCGAGACCGCGAGCGCCGAGGACGCCGACCTCGTGATCCTCAACACCTGCCACATCCGCGAGAAGGCGTCGGAGAAAGTCTATTCCGAGCTCGGGCGGCTGCGCGTCGCCAAGGACGAGGCCGCGCGGGCGGGCCGCGAGATGAAGATCGCGGTCGCCGGCTGCGTCGCGCAGGCCGAAGGTGCCGAGATCATCCATCGCGCGCCGACCGTCGACATCGTGGTCGGGCCGCAGAGCTATCATCATCTGCCCGAGCTCTTGAAGCGCGCCAAGGCAAACGGCCGCGCGCTGGAAACGGAATTCCCGGTCGAGGACAAGTTCGGCTTCCTGCCGCAGCCGAAGCCGGATGCGATCCGCGCCCGCGGCATCTCCGCCTTCGTCACGGTGCAGGAAGGTTGCGACAAGTTCTGCACCTTCTGCGTGGTGCCCTATACGCGCGGCGCGGAGGTCTCGCGTCCGGTCGCCAGGATCATCGACGATGTGAAGCAGCTCGCCGACAATGGCGTGCGCGAATTCACGCTGATCGGACAGAACGTCAACGCCTATCACGGCGAAGGCCCCGACGGCCGCGTCTGGCCGCTCGGCAAATTGCTGCAGCGGCTGGCCACAATTCCCGGTGTCATGCGGCTGCGCTATTCGACCAGCCATCCGCGCGACGTCGACGACGCCCTGATCGCGGCACATCGCGATTTGCCCGAACTGATGCCGTTCGTGCACCTGCCGGTGCAATCGGGGGCGGACCGGATCCTTGCCGCCATGAACCGCAAACATACCGCCGATGACTACCGGCGCGTCATCGACCGGTTCCGCGCCGCGCGGCAAGACATTGCTTTTTCATCAGATTTTATCGTGGGCTTCCCCGGAGAGACCGCGGAAGAATTTTCCGCCACCCTCGCGCTTGTCACGCAAATCGGATACGCTGCGGCGTATTCATTCAAGTATTCGCCACGGCCGGGCACGCCGGCGGCGGAGATGCGGGAGACGGTGTCAGCAGCCGAGATGGACGAGCGCTTGGGGCGGCTTCAGGAACTGATCGACAGCCAGCAATCGGCCTTCAACCGGGCTGCGATTGGCACAACGGTCGATGTGCTGTTCGAGCGCGCCGCGCGCAATCCGGGCCAGATCGTCGGCCGCACCGCCTATCTGCAGCCCGCCCATGTGATGGCGTCGCCTGACATCATCGGCCAGGTCCTCCCGGTGAGGATCGACAGCCTCGAGCGCTACAGCCTGATCGGCGAGCTCGCGACGCGACCCGCGCCCGGCCTCATTTCGCAGACCATTGGAGCCTGAAATCCTTGCCCAAAAGCGCATCGGATTCGTCTTCGCTCGCTCCCAGCCGCAAACCTGACCGCGACATGCAAATGCCACCTGAGACCCGGCCCCCTGAAACTCAGGTCGTCATCGATTTCGACGACAACCGCGCCGCATCGGCGCTGGTCGGCCCCTACGGACAGAATCTGGCGCTGATCGAGCGGCGGCTCGGCGTCGTGGTCGATTCCCGCGGCAATCATCTGACCATCGCAGGCTCCCGCGACGGCTGCGACGCGGCGCGGCGCGTGCTGGAGACGCTCTATGCGCAGGCCGTCGAGGGACACGACCTCGATCAGGGCGAGGTCGAAGGCGCGATCCGCGCCGTGATCGCGCAGGGCTCGCTGTTCGAATTCGACAACAAGACCGCCAAGCCGACCTTCGAGACCATCAATCTGCGCAAGCGTCCGGTGCGCGCCCGCACCGCGGCGCAGGATTCCTACATCCGCGCGCTGAAGCGGCATGAGCTGGTGTTCGGCATCGGCCCGGCCGGCACCGGCAAGACCTGGCTCGCGGTCGCCCATGCCGCGCAGTTGTTCGAGCGCAAGGAGGTCGATCGCATCATCCTGACGCGGCCCGCGGTCGAAGCCGGCGAGCGGCTCGGCTTCCTGCCCGGCGACCTCAAGGAGAAGGTCGATCCGTATCTGCGCCCGATCTATGACGCGCTGTACGATCTGATGGATGCCCGCGTCGTCGAGCGCGCGCTGCAGGGCAACGAGATCGAGATCGCCCCGCTCGCCTTCATGCGCGGCCGCACCCTGACCAATGCCGCCATCATCCTCGACGAGGCGCAGAACACCACGACGATGCAGATGAAGATGTTTTTGACGCGTCTCGGCGAGAACAGCCGGATGATCGTCACCGGCGACCCGTCGCAGGTCGACCTGCCGCATGGCCAGGCCTCGGGGCTCACGGAAGCCGTGAAGCTGCTCGACGGCGTCGAAGGCATCGCGCAGGTGCATTTCAAGGCCGAGGACGTCATCCGCCATGAGTTGGTGGCGCGCATCGTGGCCGCCTATGAGGGATTGCCGCAAAAGCCGGCAAACGCCAGATCTTGAGACCAATAGCTTCGGCCGCGAGCCCGCACGCCGCGGGATCCGGCCATAACGCAGATTTTGAAACGAAAGTGTCTGCTTTTCCTGCAACCGAGGTTCTCGTCACCGCCGAATGCTGGCAGGCCGAGCCCAATGCCGACGCGGTGATCCACCGCGCCATCGAGGCTGCCGCCGAAATCGCCGATGCCGATGTCGCCGACGCCGAGCTTGCGGTAATGCTGACCGACGATGCCGGTATCCGCACCCTGAACGCCAACTGGCGCAGCATCGACAAGCCGACCAATGTGCTGTCGTTCCCGGCGCTGCAGCCGGAGGGCGCCGGCGGACCCGACGATGCCCCGCGCATGCTCGGCGATATCGCGATCGCCTATGAGACGACGCGGCGGGAAGCCGATGAAGAACGGAAACCGTTCGACCATCATTTGAGCCATCTCGCGGTGCATGGCTTCCTGCACCTGATCGGTTACGACCACGAGAACGACGACGATGCCGAGGACATGGAGGCGCTCGAGCGCGAGATCCTCTCTTCCCTCGGCATTCCCGACCCCTATGCGGATCGGATCGCCTGACATGCCGGATTCCGAACCGACCCACGACAACCCGCGCAACGTGAGCAACCTGCCCGCCGTGGTGCACGACGGCGAGGTGCAGCGCCCGGCGGCCGAGGGCTGGCTGGTGCGCGCGATCCGGACGCTGTTCGGCTGGAAGGCCGGCTCGGTGCGCGACGATTTGCAGGTGGTGCTCGACGCCTCGACGCCCGACGATGTCGGCTTCTCGGCGATCGAGCGCACCATGCTGCGCAACATCCTGTCGCTGAACGAGCGGCGGATCGCCGACGTCATGGTGCATCGCGCCGACATCGTCGCGGTCAAGCGCGACATTCCGCTCGGCGAATTGATGAGCCTGTTCGAAAGCGCGGCGCATTCGCGGCTCGTCGTCTACAACGAGACCCTCGACGACCCCGAGGGCATGGTGCACATCCGCGACCTGCTCGCCTTCATGACCGCGAAGGCCCGAGTCATCGACGCGACCAAGACGCGGCGCAAGAAACCGTTCCCGGCCGGGCTCGATCTGCGCAGCGTCGATCTCGCGCTGCCGCTGTCGGAAGCCAGTATCATCCGCAAGCTGCTCTATATCCCGCCGTCGATGCGCGCGATCGACCTGCTGGCGCAGATGCAGGCCTCGCGGATCCATCTCGCGCTGGTGGTCGACGAATATGGCGGCACCGACGGGCTGGTGTCGATCGAGGATATCGTCGAGCAGATCGTCGGCGAGATCGACGACGAACACGATTCCGACGAGCCGCCGTCCATCGTGCGCCAGCCGGACAACTCCTTCATCGCCGATGCGCGCGCCAGCCTCGACGATGTCCGCTCGGTGATCGGCGAGGATTTCGTGATCGGCGACGCCGGCGAGGAGGTCGAGACGCTCGGCGGCTACCTCGTATCGTTCGTCGGGCGCCTGCCGGTGCGCGGCGAGGTGATTTCGGGGCCCGGCAATTACGAGGTCGAGGTGCTCGACGCCGATCCGCGGCGGGTCAAGCGCGTGCGCATCACCGCGCGCAAGGAACGGCCGACGCCGCGCAAGGAGCGCGAGCGGCGCCGCGAGCAGGCGCCGGACTCCGGAAACCCGCAGGCGAACGACAACATGCCGCCGCCCGGCGAGGGAGCCGGTCCGCAGTGAGGCTGTCCGACAAGCTCCGATCGATCGGCCTTGCAATCATCCTGACCTGGGGATGGAAACGCGCCGTCCTCGCGCTCACGGCCGGCGCGCTGTCTGCGCTGGCGATGGCGCCGTTCAACGCCTGGCCGGTTCTGTTTCTCACCTTTTCCATCGCCGTCTGGCTGATCGACGGCAGCGCGGCCGGCCGCTGGCGCGGCGTGCCCGCCGCGGCGCTGTCCGGCTTCTGGTTCGGCCTCGGCTATTTCGTGCCGGGGCTGTACTGGATCGGCTACGCCTTCTTCGTCGACGCGGACACCTTCGCCTGGCTGACGCCGTTCGCGGTGCTCGGCTTGCCCGCCTATCTCGCTTTGTTCACCGCGTTCGGCTTCGCGCTGGCGCGGCTGATCTGGCCGCGCGACGCCTCGCGCGTGCTGGCACTCGCGGTCAGCCTGACGGTTTCGGAATGGCTGCGCGGCCATCTCCTCAGCGGCTTTCCGTGGAATGCGTTCGGCTACGCACTGACCGAGCCGCTGGCGCTGGCCCAGACCGCGTCGCTGATCGGGCTGTGGGGCATGACGTTCCTGGCCGTCGCGATCTTCGCAAGCCCGGCTGTGTTGATCGACGGCGCCTCGCGCGGCCGCAAGCCGTGGCGCGCGCCGGTGGCCGCGGTGCTGGTTCTGGCAGCGATGCTGGCGTTCGGCGTGGTCCGCCTCGCGCAGCAGCCGACCAGGATGGTCGACGGCGTCAAGCTGCGCATCATGCAGCCCGATTTGCAGCAGGACGCCAAGTTCAACTACTCCGCCAAGGCGGCGGTGATGCAGAAATATCTCACCCTGTCGGATCGCGCCTCCGGGCCGCACGCCACCGGCGTGAAGGACTCCACCATTCTGATCTGGCCGGAATCCGCGTTTCCGTTCTTCCTGACCAAGGAAGCCGACGCGATGGCGCAGATCGCCGACCTTCTGCCGAAGGGAACCGTGCTGATCACCGGTTCGGTGCGCGCACCCGATCTGCCGCCCGGCGTCCGCGTCACGCGCGCCTATAATTCCGTCTACGTCATCGACCACGACGGCAGCGTGCTTGCGGTCTACGACAAGCTGCATCTTGTCCCGTTCGGAGAATATCTGCCGTTCCAGGACTGGATGGAGAAGCTCGGCTTCGTGCAGCTCACCAAGGTGCAGGGCGGCTACATTCCCGGCACGATCCGCCGGACGCTCGATATTCCGAATGCACCGCGCGCCCTGCCGCTGATCTGCTACGAGGCGATCTTTCCCGGCAATGTCGTGAGCCGCGACGACCGTCCCGGCTGGATCGTCAATGTCACCAATGACGGATGGTTCGGAATCTCGACCGGCCCTTACCAGCACCTGCAACAAGCCCGGCTGCGCACCATCGAGGAAGGCCTGCCGATGGTCCGCGCCGCAAATACGGGCATCTCGGCCATCATCGACCCGGTTGGCCGGATCGTCGCGCAACTCGGGCTCGGCATCGAAGGCGTGCTCGATGCCGGCCTGCCGGCGGCCATCGCGCCGACGATCTATGCGCGTGTCGGGAACATCCCCGCCGCTGTGATTGTGATCACAGCCCTGGCGTTCGTGTTGCGGCGACGGTTTGTGAGGCGAAAACCCTGACGGCTGCATATCGCCGGTTGTCGCGAACCCGAAAAAACGTCGAAATTTACCTCAGTATGATTCCACCAGTTGACAGATCGACCGTGCACTTCGCATTGTACGGGTCCACGCGAAATCACAAGCCAAGTCAGCCCCTTTGCGCAAATTGTCCGCATTTCGTCCCGATCCTCCTTGCAGGATTTGACGGCACCGGCGCCTGAGGCATACTCCACTTCCAACTTGCCTCATCCACGGGCGCGCAATCCCTTAGGAGAGTTGGAGATGTCCACCAAAGCGCCCAATCCTGTTGACAAATATGTCGGCAGCCGCGTCCGAATGCGACGCATCATGCTCGGCATGAGCCAGGAGAAACTGGGCGAGGCGTTAGGCCTGACGTTCCAGCAGGTGCAGAAATACGAGAAGGGCACCAACCGCGTCGGCGCCAGCCGGCTGCAGCAGATCTCCGAAATCCTGCAAGTGCCGGTCTCTTTCCTGTTCGACGGCGGCCCGAGCGGCGTCAAGACCGCCGACGGCTTCAGCGAAGGCGCCTCACCGACCTATGTCTCCGATTTTCTGGCGACCGCCGAAGGCCTGGCCCTGACCCGCGCCTTCACGCGGATTGCGGACGCCAAGCTCCGCCGCAGCATCGTCGAACTGGTCGAGCAGATCGCGGCGCGCGAGGCGGCCGAGCAGGTCTGATTCAGCCATATCCGTTTGAGCGATCGTCAAATCTGGAATATGCCATTCCGGCGTACGCTAACGCGATGAGTTCAGCTTGAGCATCATCGCGCTTGAGCGCCTCGTTTGAGCATGATTTCGGATCATGCTTTGGCGCGTGCGCGCAATGACAAAGCGAAATTCACAGGCGACGACAACAGCATGTCCAGCAATCCGTTCGAAACCGCCGTGATTCTCGACGGCATCCGCCGCTGGGTCGAGATCGAATCTCCGACCGAGCGGCCCGATCAGGTCAACAAGCTGGCTGATCTCGTCGCGTCGGGCTATCGCGACCTGCCGGCCACGGTGGAGCGCATCGCGGGACGCGACGGCTGCGGCGATCACCTGGTGACGCGCTCGTCCTGGGGCCAGGACGCGCCGGGCATCCTGGTGCTGAGCCATCTCGACACAGTTCATCCGATGGGATTCATCGAACGGTTACCATTCACGGTCGACGGCGACAGCGCGTTCGGCCCCGGCATCTACGACATGAAGGGCGGCGCCTATCTCGCCTATCATGCATTCAGGCAGGCCTGCGCCGACGACGCGCGCCCGCCGCTCGGCATCACCCAACTCTACGTATCGGACGAGGAGATCGGCAGCCCGACCTCGCGGGCGCTGATCGAGGCCGAGGGCCGCAAGGCCAAATACGTGCTGGTGACCGAGCCGGCGCGCGACGGCGGCAAGATCGTCACCGGACGCAAGGGGGTTGCGCGCTTCGACGTGTTCATCAAGGGCGCGCCGGCCCATGCCGGCACGCGCCCCGAGGACGGCCGCAGCGCGATCCGGGAACTCGGCAATGTGATCCAGGCGCTGGAGGCGATGAACGATCTCAAGCGCGGCGTCACCGTCAATGTCGGCGTCGTCCGCGGCGGCACCAAGCCGAACGTGATCGCCGAAGAGGCCTATGCGGAAGTCGACATGCGCGTGCCGACCATGGCCGACGCCGACGAGCTGGTGCCGAAGATCCTCGGAATCACCTCACGCACCGAGGGCGTCAGCGTGAAGATATCGGGCGAATTGAACCGTCCGCCGTATGAGAAGAGCAACGCCGGCGCCGCACTCTACGAGCACGCCAGGGGACTGGCCGCCGAACTCGGCTTCGAACTGGCGGATGTGTTCACCGGCGGCGGCTCCGACGGCAATTTCACCGCGCCGCACACCGCGACCCTCGACGGCCTCGGCGTCGACGGCAAGGGCGCGCATACCCATTACGAGCAGCTCTACATCTCGTCGATCGAGCCGCGCGCGCGGCTGCTCCATCGTCTCTATCAAACGCTGCGATGACACCGGCTCCAGGCGACCGCGGCGATCGCGATTCCCCCGACGACGGCACGATGGCGCATGCGCGCGGCTCGTTCTTCGGACGGCGCAAGGGCCACAAGCTGCGCCCGCATCAGGCCGACCTGATCGACACTCTGCTGCCGCATCTGGCGGTCGACATCTCGGCGCCCGCGCCCGAGGCGCTGACCGCGTTGTTCGATGACGGCATCGAGAATGTCAGGCTCGAGATCGGCTTCGGCGGCGGCGAGCATCTGATCGCGGAGGCACTGGCCTTTCCGACCACCGGCTTCATCGGCTGCGAGCCCTATGTCAACGGCATGGCGAAGATCCTGACCCAGATCGAGGCGCTGAACATCGGCAACATCCGCCTGTTCGCCGGCGACGCGGCCGAGCTGCTGGCCTGGGCGCCACCGCGCTCGCTTGCTCGCATCGACCTGATTCATCCCGATCCGTGGCCGAAGCGGCGGCACTGGAAGCGGCGCTTCGTGCAGGATGCAACGGTCACTGCCATGATGCGGCTGCTGCCGCCGGGCGGCGAATTCCGCTTCGTCAGCGATATCGACGACTACTGCGCCTGGACGCTGGCGCATCTGATGCGCTCGCCCGACTTCGCCTGGCTCGCCGAGCGCGCGATCGACTGGCAACAGCCGTGGCCGAACTACACGATGACGCGCTACGGCGCCAAAGCCGAGCGCGAGGGGCGCAAGGCGGCGTATTTGAGGTTTCGCAGGCTCTAGCACCTCGTCATGCCCGGGCTTGTCCACGTCTTGACGTCGTGCGGCTAGCAAGACGTGGATGGCCGGGACGAGCCCGGCCATGACAGCGAAGGGAATTACTTCCCCGCCAGCCGCGCCTTCCTGACGTCGGTCGCCTCCCACACCATCCGCTTGCCACGCTCGCGGCCGAGCAGCTCGATCGGATCGTGATTGTCGATGTGGCCGAACTGCCCCTTGTAGACGCTGTAGCCGCACAATTCCTGCAGACGGCGCGGAAAGCGGGCCGCGGTCTCGCGCGGAATACCGAGTTGCAGGTTCTCCTGTTGCCGCATCCAGCCCCAGCAATAGGCGCAGGAGAAGGCAAAGCGCCTGGCGTCGCTGGTGTTGGCGCCGCCGCCATGCCACAGCGCGCTGTCGAACAGCATCACGCTGCCGGCCGGCATGGTCGCGGTGACCGCGTCGTACTCCTTGCCGTATTCGGGCGACGAATCGAATTTGTGGCTGCGCGGGATGATCCGCGTCGCGCCGTTATCTTCGCGGAAATCGGACAGCGCCCAGATCGCATTGATCGTGATCGGAATGTGCGGCCGCGGCAACGGGATCAACTGGGTGTCTTCGTGGATCGGCTGCGCCTCCTGGCCCGGGCCGAGCACCAACGAGCAGAACGACGAGAGCAGGCATTCCCTGTCCAGCACGCGTTCGACCACCGGCAGCACGTTGTCATGCAGCGGCACCTCCCAGAACAGATCGTCATAGGTCAGGAGGTTGTTGATGCGCAGCGTCTTGAAGCCCTCGAACGACGTCCTGGCAGGTGCGAGATTGTGCTCGCGCTCGATTCTCAGCACCGCCGCCTTCAACCCCTCGACCAAATCCGGCGAGGCGGCGCGCTCGATCACGGTGTATCCGTCGTCGCGGATCCGCGCAGCGTGCGATTGGATGTCGGCGTCCGTCAGCATGGCGATCTCCCTGTTGGCGCTGTGTCGCGCCTTGCGGAAAGCATAGCGGGTCAATTTGAAATTGGGAGTTAATTGATGGTACCGTCACCCTGAGGAGCGCGGAACGCGCGTCTCGAAGGGTCGACGGCCCAACTGTGGCCGTGCATCCTTCGAGACGCGCCTGCGGCGCTCCTCAGGATGACGGAGCCAAGAGCAGTTGCGCTTGAACTAGCGCGACTTCCAGAACTCCACGACGCGCTGCGCCGTTGACGGCATCAGGCGCACGAAGTTCACCCGCGCACCTTCGATATCGGCAGGAGACGGCACGCGGTTCGGCCCGAGCCGCATCAGGATCAGGGCGCGCACGGTTGGCCATTCGAAGCCGATCGTCTTGCTGGCGATCAGGATCGGATCGTAACGGTCGCCGGAGATCAGGCGATCGAGCGTGACGATTTTCACGCCGGCCATCGCGGCGAGCGCCGCCACGCATTCCTCGTATTTGAAGGCCTTTGCGAAGCCGGCCACCGCGGCCTCGTTCAATTCGCCGGCGCGATGCAGCGCCAGGATGGCGCGCTGCGCAGCCGTGAAATCGCGGCCCTCGACCTGCACGATCACGCCCTCGATCTCGTTCATCGCCAGCTTGATCTCGGCCTGGCGTTCCGGTTTGGCGACGGCATGCAGGCGGCGGCGGATCACGTCGATCGAGCCGGCGAGCAGGCCCTTCAGATGCTCGGGCGGAAGATCATCGCGGCGGCCGATGCGCAGCGTCAGCACGCCGTCCTGGCCGGCGCGCCGCACCAGCGTCGCAAAGGACGCATCCGAGAACGTGGCGCCCGCATTGCCGGCCGCGCATCGGATCACATCGCGATCGCCGCGTCGGACGAGGACGTCGGTCAGCGCAGTCGAGAGCTTCGATCGCTCGGCCATCGCGAGCAGATGGCCCTGGCCCTTGGCATTGGCGATCTCGACCAGCACCTTTTCGTCAAGCATCGGCGATCGGCGCAGCAGCGGCCCCGCGATCGCGACCTCGTCGTCGCGGGCGAGCTGCCCGACCAGATGGCGCGGCGCGTTGGCGAGGGGCGCGAGCCGTTCGGCGAGATCGATCCGCGCAGCAAGCTCGGCATGCGGCACCAGGCTGGTCAGCACCCCGTCGAACAGGTCGATATGGTCGGGGCGAAAGCTCGCGGCGCCCTGCAGGAACAGCTCGCCGAGCCGCCGCGCGGCCTCGGCGCGGCGCTTGGGGTCGCCACGGCGAACGATGTCGTCGAGTTCCGGAATCAGCGCGGGGGCTGTCGTCATGAGCCTTGTCCAACCGGCGACTTCTGCCGATTTTCGGCAATCTATGGTCCCGTTCGTAAACGGAGGGTTAGATCGATCCGGCATCCGGGGAGCCGCAAAATCGCCTCCCGCCGGACCCGGGGGCCCTTGCCGGGCCCAGGCAAAAGAGCTATATCCAGCGCAACTTATGGTATCTCATACGATCGCGTAGGAGAGTGGGCCCCCCGGGACCCGCTCTTTTTTATTACCTGACGGGACCCAACGAGGCCGGGTCCGGTTTGGGTAGCGTTAGCGGCCCCTTAAGGCCACCTGAACAACACAACGGACCTCGGCAGCCTTTAGACCTTAGACAGCCTTTGACACTGGATATGACCGAACCGACCGCCACGTCCGTGGACACCGAACTGCTCGCCGAGCCGCGTCTCGTCGTCGAGCCCGGGGTCGCGGCGCGCGTCGCCGCGGTGGCGGTCCCGGTGCTGCAGGGCATGGGCTATCGCCTGGTGCGCATCAAGGTCTCGGGCGATGCCGGCTGCACCGTGCAGATCATGGCGGAGCGGCCCGACGGCTCGATGCAGCTCGAGGATTGCGAGGCGATCTCGCGCGCGCTGTCGCCGGTGCTCGACGTCGCCGACCCGATCGAGCGCGCCTACCGGCTGGAAATCTCTTCGCCCGGGATCGACCGCCCGCTGGTGCGCCGCTCCGACTTCGAGCGCTATACCGGGCATCTCGTGAAGATCGAAATGGCGGTGGCGCATCAGGGCCGCAAGCGGTTCCGCGGCGTGCTTGCCGGCGTCGAGGGCGACGCGGTGCGCATCAGGCGCGACGATCCGCGTCCCGACGAGGACGCCGAGGTTCTCCTGGTGATGGAGGACATCTCGGACGCGCGGCTGGTGCTGACCGACGAATTGATCGAGGAATCGATGCGCCGCGGCAAGGCCGCCGAGCGCGAGCTGCGCCGCGAGCTCGGCCTCGCGCCGCCGCAACCGGCCCACGCCAAGAAGAGCGATCCGGCGAAGAGTCAGAAGCCGAAACCCAAGCCTGGTGACAAGCCTGCTCACAAGCCCGGCAAGAAGCCGGCCCCGACCAACACCAAAAAGCACCGCCTGGCCGCCGAGCGCGCGCGCCGTGGCGAGATCGATCCATCCGAAGGAGACTAAGCCATGGCAGTCAGCGCCAACAAACTCGAACTGCTGCAGATCGCAGACGCAGTTGCGCGCGAAAAGTCGATCGACCGCTCCATCGTGATCGCGGCGATGGAAGACGCCATCGCCAAGGCCGCGCGTGCCCGCTACGGCAGCGAGACCGACGTCCATGCCGAGATCGACGCCAAGAAGGGCGAGCTGCGGCTGACCCGCCACATGCTGGTGGTCGACGTCGTCGAGAACTCCTCCAACCAGATTTCGCTGCACGACGCGCAGCGCGCCAATCCGGGCGCCCAGGTCGGCGACACCATCGCCGACACGCTGCCGCCGCTGGAATATGGCCGCATCGCCGCGCAGTCGGCCAAGCAGGTGATCGTGCAGAAGGTGCGCGAGGCCGAGCGCGACCGGCAGTACCAGGAATTCAAGGACCGCATCGGCGACATCGTCAACGGCATCGTCAAGCGCGTCGAATATGGCAGCGTGATCGTCGACCTCGGCCGCGGCGAAGCGATCGTGCGCCGCGACGAGATGCTGCCGCGCGAAGTGTTCCGCAACGGCGACCGCGTCCGCGCCTATATCTTCGACGTCCGCCGCGAGACGCGCGGTCCGCAGATCTTCCTGTCGCGCACCCATCCGCAGTTCATGGCGAAGCTGTTCGCGCAGGAAGTGCCGGAGATCTACGACGGCATCGTCGAGATCAAGGCGGTCGCCCGCGATCCGGGCTCGCGCGCCAAGATCGGCGTGATCTCGCGCGATTCCTCGGTCGACCCGGTCGGCGCCTGTGTCGGCATGCGCGGCTCGCGCGTGCAGGCCGTGGTGAACGAGCTGCAGGGCGAGAAGATCGACATCATCCCGTGGTCGCCCGACATCGCGACCTTCGTCGTCAACGCGCTGGCGCCGGCTGAAGTCGCCAAGGTCGTGATCGACGAGGACCGCGAGCGCATTGAGGTCGTGGTTCCCGACACCAACAACCAGCTGTCGCTGGCGATCGGCCGCCGCGGCCAGAACGTCCGCCTCGCCTCGCAGCTGACCGGCTGGGACATCGACATCCTGACCGAG
This sequence comes from Bradyrhizobium elkanii USDA 76, assembly GCF_023278185.1. Classification (NCBI taxonomy): domain Bacteria; kingdom Pseudomonadati; phylum Pseudomonadota; class Alphaproteobacteria; order Hyphomicrobiales; family Nitrobacteraceae; genus Bradyrhizobium; species Bradyrhizobium elkanii. The sequence continues at coordinate 180,026 of NZ_CP066356.1, read as the reverse complement.
CAGGAAGAGTCGGAGCGCCGCCAGGCCGACTTCGAGAACTCGACCCGCGTGTTCATGGAAGCGCTCAATGTCGACGAGGTGGTCGGCCAGCTGCTCGCCTCCGAAGGCTTCACCTCGGTCGAGGAACTCGCGCTGGTCGACGTCAAGGAACTCGCCGGCATCGAGGGTTTCGACGAGGAGACCGCCAACGAGCTGCAGACCCGCGCCCGCGAGTATCTGGAACAGCTCGAGGCGGAACTGGAAGCCAAGCGCAAGGAACTCGGCGTCGAGGACGCCATGAAGGACGTGCCCGGCATCACCGGCAAGATGCTGGTGAAACTCGGCGAGAACGACGTCAAGACGGTCGAGGATCTCGCCGGCTGCGCCACCGACGACCTGGTCGGCTGGACCGAGCGCAAGGAAGGCGGCGAGCCGACCAAGCATGCCGGGTTCCTCGACGGCATCGAAATCTCGCGCGACGAGGCCGAGGCCCTGATCATGCAGGCCCGTCTGAAGGCCGGCTGGATCACCGAGGCCGACCTCGCCAAGCCTGCCGAGGAGGCCGAGGCCGCCGAAGCAGAAACGACGGCTTCGTAGCGCGTGTTCCGCAAAGGTGGATACCGGCTTTTCGATAAGAACTCGCGCCAATTCACGAAGGAGATGCCCGACGGATGCTGGCTCAGGCTGACCCCGATCTCGACGATGGGCCGCGGACGCAGAAGTCCGCGACCACGCGGATGTGCGCGGTCAGCCGCGAGGTGCGTCCGATCGACGAGCTGATCCGGTTCGTCATTGCGCCCACGGGCGAGGTGATCCCGGATCTGAAGCGCAAGCTGCCCGGCCGCGGACTATGGGTTTCCGCGTCGCGGCGCAGTGTTGCGGAAGCGGTCCGCCGTCACCAATTTAGCAGGGGATTCAAGCGCGACGTCCGCGTCGCGCCGACGCTCCCCACCGACACCGACACCCTCCTGGTGCGCAGCGTCACCGAGGCCCTGGCAATGGCCGCCAAGGCCGGTCAGGTCGTTTCGGGCTTCGGCAAGGTCGAGGACGCACTCAACCGGAACGAAACTGCAGCCCTGATCCACGCTTCCGACGGCGCAGCGGACGGAATCCGCAAATTGGACGCGATCGTCAGGCAAAGGGGCGAAAAACGTGGTGAATCGCCGGTAATCCCCGTCGTCAATGTTTTGACGTCGGAAGAATTGGATTTGGCACTTGGGCGGTCAAATGTGATACATGCTGCGCTGCTCGCGGGCCCGGCGAGCAAGACGTTCCTGTCGCGCTGCCAGATGCTGGTCCGATACCGGATGGCCGACGACGACAAGACCGCCGAAGCGGCCAGAAATTCCAGAGCGTGATCCGGGAAGGCGGACGCCGTCTTTCCGACCGGTCATGCTCAGCAAACGACGACACGTTGAAGGATTTGTGCGGCAAACGCACAGCGAAACGAGATTAGGACTGCTGAATGGTTGATACCAAGACCCCTGGCGACAAGACTTTGAGTGTCCCGAGCAAGACGCTGTCGCTGAAGCCGCGCGTCGAGACGGGCACCGTGCGCCAGAGCTTCAGCCACGGCCGGACCAAGCAGGTCGTGGTCGAGAAGCGCGGCAAGCGCCGCGTCGGTGGCGATGGTCCCGGCGAGGCGCATGCGCCGGAACCCGTGGTTGCAAAGCCGGCGGCGCCCGCCGCCAGGCCGCCGCTCGGCCGCCCCTCGGGCCCGCCTTCCGGCCAGCAACAGCGTAACACCCGCTCGGGCGTGGTGCTGCCGACCCTGACCGAGGACGAGCGTTCCGCGCGTGCCAGCGCGCTGGCCGACGCCCGTCAGCGCGACATCGAAGAGCGCCGCCAGGCCGAAGAGGAAGCCAAGCGCCGCGCCGTCCGCGAGGCTGCCGAGAAGGCAGAGCGCGAGGCCGCCGAGGCCCGCCGCAAGGCGGAAGAGGAACGCCATCGCCACGAGGAAGAGGCCAAGCGCAAGGCCGAGGTCGAGGCCAAGCGCCGCTTTGGCGAAGGCGAGGCCAAGCCCGGTGCGACGCCTGCCGCTGCTCCCGCCAAGCCTGCCGGAGCCGCACCCGCGTCTGCCCCGGCCGCCCGTGCGCCCAGCGCAGCCCGCCCGACAACGACCACGACGCCTGCTGCGCGCACGCCTGCGGCCCCGGGGCGGCCGCCGGCCGTTGCCGCCGAGGCGGACGAGGACGAAGGTCCGCGCCTGGTGCGCCGCCCCGGCGGCGCCGTGCGTCCTGTCGCGGCCCCGAAGACCACTCACAAGCCCGGCCCGCAGAAGCAGCGCGGACGCCTCACCGTCGTCACCGCGCTCAACGCCGACGACGTGCGCGAGCGCTCGATCGCCTCGTTCCGCCGCCGTACCCAGCGCCTGAAGGGTCACGCCGCAAACGAGCAGAAGGAAAAGCTGATCCGCGAAGTCGTCATTCCGGAAGTGATCGCGATCCAGGAACTCGCGAACCGGATGTCGGAGCGCGCGGTCGATGTCATCCGCATGCTGATGAAGCAGGGCGCGATGCACAAGATCACCGACGTGATCGATGCCGACACCGCACAGCTGATCGCCGAGGAACTCGGCCACACCGTCAAGCGCGTCGCCGCGTCCGACGTGGAAGAAGGCCTGTTCGACGTCGTCGACGATTCCACCGACACCGAGCCGCGCTCGCCCGTGGTCACCGTCATGGGCCATGTCGACCACGGCAAGACCTCGCTGCTCGACGCGCTGCGCCACGCCAATGTGGTGTCGGGCGAAGCCGGCGGCATCACCCAGCATATCGGCGCCTATCAGGTGCTCTCGCCCGAGAGCGGCACCAAGATCACCTTCATCGATACGCCCGGCCACGCCGCGTTCACCGCGATGCGCGCCCGCGGCGCCAAGGTCACCGACATCGTCGTGCTGGTGGTCGCGGCCGATGACGGCGTGATGCCGCAGACGATCGAGGCGATCAACCACGCCAAGGCGGCCAAGGTGCCGATGATCGTGGCGATCAACAAGATCGACAAGCCGGATGCGCGGCCCGAGCGCGTGCGCACCGAATTGCTCCAACACGAGGTGCAGGTCGAATCGCTCGGCGGCGACGTCGTCGACGTCGAGGTCTCGGCCAAGAACAAGACCAATCTCGACCGGCTGCTCGAGATGATCGCGCTGCAGGCCGAAATCCTCGACCTGAAGACCAATTCGCAGCGCCCGGCGGAAGGCACCGTGATCGAAGCCAAGCTCGATCGCGGCCGCGGTCCGGTCGCGACCGTGCTGGTGCAGCGCGGCACGCTGCGCATCGGCGACATTATCGTCGCCGGCGCCGAGATGGGCCGCGTCCGCGCGCTGATCTCCGACCAGGGCGAGAATCTCGAAGAGGCCGGTCCGTCCGTGCCGGTCGAGGTGCTCGGCTTCAACGGTCCGCCGGAAGCCGGCGACCGTCTCGCCGTTGTCGAGAACGAAGCCCGCGCCCGCCAGGTCACGAGCTACCGCGCGCACCAGAAGCGCGAGAACGCTGCTGCCTCGATTTCCGGCATGCGCGGCTCGCTCGAGCAGATGATGTCGCAGCTCAAGACCGCGGGCCGCAAGGAGTTCCCGCTGATCGTTAAGGCCGACGTGCAGGGCTCACTGGAAGCGATCCTGGGCTCGCTGGAGAAGCTCGGCACCGACGAGGTCGCCGCCCGCATCCTGCATGCCGGCGTCGGCGGCATCTCGGAATCCGACGTCACGCTGGCGGAAGGCTTCAACGCCGCGATCATCGGCTTCTCGGTCCGCGCCAACAAGGAAGCGGCGGCCGCGGCCAAGCGCAACGGCATCGAGATCCGCTACTACAACATCATCTACGACCTCGTGGATGACATCAAAAAGGCGATGTCCGGCCTGCTCGCGCCCACGCTACGCGAAACCATGCTGGGCAACGCGCAGATCCTGGAAGTGTTCAACATTTCCAAGGTCGGCAAGGTCGCGGGTTGCCGCGTCACCGACGGCACCGTGGAACGCGGCGCCAATGTTCGCCTGATCCGCGACAACGTGGTGGTGCACGAAGGCAAGCTGTCGACGCTGAAGCGCTTCAAGGATGAAGTGAAGGAAGTGGTCTCCGGCCAGGAGTGTGGCATGGCGTTCGAGAACTACGGCGACATGCGTGTCGGCGACGTGATCGAGTGTTACCGCATCGAGACGATCCAGCGCTCTCTGTAAGTCCAAATCTTACGAAGAGCCCGGGTCCATTTAACTGAAAATGCGACGGCGTGGCCGGACTTTGGTCCGGCCGCCAGCGCATTGTCTGATTGAAAGCAAAGCTAGGACATTGATGCCCGCGGCCACGGCCAGCGGGCGTGACGGTTTTGGAAGAAGGTCATGCCCCGTCAAAAGAAGAGTTCCAGCCCCGGCGGCTCACAACGTCAGCTGCGCGTCGGTGAAACGGTTCGCCATGCGGTTGCCGATATTCTGTCGCAGGGTGACGTCCACGATCCCGATCTGGAAGGCCACATCATCACCGTTCCCGAGGTGCGTATGTCGCCGGACCTGAAGCTCGCGACGATCTATGTGATGCCGCTCGGCGGCCGCGACACCGACACGGTGATATCCGCGCTCGAGCGCAACAAGAAATTCCTTCGCGGCGAGATCGCGCACCGCGTCAACCTGAAATTTGCACCCGACATTCGCTTCCGCGTCGACGAGCGGTTCGACGAGGCGGAGCGCATCGAGAAACTACTGCGGACACCTGCGGTGCAGCGAGACCTTGCACCCGATTCGGACGACGAGTGATGACTGTGATGACGACCAACAGCGTTATCGACGCGAAGGATTCCGACGCGCGCGACGCTGAGCGGGATGCTTTTGCCGGCCAGCGCAGCGACGATGCGCGCCGCACCAACAACGACCCGCGCCAGAAGCAGGGCAGGCAGAACCAGCAGCCGCGCCGCGACAAGCGCGACGTCCACGGCTGGGTGGTGCTCGACAAGCCGATCGGCATGACCTCGACGCAGGCGGTCGCAGTGCTCAAGCGCCTGTTCCAGGCCAAGCGCGCCGGCCACGCCGGCACCCTCGATCCGCTCGCCTCCGGCGGCTTGCCGATCGCGCTGGGCGAGGCCACCAAGACCGTGCCGTTCGTGATGGACGGCCGCAAGCGCTACCGCTTCACGGTGTGCTGGGGCGAGGAGCGCGACACCGACGACACCGAGGGGCGACCGGTCCGGACCAGCGAGAGCCGGCCGACCGCCGATTCGATCCGGGAACTGTTGCCGCGCTTCACCGGAGTGATCGAGCAGATCCCGCCGCAATATTCGGCGATCAAGGTGCAGGGCGAGCGCGCCTATGATCTGGCGCGCGACGGCGAGACCGTGGAACTGAAGCCCCGCCCGGTCGAGATCCACGAATTAACCCTTGCGGAACATGGCGATAACGGCCAGTCCGTGTTCGAGGCCGAGTGCGGCAAGGGAACCTATGTCCGGGCGCTGGCCCGCGATATGGGCCGGATTCTGGGCTGTTTCGGCCATATCTGCGCCCTGCGGCGGACCCTTGTCGGTCCGTTTACCGAACGGGACATGATTCCGCTGGAACAGTTGGAGGCTTTATGCAATAGAGCCGCGTCTGGCGAGGGCAGCCTCGCCGACGCGCTTTTGCCCGTTGAGACCGCGCTGGACGACATCCCGGCACTGGCCGTCACACGGGCTGATGCGGCAAGGCTCCACAGGGGCCAGGCCGTTTTGTTGCGCGGACGGGATGCGCCCAATACCAGCGGCACAGTCTATGTCACGGTGGCAGGCCGGCTTCTCGCGCTTGCCGAAATTGGCAATGGCGAACTCATCCCCAAGCGCGTGTTCAACCTGAACGGACTGACTGCCGGTCCGGCTCGCAACCATGAAAGTAACTGACGATGTCGATTACCGCAGAGCGCAAAGCGGAAGTCATCAAGACGAATGCCAACAAAGCCGGCGACACCGGCTCGCCCGAGGTTCAGGTCGCGATCCTGTCGGAACGCATCAATAACCTCACCGAGCACTTCAAGAGCCATGTGAAGGACAACCATTCCCGCCGCGGCCTCCTGAAGCTCGTGTCGACGCGTCGCTCCCTGCTTGACTACATCAAGCGCAAGGACGAGGCGCGCTACAAGGCGCTGCTCGAAAAGCACAACATCCGTCGTTGATTTGAGAAGCACGCGCGCGAGGGTTCGCGCGCGTTTTCGCATGGTCGTCCGCGAACTCGGACTTTCGAATTGTCGAAAGATGATCATGCGCAGCATGGCAATGGTGCCATGCCAACTAGCGTCCAGCAGCAATCCGGCCGCTGGACCGGGCAAGATGCCCAGATGACCGAAAGGATGGACGCCATCCGAAATCCAGGGACCATGGCAGGATCGCCGGATACTGATCGCAACCGCGCGTCAGTGTCTCGCCGTCTTGGCATGGTCTTTGTGTTTCAGGGCGCCATGCTTTCGTGAAACCATGAAAGAAGACCGAAATGTTCAATACGCATTCCGTCGAGATCGACTGGGGTGGACGTCCCCTCAAACTTGAAACCGGCAAGATCGCCCGCCAAGCCGACGGCGCCGTGCTGGCCACCTACGGCGAGACCGTGGTGCTTGCCACCGTCGTCGCGGCGAAGGCACCGCGCGAAGGCGTCGACTTCCTGCCGCTCACGGTCGACTACCAGGAGAAGACCTACGCTGCGGGCCGCATTCCCGGCGGCTATTTCAAGCGCGAAGGCCGTCCGACCGAGAAGGAGACGCTGGTCTCCCGCCTGATCGACCGCCCGATCCGTCCGCTGTTCGTCGACGGCTGGCGCAACGAGACCCAGGTGATCGTCACCGTCCTGTCGCACGACATGGAGAACGATCCGGACATCGTCTCGCTGGTCGCCGCCTCCGCCGCCCTGACCCTGTCGGGCGCGCCGTTCAAGGGCCCGATCGGCGCTGCGCGCGTCGGCTTTGCCAATGACGAATACGTGCTCAACCCGACGCTCGACGAGATGACCGAGACCCAGCTCGATCTCGTCGTCGCCGGCACCGCCGACGCCGTGCTGATGGTGGAATCGGAAGCCAAGGAGCTCAACGAAGACGTGATGCTCGGCGCGGTCATGTTCGGCCACCGCCACTTCCAGCCCGTCATCAACGCGATCATCGAGCTCGCCGAGAAGGCCGCCAAGGAGCCGCGCGAAGTCACCACGATCGACAATTCGGAGATCGAGAAGGAGATGCTCGGCATCGCCGAGCAGGAGCTCCGCAATGCCTACGCGATCCCGGTCAAGCAGGAACGCTATGCCGCCGTCGGCGCCGTCAAGGAGAAGGTGCTCGCGCACTTCTTCCCGGAAGGCCAGGAGCCGAAATACGACAAGCTCCGCGTCGCCGGCGTGTTCAAGGAACTGGAAGCCAAGATCGTTCGCTGGAACATCCTCGACACCGGCAAGCGCATCGACGGCCGCGACGCCAAGACCGTGCGCAACATCATCGCCGAAGCCGGCGTGCTGCCGCGCGCCCACGGCTCGGCGCTGTTCACCCGCGGTGAAACCCAGGCGATGGTCGTGACCACGCTCGGCACCGGCGAGGACGAGCAGTACATCGATGCACTGTCGGGGACCTACAAGGAAACGTTCCTGCTGCACTACAACTTCCCGCCCTACTCGGTCGGCGAGACCGGTCGCCTCGGCGGCACCAAGCGCCGCGAGATCGGCCATGGCAAGCTCGCCTGGCGCGCGATCCACCCGGTGCTGCCGCCGCACCACGAGTTCCCGTACACGATCCGCGTGGTCTCCGAGATCACCGAGTCGAACGGCTCGTCCTCGATGGCCTCGGTGTGCGGCGCCTCGCTGTCGCTGATGGACGCCGGCGTGCCGCTGAAGCGGCCGACCGCCGGTATCGCCATGGGCCTGATCCTCGAAGGTCAGCGCTTTGCGGTGCTGTCGGACATCCTCGGTGACGAGGATCATCTCGGCGACATGGACTTCAAGGTCGCCGGCACCGACCAGGGCATCACCTCGCTCCAGATGGACATCAAGATCGAGGGCATCACCGAGGAGATCATGAAGGTTGCGCTTGGCCAGGCCAAGGAAGGGCGCATCCACATCCTCGGCGAGATGGCCAAGGCGCTGACCGCGGCGCGCGCCGAGCTCGGCGAATACGCACCGCGCATCGAGACCTTCAAGATCGCCACCGACAAGATCCGCGAAGTGATCGGCACCGGCGGCAAGGTGATCCGCGAGATCGTCGAGAAGACCGGCGCCAAGGTCAACATCGAGGACGACGGCACCGTGAAGGTCGCCTCCAACGATGGCGAGGCGATGAAGGCTGCGATCAAGTGGATCAAGTCGATCGCCTCCGATCCGGAGGTCGGTCAGATCTACGAGGGCACCGTCGTCAAGGTGATGGAGTTCGGCGCGTTCGTGAACTTCTTCGGCGCCAAGGACGGCCTCGTCCACATCAGCCAGCTCGCGGCCAACCGCGTGCAGAAGACCTCCGACGTCGTCAAGGAAGGCGACAAGGTCAAGGTCAAGCTGCTCGGCTTCGACGATCGCGGCAAGACCCGCCTGTCGATGAAGGCCGTCGACCAGACCACCGGCGAGGACCTCGAGGCCAAGCAGAAGACCGAGGCGCCGGCTGCAGCGCCGCGCGAAGCTGCCGGCGAGTAAGCCCAGGCCAATCGAGTTGCAAATCGACTGTTACGAAAGGGCGGCCCTGTGGCCGCCCTTTTTGGTTTGTCGAGATGGGTGCAAATCAATCTCCGCTGATCGGCATGCGCGGTTTTGACCCGGCATTGTGACCGGATTCGCTGGAACCCGTTCACAACTCGGGCCTAACATCAGGAAGCTTTCCCAGCACGGAGAACCACGATGTCCTCGATGTCCCGACGCCATTTGATCATCGCAGCAGGCGGCATCGCCGCGGCCGCCGCCACATCGCGCGCAGCGTTCGCGCAGGCCACGGCGCAGGCTCCAGCCGGACCGTTCAAGATCGATCCGCTGGCCTATCCCACCAATGCGCTGGAGCCGCATATCGACGCCAAGACGATGGAAATCCATCACGACCGGCATCATCAGGCCTATGTCACCAACCTCAACAATTTCGCCAAGGACAATCCGCAGATCGCCGAGAAGCCGGTCGTCGAGGTGCTCGCCAATCTCGGCAGCGTGCCGGAGGCGATCCGCACCGGCGTGCGCAACAACATGGGCGGCCACGCCAACCACACCATGTTCTGGCAGATCATGGGACCGAACGGCGGCAAGGCGGACGGCGACGTGCTCGCCGCGATCGATAGCGACCTCGGCGGCATGGAAAAATTCCAGACCGATTTCAACGCCGCCGGCGGGCGCGTGTTCGGCTCCGGCTGGGTGTTCGTCACCGTCACCAAGGATGGCAAGCTCGCGATCGAGACGCGGCCGAACCAGGACAATCCAATCATGGACGGCAAGCGCGCGCTGCTCGGCAACGACGTCTGGGAGCACGCTTATTACCTGACCTACCAGAACCGCCGGCCCGATTATCTGAAGGCGTGGTGGAATACGGTGAACTGGAAGGCCGTGGCCGAGCGTTATGCGGCAGCGAAGGCCGGCACGCTCGGCGTGTGAGCCGCCGGTCTCGCCGGTCGCGAACAACTGCGCTAGAGTTGGAAGCTCCGCGAGGCGAGCGCGGGCTTTCACCTTTATACGCCCACAGCGTCACGCCGCCGGCGTCGAACGCGATAGGGAACAATGACGCTGCCGACCATCCGCCCCGCACGCTCCGACGAACATGACGCAATCGCGCGCGCTTGGATGGCGAGCTGGGTTTCGACCGGGCTCTCGCAAGCCAGCGACAGTTTGTTGAACGATTTGCGCGCCCGCCTGCCGCGCGAGATCGCGGGTGGCTGGACCCTGTTCGTGGCCGACGATCGCGGCAGCATCGCCGCCATGCTGGCGCTGCACCTGCCGAGCTTGCTGCTCGATCAGCTGCCGCGCGGCGAACAGGATGGAAGTGGAGCGTCGACCATGATGAGAGGGCTACGCCGGGCTCGTGACGCAGGGAGGGCGTAGCCCGACCGGAGTTACGAGCCCGGCGTCGGCGCGATCCACAGCGGACCGCGCCGACTGGTGATCGCGGCCGGCTGGTTATGCAAGTGGTTCTTCCGCCAAGAGGAATCACTCGCGTGCCAGGCCGACACATTACCGATCACCAAATGAGGCTCTACATGAAGTACCGTCAGACCGATAGCCCGCCCGTGGCCGCCGCCAAGGCGTCGTTCAGCACCTCGACCGCTTACCGGATCGAGCAGGATCGACGCCTTCCGTCGCAGAAGAAGGCTCCTCGCGGCCGTCGCCGGCCAGATCCCTTGGCCCGCGTATTTGAGACAGAGATCGTGCCGATGCTGAAGGCCGCCCCCGGTGTGCGGCCGGTCACGATCTTCGAGGAGTTGCTCCGACGCCATCCTGAGCTCGGCGCCGGCATCCGTCGCACGCTGGAGCGCCGGATCCGGGCCTGGCGGGCGATCCACGGCGAGGAGCAGGAGGTCATCTTCCGGCAGACCCACGAACCCGGTCAGCGCGGCCTGTCCGACTTCACCGACATGGGCGAATTGGGTGTCACGATCGCGGGCGTGCCGCTCGACCATCGTCTCTATCACTTCCGGCTGGCCTATTCCGGGTTTGAGCACGCCCATGTCGTGCTCGGCGGTGAGAGCTTCATCGCTCTGGCCGAAGGCCTGCAGAATGCCTTGTGGTCACTCGGTGGAGCGCCACGGGAGCATCGCACCGACAGCCTGTCGGCCGCCTTTTGCAATCTCGACCGCGACGCCAAAGACGATCTGACGCGGCGATACGAAGACCTCTGTGCCCATTACGGCATGCGCCCCTCCCGCAACAATCGTGGCATCGCCCACGAGAACGGGGCGATCGAGAGTTCGCATGGCCATCTCAAGCGGGCGGTCGGCGACGCGCTGTTGCTGCGTGGCACCGCCGACTTCGACGATCTCGCTGCCTATCGTGGCTTCATCGATGAGATCGTCAGCCGCCGCAATGCCCGCAACGCCAAGCGGATCGACAGCGAACGTACCGCACTTCAGGATCTGCCGGACCGCCGCACGTCGGACTATGAAGAGGTGATCGTCCACGTGACATCGTCCGGCGGCTTCACCTTGCGCAAGGTGTTCTACACGGTGCCGTCGCGCTTGATCGGCCATCGGCTGCGGGTGCGCCTGTATGACGATCACCTCGACGTGTTTGTCGGCGGCACGCATCTCCTCACCTTGCCGCGCGGGCGGCCGCATCCCAATGGCAAGCACGATCAGGTCGTCGATTATCGGCACGTGATCCATTCCTTGCGGCGCAAGCCGATGGCGCTCCTCAACCTGGTCTACCGCGACCAGCTGTTCCCCCGGGAAGCTTACCGCCGAGCCTTCGACGTCTTGCGCAAACGCTTACCGGACAAGAAGGCCTGCCGGATCATGGTCGATCTCCTCGCACTCGCCCATGAGCGCGGTTGCGAGGCCGAACTCGCCGATCAGCTCACGGCCGACCTGAACGACGGCCGGCTGCCCGACCTCAACCGGCTACGTACTCACTTCGCCCCGGATCCCGCCCAGATGCCGAACGTCGTGGTGCGCCTCGCACCGCTCGCCACCTATGAATGCCTCATCGGTACTGCCGAGATCGGAGGTGCCGCATGAGCACAACCAACGTAGTCGACACCGCGCGCCTCAATCTGTTGCTCAACGAGCTGCGGCTGCCCGCCATCAAGGTGCTGTGGCCGCAATTTGCCGAGCAGTCCGATAAGGAAGGCTGGCCGGCGGCGCGCTTCCTCGCCACCATTGCAGAGCACGAGATCGCTGAACGCAGCCGTCGCCGCATCGAGCGCCATCTCGTCGAGGCGCGGCTGCCCACCGGAAAGACCTTTGACAGCTTCGACTTCGAAGCCGTACCGATGATCTCCAAGGCGCAAATGACCGCGCTCGCCGCCGGCGACGGCTGGTTGAACAAGGGCGCCAATCTGCTGCTGTTTGGTCCGCCCGGTGGCGGCAAGAGTCACTTGGCAGCAGCAATCGGCTTGGCTCTCATCGAGAACGGATGGCGCGTCCTCTTCACCCGCACCACCGATCTCGTGCAGAAGCTCCAGGTGGCGCGCCGCGAACTCAACCTCGAGGGTGCCATCAACCGCCTCGATCGCTTCGATCTCGTTATCCTTGACGATCTTGCCTATGTCACCAAGGACCAGGCCGAGACCAGTGTGCTGTTCGAGCTCATCAGCGCACGCTACGAGCGACGCTCTTTGCTGATCACCGCCAATCAGCCCTTTGGAGAATGGAACAAGGTCTTTCCGGACCCAGCTATGACCCTCGCGGCGATCGATCGCCTTGTTCACCACGCCACCATCGTCGAGATGAACGTCGAGAGCTATCGCAGGCGGACTGCCCTCGAGCGAAAGCGTGGTCCAGGGCGGCCACCGGAGCACGCGACACAAAAAACGCTCGCTTGATTGACGCTCCGCGACAATCAAAGCAAACAAAACTCTTGCGCGCGACAATCATCGCGGCGATCATCATCGCGCCGCGACACTGACTCGCCATCCTGATCGCCGCGCTCTTCCGACCCAGATCGTCGCGCTATAATCAGCTGATGGTGGTCCCCGCCTATCAGGGCATGAGCCTCGGACGTCAGCTGCTTGGCTTCACGCGCCGGCAGATGCCCGACGAGATCTGGCTGAAATGCGTCCGCGAGAACGAGAAGGCCTGGCGGTGGTACGAGCGCGAAGGCTTTGTGTTCGAGAAGGAAGCGCCCAATCCGGTCACCCGCTTCATGATGAAGCACTATCGGTGGACAAGAACAAACCGCACATCGGAGACTAAGCCATGATCAAGCTATACTGGTCGCCGCGCTCGCGCTCGTTCTCCGCCATCTGGCTGCTGGAGGAATCCGGTCTGCCATACGAACGGGTGCTGACCGACATCAGCACCGGCGCGCAGAAATCGCCGGAGTTTCTCAAGATCAACCCGATGGGCAAGGTGCCGGCGTTGACCGACGGCGACGCGCAGCTCGCCGAGGCCGCCGCGATCTGCGCCTATATCGCCGACCGCTATCCCGAGACCAAACTCGCACCGGCAGCGACGGACCCGAAGCGGGCGCGCTATCTGCAGTGGCTGTTCTTCTCGCCGAGCTGCATCGAGCCGGCGCTAATCCAGCTCTTCACCAAGCTCGAAGTGCCGACCAGCACCGCAGCATGGGGCAGCGCCGCGCAGGTGTTCGACGTGCTCGACGCCGAGCTGCAGAAGGCGCCGTGGATCCTCGGCGATCAGTTCTCCGTCGCCGACATCGCGATCGGCGCGGGACTGAACTTTGCGGTGCGCGTCTTCAAGATGGTGCCGCCGCGGCCGTCGTTCGAGGCCTATATCGGCCGCTGCGTGGCGCGGCCCGCGTTCCAGCGCGCGGAGAAGATCGCGGCGGGGTGAAGTGCGCGACCCGTTGGCTCCATCCGGGCTACGAAGTAACCAATCTCGAAAGACCTAGCTCGGAACTCCAACCTCCCCTTGAAAAGGGGAGGTCGCTTTGCTCGCCAGAGCAAAGCGGGTGGGGATCAACTCTCTCCGCTTGCAGCATCGCCTGCGGCTGACCCCCATCCCGACCTTCCCCCTTTCAGGGGGAAGGAAGACCGGTCTGTAACCGCTCGCGCGGTTTTCCGAACGGCCTAACCCGGCACGATGCGGGGATCGACGTCCTGCGTGTAGTCGACGCCGTCGATGCCGAAACCGAACAGGCGGAGGAATTGGCTCTTGTACTCGCCGAGATCGGCCAGTTCGCCGAGCGTCTCGGTGGTAAGCAGCGGCCAGCGCCGCGACACTTCCGTCTGCACTTCGGGCGAAAGCTCCCAGTCGTCGACTCTGACGCGCTGCGCGTCATCGAGCGCGACGCCCTTACCGAGCTTCGTCCGGAACAGGCGGTCGATCTGCTCGATGCAGCCTTCATGGAGGCCGAGCTGCTTCATGACCTTGAACAGCACCGTGCCATAGAGCGGCACCACCGGTATCGCCGAGCTCGCCTGGGTGACCACGGCCTTCAGCGCGACGACGCGGGCGGCGTCCGCGCCGAGCCGGCCCCGGATCGCTTCCGCCTTGCTGTCGAGATCGACCTTGGCGCGGCCGAGCGTGCCGTTCCAATAGATCGGCCAGGTCAGTTCGCTGCCGATATAGGTGTAGTTGAGCGTCCGGAAGCCCGGCGCCAGCACGCCGGCATCCGCCAGCTGGTCGATCCAGCGCTTCCAGTCGTCGCCGCCCATCACCGCGACGGTGGCCGCTGTTTGCTCCTCGCTCGCCGGCTCGAGCGTCGTCTGGAACACCTCGCCGGTCTCGGTGTCGAGCGTCTTGATCTCGACCGGGGCGCCGAGCGGCTTGATCACCGAACGATAGGTCTTGCCGGTGTCGGGATCGGTCCGGACCGGAGCCGCCATGCTGTAGACCAGCAGGTCGAGCTGTCCGAATTTCTCGCGCACCCGCTCGATGAAGTTTTTCTTCATCTCGTCGGAGAAGGCATCACCCTCGAGCGTGAGCGGCGAGCGTCCGATCTTCTCGGCCTCGATCTCGAAGGCGCGGTTGTTGTACCAGCCGGCGCTGGCGCTTTTCTTTTCCGACGGCTCGCGCTCGAGCGACACGCCGATGGTGTCGGCGCCGCCGGCGAAGGTCGCGACGATGCGGCTCGCGAGGCCATACCCCGTCGAACAGCCGAGCACGGCAACGCGCTTCGGGCAGTCGGCGACCGGGCCCTGCTTCAGAACATAGGCGATCTGTTCGCGGACATTCGTGGCGCAGCCGACGGGATGTGCCGTCGTGCAGATGAAGCCTCGCACGCGCGGTTCAATAATCATTCCCACCCCATTCCGGATCGTTGCAATGTTCCCATTCGCTGCCTGCGGACCTCCCTCAGCAAGCGAGGAGGGGCGAAATCACGCGTCAAGCCGCCTGAACACCAGCGTGGCATTGGTGCCGCCGAAGCCGAACGAGTTCGACAGCACGGTGTTGAGCTTGGCGTTGTCAATGCGCTTGCGCACGATCGGCATGTCGGCAAACACCGGATCGAGTTCGGTGATATGCGCGCTCTCGCAGATGAAGCCGTTGTTCAGCATCAGCAGCGAATAGATCGCTTCCTGCACGCCGGTGGCGCCGAGCGAATGGCCGGTCAGCGCCTTGGTCGCCGAGATCGGCGGGCATTTGTCGCCGGTACCGAACACCTTGCGGATCGCCTCGATCTCCGGCGGGTCGCCGGCGGGCGTCGACGTGGCATGCGGATTAATGTAATCGACCGGCGTGTTCACCGTCGACATCGCCATGCGCATGCAGCGCTCGGCGCCCTCGCCCGACGGCGCCACCATGTCGTAGCCGTCGGAGGTCGCGCCGTAGCCGACGACCTCGGCATAGACCCTGGCGCCGCGCGCCTTGGCATGCTCGAGCTCTTCCAGCACCACGACACCAGCGCCGCCGGCGATCACGAAGCCGTCGCGGTTGAGGTCGTAGGGACGCGAGGCGGTGGCCGGCGTGTCGTTGTATTTCGAGGACATTGCGCCCATGGCGTCGAACAGCACCGACAGCGTCCAGTCGAGTTCCTCGCAGCCGCCGGCGAAGATGACATCCTGCTTGCCGATCTGGATCGTCTCATAGGCGTTGCCGATGCAGTGGTTCGACGTCGCGCAGGCCGACGAGATCGAATAGTTCACGCCCTTGATCTTGAACCAGGTCGCGAGCGTCGCCG
Organism: Bradyrhizobium elkanii USDA 76; assembly: GCF_023278185.1. Taxonomy (NCBI): domain Bacteria; kingdom Pseudomonadati; phylum Pseudomonadota; class Alphaproteobacteria; order Hyphomicrobiales; family Nitrobacteraceae; genus Bradyrhizobium; species Bradyrhizobium elkanii. The sequence continues at coordinate 164,371 of NZ_CP066356.1, read as the reverse complement.
ACGCGGTCGAGGACATGCCCTTCGGCACCGCGAACGGACCGACGCGCTTCGGGCCCTTGGCGCGCGCGATGTCGGCGGCCTCCACCAGCGTGCGCGTCGACGGTCCACCGGATCCCATGATGATGCCGGTGCGGATGTTGGAGACTTCGCTCTCCTCGAGGCCTGAGTCGCGGATCGCCTGTTCCATCGCAACGTGATTCCAGGCCGCACCTTCGGCAAGGAACCGCATCGCGCGGCGATCGATCACCTCGGCAGGATTGAGTGTCGGCGCACCGTGCACCTGCGAGCGGAAGCCAAGTTCGGCAGCCTTCTCCGCGCGCGAAATGCCCGACTTCGCCTCGTAGAGGCTCGCAAGCACTTCCTGGGTGTTGTTACCGATGGACGAGACAATACCCATCCCCGTGATGACAACCCGCCTCATGTTCGCCTCGCCCTGCCTTTATGTTGCCGCATGATGATCCTGCTCAAGATGGCGCCGTGCCCTGCTTGAACAACCCGACCTTCAAGTCCTTGGCGCGATAGATAATCTCGTCGTCCATGGAAAGCCACCCGTCGGCAATTCCAAGCACGAGCTTTGACCGCATCACGCGCTTGATATCGATGTTGTACACAACCTTGCGCGCGTGCGGCAGCACCTGTCCGGAGAACTTCAGTTCGCCGAGGCCGAGCGCGCGGCCACGACCTTCGCCACCGATCCAACCAAGGTAAAAGCCGACCATTTGCCACATGGCATCGAGGCCGAGGCAGCCCGGCATCACCGGATCGTTCTTGAAATGACAGCCGAAGAACCAGAGATCCGGTTTCACCTCGAGCTCGGCGCGCACCAGTCCCTTGCCGAACTCGCCGCCATTCTCCGAAATCTCGCTGATGCGATCGAACATGAGCATCGGCGGCAGCGGCAACTGGGCGTTGCCGGGACCGAAAAGCTCGCCCCGCCCGCAAGCCAGCAAATCCTCGTATTCGTAACCGCCGCGCCGATCCAGCATCCTCTTTCCACCTCTGATGTCCCGATGAAGCGCTTTGCTTGGTCGGACCTTGATCTACCCACGGGAACCGGAATAACCCGTCCCGCATCTTGGCGCTACCTGGGTACGCTACGGCCTGTTATCTCTGCCGAAAGCGCATATGTGGTCCGCGCGCTCTCTAACATACGGCTAACTGGGCGGCAAAGCGGCATTCCGATGATAAATGACCGCTTCTCCTTAGGTTTCTACCGCAGCCTGGATTCGTTCTAGTTGCGAAAAACTTGCATCTGATAGGCATCCTTTTTATATTTATGAGGAATATTGCCTGAGTTGGGTGCATAGAGTGGATATGAACGAGGAAGTACCGGCTGTGAACGATGATGCCGTGCACCCGGCTGCCCGGGGCGCTGGGCACCACCCTGCCCTGACCGGCTGTCCGTGGCATGACGTCAACGAAATGTTGCAGTCTGCCGGTCTGCGGCCGACCCGCCAGCGCATGGCGCTGGGCTGGCTGCTGTTCGGCAAGGGCGCTCGCCACCTGACCGCTGAAATGCTGTACGAGGAAGCCACGCTGGCCAAGGTTCCGGTGTCGCTGGCGACCGTCTACAACACCCTGAACCAGCTGACCGATGCCGGCCTGCTGCGCCAGGTCAGCGTCGACGGCACGAAAACCTATTTCGATACCAACGTGTCGACGCACCACCACTTCTATCTCGAGCACAACCACGAGCTAGTCGACATTCCCGACCCGAACCTCGTGCTGTCGAAGATGCCCGACGTGCCCGAAGGGTACGAGATCTCCCGCGTCGACATGGTCGTGCGGCTGCGCAAGAAGCGCTGAACGGTCTTACCGTCGAAATGAGTTGTGATGGCCGGGCTCGTCCCGGCCATTTTCATGTGGGGACCAGGAAGCTCAGTCCACCTTCTCGTCGGCGTAGACGCCCCAGAGGCGCTGCTGCTCGATCCAGCCGTCGAACCCGCTGCCGGTGACCCGGCACCAGTTATTGGCGCATTTCTTCACCTGCGCGACGACGCCGGCCTGCAGGCGCGCCGCGACGGCGCTGGTGGCGTCGGGGCGATCGTACAGCGAGGCCAGATCGTCCTTGTTCTTCATCGTGACGACGGCGGTGCGGCGGCCGGACAGCAGGGAATGATAGACCCAGCCTTCGGCGCCCTCGGAATCGCGCACCCGGCGCCAGTTCTCGAACTCGGCGGTGATTTCGACCGGCAGCCCCGACCGCGTGTAGACCCAGGCGACGTCATTGTCCTTGGTCGGGCCGGCCCGGACGTTCACATGATCCGACTTCAGGCTGACATAGCGCGGGATCGGCAGGCCACTGGTGGTGGGGCTCAAATCCTTGGCGGAATGTCCGGGCATGACCGACGCACTCAGCATGCTTCCGACCAGCGCCACCAATGAACTGAAACGCCAGAACGCCACCATCAACTCGTCTCCTGCCGGGATGCCCAACCCGCATCCGGCGCACCGCAACCCAAACCACGCCCGAAGGCCCCTGCGCCGGCGTCCGTTCGCCCCGCACCGCAAGTCCGGGGGGTTCTTGTCTTGGCCCGGCCTTCTGCTAGAGAGGACGGAACGCCTGAGAGCCAGAACACCCGAATTTCCCGTCGTTTCGCCTTGGCGAAAAGCCGGGGCAAGTCTCGGGGAACCCTAGGAAACGCGAAGGAAACGCCGGGACAGCGCGGCTATCAGCAGTGTCGAACAACCGGGTTAATGAGGCCTGAACGGTTTGTTTTTTGGCAAGCCGCGCGCCCCATGAAAGCAGGACATGTCGGTGAAGAAAAAGCCTCTCGTCGTCGTCACCCGCAAGCTGCCGGACTCGATCGAGACCCGGATGCGCGAGCTGTTCGACGCCAGATTGAATCTCGACGACACGCCGATGACGCCGGAGCAGATCGCCGAGGCGGCGAGGACCGCCGACGTGCTGGTGCCGACCGTGACCGACATGATCCGCGAGGACGTGATCAATCAGCCCGACTGCAAGCTGAAGATGATCGCCAATTTCGGTAATGGCGTCGACAATATCGACGTGGCGGCGGCGCATGCCCGCGGCATCACCGTGACCAACACGCCGAAGGTGCTGACCGAGGACACTGCCGACATGACCATGGCGCTGATCCTCGCGGTGCCGCGGCGCCTGATCGAGGGCGCCTCGATCCTGACCGAAGGCAAGCAGCACTGGGCGGGCTGGTCGCCGACCTGGATGCTCGGCCATCGCATCGGCGGCAAGCGGCTCGGCATCGTCGGCATGGGCCGCATCGGCCAGGCCGTGGCGCGCCGTGCCCGCGCCTTCGGCCTGCAGATCCACTATCACAACCGCCGCCCGGTGGCGCCCATGATCGCCGAAGAGCTCGGGGCGACCTATTGGGAAAGCCTCGACCAGATGCTGGCGCGGATGGACATCATCTCGGTGAACTGCCCGCACACGCCTGCGACCTATCATCTGCTTTCGGCGCGGCGGCTCAAGCTGATCCGCAAAGAGGCCTATGTCGTCAACACCGCGCGCGGCGAGGTGATCGACGAGGACATGCTGATCAAGCTGATCGAGGCCGGCGATATCGGCGGCGCAGCCCTCGACGTCTATGAGCACGAGCCCGCGGTGAACCCGAAGCTGGTGCGGCTCGCCAGGGCCGGCAAGGTGACGCTGCTGCCGCATATGGGCTCGGCCACCATCGAGGGCCGCGTCGAGATGGGCGAGAAGGTGATCATCAACATCCGAACCTTCCTCGACGCCCACAAGCCGCCGGACCGCGTGCTGCCGAGCATGCTGTAGGTGCTCGTCGCCCGGATGGAGCGCAGCGAAATCCGGGGCCTGTATCCGCGGACGGACCGCCCCGGATTGCGCTTCGCTCCATCCGGGCTACGGGACGTGGGTAGTCATATGCGATAGCCCCGCCGTCGTAGGGGCGAGCTGCCAAAATATCGAAAACAACCCCATGCAAAGGAGCCGGTGCGGCCGGCGCTCGACCAGGCAACTTGGTACCTCGAGCTACGGGGCTCTGAGACCAACATTCGATGTCGTCCCGGCGAAGGCCGGGACCCATAACCACAAATCCTTATTTGTGCGCGATGACGGAACGACGAATCCCTTCGACAACAACCGCCGCGGCGTATGGGTCCCGGCCTTCGCCGGGACGACGATGTGGTGACGACCCGTCCTATTTCTTCCGCCGTGCCTGCTTGCGCCAGTCGGCGACGAACGACACGAACGCGGCCAGCGCGGGCGGCGGCTGGCGCCGGCTCGGATAATAGAGGAACGGTCCGTCGAACGGCGGGCACCAGTCGTCGAGCACGCTGACCAGCGCGCCGGATTTGACGCCGTAGCGGACATAGCCCTCGAACGTCGCCCAGTAGCCGACGCCGTCATGGACTGCACGCAGCGCGAGACCGAGATGGGTCGCGGTCAGCTTGGCCGGCGGCGAAATCTTCACCACGCGGCCGTTCTTCTCGAACTCCCAATCGAACATCACGCCGTTGCTGAAGCGGCTGCGGATGCAGGGGTGCGCCAGCAGATCCTTCGGATGCATCGGCCGGCCGTGCTTTGCGACATACGCGCTGGACGCCACGATCGCGTAACGTTGCGGCGCGCCGAGCGGGACCGCGACCATGTCCTGCGCCAGGTGCTCGCCGTAACGCACGCCGGCGTCAAAGCCCTGCGCGACGACGTCGACGAACGCACTCTCCGCGACGACGTCGAGGTCGACCCGCGGATATCTGGCGAGGAACGGCGCGATCATCGGCGCCAGCACGAGATCGACCGCGGGCGGCGGCGCGTTGATGCGCAACCGCCCCGACGGCTCGGCGCGCAGGCCGCGCACCTCGGTGATCGCATCGGCGACGTTGACCATGGCCGGCGCGACGCGGGCGAGCAGCAGTTCGCCGGCTTCCGTCAGCGCGACGCTGCGGGTGGTGCGGTTCATCAGGCGGACGCCGAGCCGCTCTTCCATGTCGCGCAGGCGCTGGCTGAGGCTGGAGACCGAGACGCGCTGCTCGAGCGCCGCACGCCGGAAATTGCGCGTGCGCGCCACCGCCACGAAGGCGTCGAGGTCGCGAAGGTCGAAATCCTGCATTGTTCGATATAGTGAACAAGCCATTCCCGATTGTCCAGCTTATCCCCGAAGCCGGATCGGCCCATATCAGCCGCGTCGTTTTGGCGGCGGATCATCCGCCGCAACATCCTGGGAACTCCACCATGGACGCACGCAAACTCGGTTCCACCGGCCCCACGGTTTCGCTGATCGGCCTCGGCTGCATGGGCATGTCGGACTTCTACGGCCCGACCGACCGCAGCGAGAGCATCGCCACCATCCATGCTGCGCTCGAGGCCGGCGTCACGCTGCTCGACACCGGCGACTTCTACGGCATGGGCCACAACGAGATGCTGATCGGCGAGGCCTTGAAGAGCCGCAGCCGCGACAATCTCGTGATCAGCGTCAAGTTCGGCGCGCTGCGCGATCGCAACTACGGCTTCCTCGGCTATGATTGCCGGCCCAATGCCGTGAAGAATTTCGTCGCCTATTCGTTGCAGCGGCTCGGCGTCGATCACATCGACATCTATCGCCCGGCGCGGCTCGATCCCAACGTGCCGATCGAGGACACGGTCGGCGCGATGGCCGACATGATCAAGGCGGGCTGGATCAGGCATATCGGCCTATCGGAGGTCGGTTCCGACACCATCCGCCGCGCCCACAAGGTGCATCCGATCGCCGACCTGCAGATCGAGTATTCGCTGATCTCGCGCGGCATCGAGACCGACATCCTGAAGACCTGCCGCGAGCTTGGGATCGGCATATCAGCCTATGGCGTGCTGGCGCGCGGGCTGATCAGCGGGCACTGGTCGAAGAACCAGGCAGGCGAAAAGGATTTCCGCCTGCTGAGCCCGCGCTTCCAGGCCGGCAACATCGACACCAACCTCGCGCTCGCCGATCGGCTGCGCGCCATCGCCGGCGAGATCGGCGCCTCCCCGGCGCAGGTCGCGATTGCCTGGGTCGCAGCGCAGGGTGAGGACATCGTGCCGCTGGTCGGGGCGCGGCGACGCGAGCGGCTCGCCGAAGCGCTCGGCGCGCTGGATGTGAAGCTGACCGCGGCGCATCTTGCTGCACTCGCCGAAGCATTTCCGCCCGGCGCCGCCGCCGGCGGACGCTATCCGGAGGAGCACCTCCGGCACATGGACAGCGAGAAGCCCGCGAGCTGAATCCTACCGGTGCCCGCTCAGATCGGTGATCCCTGGTGCATCACCGTTGAGCGGGTTCTGCGGATCACGCGTGTAGCGCAATGTTTCGAACCGCATCGCGCGCGCATCCACCATCAGGAGGCGACCAACCAGGCCCTCGCCGAAGCCGACGATCTCGCGGATCGCCTCCAGCGCCATCATCGATCCCAGCACGCCGGCGAGTGCGCCCATCACGCCGGCCTCGGCGCAGGCCGGCACCGTGCCCGGCGGCGGCGCCTCCGGAAACAGGCAGCGATAGGTCGGGTTGAACACGCCGTCCGCATTCTTCTCGTGCGCGCGGATCGTGGTCAGCGAACCGTCGAACTGGCCCAGCGCCGCCGTGATCAGCGGCCGCTTGGCGAGGAAGCAGGCATCGGCGACGAGATAGCGGGTCTCGAAATTGTCGGAGCCGTCGAGCACGAGATCGTAACGCGCGATCAGCGCCATCGCATTGTCGGCGGTGAGCCGCATCGGATGCGCCTCGAACGTGACATGCGGATTGAGCGCATGGATCTGCGCCGCCGCGCTGTCGACCTTGCGCTTGCCGATATCAGACGTCGCATGGATGATCTGGCGCTGCAAATTGGAGAGCGAGACGATATCGTCATCGATCACGCCGAGCCGGCCGACGCCGGCGGCAGCCAGATACATCAGAACCGGCGCGCCGAGGCCGCCGGCGCCGATCACCAGCACCGACGCCTGCTTCAGCGCATTCTGGCCGGGGCCGCCCACCTCGCGCAGCACGATGTGGCGGGCATAACGTTCAAGTTCGTCGGCACTCAGCATTGTCTCATCTATCCTACCCGTGACCCTCATGGTGAGGAGCGCGACGCGCGTCTCGAACCATGAGGCCCGGTCGGTGGCCTCATCCTTCGAGACGCGGCTCTCGCCGCTCCTCAGGATGAGGGTTGACGCGCTCCCTGAACCGGAGCGCGGTTGTTGCCGACCAAGCAGATGTGCTTAATTGCCTGGACGTCAATGGTGTCGGTCATTTCCCCCGGATTTGTCATGAGATCGGTGCTTTCGGCAACATTGATGGCCGCTTCCATGAGCGTGGCGCAGGCCCAGATGACGCCGCCCTCGACGGCGGGGGCGAAGCCGAAAACCGTGGCGACGGTGCCGATACGCCCCGCTTTGCAGAAGCCGGAGGATACCGCTGGCGCGATGGCGCAGGCCGAACGGCTGGCGCTGCAATCCGACCTCGCCTGGGTCGGCGAGTATAACGGCGCCATTACCGGCGACGTCAGCGAGCGCATGGTCAATGCGATCAAGGAATTCCAGAAGAAGCGCGGCGGCAAGCCGACCGGCGTGCTGAACCCGCAGGAGCGCGGCGTGCTCGCCGACACGGCGCGGCGGAAGCAGGAAGGTGTCGGCTGGCGGATCGTCACCGAGCCGGCCACCGGGGCGCGGCTCGGCATTCCGACCAAGCTCGTGCCGCAGCTCACCAGCGATGCCGCCGGCGCCAAATGGACCTCGCCGACCGGCACCGTCCAGGTGCTGCTGGCCCGCCGCAAGGAAGCCAGCCCGACCACCGCAAAGCTTGCCGAGCAGGAAAAGAAGGAGCCGGCCGGGCGCACTATCGACTACACCGTGGTGAAGCCGGATTTCTTCGTGCTGTCGGGCATGCAGGGGCTGAAGAAGTTCTATCTGCGCGGCACCTTGAAGGGCGACGAGGTCCGCATCCTCACCATCCTCTATGACCAGGCGATGCAAACCACCATCGAGCCGGTGGTGATCGCGATGTCGAGTGCCTTCAATGCATTTCCGTCCGCCGTGCAGGCCGGTCCGCCGCCGCGCAAGACCGTCGAGTATGCCACCGGCGTCGTGGTCAGCGACGACGGCGCCATCGTGACCGACCGCGTGGCGACCGACGACTGCATCGCGCTGACGATTCCGGGCTACGGCAATGCCGATCGGGTCGCCGAGGACAGGGATCACGACCTCGCATTGCTGCGCATCTATGGCGCGCGCGGGCTGAAACCGCTCAATATCGCAGGCCAGGCGACGCAGACCGCGCTCGACATCACCGGGATCGCCGATCCGCAGAACCAGGGCGGCGGCGCGGCCGCGAGCAGCGTGAAGGCTTCGGTCGCACAGATCGGCGGCGGCGATCAGGCGCTGTCACCGGCGCCGGCGCTCGGGTTCTCCGGCGCAGCGGCGACCGATAGCGGCGGCAGGTTTGCCGGGATCGCGACGCTGAAGCCCGTGATCGTGGCGGGCCCCGCGAACGCGGCGCCGCCGGCGCAGGCCGCGCTGGTGCCGGCCGACGCGGTGCGCAGCTTCCTGAAGGCGCATGGCGTCACCGTGTCGGGCGAGTCGGCGGACGCCAAGGCCGCCGTGGTCCGCGTGATCTGCGTCAGGAAGTAGAGTCACCTCGCCCCGCTTGCGCGGTGATCCCGCAGAGCAGACCGGGTTCTGTCCATCTCGTCGTCCCGGCGTAGGCCGGGCCCATACGCCGCAGCAGGCGTTGCAGGCGGGACTCGTCGTTTCAGCAGCGCGTAACAATGACGGGGTCCCGGCCTTCGCCGGGACGACGATGGGGACAGGCTCTGGCGGACGATCCAGCATTCCATAGTCATTTGTGATTCAGCTACCACTCTTCCCACATGTCGTCCTGGCGAAAGCCAGGACCCATAACCACCGCATCAGCGATGAAACACGATCGCGGTCCCGGCGTCGCACAGCAATGAGATTAGGGGTAATGGGTCCCCTGAGTTCACTCTTGGCTTTCGCCAGGACGACGTTGAGGATGGTTCTCGGTTCAACCTGTCAAACAGCGTAGTCGGCCTCACCTCAACGCAAACCGCACCCCGGCGCGGGCGAGGCCGCCGGCAATGCCGATTGGGGTGCCGTCGGCGCGCCAGCAGGCTGCGCCCGAAATCGTGCCGTCAGCGTGAAACTGGATCGCGTTCATGCCGCCGGCCACCGTCGGCACCACTTGCACTCTGTGGCCCTTGGCCGACAGCGCGGCGCGCACGGCCTCCGGCACCGCCTGCTCGACCTCCAGCGCATTGCCCTCGGTCCAGACCCGCGGCGCTTCGACCGCCTCCTGCAGGCTCATGCCGTGGTCGATCAGATTGATCAGCGCCTGCATCGCGCTCGGGAAGATGCGTTTGCCGCCGGGCAGGCCGAGCGCGTAAGTGAGCCTGCCGTCGCGCAGCGCCATCATCGGCGACATCGAGGTGGTAACGCGCTTGCCGGCGGCCAGCGACAGCGCGTGCCCCGGCCGCGGATCGAACAAATTCATGTAGTTGTTCGGCACGGTGCCGAGGCCGGGGATCAGGATCTTGGCGCCGAACAGATTGTTGATGGTCTGGGTGGTCGCGACCACATTGCCCATCGCGTCCGCCGCGGTCATGTGCGTGGTGTGCGCGCTTTCGAGCTGGGTGACGCCGGCGCTCCAGGCCTGCGCGGCAGCGGGATCGATCGCGCGGCGGCGCTCCTCGGCATAGGCCTTCGAGGTCAGCCGCTCGACCGGGACGTTGATATAGGCGGGATCGCCGCTCGCGGCCGCGCGGTCGGCAAAGGCGATCTTCAGCACCTCGGCGAGATAATGGATCGTCTCGGCCGTGCCGAAGCCGAGCCGCGCGATGTCATAGCCTTCGAGGATGTTGAGCATCTGCGTGATGTGCACGCCCGACGCCGCCGGCGGCGGAGGCCCGAGGATTTCCCAGCCGCGGTAGTCGCAGCGGATCGGCTGCCGCTCGACGGTCTTGTAGGTCGCGAGATCCGCTTGTGCGATGAAGCCGCCGTTCTTCTTCATGTAGTCGACCAGGATGTCGCCGAGCGGCCCCTGGTAGAGCGCGTTGTCGCCATGATCGGCGATGTATTTCAGCGTCTCGGCATATTCCGCCTGCACCACGCGCTCGCCGGGCTTCAGCGGCGCGCCATCAGGCAGATAGATCGCCGAGATCGGCTTGTCCTTCAGCATCTCCCCGGCGCCGTCGGTGATGCATTCGTGCAAATAGGGCGTCGCCGCATAGCCGCGCGCGGCGTGCTTGATCGCCGGCTGCATCACGTCGGCAAGGCTCATGGTGCCGAAGCGGCGCAGCGTTTCGCACCAGGCCTTCAGCGAGCCCGGCACCGCGACCGCCTTCGGCCCGTTCAAATTCTCGTTGCCGACGGTGTCGAACACGTCGTGCGCCGAACCGGGCTTCGAGGTGTAGGTGTCCGGCTTTACCGCCTGCGGCACCGTGCTTTGGCCATCGATGAAGCGATGGCTGCCGTCGGCGAGGCGAATATGCGCCATGCCACCGCCGATGATGCCGACCATCATCGGCTCGACCACGGTCAGCGTGAACAGCGTGGCGATCGCCGCATCGATCGCATTGCCGCCGGCAGCCAGCATCTCGGCGCCCGCGCTCGATGCCAGCGGATGATTGCTCACCACCATGCCGCGGCTGCTGGTGGCCGGCTGCTTCTCGCATTGAAAACTTGTCGCGGCGCGATCGCGCCAATTGCCGCCCACGATTCGCTCTTCCATTTTTGTTTTTGCCTTCTTGCTACTTCTGACACTTCGGGCACCAGAACGTCGAACGGCCGTTCTGGGTGAAGCGCTTGACGATGCCCTCGCAGCCCGACGTGCGGCACGTCTCGCCCTCGCGGTCGTAGACCTGGAACGAATGCTGGAAATAGCCCAGATCGCCATTGGTCAACCGATGGTCGCTGATCGAGGAGCCGCCGGCCTTGATCGCCTGGTTGAGCACCGAATGGATCGCGTCGACCAGCCGCCGGGCGTGGTCGGTCGGCTCAGCCTTCTTCGTTGCAAGCGTCGCGGCCAATCGCCGCGGCGACAGATGCGAACGAAACAGCGCCTCGCAGACATAGATGTTGCCAAGTCCCGCCACCACGCGCTGGTCGAGCAGCGCGGCCTTCAGGCTGGTCTTCTTGTTGTGGCAGGAGCGCGCCAGCATCGCCGCGTCGAATTCGTTGCCGAGCGGCTCGGGACCGAGCCCTTTCAGCAGCGGCTCATCCTCGATCGCGTTGCGCGCGATGATCTTCATGTAGCCGAAGCGCCGCGGATCGTTGAAGACGACGGCCGCGCCCGACGACATGTGGAACACGACGTGATCATGCGCGCGATCCTCGCTGCGCGGGTGGTGGAATTGCCCCGGCGTCGCCGCGCCGTCCTGCTTGAGCACGCGGAACGAGCCCGACATGCCCAGATGCATCAGCAGCACGTCGCCGGAGTTCAGGTCCGCCATCAGATATTTGGCACGGCGGCCGAGCCCGGTGATGGTCCGGCCCTCCAGCCGGGCGATAAAGTCTTTTTGAAACGGAAACCGCAAATCCTTGCGGCGGGCCTCGGCCTTGAGGATCCTGGACCCCTCCATGGCCGGTTGCAGGCCGCGGCGGACGGTCTCGACTTCGGGTAATTCCGGCATGGCAGGCATTCACCTTTTGGAAGTGACGTGATAGCGCCATTGCGGCCGCCGCGCTATGGTCTGGCTGGGGCGTTTTCGAGCGAAGAAAACGCGACCAAGAAGGGTAAGAGTTCTGAGTGATGGATCGGCCGGATCAAACCACCCATTTCGGCTTCAGGGACGTGCCCCTGGGCGAGAAGCAGACGCTGGTGAACGACGTGTTTCACAGCGTCGCGTCGCGCTACGACCTGATGAACGATCTGATGTCGGCAGGCCTGCACCGGGCCTGGAAGGATGTCATGATCACGACGCTCGATCCGCCGAAGGGCGACCGGCCGTTCGCGCTGCTCGACGTCGCCGGCGGTACCGGCGACATCGCGTTCCGGGCCGCCAAGACCGCGGGTGCGGGCTTTCATGCCACGGTCTGCGACATCAATACCGACATGCTCGCCGTCGGCCGCGAGCGTGCCGCGAAGCAGCACCTCGATGACCGCGTGTCGTTCGTCGAGGGCAACGCCGAAGCGCTGGGCTTCGCCGACCGCGCGTTCGACGCCTACACCATTGCGTTCGGCATCCGCAACGTGCCGCAGATCGACCTCGCACTGCGCGAGGCCTATCGCGTGCTCAAGCCGGGCAGCCGCTTCCTGTGCCTGGAATTCTCCACCGTCGATGTGCCCGGCCTCGACAAGATCTACGATCTGTTTTCCTTCAAGGTGATCCCGCCGCTCGGCCGCGCCGTCACCGGTGACGCCGAGTCCTATCAATATCTCGTCGAGTCGATCCGCAAATTCCCGCGGCCGAACGCGTTCGCCGAGATGATCGGCGCCGCCGGCTTTGCCCGCGTGAAGTGGCAGAGCCTCTCCGGCGGCATCGTGGCGCTGCATTCGGGCTGGCGTTTGTGATCTCTGCACTGACCCACATCACGCGCCTCGCCCGCGCCGGTTTCGTGTTTGCGCGCGAGGGCGTGTTCGGCGTCGTCGATCCCGCGCTGGTGCCGCCGCCCGGGCAGCTCGCGCTGAAGCTGGCGCGGCTGATCGAGCGCCGCTCGGCCAAATCAGGTCCGCGGTTGTCGCGCGCACTGACGCGGCTCGGACCGGCCTATCTCAAGCTCGGGCAATTCCTCGCCACCCGCCCCGACGTGGTCGGCGTGGCGATGGCGCGCGATCTCGAAAGCCTGCAGGACCGGCTGCCGCCGTTCGCGCAGGAGGCTGCCGAAACCGTCATCACGCAATCGCTGGAACGGCCGCTGGCGCAGGCCTTCGTGCATCTGGGCCCTGCGGTTGCCGCGGCCTCGATCGCGCAGGTGCATCGCGGCGAAATCGAGCGCGACGGCGTCCGGCATCCGGTTGCGGTCAAGGTGCTCCGGCCCAACGTCGCCGCGCGCTTCCGCCGCGACCTCAGCGACTTCTTCTTTGTCGCGCACAAGGCCGAGGCGCATTCCGCCGAGGCGCGGCGCTTGAGGCTGATCGAGGTCATCAACACGATGTCGCGCTCGGTCGCGATGGAGATGGACCTGCGGCTCGAGGCGGCCGCGCTGTCCGAGATGGCCGAGAACACACGCGACGATCCGGACTTCCGCGTCCCCGCGGTGGATTGGGATCGCACCGCGCACAGCGTGCTGACGATGGAGTGGATCGACGGCATCGCGCTGAACGATCACGTCCGGCTGAAGCAGGCCGAAGTCGACCTGCCCGATCTCGGCCGCAAGGTGATCCAGAGCTTCCTGCGCCACGCGCTGCGCGACGGCTTCTTCCATGCCGACATGCATCCCGGCAATTTGTTCCTCGATGAGGCCGGCCGGCTCGTTGCCGTGGATTTCGGCATCATGGGACGGCTCGGGCTGAAGGAGCGGCGCTTCCTGGCCGAGATCCTGCTCGGCTTCATCACCCGCGACTATCGCCGCGTCGCCGAGGTGCATTTCGAGGCCGGCTACGTGCCGGGCCACCATTCGGTGGAGAATTTCGCGCAGGCGATCCGCGCGATCGGCGAGCCGATCCACAACCGCACCGCCGAGGAAATCTCGATGGCGAAGCTGCTCACGCTTCTGCTCGAGGTCACCGGCCTGTTCGACATGCAGACGCGGCCCGAACTGATCCTGCTGCAGAAGACCATGGTGGTGGTGGAAGGCGTGGCACGCGGCTTCGACCCGAAGCTCGACATCTGGAAGATCGCCGATCCCGTGGTGCGCGAATGGATCACGCAGAATCTCGGCCCGGCCGGCCGCATCCAGGGCGCGATCTCGGGCGCGGGCGAGCTCGGCCGCATCCTCGCCAACCTGCCGTCGATCGCCAACCGCGCCGTCACGGTGCTCGAGCAGCTGGAGACCATGACGCTGGAGGGCCACATGCTGTCGTCGGACTCGATCGACGAAATGGCCCGCGCCGAGGCCCGCAAGGCGCGGGTGCAGACCGTCGGCCTCTGGGTCATTGCGATCGCCTCCATCGCAATCTTTTTCGCCATCCGGGCGCACTGATTGCAATGCATGCACCATGTGATAGCATCGCTATCACACTTTATTTGAGCATGATCGCTCCCGGAAAAGCGCTTCACACTTTTCCGGATCATGCTTTGAGGGCAGCACGCCATGGCCAGCCTGACCATCCGCAAACTCGACGACACGCTGAAGGCCTATCTGCGGCTGCGCTCCGCCAGGAACGGCCGCTCCGTCGAGGAGGAGGTCCGGGTGATCCTCCGGGAGCTCGCAGACGGCGGACCGGAGCCTGCCGAGGCGCCCGGCCCAGGTTCCGCGACAGTGACAGCCCCTGCTCCGCGGGCCGCGAGCGCGGTCGGCGAGCCGCGCGTCACCCTGATCATCGGCGGGGGGATTGCGGCCTACAAGGCGCTGGATCTGATCCGGCGGCTCAAGGAGCGGCACATCCAGGTCCGCTGCGTGCTGACCAGGGCGGCCCAGCAATTCGTCACCCCGCTCGCCGCCAGCGCGCTGTCGCATGAGCGCGTCTACACCGACCTGTTCGACGCCGAGAGCGAGTTCGACGCCGGCCATATCCGCCTGGCGCGGGACTGCGATCTGATCGTGGTGGCGCCGGCGACCGCCGACCTGATGGCCAAGATGGCGCAGGGCCATGCCGACGATCTCGCCACCGCCACCTTGCTGGCGGCCAACCGGCCGATCCTGCTGGCGCCGGCGATGAATCCGCTGATGTGGAACAATCCGGCCACCCGCCGCAATGTGCTGCAGCTCCGCCGCGACGGCGTCCATACCGTCGGGCCCAATGCGGGGGAGATGGCGGAAGCCGGCGAGGCCGGCGTCGGGCGGATGGCCGAGCCGACCGAGATCGCCGCCGCCGCCGACCGCATGCTGCGCCCGCCGCAGCCGCGGCCGCTGGCCGGCAAGCGGGTGCTGATCACCGCCGGCCCGACCCATGAGGCGATCGATCCGGTCCGCTACATCGCCAACCGCTCGTCCGGCAAGCAGGGCTTTGCCATTGCCGCCGCCGCGCGCGCCGCCGGCGCCGAGGTGGTGCTGGTGACCGGCCCGGTCGATCTCGACGACCCCCAGGGCATCTCGGTCATGCACGTGGAGTCCGCCCGCGACATGCTGCACCGGGTCGAGGCGGCGCTGCCGGTCGACGTCGCGATCTTTGCCGCCGCGGTCGCCGACTGGCGGGTCGCCAATGAAGGCAGCCAGAAGCTGAAGAAGACCGCGGCCGGCATGCCGCCGCTGCAGCTGGTCGAGAACCCGGACATCCTTGCGACAATTTCCAAGCTGAAGGAGCAGCGGCCGCCGCTGGTGATCGGCTTCGCCGCCGAGACCGAGCATCTGATCGAGAACGCCAAGGCGAAGTTCGCGCGCAAGGGCTGCGACTGGATCGTCGCCAACGACGTCTCGCCGGCGACCGGGGTGATGGGCGGCGACCGCAACACCGTCCACCTGCTCTCGCGCGAGGGCAAGGACGTCACCGTCGACTCCTGGCCTGTCATGACCAAGGAGGAAGTCGCGACCGCGCTGGTGTCGCGCATCGCCAGAGCCGTAGGAACCGCATCGTGAGCGCCACCATCAGGGTCGAAGTCCACCAATTGCCGCACGGCGCGGATCTTTTGCTGCCGATCTATCAGACCGCCGACGCGGCCGGCCTCGACCTGCTCGCGGCGGTGCCGCGGTCGGCGCCGCTGCTGCTGCTGCCGGGCCGCTACGAGATGGTTCCGACCGGACTGACGATCGCGCTGCCGCCGGGCTACGAGGCCCAGGTGCGGCCGCGCTCCGGCCTTGCCGCCAAATACGGCGTCACGGTGCTGAACTCGCCCGGCACGATCGACGCCGACTATCGCGGCGAGATCAACGTGCTGCTGATCAATCACGGCCACGAGGTGTTTTCGATCCGGCGCGGCGAGCGCATCGCGCAGATGGTGATCGCGCCGGTCACACGGGCCGAGCTGGTTCCGGTCGACGTGCTGTCGCCGACCGGGCGCGGCAGCGGCGGCTTCGGCTCGACCGGACGCTAGCGCGCGAAGTGTGCGGACGAGCCTCGGGACACGCTTGGTGCGCTCTCCACGCGACTACGGACTCAATTCGCGTAAAATCCCCGCCACCCGGCGGCATTTTTTCACAGGGGATTCTGCGTTCACGGTCTGGACTCTTACTCGCCGAGTCCCGTTGGGACTATTCTGTTTTGATTCGAGCGCGACGGGGGGTCTTCGTCGGGCTGACTGGTCCTGCTTGGGCATGATCGGCGGACAAACGTTGTACGTTTGCCGTGAGGGAACACCGGTCTCCTCTTTTCCGGATCATGCCCGGGGTTTGTGCGTTCTGGGGCAACATATGTCGGGCGTAGTCGCGGCAATGCGTCGAACCCTGCTGTCATGCACCTCACTGGCGCGCGACGGCATGATTGGGCTCGCCATCACCGCGCTGCTGCCGGCCCGCACCTCGTTTGCCGCCGAGAGCCTGGTGACCCAGGCGATGTCGGATCATTTCGGCTTCAATCACCAGGAGGTCGCGGTCCTCGCGACGTCGCTTGCGCTGGTCGGCTTCTCGGCCGTCGCCGCGATCCTCTTGATGCGCACCCGCGTGCGCGCGACCCGCAACGAGGAGCAGTTGCAGTCCGAGATCACGGACCTGCAGGCGCAATCGGACCGGCTGCGCGCGCTGCTGTTCGTCGAGCCGCAGGTCCTGATCTCCTGGGCCGCGGGCGACAACCGACCGCAGATCTCGGGCGACATCTCGCTGGTGATGTCGCAGGAAGGCTCGCCGCAACGCGTCCTCGCCTTCGGAACCTGGCTGCCGCCCGAGCCGGCGCTGCAGATGGACCACGCCGTCGACGCGCTGCGCGAGAAGGGCGAGGCGTTCCTGCTCAACCTCTCGACCTCGGCCGGCCGCGCCATCGAGGCGATGGGCCGCGCGATCGGCGGCCAGGCCATCGTGCGGATCCGCGAGCTCGGCGGGCTGCGCCGCGAGCTCGCCGAGTCCAACCTGCGCTACAAGACGCTGCAGGAGGAAACCGAGCTGCTGCGCGATTTCGCCGCCGCCGCGCCATGGCCGATCTGGGCCAAGAGCCTCGAGGGCAATCTGCGCTATGCCAACGCGGCCTATGTCCGCGCCACCGAGGGCAGGAGCGTGTCGGACGCGCTGCAGCGCAATCTCGAACTGCTCGAAAGCGACCAGCGCACCGAATTGACCCGCGCGCTGAACGACAATGCCAATTATGCCGCGCGACTGCCGATCGTGGTCAGCGGCGAGCGGCGGATCTACGACGTGCAGGCGCTCAAGCTAAGCGGCGGCAGCGCCGGCATCGCGATCGACGCCAGCGAAGCCGCGGCGCTGCGCGCGGCGATCGCGCGGATGGTCGAGGCGCACCGGCGCACCCTCGACCAATTGTCCTCGGGCGTCGCGGTGTTCGATGCCGACCGGCGGCTCACCTTCTACAACGAGTCCTATCGGCGGCTGTGGGGCCTCGACCAGGCCTTCCTCGACGGCAACCCCGACGATTCCAGCGTGCTGGACCGGCTGCGCGCCAACCGCAAGCTGCCCGAGCAGCCGGATTTCCGCGCCTGGAAGGCCAAGCTGCACGAAGCCTATCGCGCGGTCGAATCCGAGACCTATACCTGGTTCCTGCCCGACGGCCGCGCCATCAGCGTGGTCACCACGCCGAACCTCGAGGGCGGCGTCACCTATCTGTTCGACAACGTCACCGAGAGCCTCGACCTCGCCCGCCGCTACGACCGCCTGACGCGGGTGCAGCGCGAGACCCTGGACAATCTCGGCGAGGCGGTCGCAGTGTTCGGCAGCAACGGACGCGCGGAACTGTTCAACCCGCCCTTCGCCAAGATGTGGAAGCTGCCGGCCGACGCGCTGCAGGGCGAGCCGCATATCGAGGCGGTGGAAGCGCTGTGCCGGCCGCTGTTCGACGACGCCCTGACCTGGCGCACGCTGCGCGAGCAGATCACCGCGATCGAGAACCGCGCCCAGGTCGCGCTCAAGCTCGAGCGCAAGGACGGCAGCGTGCTGAATTGCATGACCATCCCGCTGCCCGACGGCAAGACCCTGCTCGCCTTCCAGGACATCACCGACACCGAAAATGTCGAGCGGGCGCTGCGCGAGCGCAACGAGGCGCTGGAAGCCGCCGACCAGATGAAGGTGGATTTCGTCCACCACGTCTCCTACGAGCTGCGCGCACCGCTCACCACCATCATCGGCTTCGCGCATTTCCTCAGCGATCCCTCGACCGGGCCGCTGACGCCGAAGCAGGCCGAATATCTCGACTACGTCACCAAATCGACCAACGCGCTGCTGGCGCTGACCAACAACATTCTCGATCTCGCCACCATCGACGCCGGCGCGATGAAGCTCGAGCTCGGTCCGGTCAATATCGGCCAGGCGATCGAGGCTGCCGCAGAAGGCATCCAGGACCGCCTCGCGACCGACCGCATCACGCTGAAGGTCGATATCGAGCCCGACATCGGCGCCTTCGTCGGCGACGAGCGGCGCGTGGTGCAGGTACTGTACAATCTGCTCGCCAACGCGGTCGGCTTCTCGCCGCATGACGCCACCGTCACGATCAGCGCGCACCGCACCGAGCACAGCGTGGTGTTTGCGGTGACCGACGCCGGTCCCGGCATTCCGGCCGAGATGCGCGACAAGGTGTTCAACTGGTTCGAGAGCCATTCGCACGGCTCGCGGCACCGCGGCGCGGGCCTTGGCCTGTCGCTGGTCCGCTCCTTCGTCGAACTGCATGGCGGACGGGTGCGGGTCGATTCGACCGTAGGCCGCGGCACGACCGTGACCTGCGACTTCCCGATCGACCAGACCGCACATCGCAACGCTGCTGAATGACGGCGACCTCGACATTCTCGGTGGCGCTCGCGAACGAGACCGCGACAGCGGAGCTGATGGCCGACCTCGCGCTGCTGATCGGCGCCGGCGACGTCATCACGCTGTCCGGCGACCTCGGCGCCGGCAAGACCACGGCCGCCCGCGCGCTGATCCGTTACCTCGCCGCCGACGATGCGCTGGAGGTGCCGAGCCCGACCTTCACGCTGGCGCAGAGCTACGAGCTGCCGTCGTATCCGCTGGTCCATGCCGACCTCTACCGCATCAAGGACGCCAGCGAGCTCGAGGAGATCGGGCTGTCGCCGCTGCCCGACGACATCGTGGCGCTGATCGAATGGCCGGAACGCGCGCCCGACGCGATGCCCGCCGACCGCATCGATATCGCGTTCAGCCACCGCCCGGCGCTCGGATCGGCGGCGCGCGCGGCCGAGATCACCGGCCATGGCAAGGGCGCAGCGAAGGTCGCGCGGCTCAACGCGCTGCGCCAGTTCCTCGATCGCGCGGGCTTTCTCAATGCCCGGCGCGAACGCATGCCGGGCGACGCCTCGACACGCTCCTATGCGCGGCTGCGCAACGACGACGGCACCGTCATCCTGATGAACTCGCCGCGCCGTCCTGACGGCCCGGCGATCTACAGCGGCCAGTCCTACAGCGCAGCAGTGCATCTCGCCGAAGACGTCAGGCCGTTCGTCGCGATCGGAAACGGCCTGCGCAAGCATGGTTTCTCCGCGCCCGCGATCCGTCACATCGACCTCGGATCCGGCTTCCTCATCACCGAGGATTTCGGCGCCGAAGGCATCATCGAGGGCGATCCGCCGCAGCCGATCGCCGAGCGCTACGAGGCCGCCGTCGACATGCTGGCGGCACTGCACCGCGAGGTGCTGCCGGAGCAATTGCCGCTGACGTCAGACGAGAGCTACGACATCCCGGTATTCGACATCGACGCCTGGCTGATCGAGATCGGGCTGATGCTGGAATGGTATCTGCCCGACCGCGGCGTGCAGCCGAGCGAGGAGCTTCGCGCCGAATTTCTCGGGATGTGGCGCGGTCTGCTGGAGAAGCCCGCAGCCGCACCGCGGACCTGGGTGATCCGCGACTTCCATTCGCCGAACATCATCTGGCTGGCCGAACGCACCGGCATCCTGCGCGTCGGCGTCATCGATTTCCAGGACGCGCTGCTCGGCCCCGCGGCCTATGACGTGGTGTCGCTGCTGCAGGACGCGCGGATCGATGTGCCCGAGCAGCTCGAGCTGTCGCTCTTGACCCGCTACATCAAGGCGCGGCGCGCGACCGATGAAAGCTTCGATCCGGCCGGCTTCGCCGAGCTCTATGCGATCATGTCGGCGCAGCGCAACACCCGCCTGCTCGGCACCTTTGCGCGGCTCAACCGCCGCGACGGCAAGCCGCAATATCTCAAGCACCAGCCGCGGATCTGGACCTATCTCGAGCGGTCGCTGGCGCATCCGGCGCTGACCAGCTTCCGCATCTGGTACACAGCCAACATCCCTCCTCCAGTACCGTAGTTTACGGGTTATTAGCCTCGGGTCCCCTAAGGTTGCGGAGCCCGCACCTGATCCATGGCGCGGCCGGATCTGGAGCGGGACCACACGATGGGGACGGAACGTCGCAAGGGCGATCGTGTCACGTTTGAGCGCGGCATAGCGGCGCACATGATGGGCATCGACGGCACCTGGCGGCGCGACTGCACCATGGAAGACGTGTCGGAGACGGGCGCCAAGCTCACCATCGACGGCTCGGTCGAGGGCCTGAACCTGAAGGAGTTCTTTCTGCTGCTGTCGTCCACAGGATTGGCCTATCGCCGCTGCGAGCTGGCATGGGTCAATGGCGACCAGATCGGCGTCAACTTTCTCAAACAAGGCGACAAGAAGAAGAAAACTGCCAGGCGCGGCACGCAAGCTGCCGACGTCTAGGCCAGGGTCGTCATTGCCGTCTTACGGCCGTCATGTCCGATGACTATGGCGTCTGATTGATGTGCTTGCCGAATCGCCGTGATATGATCGGCGTATGAGAGATGATGACCGAGAATATCCGGAAGATGCCTGTCACTCCCCATAAGGCCATGGTGCTCGCTGCGGGCCTCGGCGTGCGCATGCGCCCCCTGACCAACACGATGCCGAAGCCGCTGGTCAGCGTCGCCGGCCAGCCGCTGCTCGACCATGTGCTCGACAAGCTCGCCGGCGCCGGCGTCAGCGAAGCCGTCGTGAACGTGCACTATCTGCCCGACCAGATCATCGAGCACGTCAAGACCCGCAGCCGTCCGCGCGTGATCATCTCCGACGAGCGCGACCAGGTGCTCGGCACCGGCGGCGCGGTGGTGAAGGCGCTGCCGCTGCTCGGCGATGCGCCGTTCTATCATCTGAACGCGGACACGATGTGGATCGACGGTGTGCGCTCCAATCTGGCGCGGCTCGCTGAAACCTTCGATCCCGCGCGGATGGATATCCTGCTGCTGATGGCGCCGACCGCCTCGAGCATCGGCTATGGCGGGCGCGGCGACTATTCGATGTTGCCGGATGGCGCGTTGCGCAAGCGGCGCGAACACCAGGTGGTGCCGTTCGTCTATGCCGGCGCCGCGATCATGTCGCCTGCGCTGTTCGCCGACGCGCCGGCCGGCGAATTCTCGCTGACCAAGATGTTCGACCGCGCCAACGAGCAGGAGCGACTGTTCGGCCTGCGCCTCGACGGCGTCTGGATGCATGTCGGGACTCCCGACGCGATCCAGGCTGCGGAAGAAGCTTACCTGGAAAGCGTCGCGTAGGCGGCGCCTTCGTCAGCCCTCGGCGTCGATCGCGAGCACCGCGAAGCTCGCAAGCCAGTGTTCACCCATATAGTCGCTGGCGATATGCGGCAGGCCGGCGTCGAGATGGCGTCGCGCGGCATCCTGCAGGATCGGACGACGGGCATCGGCCGCCGGCAACGCGCCGGCCAGCGCCCGCCAGCACCATGCGCGGCTGAGATTGAGCCCATCGAGATGCGCCAGCTTGCCGTCCGACCGATCGGTGACCGTGGCAGGCCGGAACAGGGTTGCCGGTTCGCGCAGTTCGAGCCGCGGCAGGAAGCGGTCGAACCAGGGCAGGAAGTCACCCGGTGCCAATAGCCGGCGCATGCACTCCGCTTCGATCAGCGCGGACGACTGGAAGTCGTCGCCGCTCGGCTCACCCCAGGCGGGGCAATCCTGATCGGCGCCGTACCAGCGCAGCGCCGTGTCGCGCAACAGCGCACTGAGCGCATCGTCCTGTATCACCGCGGCGTAGTCGGCTGCCATGCGCAGCCCGAACGCGGTGTTGAAATGGGTGCCGACCCGCACCGGATAGGTGGCGAGCGGCAGGAAATCGCGGTATCGCTGCGCGAAGATGCCGGCAAGCGGCGCGATCCGGTCGCGCCAATTGGTGTTCTCGAGCAGCGAGAGCTCTGCCGCGAGCTTCAACAGCCAGCCCCAGCCGTAAGGCCGCTTGAAGCCGCGCGCGGTCGGGGCGGCGAGATAGCTGCATTCGGCCGCGATCTTCTCCGCAACGACCTGCGCGTCGAACAGCGCGCGGATATCGTCCGCCGCCTCGGATGAGGGATAGCGGCGCAGCAGCCGGGCAAGCATCCAGTAGCTGTGGACGCAGGAGTGCCAGTCGTAGCTGCCGAAGAACACCGGATGCAGTTCGCGCGGCGTGCGCGCGTCCTGCGGCCCCGCCAGCACGTGATCCGGCTTGCTCGGATATTCGCGCGTGACATGGCCGAGCGCGATGCGCGCGAAGCGGACGGCGAGGTCTTCGGTCAGGATCGTCGCACTCATGGTGAGGCATTCTCCTTGCGCTCGCGGCGAACAAGCATCTCGATCAGCCGCGGCGTCATATAGATCGGAAACTGCGTGGCGGCGAAGAACAACGCCGTCATCGGCGACACCGCAGCGCCCATCGCCGACCAGACCAGTCCGACATTGCGGTTGCCGAGAATGAGGCCGCTGGTCAGCCGTGCAGCCAGATTGCCCGGCGTGAGCAGCGCGCCACATAATTGCAGGGCAAGATTGCAGGCGAAGGCAAGGCCGACGCAGGTGAACGCGGCGGCCGGTTGCGCTTCGATCTGGGTGCGCACCCCGGCCATGGTGGCGATCGCGAACAGCAGCAGCGAGGCGAGCACGAGCGCGTCGATGATGCGCGCGTGCTGCACCAATCGTGCAGCGGCCTGATTGCGCAGCAGCAACGCCAGCGCGCCGGCGGCGCCGACCAGCAGGGCCAGCCGCGCCGCAAGCGCCAGCGGATCGAGCGCGAGACCGGCAAATCCCGCGGCGATCAGCGGCACGGTGACCGGCGCCAGCGCCATCGACAGCAGCGTCACGGCAAGCGGAATGGTCGCGTCGAAGCCGAGCACGCGCGCGACGGCCGCCGTGCCGCTCGACGGCGGCGCACACACCGACAGCACCAATGCGACGATCAGCTCCGGTCGAAAGCCGGCGCCGCGCGCGGCGAAGCCGACGGCAAGCGGGCTCGCCAGCATGGCGAGCGCCGGCAACAGCAGCCAGACCAGCGGCCGCCGCAACGCGCGCCGGAACGCCGTCCCGTCGACCTGGAGGAAGGTGCCGAGCACCAGAACGAAGATCGCCGCCGCCATCAGCGGGCGCACGCCATCCGCCAAGGCGGGAAAAGCCAATCCCGCCAGCACGCCGATGATCAGCAGTGTCGGCCCGCGCGGCACCAGCCTCGCAAATCTCGCCAAATTCGTAGGTCCCGTCGTCATGTCCGGCCAACAAACATAGGTCGGGGCAAATCATTGTTGAAATCGATTATTCTTATAAGCATTATTGCTACAATGAATTTAGCCGCCATCGATCTCAACCTGCTGGTCGCATTCGAAGCGCTGATGGAGGAGCGCCACGTCACCCGGGCGGCCGAGCGCATCGGGCTCGCCCAGCCTTCCATGAGCAGCGCATTGCGAAGACTGCGTGCGCTGTTTGCCGACGAACTGTTCCTGCGTGCCGGCGCGGGCATGCAGCCGACCGAAAAGGCGCTGGCGCTGGCCGGGCCGATCGGCGAAGCGCTGCGGCAAATCCGGAGCGCGCTGGTGCCTGACCAGGGCTTCGATCCGGCCATTGCGCGACGGCGCATCACCATCGCCGCGACCGACTACGGCGATCTCGTTGTGGTGCCGGAACTGACCCGGCTGCTGCGCATCGAAGCTCCCGGCATTGACCTTGCCGTGCGCCCGCTCACCGACGCGACGGTGGCGCTGGCGAAGCTGGAGCGCGGCGAGCTCGATGCGCTGATTGGCGGGCACCTGCCGGAATCGCCGCGCTGCGTCCGGCACCGGCTGTTCGAGGAACGCTTTGTCTGCGTCCGCGATACTGCGCGCACGAACCGATCGGAGCGCCTCAGTCTGAAAGATTACGCGACCCTGCCGCACGCGCTGTTCTCGGCGGCCGGCGGCGACGGCCTGCCGAGCGTGATCGACGCGCTGCTGGCACGCCATGGACTGAAGCGACGGGTGGCGGTGACGCTCGCGCATGTGGTGGCCGTTCCGTTCGCCGTGGCCGGCACCGATCTCATCGCCACGATGGCCGAGCGCGTCGCCCGGCGCTTCACGCATCTGGCCGACATTGCCGTCGTCGCGCCGCCGATCGACATCCCCGCCTTCGCGATCGACCTGATCCACCCAAGCCGCGCCGCCCGGGATCCGGCGTTGCGCTGGTTCCTGGATGCCGTCGATCGCTGCGCCGGCCGATTGCGATATTGAGCGGTGACGTTGACCGCAGGGCTATCGCATATGGGAGGAAATGGATTTGTCCGAACCGTCATGGCCGGGCATGACGAGTTTGTGGAGCGACCGAGCTCATATGCGATAGCCCTGAAGTTGACCGAGAGGGGTGGCTATCGACGGCCGCCGCTCCCTATATTGGCGCCGGATTCGAATCAGGCAGCCCATGCGCGTCTTCAGTGTTCCCGTTTCTGCGCCGTTCCTGCGCACCGTCATCTCGGCGCTGGTCGATGGCCGGCTGGTCGCGGGATTCGAGGCGCAGAGCGATCCGGCAAGGCTCGCCAACGCCACGCTGTATCTGCCGACCCGCCGTGCCGGACGGCTGGCGCGGGAAATCTTCCTCGATGTGCTCGAGTCTGACGCTGCCGTGCTGCCGCGCATCGTCGCGCTTGGCGACATCGACGAGGACGAACTCAGCTTCGCCGACCAAAGCGAGGACGTCGGCGGCGCCGCGCCGCTGGAGATTCCGCCACGGCTCGGCGAGCTCGAGCGCCGGCTGACCCTCGCGCATCTGGTCGCGGCCTGGGCCAAGACGCCGGTGTCGGCGCCGCTGGTGGTCGGCGGGCCGGCCTCGACGCTGCAACTCGCCGGCGATCTGGCGCGGCTGATGGACGACATGGTGACGCGCGGCGTCGACTGGCGCGCGCTCGACCGCCTGGTGCCGGACCAGCTCGACAAATATTGGCAGCACTCGCTCGACTTCCTGCGCATCGCGCGCGACGCCTGGCCCAGCTACCTCAAGGAGATCGGCCGGATCGAGCCCGCCGCGCGCCGCGATCTCCTGATCGAGGCGGAAGCGGCGCGGCTGACCGCGCATCCCACGGGCCCGGTGATCGCCGCCGGTTCGACCGGCTCGATGCCGGCGACGGCGAAATTCCTGCACGCGGTGGCGAAGCTGCCGAACGGCGCCGTGGTGCTGCCCGGGCTCGACACCGATCTCGACGAGGACTCCTGGGACACGATCGGCGGCAAGCGCGGCGACGACGGCAGGTTCGTAACGCCGCCCTCGTCGAACCATCCGCAATACGCGATGCACGCGTTGCTCGACCGCTTCGGCATCAGGCGCCGCGATGTCGAGAGCCTTGCCGAGCCGGCGCCGCTCGGCCGCGAGGTGCTGGTGTCGGAGACGATGCGTCCCTCGACCGCGACCGCGCAATGGCATGACCGGCTGGAGCGGCCGGAGATCGTGGCGCGGATTTCCGCGGGGATGACCAACCTCACCGTGGTCGAGGCCCCCAATCCGGAAATGGAGGCGCTGGCGATCGCGGTCGCGATGCGCGAGGCGCGTCATCTCGGCAAATCGGCCGCGCTGGTGACGCCGGATCGCGCGCTGGCGCGCCGTGTGATGGCGTCGCTGACGCGCTGGAAGCTCGAGTTCGACGATTCCGGCGGCGATGCGCTGATGGAAACGCCAGCCGGGGTGTTCGCCCGCCTGACCGCGGAGGCTGCAGCCAAGGGGCTGGAGCCGCCGACATTGCTCGCGCTGCTCAAGCATCCACTGTTCCGGCTCGGCGGCCCCCATGGCGCGCTCCGACGCGCGATCGAGGTGCTGGAGATCGCGCTGTTGCGCGGTACGCGGCCGCAAGCCGGGACCGGCGGCCTCGCGCGCGACTTCGCGCGTTTCCGCGCCGAGCTGGTCAAGCTGCACGGCGGCGAGACCTCGTCGCTGCACGCGATGGAGCCGCGTGCCCGGCTGCGCGACAACGAGCTCAACCAGGCCGAGGGTCTGATCGCCAGATTGCAGGCGGCGCTGGCGCCGCTGGAAGGCATGACGTCGTCAAAGCCCTATGATTTCGCCGAGCTCGCCGCGCGCCATCGCGAGGTCCTGATCGCGCTGTCCGGCGACCGGAACGGCGTTGCTATCGTGTTCGAGGAGCGCGCCGGTGCGTCGCTGGCGTCCGCGTTCGACGAGCTGCTCGCCAAGCAGCAGCCGAGCGGGCTGATGACGCCGCTCGCCGATTATCCCGAGGTGTTCCAGACCGCGTTCGCCGACCGCATGGTGCGGCGGCCGGAATCGGCGCGCGCGCAGCTCAACATCTTCGGCCAGCTCGAAGCGCGTCTCACCGAATCCGATCGCGTCATCCTTGGCGGCCTGGTCGAGGGCGTCTGGCCGCCGGCGTCGCGGATCGATCCCTGGCTGAGCCGGCCGATGCGGCATGAGCTCGGGCTCGATCTTCCCGAGCGCCGCATCGGCCTGTCCGCGCACGACTTTGCGCAGCTGCTCGGCCATGACGAGGTGATCCTCACCCACGCCGCAAAAGTCGGCGGCGCGCCGGCGGTCGCCTCGCGCTTCCTGCACCGGCTCGAAGCCGTTGCCGGCGAAGCGCGCTGGAAGGCCGCGACATCGGCCGGCGAAACTTACGTGCAATATGCCGCCGAGCTCGACCGGCCCGACAAGGTCGAGCCGATCCCGCAGCCGGAGCCGCGGCCGCCACGCGAGGCACGGCCGCTGAAAATGTCGGTCACCGCGATCGAGGACTGGCTGCGCGATCCCTACACCATCTATGCGCGCTATATCCTGAAGCTCGATCCGCTCGACCCCGTCGACATGCCGTTGTCGGCGGCCGATCGCGGCTCGGCGATTCACGAGGCGCTCGGCGAGTTCACGCAGGTCTATGCCGATGCGCTGCCTCCCGACACCTTGCGCACGCTGCGCGAGATCGGGGCCAAATATTTCGCGCCGCTGATGGAGCGGCCCGAGGCGCGGGCGCTGTGGTGGCCGCGCTTCCAGCGCATCGCGGCGTGGTTTGCCGAATGGGAGCAGGCCCGGCGCGGCCAGATCGAAGCCATCAAGGCCGAGATCCGCGGCGAGATCGGCATTCCGCTCGACGATGCCAGGACCTTCACCCTCTCGGCGCGCGCCGACCGCATCGAGCGGCGCGACGACGGCAGCTTTGCGATCCTCGACTACAAGACCGGCCAGCCGCCGACCGGCAAGCAGGTGCGGATGGGCCTGTCGCCGCAGCTCACCCTGGAAGCCGCGATCCTGCGCGAGGGCGGCTTCGCTGAGATCCCGGCCGGCTCCTCGGTCGGCGACCTCGTCTATGTCAGGCTGAGCGGCAACAACCCGCCGGGCGAGCAGCGTTCGCTGGAACTGAAGATCAAGACCAGCGACACGCCGCAGCCGCCCGACGAGGCCGCCGACAGCGCGCGGCGCAAGCTGGAGGCCTTGATCCGCGCCTTCGACGACGAGCAGCAGGCCTACACTTCGCTGAACCTCTCGATGTGGGCGAACCGCTACGGCGCCTATGACGACCTCGCGCGCATCAAGGAATGGTCCGCCGCCGGCGGCCTGGGGATCGAGGAATGGTGAAGGCTATCAGGCCCATCCCGCCCGCCGTGCGCGACGCGCAGGCGCGTGCGTCCGATCCGAAAGCGTCGACCTTCGTGTCGGCCAATGCCGGCTCGGGCAAGACCCATGTGCTGGTGCAGCGCGTGATCCGCCTGCTGCTGTCGGGCGTGCCGCCGGAAAAGATCCTCTGCATCACCTTCACCAAGGCGGCCGCGGCGAACATGGCCGAGCGCGTGTTCACGACGCTCGGCCATTGGGTGACGCTCGACGACGCCGGGCTCGACGCCGCGATCCGCGAGGCCGGTATCGCCCACCCTTCCGCCACGTTGCGGCGCGAGGCGCGCAAGCTGTTTGCCTGCGCGCTGGAGACGCCGGGCGGCTTGAAGGTGCAGACGATCCACGCGCTGTGCACCCGCCTGCTGCAGCAGTTTCCGTTCGAGGCCAACGTGCCGGCGCGCTTTGCCGTGCTCGACGACCGCGACCAGAACGAGATGATGGAGCGCGCCAATCTCGCGGTGTTCCTCGAAGCGTCGCGGATTCCCGACAGTCCGATCGGCCGCGCGCTGCGGACGGCGATGGCAAATGCCGCCGACGTCACTTTCAAGGAGGTGGTCCGCGAGGCCTGCCTCAGCCGCGACCATTTCATGGCCTGGACCGATGCCGCCGGCAACGCCGCGGCCGCCGCCGCGCAGATGTCGGCCGCGCTCGGCGTCCCCTCCGATATTCGCATCGAGGATGTCGAGCGCGAGATCATCGACGGGCCGAACCTGCCGCGCGCGAGCTGGAAGGAGATGGCTACGCTCCTCGATACCAGCAGCAAGGCGGATCAGAAGCAGGCCGAGCGACTGCGAGCCGCGCTGACCTTCACCGGCGCAGCCCAGGTCGACGAATATCTCGGCGTCTTTCTCACCGACGACCGCGCGCCGCGCGCGTCTGTCGTCACCAACAATTTCATCAAGAAGAATTCGGTCGCAGGCCATCGGTTCGAGGCGGAGACCGACCGTCTCGGTCCGTTGATCGAACGCCGCCGCGCCGTGGTCGCGCGCGACCGCACCGAGGCACTGATCCACATTGCGACCGCGGCCGCCGCGCATTACCGGCGCGAGAAGCTGGAGCGCGGCCTGCTCGACTATGACGATTTGATCGACAAGACGCTGGCGATGCTCGACCGCGTCTCGTCGGGCTGGGTGCATTACAAGCTCGACCGCGGCGTCGATCACGTGCTGATCGACGAGGCGCAGGATACCAGCCCCCGACAATGGGACATCGTCGCGCACATCATCTCGGAATTCACCTCCGGCGCCGGCGCGCGCGATGGCCTGGTGCGCACCGTGTTCGCGGTCGGCGACGAGAAGCAGTCGATCTTCTCGTTCCAGGGCGCGGCGCCGCGCGAATTCGACCTGCGGCGGCGCGAGCTGAAGCGGCGGTTCGAGGAAGCCGGGCTGAAGTTCGACCCGGTGTCGTTCACCTATTCGTTCCGCTCGGGACCGGTGATACTGCACTCGGTCGACCACGTGTTCCGCGAGCAGGACATCTTTCGCAGCATCCATGCGGTCGAGAACGGCTACCCGATCCACAATGCGATGACTGACGCCGGCCCGAGCCTGATCGAGCTCTGGGATCTCGCGGTTGCCGACGATCGCCAGGACATCGAGGGCTGGCGCGCGCCGTTCGACGGCGTCTCGGTGACCAGCCCCGAGGTGAAGCTGGCAAGGCGCATCCAGGCCGAGATCAAGCGCCTCGTTGCCAGCGGCACCATGACCGGCAGCGAAGGCGGACGGCGACCGCTCAGCTACGGCGACATGCTGATCCTGGTGCGGCGGCGCGGCAACGCCTTCGACGCGGTGATCCAGGCGCTGAAGCACGCCGGCATCCCGGTCGCCGGCGCCGACCGGCTGAAGCTGACCGAGCACATCGCGATCATCGACCTGATGAACCTCGCCGATGCGCTGTTGCTGCCGCAGGACGATCTCGCGCTGGCGGTGGCGTTGAAGAGCCCGCTGTTCGGCCTCGACGACGACGATTTGTTCAAGCTGGCGTACCAGCGTCGCGGCTCGCTGCGCGAGGCACTGGCCGCGC
The DNA here is from genome assembly GCF_023278185.1 of Bradyrhizobium elkanii USDA 76. Taxonomy (NCBI): domain Bacteria; kingdom Pseudomonadati; phylum Pseudomonadota; class Alphaproteobacteria; order Hyphomicrobiales; family Nitrobacteraceae; genus Bradyrhizobium; species Bradyrhizobium elkanii. The sequence goes on along the minus strand of NZ_CP066356.1, from coordinate 134,393 downwards.
AGGCGCCGACCGACGAACGCTTCGCGGCCGCGCTGCGCCGTCTCGAACAATGCGAACGCCGCTTCACCCAGGAGACGCCGTTCGCGTTCTACGCCTGGCTGCTCGGCGGCGACGGCGGGCGGGCGCGCATCCTGCGCCGGCTCGGCCATGAGGCCAACGACGCGCTCGACGAATTCCTCGAGCTTGCGCTGAGCTATGAGCGCAAGGCGCCGGCCTCGCTGCAGGGCTTCGTCGCCTGGCTGCGCGCCGCCGATACCGAGGTGAAGCGCGACATGGAGATTTCGCGCGACGAGGTTCGCGTCATGACCGTGCACGGCGCCAAGGGCCTCGAGGCCTCGGTGGTGTTCCTGGTCGACACCACGACCTCGCCGTCGGACACGCAGCGGCTGCGGCTGATCCATCTGCCGCAGGGCAATGCCGCGCCGAACGCGCCCGGCGTCGTGGTGTGGGCCGGCAAGAAGGCCGAGGACCCGCCCAATGTCGCCGAGGCGCGCAAGGCGATGCTCGGCGACACCGAGGACGAGTATCGCCGCCTGCTCTATGTCGCGATGACCCGCGCCGCCGACCGGCTGATCGTCGGCGGCTGCATGCCCGGCAACATGAACACGGTGCGAAAATCGTCCTGGTACGATCTGATCACCAAGGGGCTCGCCAATTCCGGGCTCAGGCTCGAGGAGCTGGAGACGCCGGCCGGCAAGGTGATGCGCTATTCGCGGCCGGATGACGTCGCCGATCTCACCGGCGCGACCGCGTCAGCGGCCGCGGTGCCGATCGCGCTGCCGTCCTGGCTGCGTGCTCCGGCCGCACCGGAAGCATCAACGGCGAGCATGCTGCGTCCATCCGATCCGGCTGACGGCGACAGCCATCCGATCCGAACCGGCGAATCGGTGCTGCTGCGCGCCCGCGCCCTGCAACGCGGCACGCTGGTGCACCGGCTGCTGCAGTCGCTGCCCGACGTCGCCCTGGAGCGGCGGCGCGCCGCCGCGCTCGGCTTCCTCGCGCGCAATGCCGACGGCTGGTCCGAACAGGAGCAGGCCGCGCTCGCGGATCAGGTGCTCGGCCTGATCGCCGATCCGCGCTTTGCCGCCGTGTTCGCGCCTGGCAGCCGCGCGGAAGTCTCGATCGTCGGGCGGCTGGAGCGGCCGGGCCAGCCGAAGGCGCTGGTCTCCGGACAGATCGACCGCCTGGTGGTGACGCCGACCGACGTCCTGATCGTCGATTTCAAGACCAACCATGCCCCGCCCAAGACCGCCGCCGAGGCGCCGCGGGGCTACGTCCGGCAGCTCGCGCTGTACCGCGCGGTGCTCGCCAGGCTTTATCCCCGGCTGCCCGTCCGGGCCGCCCTGCTCTGGACCGAAACGACTGAAATCATGGAGATTTCTGCCTCCGCGCTGGTCGCCGCCCTGGCATAAGTTCATGTCGGCGTGAGCAAGCTTGACCCGGCAAGGGGGCGTTCATAGGTTTGACCCATGCTCCCGGGCGCGATTCTCAACCGCGCCCTTTTGTCTCAACCGAACGAGGTACTCACATGGCCGTTGGCAAGGTTTCTGACGCCGATTTCGAAGCCGAAGTGCTCAAGGCGACCGGGCCGGTGGTCGTCGACTTCTGGGCCGAGTGGTGCGGCCCCTGCCGCATGATCGCGCCCGCTCTCGATGAGATTTCCGGCGCGATGGGCGACAAGGTCAAGATCGTGAAGCTCAACGTCGACGAGAGCCCGAAGACCGCGTCGAAGTACGGCGTGATGTCGATCCCGACCCTGATGATCTTCAAGGGCGGCGAGATGGCGTCCCGTCAGGTCGGCGCCGCTCCGAAGGCCAAGCTGCAGCAGTGGATCACCGCTGCGGTCTGATCCGATTCGAATTAGCTGATTTGCGGAACGGCCGGCGACAAGCCGGCCGTTTTGTTTTACCTGATCCATCCCGTCGCCAGCGCCGAGGCCAGCTCGGCCTGGCCATTGCGCCGAGCCAGCGCCGCCATTGCCGTATGGTCGTACGGGATGTGGCGGAAGGTTACGTCCCAGCCACCGTCGACCTGTTCGAGGATCGCGTAGCGCGCATCGGGCGAACCGGCCTCCACGACATGCGGATGCGGCTTGCCGGCGCGATAGCCGGGCGAGCCGACGCTGCCGGGATTGACGATCAGCCGGCCGTCGCGAAGCCGCACGGCGCGCGCAGTATGCGTATGTGCGCAGAGGATCAGGGACTGCGGCACGCCGGCGGCTCTCGCCTCGATCGCTTCCAGCGAGGACATGCAGACTTCGCCGCCCGGCAGCACCGTCTCGAGCCAGTAGATCTCGTCATCCTGGGGCGTTGCATGACAGAGGAAAACCTCGTCGCGATAGACCGAATTCGCCGGCAGCGTGCGCAGCCAGTCGAGATGCCGCGGTTCGAGCTGGGTATAGGTCAGCCGCTCCCAGGAGCCCATTTTCTCGTGCGGACGGTCGATCAGATAGCGGTCGTGATTGCCGAGCAGATGGACCGCATCGAGCGCCATCAGCATATCGATCGTCGGCCGGGCGTCGAGCGGCCCGCTCACCATGTCGCCGAGGTCGACGATGTCCCGAATGCCCTGCGCACGGATGTCCGACAGCACGGCTTCGAGTGCGAGATGATTGCCGTGGATGTCGGCGATCGCAGCAAAACGCATGGTGTGTTGTCCTCCCGTAGCCCGGATGCAGCGAAGCATAATCCGGGAGGGCTTCCGCGACGGATTGAAAGGCCCCGGATTTCGCGGAGCCTGTCATCGGGCGCGCGTTCGCGCGACCCGTTGGCTCCATCCGGGCTACGACACCGACATCATGCAGGAGGCGTGCCGTTGGCCGCAAGCACGGGACCGGCCAAATACAGCGAGCCAGTGATCAGGATGCGGGGCGGCACCTCATAGGCCAGCGCGGCAAGCCGCCGCAAGGCGGCGGCGACGCCATCAGCAATCTCGACCCGCATGCCGAGCGCCCGCGCGGCGTCAGCCAGCCTGTCCGGCGCCATGCCGTTGTCGCGGCCGGGCACCGGGACCGCGATGATGTGGCGGGTCAATCCGGCGAAATTGGCGAGGAAAGCGTTGGCGTCCTTGTTGGCCATCATCCCTGTTATCACGACCAGCGGCCGCGACACGCGCTCCTCAAGATCGCCGAGCGCCGCGGCCGCGACGCGGCCGCCCTCGGCATTGTGTCCGCCGTCGAGCCAGACCTCGGAGCCCTGCGGTCCCAAACCGACGAGCGCGCCGGAAACCAGCCGCTGCATTCGCGCCGGCCATTCCGCATTGACGATGCCGGCTTCAAAGGCCGCGATGTTGAGTTTGAACTTATCGATCGCGCGCAGCGTCGCAATCGCGAGGCCCGCATTGTCGAACTGGTGCCGGCCGAACAGTTTCGGCGCGGCGAGATCCAGCAAGCCGCGCTCGTCCTGATACACCAGCCGGCCGCGCTCGACGCCGACATGCCATTGCTGGCCGGCCGCATGCAGCGGCGCGCGCATGCGGTTCGCCTGCGCCTCGATCACAGCCATCGCATCCGGCGCCTGCTCGGCCGAGATCACCGGCACCTTGCGCTTGATGATCGCGGCCTTTTCACCGGCGATCGCCGTCAGATTGTCGCCGAGGAATTCCATGTGGTCCATGCTGACCGGCGCGATCACCGAGGCGAGCGGCGCCTCGACCACATTGGTCGAATCGAGCCGGCCGCCGAGCCCGACCTCGAGCAATGCGACATCGGCAGGATGCCTGGCGAACAGGCAGAACGCCACCGCCGTTTCCATCTCGAAGATGGTGATGGGACTATCGGCGTTGACGCGCTCGCAGTGCTCGAACGTCTCGCGCAGCTCATCGTCACCGACGAGCTTGCCGCCGCCGACGGCGCCCAGCCGGTAGCATTCGTTGATCCGCACCAGGTAGGGCGAGGTGAAGACGTGCACGCGCAGGCCCGACGCCTCCAGGATCGCGCGCAGATAGGCGATGGTCGAGCCCTTGCCGTTGGTGCCGGCGACATGGATCACCGGCGGCAGCTTGCGCTCGGGATGATCGAGCCGCTCCATCAGGCCGCGCATGCGATCGAGGCTGAGATCGATGCGCTTGGGATGCAGCGCCGATAACCGCGCGATCAACGCCTCAAACGAGGGTTGCGATGGGGCGGCGCTTGCGGTCACGCGTGCGGCGCGGCCGGCACCGTCTCCGGCGCCGTGACGATCTGGGCCGGCTCGGTGACCGCGGCCGTGGGCTTCGATGCGGATTCGAGCGCCGGCGCCTTGGTCAGCAGGCGGCACAGCCGCGCCAGCGTAGCCTTCATCTCGTGGCGGTGCACCACCATGTCGACCATGCCGTGCTCGCGCAGATATTCGGCGCGCTGAAAGCCGTCCGGCAGCTTCTCGCGGATGGTCTGCTCGATCACGCGCGCGCCGGCAAAGCCGATCAGCGCGCCGGGCTCGGCGATCTGGATGTCGCCGAGCATCGCATAGGATGCGGTGACGCCGCCGGTGGTCGGATTGGTCAGCACCACGATGTAGGGCTGGCGCGCCTCGCGCAGCATCTGCACGCCGACGGTGGTGCGCGGCATCTGCATCAGCGACAGGATGCCTTCCTGCATCCGCGCGCCGCCGGATGCGGCGAACACGATGAAGGGCGACTTCTTCTCGACCGCGAGCTCGAGCCCGCGCACCATCGCTTCACCGGCGGCCATGCCGAGCGAGCCGCCCATGAAATCGAAATCCTGCACCGCGACCACGACGCCGGCGCCCTCGAGCTTGCCGTAGCCGACCTTGATCGCGTCGTTCAGCCCGGTCTTGGTGCGGGCGTCCTTGATGCGGTCGACATATTTGCGCTCGTCGCGGAATTTCAGCGGATCCGCCGTCACCTCGGGCAGCGCGACGTCGAACCAGGTCTCGTTGTCGAAGATCGACTTCAGCCGGGCCACCGCGCCCATGCGCATGTGGTAGTTCGAGCCGGGGATCACGAACTGGTTGGCCTCGACGTCCTTGTAGAACACGAGCTGCCCGGAATCCGGACACTTGATCCAGAGGTTTTCCGGCGTCTCGCGCCGCAGGATGTTGCGGATCTTCGGCCGGACGACGTTGGTGAGCCAATTCATGGTTCGCTCCGAAATGCGGATCGGTTCCGCACCAGCTGGATATATGGCCGGCCGGGCAAACCCGGCAAGCCGCCGTACGCGGCCTTTTTGCCGCAAAATGTGGCTTATTCAGCGGCCTGTTTGGCGCCCCGGACCCCCTGCGCCAGCGCCGACACCAGGTCCGCCACCGCGCTCACGGTCTTCGGCGTCGCACGGCCCTCGGCATCGAGGTTGGCGCGCACCACATCGACGATCGCGGTGCCGACCACCGCGCCGTTGGCGTTTTCGGCGATCGCGCGCGCCGTCTCCGGGGTGCGGATGCCGAAGCCGACGCAGACCGGCAGCTTGGTGTGCCGCTTGATCCGGGCCACGGCTTCCGCGACCACCTTCGAATCGGCGGTCGCAGCGCCGGTGATGCCGGTGATCGAGACGTAATAGACAAAGCCCGAGGTGTTGGCGAGCACCGCCGGCAGACGCTTGTCGTCGGTGGTCGGCGTCGCCAGCCGGATGAAGTTCAGCCCGGCCTTCATCGCGGGGATGCAGAGCTCGGTATCTTCCTCCGGAGGCAGGTCGACGATGATCAGGCCGTCGACGCCGGCGGCCTTGGCATCGGCCAGGAAGCTGTCGACACCGTAGATGTAGATCGGATTGTAGTAGCCCATCAGCACGATCGGCGTCGCGTTGTCGTCCTTGCGGAAGTCGCGGACCATCGCCAGCGTCTTGCGCAGCGTCATGCCGCCCTTGAGCGCGCGCAGACCGGCGGCCTGGATCGAGGGGCCGTCGGCCATCGGGTCGGTGAAGGGCATGCCGATCTCGATGACGTCGGCGCCGGCCTTCGGCAGCGCCTTGAGGATGTCGAGCGAGGTCTTGGCGTCGGGATCGCCGGCCATCACGAAGGTGACGAAAGCGGAGCGGCCCTGCTGTTTCAGCTCGGCGAAACGTGCGTCGATACGGGTGGTCACTTCTTCCTCGCCTTCAAGATGTCGCCGACCTGCGGCACGTCCTTGTCGCCGCGGCCCGAGAGGTTGACCACCATCAGGTGATCCTTCGGCCGCTGCGGTGCGAGCTCGGACAGTTTCGCGATGGCGTGCGCCGATTCCAGCGCGGGGATGATGCCCTCGAGCCGCGAGAGAAGCTGGAAGGCGGCCAGCGCCTCCTCGTCGGTCGCCGAGAGATACTTCACGCGGCCGGTCTCGTGCAGCCAGGCGTGCTCCGGGCCGATGCCGGGATAATCGAGGCCCGCCGAGATCGAATGCGCTTCCTCGATCTGGCCATCGGCGTCCATCAAGAGATAGGTGCGGTTGCCATGCAGCACGCCGGGACGCCCGCCGGCCAGCGAAGCGGCATGCAGCTGCGTCAGTCCGTGACCGGCCGCCTCGACGCCGAAGATCTCGATCAAGGGATCGTCGAGGAATGGATGGAACAGGCCCATCGCATTGGAGCCGCCGCCGATGCAGGCGATCAGCGAATCCGGCAGGCGGCCCTCGGCCTCCTGCATCTGCTTGCGGGTCTCGTGGCCGATGATCGACTGGAAGTCGCGCACCATCATCGGATAGGGGTGCGGCCCCGCCACCGTACCGATGCAATAGAAGGTGTCGTGCACGTTGGTGACCCAATCGCGCAGCGCGTCGTTCATCGCGTCCTTCAGCGTGCGCGCGCCCGACTGCACCGGAACGACCTTGGCGCCGAGCATCTCCATGCGGATCACGTTCGGCTGCTGCCGCTCGACGTCGACCGCGCCCATATAGACCACGCATTCCAGCCCGAACCGCGCGCACAGCGTTGCCGTCGCCACGCCATGCTGGCCGGCGCCGGTCTCGGCGATGATGCGCTTCTTGCCCATGCGGCGCGCGACCATGATCTGGCCGAGCACATTGTTGACCTTGTGCGAGCCGGTGTGATTGAGCTCCTCGCGCTTCAGATAGATCTTGGCGCCGCCGAGATGCTCGGTGAGCCGCTCGGCGAAATAGAGCGGCGAGGGCCGGCCGACATAGTCCTTCAGATAGACGTTCATCTCGGCCTGGAACGCCGGATCGGCCTTGGCGTCGGCATAGGCCTTTTCCAGATCGAGGATCAGCGGCATCAGCGTTTCCGCAACGAAGCGTCCGCCGAAAATGCCGAAATGCCCGCGCTCGTCGGGGCCGCTGCGGAAGGAATTGGGCAGGTTTGGATTCATCGAACCATCAGTTCTTCTTGCCGGCTTGCGGCGCTGTTTCCGCTCCCTCGCCCCGCTCTTGCGGGGCCGAGACGAGCATAGCTCGCTCTGAGAGGGCTGGGGTGAGGGATTTCTTCAGTTGCTCGATCATCGTTGCAAGCCCCCTCACCCGCCCGCGCGTTGCGCGGGCGACCTCTCCCCGTGAACGGGGAGAGGTGAAGAAGGCTGGGTTGCGCGCGCGGCGCGGATGAAGGCGCGGATCAATTCGGGATCCTTGACGCCGGGCGTGCCCTCGACACCCGACGAGACATCGACGCCGCCGGCGCGCGTGACGCGGACAGCTTCAGCGACATTGTCGGCGTTGAGCCCGCCGGAGACCATGTAGGGCAGCGCGAGATCGAGATTTTCCAGCACGTGCCAATCGAACGGTGCGCCGAGGCCACCCGGCCGCGTGGCATCCTTCGGCGCGCGGGCATCGAACAGGATGCGGTCGGCGACGCCGGCATAACCCGGCAGCGAGGCGAGGTCGGCTGCCGTCTCGACCGGCAGCGCCTTCATCAGCGGCAGGCCGAACTTCGCCTTGATGTCGCGCAGCCGCGCCGTGGTCTCCTTGCCGTGCAATTGCAGGATATCCGGCCGCAGCGTCTCGACGATGTTTTCCAGGGTCGCGTCGTCGGCATCGACGGTCAGGGCGACCTTGACGGCGCGGCCCTTGGCGCGGCTGCCGAGTTCGCGCGCGGTCTCGAGGCTGATGTGACGCGGCGACGGCGGAAAGAATACGAACCCCACCATGTCGGCACCGCCCTCAAGCGCGACGTCGAGCGTCTCGCGCGTGGACAGGCCGCAGATTTTGACGAGCAGGGGCATGGTCTCGAAACGGGTCTCAAAACGGGTTTTCGGGCGGCCGGAACCGGGGTGGACCCCGGTCCGACGGGGCGGGTTCTACAACGTCGCGCCCTGCTTGTCTCGCCCGGCGGCCCCGTAAAAGCCTGATAGGGCCGGGGCGGGACGGCGTTGCGCCTCGTCCCGGGAGGCGGCGGTCCGGAGGTCGGCGAGCTCGGCGCGGAGGTGACGGGCGTCAGCCTCGTGCTGCCGGGCCGCGCGGCGCCAGCGCCCTTGCTTGAACCAGGTTCCGATGCCGCCCGCGATCACGCCGAGGATCGCGGAGGCGATAATGACGACGAACAGCGGCAGCGTGACCGCAACCGTGGGGGTCACCGAATTGAAGGGATCGAACGACACCGTCACCCAGTGACGGTTGGCGACCGCAAAGATGATGAAGATCAGTCCGAGCGGAATGATGACCACTGCCGTGAAGAACTTTCGCATGACCATCTCTCGCAGCGATGGAGCAAATGCGGGCGCATCGCCCGCAACACGGCAACGCCTGGCGTGGCGTTTAGGCGTCGGCCTTAAGCATCAGCCTTGGGCGCATCGACCTTGGCGGCGCCCGCCTCGGTCACGTCGCGGTTGAGACGCTCGCGCATTTCCTTGCCGGTCTTGAAGAACGGCACGCTCTTCTGGTCGACCGGCACATGCTCGCCGGTGCGTGGATTGCGGCCGGCGCGCGCCGGGCGGTGCTTCACCGAGAATGCGCCAAAACCGCGCAGCTCGACACGGTCGCCACGAGCCAGCGCCGCGACGATTTCATCGAGAATCGCATTCACAATGTTCTCGACATCCCGCTGATAGAGGTGCGGGTTGTGCTCGGCGATACGCTGAACAAGTTCGGATTTGATCATCGAAAGTGGGATCCGGGCTCTTGCGGAAACCCATTTCCGTGAAAATGCCGTGCACTGTCAAGACGCTAAATCGATTTAGAGCGTCGTGAAATCACGTGACAAATAGCCCAATTGGGGCATGCGACGATTCCCGCAAAGCGGGAATAGCCTGACGAGCACGCCTTTGGCAGCCGATCAGTTGGTTCCAGCCGGGCTCCACAGCGCCAGCATGCCGTCAAGCCCGAACCGGTCGACCGCCTCGGCCACGCCGCCCTGCTCGATCCGCCGCGCGATCGCGCCAAGACCGAACGCATCGAGCGTCACGGACGCCGCCGTGCGCAGAAAGGTCAGGTCGCCGAACCGCGGATTAAGCTTGTAATTGCGCACCGGCAGGTCGCTTTTGACCTTCTTCTCCGCAACCAGCCAGGCGATCGCGGTCTTCTCGTCTCCCAGCTGATCGACCAGCTTGAGATCGACCGCCTGCCGGCCGGTGAAGACGCGACCGTCGGCGACCTTCTCCAGCAGGGCGTCGTCCATGCCGCGCCGTTGCTGCACCAATCCACGGAACCATGCATAGGAGTCCTTGACGAGACCGTCGATCGCGGCGCGGGCCTCCGGGCTGGTCGGCTCGAAGCCGTTGGGCGCCGCCTTCAGCGGGGAAGATTTGATCTCCTCCATTTTCACGCCGACAGTCTTGAGCAATTCCGAAACGTTCGGATACTGGAAGAGAACGCCGATCGAGCCGACCAGCGAGGTCTGCTGGGCGACGATATGATCGGAGGCGATCGCCGTGATGTAGCCGCCCGAGGCGGCCAACCCCTCGACCACGACGACAAGCGGCTTCTTCGCCTTCAGCTGCATCAGCGAGTCGTAAAGCTGCTCGGAGCCCGCCGTGGTGCCGCCGGGCGAATTGACGTGCACGACAACAGCCGCATAGCTCGACTTGCCGAGCCGCTCCAGCGCCTCGACGCGATCCTGGTCGCTGCGGATCAGTCCGTCGATATTGACCCGCGCGATCGTGTTCGATGTCGAAAAGGTGCCGCGTCCGCCGGCGGCGACCACGCCCACGCCCACGATGGCCGCGATCGCAATGACCGCGGCGGCGACGCGCCAGAACGTCAGTTTGCGCCTGATGCGGCGGCGATCGACGATCACGTCTGAATCCAGCGACATCCGATCTCTCCAGGAATGGTCAGCGCGCAATCCGCGCGTTTTGCAGTCGCAGCGTCACTATCAGCTTAGCCAAATACATCAATTGCGACGCAATATGAAGAAAACAAGGCCCGTATCCGAGGCACTCGCCCGGGTGCACGTGCGCTTGATCCCGGCCGCGCCCTAACCTCCCCTTGAAAAGGGGAGGTCGCTTTGCTCGCCAGAGCAAAGCGGGTGGGGATCAGCTCTCGCCATGAGCAGCATCGCCTGTGACTGACCCCATCCCGACCTTCCCCCTTTCAGGGGGAAGGGGAAGAGAAATCGGTAGCCCGGATGGAGCGAAGCGTAGTCCGGGAGGCTTCAGCAGCGCGGATAGAAAGTCCCGGATTTCGCTGCGCTTCATCCGGGCTACGGATACCTCCAAACAAAAGGGCCCCGGCTTGCGCCGGGGCCCCGATTGTTCGCTCAAATCGCGCGAACGCTTACTTGTCGGTGCCGCGGTTCTTCAGCGCGGTGCCGAGGATGTCGCCAAGCGTCGCACCCGAGTCGGACGAGCCGTACTGCGCGATGGCTTCCTTCTCTTCGGCGACTTCCAGCGCCTTGATCGAGACCTGCACCTTGCGGGCCTTCTTGTCGAACTGGATGACGCGGGCATCGACCTTCTCGCCGACGGCGAAGCGCTCGGCGCGCTGGTCGTTGCGGTCGCGGGCCAGTTCGGACCGCTTGATGAAGGTGGTGAACTCGGTGCCCGAAATCCGGACCTCGATGCCGCTCTCCTTCACCTCGAGCACTTCGCAGGTCACGACCGCGCCCTTCTTGACGTCGCCCGGCTCGGCGAAGGGGTCGCCTTCGAGCTGCTTGACGCCGAGCGAGATGCGCTCCTTCTCGACATCGACATCGAGCACCACGGCCTTGACCATGTCGCCCTTCTTGAAGTTGTCGATGACCTGCTCGCCCGGAAGCTTCCAGTCGAGGTCGGAGAGGTGGACCATGCCGTCGACATCGCCCTCGAGACCGAGGAACAGACCGAACTCGGTCTTGTTCTTGACCTCGCCCTCGACCACCGAACCGACCGGGAACTTCTCGACGAAGACTTCCCAGGGATTGCGCATGGTCTGCTTGAGACCGAGCGAGATGCGGCGCTTGACCGAATCCACTTCCAGCACCTGCACTTCGACTTCCTGCGAGGTCGAAACGATCTTGCCGGGGTGCATGTTCTTCTTGGTCCACGACATCTCGGAGACGTGGATCAGGCCTTCGATGCCCGGCTCGAGCTCGACGAACGCGCCGTAGTCGGTGATGTTGGTGACGCGGCCGGTGAAGCGGGCACCCAGCGGGTACTTGGCTTCGATGCCCTGCCACGGATCATCCAAGAGCTGCTTCATGCCGAGCGAGATGCGGTGCGTCTCGTGGTTGATCTTGATGATCTTGACCTTCACGGTCTGGCCGATGGTCAGCACCTCGGTCGGGTGGTTGACGCGGCGCCAGGCGATATCGGTCACGTGCAGCAGGCCGTCGATGCCGCCGAGATCAACGAACGCACCGTAATCGGTGATGTTCTTGACCACGCCGTCGATCACCTGACCCTCTTCGAGATTCTGCACCAGCTCCTGGCGCTGCTCGGCGCGGGTCTCTTCGAGAACCGTGCGGCGCGACACCACGATGTTGCCGCGGCGGCGGTCCATCTTGAGGATCTGGAACGGCTGCGAATTGTTCATCAGCGGCGCAACGTCGCGGATCGGACGAATGTCGACCTGCGAGCGCGGCAGGAAGGCCACCGCACCGTCGAGGTCGACCGTGAAGCCGCCCTTGACCTGGTTGAAGATGACGCCGTTGACCTTTTCGTTGTTCTGGAACGCCTTCTCGAGCTTGCCCCAGCTTTCCTCGCGGCGCGCCTTGTCGCGCGACAGCACAGCTTCGCCGAGCGCATTCTCGATACGGTCGAGGAACACCTCGACTTCGTCACCGACCTTCAGATCGCTTTCACGGCCGGGGCCGGCGAATTCGCGCAGCGCAACGCGACCTTCGGTCTTCAGGCCGACGTCGATGACGGCCATGTCCTTCTCAATTGCAACCACCTTGCCCTTGATGACCGAGCTTTCCTGCAAATTGCCGCCGGCAAAGGACTCATCAAGCATCGCCGCGAAGTCGTCGCGGGTGGGAGTATAGGAAGACGCAGAATTCGAAACCATTTGTTCTCCAGATGCGGGATCTCGCCGGCCGTTCGGGTTGATGGGCGCACCGTGCGTGAAGTGTCAGGGCTCCGCAAACCCTGACGACCGCTCATTGCAGGAGGTGCAACAGCGGGCCGGCAGCAAGACTGCACGTTCGGTACGTTTGATAGATCCGGAGCCTGAAACGAAAATATCGACTGCAAGACCTGGGAGCGGGCGTTCCTCCAGATGCGGCGTTGGTTTCGTTTGAGATTGGCTCAAACCCATCGCCGGCCCGCTCAGACACGGCCTCGACATCGTCGATGCTGCTCCGAACGGCGCTGATATAGCCCTGCATGCGACTTTCGGCAAGCAGGAAATGCCCCATTTTGCTGGGTTTTCGGGCGAAAACCGCCCGCCATGCCTGCTGTTCTAGCGCCTGGCGCGCGCGGCCTCGACGATGGCGATGGCGGCACGGACGCCGGCCTCGATATCGAGGTTCGAATTGTCCAGCGTGTGGGCGTCCGGCGCCGGCCGCAAGGGTGCGATCGCCCGGTTCTTGTCCCGCTCGTCGCGCTTGAGGATGTCGGCGAGCACCGCCTCCTCGTCGGCGTCCTCGCCGCGGGCGCGCGCCTCCAGCGTGCGCCGCCGCGCCCGCACGCGGGGGTCGGCGACCACGAAGATCTTCACGTCGGCATCGGGGCAGATCACGGTGCCGATGTCGCGCCCATCCAGCACCGCACCGGGCGGATCGGCGGCGAACTGGCGCTGGAAGTTCACTAGGACCTCGCGGACCTGCGGAATCGCCGACACCACGGAGGCGGCATCGCCGACCTTCTGGGTCTTCAGGATCGGATTGCCGAACTTTTCGGGGTCGAGCTCGAGCGCCGCAGCCACGGCCAGCACCTCGTTGCTGAGCTCGGCACCGGCTTGCATCATCGCATAGGCCACCGCGCGGTAGATCACGCCGGTGTCGAGATGGCGGTAGCCGTAGTGGTGGGCGAGCCGCTTGCCGAGCGTGCCCTTGCCCGAGGCGGCGGGTCCGTCGATGGCGATGATCATGCGAAATCAGCTCCGAGCGCGCGCATCATCGGGATGAAATCCGGAAAACTGGTGGCGATGAAGCCGGTGTCGTCGATCTTCACCGGCCGATCGGAGGCGCAGCCCATCACCAGCGCCGACATCGCGATGCGGTGATCCATATGGGTGGCAACAAGACCGCCGCCTGGAACATGGCCGCGGCCCTCGACGATGAGATCGTCGCCGGACACCTCGACCTTGACGCCGTTGACCCGCAGCATATCGGCGGTTGCTTCAAGGCGGTCGGATTCCTTGACGCGCAGCTCCTGCAGGCCGCGCATGATCGTGGTGCCCTCGGCGAACGCGGCCGCGACCGCCAGCACCAGATATTCGTCGATCATCGACGGCGCGCGCTCCGGCGGCACTTCGACGCCCTTCAGCTTCGAGGCCCGCACCCGCAGCTGCGCCATCGGCTCGCCGGCATCGCCGCGCACGTCGCTCTCCTCGATCGAGGCGCCCATCTCGCGCAGCGTGGTGAACAGGCCGGTGCGCAGCGGATTGGTCATCACGTCGGAGAACACGACATCGGAACCTTCGACGATCAGTGCGGCCACGATCGGGAATGACGCGGAGGACGGATCGGCGGGCACCACGACGTTGGCGCCGTGCAGCTCGGGCTCGCCGTGCAGCGAGATTCGCCTGCCGTGGCTGCCTTCCTTCTCGGAGGAGATCTCGGCGCCGAAATGCTTCAGCATCAGCTCGGTGTGGTCGCGGCTCGCCTCCTGCTCGATCACTGTGGTGATGCCGGGGGCGGAGAGCCCCGCCAGCAGCACCGCGGACTTGATCTGGGCCGAGGCGACCGGCGTCTTGTAGACGATCGGCACCGGATAGCGGGCGCCGTGCAGGGTGAGCGGCAGCCGGCCGCCCTCCCTGATGTCGCTGGTTCGGGCGCCCATCAGCTCCAGCGGGTCGAGGATGCGGCGCATCGGCCGCGAGCGCAGCGAGGCGTCGCCGTCGAAAATGGCGGCGATCGGGCAGCCAGCCACCGCGCCCATCACCAGCCGGCAGCCGGTGCCGGAATTTCCGAAATCGAGCGGCGCGGCAGGCTGGGCAAACCCGCCGACCCCGACGCCTGCGACCGACCAGGTAAACGGCGCCGTCCGTTCCACCCTGGCGCCCAAGGCACGCATGGATTTGGCGGTATTGAGGACGTCCTCGCCCTCCAGGAGGCCGGAAATGCGGGTTTCGCCGACCGAAAGCGCCCCCAGGATCAGCGCACGGTGGGAAATCGATTTGTCGCCGGGAACGCGGACCGTGCCGGCCAGGGGGCCGCACGTGCGCGATTCCAGCGGGGTCGGGGTGTCAGATTGGGCCAAGATTGTGTCCTCTCGCGCCGCGGCAGGTATCACATAGGCAACACCACGTCACGCGCCCGTCACTTGCGCGCAAACCGCTATTGACAGCAGCCTCTCAACTAGCCAAGTGAAGCTCCGTTTTTCAGGAAAATTCTGGGATTACCACGTGGCCAAGTCCGAGCTCGGAACCAAGCGCATTTGCCCGACCACGGGCAAGAAGTTCTACGACCTCAACAAGAATCCGGTGATCTCGCCCTATACCGGCGAAGTCGTGCCGATCGCGCCGGTCGCCCCGGCGCGGGGCCGCGGCGCCACCGTCAGTTCGCCCGCGACCGCAGCCGACATGCCGGAGCCCGCCGAGGCCGAAGAGATGGTCTCGCTCGAGGAGGCCGATGCCGAGGAGAACACCGGGAAGGTCAAGGCCCAGGTTCCCGAATCCGAGGACGATATCGAGGTCGATGAGACCATCGACGACGATGACGACGACGATTCGACCTTCATCGCCGACGAGGAAGAGGGCGATGAGGACGTCACCGACATTATTGGTGACGTCGGCGGCGACGAAGAGACTTGAGATCGGCGCCGATCTATGATCAACGGTGCTGCCGCGCGAGTCGTCCAGGCCGCGCGGGCCGGGATCGATCCCCCAGGATCATCCCAACTGGATAAGGGGCCATAGCTCAGCTGGGAGAGCGCTTGCATGGCATGCAAGAGGTCGGCGGTTCGATCCCGCCTGGCTCCACCACGCTTCGCCCTTCGGGCTACGCGTGGCGCAGCCACGAGTTGCCTGAAGGGCGAAGCGTGGTGTCCGGCGTAGCCCGAAGGGCGAAGACGGACTGCCAAGGACTCTACTCCCGTCCGGCTTCAGTGGATGCGAATGTGGTACGTCTACATCCTCCGCAGCATCAATTTCCCTGATCAGGAATATGTCGGCGCGACCGAAGATCTGAAGCGCCGGATTCCTGGGCACAACGCCGGCAAATCGGCGCACACCTCAAAATTTATGCCGTGGGAATTGGTCTGGTACTGCGCATTTCCCGACAAGTACAAAGCGTTGGCCTTCGAGAAATATCTCAAATCCCACTCCGGCCGCGCCTTCGCCAAGAAGCGCCTCTAACCGCCCCGCCCGCCCCCTACTCCCCCAGCACCGCATTCAGACGGTCGCGCAGCGCGACGATCTCGTCCTTCATCGCCATCAGTTCGCCAACGGTGCAGTCCGAGGCCGCGAGGATCGACTGCGGCACAGCCCTGGCCTTTTCGCGCAGCGCGTGGCCCTGCGGCGTCAGCGCGATCAGCACCACGCGCTCGTCCGCGGTGCTGCGGGTCCGCCTGATCAACTCCGCCGCCTCCAGCCGCTTCAAGAGCGGCGTCAGCGTGCCGGAATCCAGGAACAGGCGCTCGCCGAGGTCCTTCACCGCCACGTCGTCGCGCTCCCACAGCGCCAGCATCACGAGATACTGCGGATAGGTCAGCCCGAGCCGGTCGAGCAGCGGCTTGTAGACGCGGTTGAAGGCGTGCGCGGTCGAATAGACCGCAAAGCAGATCTGGTTATCGAGCCGCAGCGCCTGATCCGCCGCCGTCGGTTTCCTGGCCATGATTCCCATCGAATCCATCTCGTTTCCGCGTCATTCTGGGCTCACGGGACCGCGAATTCAATTGCGAACAATTAAATGTGAGGCCGCATGTTTTATATTGCGCGCAATCTATTTGCGTGCAAGACATCGATCGTCGAATTCAAGCCCAACCCACCAAGGGAGACCACGATGTCTGTCAACGTGCTCTACAAGACCAGCGCCAAGGCAACCGGCGGCCGCGACGGCCATGCGGCAACGCTCGACGGCGCGCTCGACGTCAAGCTCACGACCCCGAAGGAGCTCGGTGGCGGCGGCGGCGCCGGCAACAATCCGGAGCAGCTGTTCGCCGCCGGCTATGCCGCCTGCTTCATCGGCGCAATGAAGTTCGTGGCCTCGCAGGGCGGCCCCAAGGTTCCCGCCGACGCCTCGGTGACCTCGACGGTCGGCATCGGCCCGCGCTCGGAAGGCGGCTTCGGCCTCGCCGTCGAGCTCGCAGTGTCGCTGCCCGGCCTCGCCCGCAACGATGCCGAAGCGCTGGTCGAGAAGGCCCACCAGGTGTGCCCCTATTCCAACGCGACCCGCGGCAATGTCGACGTCAAGCTGAGCGTCGTCTAATTCCACATCACGCAATGGTCCGCCGCGACACGTGGCGGACCATCGCTCTTTCAGCGGCCGGTTCGCTTGGCGAACGCATGCGCCGCCTGCTGCATGGGCCTGCGCCGACGGAAGCATTGCTGCCCCGGCTGAAGACCGTTAGCTCTGGGACCCTCGTTATCTGATCCCAACTGAGCGAAGGTTGCTTCCATGAATACCCCAGCGGCTACGGGCGCGATGACCGGCCTGCGCGTGATCGATCTGACGCGCGTGCTCGGCGGTCCGTATTGCACCCAGATTCTCGCCGACCACGGCGCCGACGTGATCAAGGTCGAGCCGCCCGCCGGCGACGAGGTGCGCGACTGGGGTCCTCCGTTCCATGACGAGGACGCGGCCTATTTCGTCGGCATCAACCGCAACAAGCGCTCGATCGGCCTCGACCTCGCTTCCGAGGGCGGACGCGCGGTGCTGATGAAGATGCTCGAGACCGCCGACGTGCTGATCGAGAATTTCAAGCCGGGCACGCTCGACAAGTGGGGCATCGGCAACGACGTGCTGCGCGCGAAATTTCCGCGCCTCGTGCATTGCCGGATCTCCGGCTTCGGCGCCGACGGCCCGCGCGGCGGCAATCCCGGCTATGACGCGATCATCCAGGCGATGACCGGCATGATCGCGGCGACCGGCTCGCCGGAGAGCGGCCCGATGCGGATCGGCGTGCCGCTGGTCGACATCACCACCGGGCTCTACGCCACGATCGGCATCCTGATGGCGCTGTCGGAGCGGCAGCGCTCGGGTCTCGGCCAGTTCATCGAGACCACGCTGTACGAGACCGGGCTCGCGATCATGCATCCGCACACCGCGAACTATTTCATGCATGGCAAGCCGCCGTCGCTGACCGGCAACGAGCATCCCAACCTCGTGCCGTACGCGATCTTCCCGACCAAGACCGACAACATCTTCATCGGCGTCGGCAATGACGGCACCTTCCGCAAGCTCGCCAAGGAGATCGGCAAGCCGGAGCTCGGCACCGATCCGCGCTTTGCCCGCAACAAGGACCGCATCGCCAACCGCGATGCGCTCCGCGCCGAGCTGGCAGCGGTATTCAGCCAGCACGAGGCCGAGCCGCTGTGCAACCGGCTGCTCGCTGCCGGCCTGCCGGCGGGCCCGGTGCAGAAGATCGACCAGGCGCTGACCAACCCGCACACCATCCATCGCGGCGACGTCATCGAGAAGGATTGGTACAAGGGCGTCGCCTCGCCGATCCGCCTCGAACGTACCAAGCCGAACCTGC
The DNA here is from genome assembly GCF_023278185.1 of Bradyrhizobium elkanii USDA 76. Classification (NCBI taxonomy): domain Bacteria; kingdom Pseudomonadati; phylum Pseudomonadota; class Alphaproteobacteria; order Hyphomicrobiales; family Nitrobacteraceae; genus Bradyrhizobium; species Bradyrhizobium elkanii. The sequence goes on along the minus strand of NZ_CP066356.1, from coordinate 116,322 downwards.
GCCGCACACCGCCGAAGTTCAGCCAGCACGCCGCGGAAGTGCTCGGCGAGTTCGGCTACTCCAAGGACGAGATCAACGGCCTGGTTGAGAAGGGCGTGGTCTGCGGTCCCCAGCGCAAGCGCTAAAGGCGTTTTCGAGCCTGTCCCGCACGTGATGCGGGATGGGCACCGGTTCGCGTCAGGACAAAGCTGGAGCGTCGGCCCGTTTCGAACCGGCCGACGCATCAACACTGCGGTGCAACGTCGCGTCTGGCGCTGCACCGCACGGAGGCGGCTGCGGTCTTCGCCTTTTTTACCGCTTCCCTTCGCTTCGGCTTCCCCCCTACCATGACTTTCGTTTATACGGTCATTTGAACGTCATCCGGCGCTGATAACGCGCGCAACGAAAGACGACGTTCCAATTGGGAGGGGTTTTGATGATCTTTCGACGACTAGGCGCTGCTGCGGCAGCCGCTGCCGCGCTTGCATTCGCGTCGCCCGCGTTTGCGGTGACCGAGATCCAGTGGTGGCACGCGATGACCGGCGCCAACAACGACGTCATCGTCAAGCTGGCCAACGACTTCAACGCCTCGCAATCCGACTACAAGGTGATCCCGACCTACAAGGGCGGCTACGCCGACACCATGAACGCCGGCATCGCCGCGTTCCGCGCCGGCAACGCGCCGCATATCATGCAGGTGTTCGAGGTCGGCACCGCGACGATGATGGCCGCCACCGGCGCCGTCAAACCGGTCTACAAGCTGATGGCCGACGCCGGCGAGAAGTTCGACCCGAGCGTCTATCTGCCCGCGATCACCGGCTACTACTCGACCTCGAAGGGCGAGATGCTGTCGTTCCCCTTCAACTCGTCGTCGACGGTGATGTGGGTCAATCTCGATGCGCTGAAGAAGGCCAACATCGCGGAGATTCCGAAGACCTGGCCGCAAGTGTTCGACGACGCCAAGAAGCTGAAGGCGGCCGGCTACGCCACCTGCGGCTTCTCCGGCTCGTGGGTCACCTGGGTCAATCTCGAACAGCTCTCGGCCTGGCACAATGTGCCGCTCGCCAGCAAGGCCAATGGCCTCGACGGCTTCGACACCGTGCTCGAATTCAACGGCCCGCTGCAGGTCAAGCATCTCGAGAACCTCGTCGAGTTGCAGAAGGACAAGACCTACGACTATGCCGGCCGCACCAACACCGGCGAAGGCCGCTTCACCTCGGGCGAGTGCCCGATCTACCTGACCTCGTCGGCCTTCTTCGGCAACGTCAAGGCGCAGGCCAAGTTCAACTTCACCGCGGCGCCGATGCCGTATTATCCCGACGCCAAGGGCGCGCCGCAGAATTCGATCATCGGCGGCGCCTCGCTCTGGGTGATGGGCGGCAAGTCGGCCGAGGAATACAAGGGCGTGGCCAAGTTCCTGACCTTCCTCTCGGACACGGACCGCCAAATCTGGATCCACAAGGCCTCGGGCTATCTGCCGATCACCAAGGCCGCCTATGCCAAGGCCAAGGAAGAGGGCTTCTACAAGGACCAGCCCTATCTCGAGACCCCGCTGCTCGAGCTCACCAACAAGGAGCCGACCGCGAATTCTCGCGGCCTGCGCCTCGGCAACATGGTGCAGCTGCGCGACATGTGGTCGGAGGAGATCGAGCAGGCGCTGGCCGGCAAGAAGACTGCCAAGCAGGCGCTGGACGCCGCCGTCGAGCGCGGCAACCAGATGCTGCGGCAGTTTGAAAAGACCGCCGTCCGCTGACATGATGCCTTCGGGCATGATCCGGAAAAGCGCGCAGCGGTTTTCCGAAAAGATCATGCCCTGACGACAAGCTAAAGCGCGATGACGATCCGACCTCATCTCATCGCGCTTTAGGGCCATCAACCGGCAGGCCGCATCCGCGGCCTGCCCTTCTTCCGAGCCCATGCAAAAGCAAGCGATTTTCCGGTCAAAGCTGTTGCCTTACGCGCTGGTTGCCCCGCAACTCGCGATCGTCCTGATCTTTTTCTACTGGCCGGCCGTGCAGGCGGTGATCCAATCCTTCCTGCTGCAGGACGCTTTCGGCCTCTCCACCAGCTTCGTCTGGTTCGAGAACTATCTCGAGCTGTTCAAGGAGCCGGCCTATTTCGCGGCGATCGTCCGAACCTTCGTGTTCTCGTTCGCGATCGCGGTCTCCTCGCTGTCCTTCGCGCTGCTGCTCGCGGTCATGGCTGACAGGCCGCTGCGCGGCTCGACGCTGTATCGCACGCTGCTGATCTGGCCCTATGCGGTGGCCCCGCCGGTGGTCGGCGTGCTCTGGGTGTTCATGCTGCACCCCTCGCTCGGCGTGCTGTCGCGCTATCTGCGCGGCATGGGCGTCGACTGGAATCCGCTGCTCGACGGCGACCAGGCGGCGGCCCTGATCATCCTCGCCGCGGCCTGGAAGCAGATCTCCTACAATTTCCTGTTCTTCCTCGCCGGGCTGCAAAGCATCCCGAGGAGCGTGATCGAGGCCGCCGCGATCGACGGCGCCCGCCCGATGCGGCGGTTCTGGACCGTGATCTTCCCGCTGCTGTCGCCGACCATCTTCTTCCTCTTGGTCATCAACATCGTCTACGCCTTCTTCGACACCTTCGGCATCATCGACACCATGACCCGCGGCGGTCCCGGCAAGGCAACCGAGACGCTGGTCTACAAGGTCTATACGGACGGACTGCTCGGCGGCAATCTCGGCTCGTCGGCGGCGCAGTCGGTCATCCTGATGGTCATCGTCGTCATGCTGACGGCGATCCAGTTTCGCTTCGTCGAGCGCAAGGTGACCTACTGATGGTCGAGGAGGAAGGCTTCCAGCGCTATCTGGCTCACGTCATCCTGTGGATCGGGATCGCGATCGTCGCCTTCCCGGTCTATCTCGCGCTGGTCGCCTCGACCCAGGACAACGCCGTGATCGCCAACGGCCAGATGTCGCTGCTGCCCGGCGGCCATTTCCTCGAGACCTACTACCAGACGCTGTTTGTCGGCACGAGCGGCTCGACCCGCGAGCCGGTGCTCCACATGATGCTGAACTCGCTGATCATGGCGCTCTTGATCGCGATCGGCAAAATCGCGATCTCGATCATCTCGGCCTACGCGATCGTCTATTTCCGGTTTCCGTTCCGGATGGCGATTTTCTGGATCATCTTCATCACCTTGATGCTGCCGGTCGAGGTGCGCATCTATCCGACCTACAAGATCGTCGCCGATCTGCATCTGCTCGACAGCTATGCCGGCCTGTCGCTGCCGCTGATCGCGTCAGCGACCGCGACGCTGCTGTTCCGCCAGTTCTTCATGACCGTGCCGGATGAGTTGCTGGAGGCCTCGCGGATCGACGGCGCAGGCCCGTTCCGCTTCTTCTGGGACACGCTGCTGCCGCTGTCGCGCACCAACATGGCGGCGCTGTTCGTGATCCTCTTCATCCTCGGCTGGAATCAGTATCTCTGGCCGCTGTTGATCACGACGCGCGACGACATGCAGACCATCCAGGTCGGCATCCGCAAGATGATCACGACGACGGACGCGCTGACCGAATGGCCGATCGTAATGGCGACCGCGCTGCTCGCAATGCTGCCGCCGGTGTTCGTCGTCGTCGTGATGCAGAAACTGTTCGTGCGCGGATTGGTGGAGACGGAAAAATAATCCATGGCTAACGTCACGCTGCGCAGCGTCCGCAAGACCTATCCCGGCGGCTTCGAGGCCATCAAGGGCGTCGATGTCGACGTCGGCGACGGCCAATTCTGCGTGCTGGTCGGCCCATCCGGCTGCGGCAAGTCCACGCTGCTGCGCATGGTCGCGGGGCTCGAGACCATCACCGGCGGCGAGATCGACATCGGCGGCCGCGTCGTCAACCAGGTCGAGCCCGCCGATCGTGACATCGCGATGGTGTTCCAGAACTACGCGCTCTATCCGCATATGAGCGTCTACAACAACATGGCCTACGGCCTGCGCAACCGCGGCATGGCCGAGGCCGAGATCAAGACCCGCGTCGAGGAAGCCGCGCGCGTCCTCGAGCTCTCGCCGATGCTGGAGCGCAAGCCGCGCCAGCTTTCCGGCGGCCAGCGCCAACGCGTCGCGATGGGCCGCGCCATCGTGCGCCAGCCGAAAGTGTTCCTGTTCGACGAACCGCTGTCGAACCTCGACGCCAAGCTGCGCATCGCAATGCGGGTCGAGATCCGCAAGCTGCAGCGCCGGCTCAACACCACGTCGATCTACGTCACCCACGACCAGCTCGAGGCGATGACGCTCGCCGATATCCTCGTCGTCATGAACGGCGGCCAGGTCGAGCAGGTCGGTAATCCGCTGGACATCTACCAGAAGCCGGCGACCACCTTCGTCGCCTCCTTCATCGGCGCCCCGCCGATGAACCTGATGCCGCTGCGCGCGGACGAGCTGAAGTCCCAGATCACGGGCGCCGACGGCGCCGGCATTGTCGGGATCCGGCCGGAGGATTTCGTGATCTCGAGTGAGACCGCATCGGGCGGCGTCGCGCTCGGCCTCACGGTCGAGGCGATCGAGCATGTCGGCGCCGAGACCTTCGTCTATGGCAGCCGCCAGCGCGAGGAGCAGGGCGTTGCCGCCAATCCAGGCGAGCTGCCGCCCGGCGAGGTGATCGTCCGGGTTCCCGGCGTCTCGGGCCCCGCCATCGGCGAGCGGATCCGGGCCGTCGCCCCCCGCGACAAGCTGCACCTTTTTACCGCCGACGGCCGCAAGCGCGTCGGGGAGTAACCGATCGGGAAGAATTTACCCCCATGTTGCGGGCGTTTAGGCTGGTTTCGGGGCTGCTTGAACGCTATCCAGATCGCCCCCATATCCCTCACTGACCGGAGGCCAGACGGCCCGCCGGTTACATGGGGCGCCGCAAGGGCCCCTCAAAGTCGCTTCGAGAGGACTTTGTAATGTCTCGTGTTCCATCGTTGTCCAGTCCGTTCCTTCTGGGATTCGACGAGATCGAGCGTGCGCTCGACCGCGTCGTGAAGGGCGCCGACGGCTATCCTCCGTACAACATCGAGCGGTGCGACCGTACCAACGGGCAGCCTGAACGGCTGCGTATCACGCTGGCGGTGGCGGGCTTCACCCGCGATCAACTCGATGTAACTATTGAGGAAAATCAGCTCGTCATCCGCGGCCGCCAGCAGGACGACAAGGCTCGGCAATACATCCATCGCGGCATCGCCGCGCGCCACTTCCAGCGCACCTTCGTGCTGGCGGAGGGGATGCAGGTGCTGGGCGCGGATCTGAAGAACGGGTTGTTGTCGATTGATCTGGCCAGGCCGGAACCTGAACGGGTCATTAAGACAATCGCTATCAATGAGCACGAATAATAGAAACAACGAGCGGACTCGACCGCTTATCTGACTGAGGAGTCGAGACCATGAGTGAACTGAGTACCACCACCATCGAATCCGAGAGCGTCACGCCGGAAGCGCTGGCCCATCTGGGCGAAGGTCATATCGCCTATGTGAAGCAGGTCCGCTCCGAGGACGTGCCAGATCTCTTTCCGCAGGCGCCGAAGATCGCGCCGGGCCTCAAACTGTTCGCACTGCACGCCGCCGACGGCACGCCGATCATGCTGACCGACAGCCGCGAAGCCGCGGTCGCGAATGCGTGGAGCAACGAGCTGCAGGCCGTCAGCGTCCATTGACGCAGGGTTGAATTAGCATCCGCGAATTCAATGCGCGGGCATGCCTCGACACCGAGGCGGCCCGCGCGTTTTTTATGGCGATGTGGTCGACGTGGCGAGCAGCGGGCCCATGCTGAGCTGCACCTCGCCGGGCACGTTGTAATCGCGCATCAGCATGCGGTTGTTGCGCAGCCCGCAGGCCTCCCGCTGCACCACGAACATCCAGAGCGCATGGCCGGCCTCCCGCACCAGGAGGCGCCGTGCCTGTTGTGTGGACGCCGGTGCTTCAGCGCGCGGATGGGCGGCGTCGAACTCGCGCAGCCTGGCGAGCGCCTGTTCCAGCGCGCGGCCCATGCGGCCAAGCGCACTCGCCCTCTCTTCGGCGAGCTCGTAAGCGAGAACGTCGACGGGAACGCGATCAAGGCGAAAATCGCGGGACATCAGCCATCCCTTGGTTCGATATTGCGCGTGTTCGTCTTCTGGCGTGACCGGCCGCTTGTCAATAGGCGCTCACACTTCTCAATTCCTCCGGTCGCGGCCGACTCTATTTGAGCCGTTCTTTGCGTCGCTTTGGACGGCGGCTCCATTTCGCTCGTCGCAATTCCGTGCTGTTATCAGTTCCCGCGACCAGCGTTCAGCGCAGTCCTGAGCTTTGCAGAGAGCAACGTCGCGATAAGGGGATTTCCAGCAAGATTCATTCGCCGCCAAATCGATAAGGAGATGCGACCATGCAGAAGAGCTCGCTGATCAATCTCGTTGCTTCGGTGTCGATTTCCGCCCTCGCGACTGGTGTCGCGATTTCCGCGCAGGACAAGTACAGCCTGCAGGTGCCCAATGGTCTCGCGTTCTCCGAGTTCAGGGGATACGAGGACTGGCCCGTGATCGCGATCAGCGAGAACGAAGGCGTCATCGCCGCGATCCTGGGCAATCCGGCGATGATCGGCGCATTCCGGGAAGGCATACCCGGCAATGGCAAGCCGTTCCCGGATGGCGCCAGGATGGCGAAGATCCATTGGATCCCGAAGAAGCAGGAGGCGTATCCCGGTCAGCCGACGGTGCCGGGCGCGCAGCACGACGTCGACTTCATGGTCAAGGACAGCAAGAGATTCGCGGACAGCGGCGGATGGGGATACGGCGCGTTCGAGTATGACGCGGCGTCAGATGTGTTCAGGCCCGCCACCACGGCGGACAACCCGCCCCAGGAAAACGACGCGAAGTGCGGCTACGCCTGCCACACGGTGGTACAGAATCGCGACTACGTCTTCACCGAGTACGGCAAGAGGTAGACACCGGATCGCACGGGCTAAAGCATGATCCGGAAAAGTGCGCAGCGGTTTTCCGAAAAGATCATGCTCAAACAAGAAGCTAAAGCGCGATGACGATTCGACCCAATCTCATCGCGCTTTAGCGTGGCACCAGCCGCGCGCGGATGTCCGGCTTCAGGACCTTGCCGACCTTGGAACGCGGAAGATCGTCCCAGACCTCGATCTGCTTCGGCGTCTTGACGCTGCCGATCTGCTGCTTGACGAAGGCGGCGAGCGCGGTCGCCTCGACGGTGTGGCCGGCGCGCGGCTGCACCACGGCGACGATCCGCTCGCCCCATTTGTCGTCGGGCAATCCGATGACGGCGCAATCCTGCACCGCCTCGTGGGCACGCAACGCGTTCTCGACCTCGATCGAGTACACGTTGAAACCGCCGGTGATGATCATGTCCTTGGCGCGATCGACGATGTACAGGTAGCCGTCGCCGTCGATGTAGCCGATATCGCCGGTGTGGTGCCAGCCATGCGCCGAAGCCTCGCGCGTGGCCTCGGGGTTCTTGTAGTAACCTTCCATGACCAGCGATCCGCGCACCACGATCTCGCCGCGCGATCCCGCCGGCAACAGCTTGCCGTCGCCATCCATGATGCCGGCCTGAACCAGCGGGCCGATCCGCCCGGCCGACGAAAGTCGCTCCATCGCGATGGTGCCGTCCGGATTGTAGTGATCGGCGGGCGGCATCATCGAGATCATCATCGGCGCCTCGGTCTGGCCGAACAGCTGCGCCATCGGCCCGATCCGCTTCAGGGCTTCCGCGAGCCGCGTCGCCGAGATCGGTGCCGCGCCGTACCAGAAGCATTGCAGCGAGCTGCGATCGGCCGCGTCGAGCCCGGGATGATCGAGCAGCATGTAGATCACGGTCGGCGGCAGGAAGGTGTGGGTGACGCGATAGCGCTCGATCAGCGCCAGGAACTCGCCGATGTCAGGGTGGTGCATGATCACGACGCGGCCGCCCAGCGTCATGATCGGAAAACAGAGCACGCCGGCGGCATGCGTCAGCGGCGCCAGCGCGAGATAAATCGGACGGCCCTTGAACGGGTAACCCATCAGGGTCAGCGCGGTCATCGCTTCGATGTTGCGTCCCGACAGCATCACGCCCTTCGGCTTGCCGGTGGTGCCGCCGGTGCCCGGGATCATCGCGAGATCGTCGATCGCCTCACGCTGATAGACTTCATCAGTAAGGCCGCCGAGCCAGCGCTCGAATGACGGCGCGAACGGCAGCTCGGCGTCGAGACAGACCAGCGTACGCAGCTTGGGCAGATCCTGCCTGACGGCGTCGACCATCGGCGCGAAGCTCGAATGGAACAGCAGCAGGCTGCAATCGAACTGGTCGAGAATGAACTTGTTCTCGGCCGCCTCGTTGCGCGGATTGATCGGGCACCACACGGCGGCCGCGCGCGAGATGCCGAACACGCAGGCGAAAGCGAGCGGATCGTTGCCGGACAGGATCGCGACCTTCTCGCCGGGAGCGATGCCCGACCGCTCGAGGCCGCGCGCGATGCGATAGCTCAGCCGCTGCACCTCGCCGTAACTGAGGTCGCGCCCATCCATCGTGAGACACGGCGCGTCGGCGCCGAGCGAGGCACCCTTGTCGAGATAATCGATGAAGCGCATGGTCGCCTCTCAAGCATCATGAGGTTGGGTTGGGCTCGAATCGCGACGGAAGTCCACCTCTCCCTTGGGAGAGGTCGGCGCGTAGCGCCGGGTGAGGGGTTACGGCCCATCATCGGAGCCGCGGCCCCTCACCCGATTTGCTGCGCAAATCGACCTCTCCCCAACGGGGAGAGGTGAAGAACGATCGCGGTCGCAGCCGCGTCGCTCAATCATGCACGGTCAGGACCGGCTTGCCGACCAGCCCAAAACTGCGCAATTGCCCGAGCAGTTCGCGATGGCCGAACGCCTGACAGCCGGAGGCGAAGCCTACGCGCTTGGGCGGCTGCTGCAGCAGGTGCGCGGCAGCATAGGCCTGCAGCATGCCGGTCTGCTTGTAGTTGCTGTTGCCGTAGATGACGCAGTGCGCGCGCCCCAGCGGGCCGGAGGCATACACCGAATCCAGCGACTTGTTGACGCGCGGGTTCTCGCGCGGCGGCATGGTGTTCATCACGCCGGCAGCGGTCTGCGCCAACGCGGCGTAGCGATCGTCGGGATTCATGTCCTTGGTCGCCTCCAGCGCGGCGGCGACGATCTGCGGCACGCCCAGCATCAGCGCACGATTGAACACGCCGCCCAGCACCTTCACATTGGCCACGCGCGGATCTTGCTTGAACCACACCGGGTGCGAGGTGCCGCCCCACGGCAGCGCCAGCGCCAGCTCGTGCTGGCCGGGGATGGCGAGGTTGTAGAGGCCGGCATCGGGCTGATGCTCGACGTACTTGTTCTGCTCCAGGTAGTACGCCTTGGCCATCGCGGCGTTGACCAGGATGGTCTGCGTCGAGGCGATGGTCGGGCTGCCGCCCCAGAACACGGCGATGTCGAGCGTGTCGAGGCCGGGCGTTTCCAGGCACAGCTGCGCAGCGATCTCGCCGGTGGTGTACATCTGCGCGATGCCCGGCGCCAGCAGCAGGCCGGCATTGGCGAACCTCGTGCCGAACTCATGTTCGAGCGTGATCAGCCAGTCCTGCTCGCCGGTCGTGTCCGTATAGTGGCACCTGGCAGCCAGGCAGGCCTGTACCACCTCGCCGCCGAACTTGGCGAAGGGGCCCACAGTGTTGAGCACCACCGACGCGCCCTTGAACAATTCGGTCAGCGCGGCCACGGTGTGCGGCACCGACACGACCTCGTAGTCGGCGGTCTCGATGCCGGCCACGTTCGACTTCATCGCGGCGTTGAGCTTCTCGGCGCTGCGGCCAGCGGCGATGAAGGGGATGTTGTACTCGCGCAGAAATTCGCAGACCAGCCGGCCGGTATAGCCGGAAGCGCCATAGACGATGACGGGCTTCTTCTCGCTCATTGCGATCCTCCGAAATGCTTGTTGTCAGCCTTGTTGCTACATGCCCATGCCGCCGTCGACCGGCAGGCCGATGCCGGTGATGAAGCGCGCATCGTTCGAACACAGGAACACGGCGGCGTCGGCGATGTCGGAGACCTCGGCGAGCTTGCCGAGCGGGGTCTGCTCCACCACCGAGCCGACCGCCGCGTTGACGTCGGGCGCGAGACCGATCTTCACGATGTCATTGGCGAGCTGCAGGCCCATGTCGGTCGGGATCAGGCCGGGATAGATGCAGTTGACGCGCACGCCGTAGCCGAGCTTGCCGGCTTCCATCGCGCCGACGCGCGTCATGCGGTCGACCGCGGATTTGGTGCCGGAATAGACCGCGATGCTCGGAAAGGCGATCGTCGCCGCGACCGAAGCGATGTTGACGACCGCGCCGCCCTTGCCCGCGGCGCCGCCCGGCCGCATCGCACGGAAGGCGTGCTTCATGCCGAGCACGGTGCCGACGATGTTGACGTCGCACATGCGGCGCGCGTCCTCGGCCTTGATGTCGGCGACCAGCGAGGTGATCTCGATCCCGGCATTGTTGATCAGGATGTCGAAGCCGCCGAGGGTTTCGACCGTCGCTGCGGCGGCCCGCTCCCATTGCGCATCGTCAGTGACGTCGAGCTTGACGAAGCCGGTCTTCACCCCGGCCTTGGCGATCTCGGCGGCGCTGGCCTTGCCGGCGTCGTCGAGAATATCGCCGATCATGACCGCGGCGCCGGACCGCGCCAGTGCCTGCGCGATCGCCGCGCCGATCCCCCGGGCGCCGCCGGTGACCAGGGCTTTCCTGCCTTCAAGGCTCTTCCCACTCATGACGTAGTCCTCCCTTTGCTTGCCGATTGATGGTGGTGCTGAGGCAGCGTGGGCCGGGGGCCTGCGCATTTGAAGCGCATTGATGGTCGCGGCCGGCGTCGGCAGGGCGCAGCGTTGGCGCGCCCCGGCGGTGCATTTCCTCCTGGTTTGTCGATTGGTCAGCCGTCTTGACGGTTGTCCAAATTATTGGACCAACCCTCGTCCAGGAACTTGACACTTGTCAAGTCTCAATTTGACAAGTGTCAAAGAGGGTGGTTGTGAAGAGATGGAGCGCGCCGCGGTCGCCGCGGTATAGTCGCTTGAGGGAAGAAGCAGAGGAAAGGCACGGAATGGCGCGGCAAGCGACAGGGGCGGCCCAACGCGTGGCTGTGGCGGCCGAGGCGCTGCGCGACGAGAAGTTCAACGCGCGTCGCGTCGAGCTCGCGGAGGCCGCGCTGGAAACGCTTGGCGAGCTCGGCTTCGCACGCACCAGCCTGCGCGAGATCGCGCAGAACTCCGCATTCACGCACGGCGTGTTTCACTACTACTTCAGCGACAAGCTCGACCTGATCTGCTGCTGCGTCCGCCACTACAAGGCGAAATGCGTGACGCGCTATGACGAGGTGGTGACGACAGCACGCAGCCGCGACGAATTGACCGAAGGCTTCCTCGCCAAGCTCGCGGCCACGCTCGAGAACGAAGCGCGCATGCATCGGCTCTGGTACGATCTGCGCTCGCAGGCAATGTTCGAGCCCGCGTTCCGCAAGGATGTGCTCGAGATCGACAAGAGCCTGGAAGCGATGATCTGGCGCATCGCGACGCGCTACGCCGAGCTCGGCAACAAGCGGCCGGCATCGTCACCGGCTGCGCTGTACGCGCTGTTCGACGGCCTGTTCCAGAGCGCGCTGCTCCGGCATCTCGCCAATGACGAGAAGGCTATCCCCGATCTGCTCGACGAGGTCCGCCGTCTGCTGCCGACGATCTGCTGAGAGACTTGCGAAGCATGCAGCTTCGTAGCCCGGATGGAGCGAAGCGAAATCCGGGACTGAACTATCCGCGGTTAGAGTAGCCCCGGATTGCGCTTCGCTTCATCCGGGCTACGGGGCCTGAACGATCGACAACGCATTGGCGCACGCCAGCGCGTGACGCACTGGCTGCGCTCTGATGACAATGGCGCGAAAACGAATTCGCGAATTCGGATGATTACGCCGCGCTCGCCGGCGGCAATGCGAGCACCGAGTAGATCGCCTGGGCGTCGCGCGAGGCACGCAGCTTCTTGGCGACGTCCTGGTCGCGCAGCAGGCGGGCGATCCGCGCCAGCGCCTTGAGATGGTCGGCGCCGGCGCCTTCGGGGGCCAGCAGCAGGAAGATCAGGTCGACCGGCTGGCCGTCCATCGCCTCGAAATCGATCGGGCGCTCGAGGCGGGCGAAGAAGCCGAACAGCTTCTCCAGCTTGGGCAGCTTGCCGTGCGGAATGGCGACGCCATAGCCGACCGCCGTGGTGCCGAGCTTCTCGCGCTGCAGCAGCACCTCAAAGATGGCGCGCTCATTCTGCCCGGTCAGAGCGGAGGCACGCGCGGCAAGTTCCTGCAGCGCCTGCTTCTTGCTGATGACTTTTAAAGCCGGGAGAATCGCCTCGGGTGCGACCAAATCGGTAATCGGCATTGGGACGTTCCGAGGTGAATGACCGTCAGGTTGCGAAATAGGCTTTACAGCGGCGGCGTCAAGAAGATGAGGTGGGATGCGGGCTTAGCCCGGGTCCGGTTGGCAGGGCTTCTACTCCAACGTATCGGCGGTGCCAACACCTGCGAACCCTGTTCCGCCTCCCTTGTTCCTGGAGGCGGCGGACCATAAGCAGGGCTGGCTCCGGACGTCAATGCCATCTGCCAACTATCCTCAAGGGCTCACCGCCGGCGGATCGACCCAGCCGACATTGCCATCCGTACGGCGGTAAATGATGTTCAACCGGCCGCTGCCGCCATGCTGGAACACCAGGCAGGAGGCGCCCGTCAGATCGAGCTCCATCACGGCTTCGCTGACCGACAGCCGCTTCAGCGCGGTGGTTGCCTCGGCAATGATCACCGGGCTGTATTCGGTGACCTCGTCCTCGTTCTCGGGCGCCTCGATGACGTAGCTCGGCGCGTCGAGCCCGACGCCGTTCAATTCGGCAAGCGCGGCAGTCGCGGCATAGGTCTTGCGGGCGGAACGATCCTTCAGCCGGCTCTTGTAGCGGCGCAGACGCTTCTCGATCATCAAGAGCGCGGCGTCCGCACTGGCATAGGCGTCGGCGGCATTGGATTCGGCTTCCAGCGTGATGCCGGAATCCAGATGCAGCGCGCAATCGGTTCGGAAGCCGAAGCCATCCTTGCTCAGCGTGATGTGACCCGAATAGTTGCCATCAAAATACTTTCGCAGGACCTCGTCGGTGCGCTCGCTGACGCGCGCGCGAAGCGCCTCGCCGATGCTGATGCTCTTTCCCGAGATTCGAAGGGTCATTTGATGCCTCAATTGCTGGATGCCGCGATCACTCTTGCAGGAGCATGATGCTTGCTGGGCTTCCGGTTACCTCCCCTTCTGGACGACGCTCGACCTGGAAAGATTGAGACTATCCCGATTTGGCGCGAACGCAACGAGCGCATGGCCCAGTCCGTACCCGGACGGGGTCACGCTCAAGAAGTAACCTAAACGGGGGCCGTATCGCGCGACCGGTCGGATGAGGAGGCAGGGGCCGAAAGGGCATTACCGAGCATGCTCTGTTTGTCACGGCGTCGCTGCACCGAGGATGGTATCCGCATCGCCTCGCGGTACTTCGCGACGGTGCGGCGGGCGATATCAATGCCCGAGGCGCGCAAACGTTCCACGATCGTGTCGTCGGACAGGATTGCCGACGGCGCCTCGCCGTCGATCAATTGCTTGATGTGGTGACGCACCGCTTCGGCCGAATGCGCCTCGCCACCGTCGGCCGACGCGATCGAGGCGGTGAAAAAATACTTCAATTCAAAACTGCCGCGATTGGTCGCCATGTATTTGTTGGCGGTGACGCGCGACACCGTCGATTCATGCATCTGGATCGCGTCCGCGACCGCCTTCAGATTGAGCGGCCGCAAATGCGCGACGCCATAAGTGAAGAAGCCATCCTGCTGGCGGACGATTTCGGTCGCGACCTTCAGGATGGTGCGGGCGCGCTGATCGAGCGCGCGGACCAGCCAGGTCGCATTCTGCAGGCAGTCGGTGAAGTACGACTTGTCACCGTCCTTGCGGATCGTCTTCGACAGCTCAGCGTAATAGGACTGGTTGACCAGCACGCGTGGCAGAGTGTCGCTGTTGAGCTCGACATGCCAGCCGCCGTCGGGACCCGGACGCACATAGACGTCAGGCACCATGGTTTGCGTCCGCGCGGTGCCGAACTTCAGTCCGGGCTTCGGGTCGAGCCGGCGGATCTCGGCGATCATGTCGGTGATGTCTTCGTCGTCGACGCCGCAGAGCTTTCGCAAGGCCGCGATGTCGCGCTTGGCGAGCAGGTCGAGATGCTCGACCAGCGCCTGCATCGCCGGATCGTAGCGATCGAGCTCGCGCAGCTGGATCGCGAGGCATTCGCTCAGGTTTCGCGCGCACACGCCCGGCGGGTCGAATTTCTGCAGCACCGCGACGACCTCGTCGACCGCTTGCTGCGACGCACCGAGCCGCTCGGCGGCCTGACCGAGATCGGCCGGCAGGTAACCGGCGTCGTCAACCAGGTCGATCAGATACTGCCCGATCATGCGCTGCGCCGGCGCCGAGAACGCCACCGCGAGTTGTTCGGCGAGGTGGTCGGCAAGCGTCAGCTCGGCGGCCACGAAAGCTTCGAGATTGTACTCGTCGTCGCTGGAGGCGCCGCCGCCCCATTCGGTGTAGACCGACGGCGGTGCATCCTGAGCGGCGCGCGCCGCCGCTTCCGCCGGCTCCTCGGAAAACACGTTGTCGAGGCGGGTATCGAGCGTCTGCTCGATCTCGGCGCGGCTGCCGAGATCGCGGTTCAGCCATTCCTCCTGGCCGGGCTCGAAGGCGGCCTCGCCGCCTGGGCCTGCGGCCATGTCGGAAGCGTCGCCATCGTCCCCATAGCTGCTGGAACCATCGGAATCGCCGTAATCCGGCCGCTCCATGGCGGGCTCGCCCGCCACCGGCGGCTCCGGTCCGTCGGCCGCCCGCTCGAGCAGCGGATTGCGCTCCAGCTCTTCCTCGACAAAGGCCGACAGATCCAGGTTCGACAGTTGCAGCAGCTTGATCGCCTGCATCAGCTGCGGCGTCATCACCAGCGACTGCGACTGGCGGAACTCTAGTCTTTGCGTCAGCGCCATGGAGACAAGATCGACCTTAAAAGTTGGCTCGATTCTTGCTTATATTAGTCCGAAGCCCTTGTACACGGCTTGACGGATCGGAAAATAGCGCTAGAGGCGGAATTCCTCGCCAAGGTAAAGCCGACGGACATCGGGATCATTAACGATCTCCTCCGGGCTTCCCTCAGTCAAGATTTCACCAGCATAGACGATATAGGCGCGGTCGGTCAGGCCGAGCGTCTCGCGGACGTTATGGTCGGTGATGAGCACGCCGATGCCGCGGTTGGTGAGATGGCGGACGAGGTCCTGGATGTCGCCGACCGCGATCGGGTCGATGCCGGCGAACGGCTCGTCGAGCAGCATGTAATTCGGGCGCGTCGCCAGCGCACGCGCAATCTCGACGCGCCGGCGCTCGCCGCCGGACAACGCGATCGACGGGCTCTTGCGCAGCCGCGTGATGTTGAACTCGTCGAGCAGCGAGTCCAGCTCGTGCTCGCGCTTCTTCTTCGAGGGCTCGACGACCTCGAGCACGGCGCGGATGTTCTGCTCGACCGACAGGCCGCGGAAGATCGAGGCTTCCTGCGGCAGATAGCCGATGCCGAGGCGCGCGCGCTGGTACATCGGCAGCTTGGTGACGTCGTGGCCGTCGAGCTCGATGGCGCCGCGATCAGCCTTAATCAGCCCGGTGATCATGTAGAACACGGTGGTCTTGCCGGCGCCGTTGGGCCCGAGCAGGCCGACCGCTTCGCCCCGCCGCACATAGATGCTGACGCCGCGCACGACCTGGCGGCTGCCAAAACTCTTTTCCACGCTATGCACAGCCAGATAACCCGGCCGCTTGATCAGCTGCGGCGCGGCGGGCGCGCTGTTCCTGGCCGGCCTGGCACGCGCCGGTGCGGGCGCTGCTGCCGGCTGGGATCGCGGCAGCTCGACGCCGGGAGCCGACGCGGCGCGCGCCATCGGCGGCGCATCACGCACCGGAGACGTCAGCATCTCGCCGAACTCGTCGCCGAGCGCCGTGATGTCGTCATGCGAGCGCGCAAATCCGGTATTGCGTTTCGCAGAGCGCCGCCGGAACATGCCGAGAAAATCCACCATCCCCGCTTCGCTTCAGCCTTTCACGGTGATCCCGCGACCTTGCCTGCGCATCGATCGATTCGCATGCGAAGCCGCAAGCATGAGCCGGAAATCGGAATACCGGCCTTCCCGCGCGACAAAAGCGGACGCGTTTGCGCGGAGATCATGCTCGAACAACACGGCAAAGCGCGATCACCCGCGCCTTGAATGAATGGATGCCCCTGTCCCGGCCGACATAATCCCCCTCGAGGCGCATTGTTCGGCCGGGCCGCTGCAGTAGATACAGTCTCGCCCCGCCGGCTTCAACCTCGCGGCCGCAGAATATTATCTAACCAATTGATTCTGCTTGACCTTACGTGAGACTTACTTGGACTTGCCGCCCGGAATCAGCTGCAGCGGCGACGGGGCCGGGGCTGAGCCGGGGGCGGCCGGCGTGCCGCACTTGCCGCTCTGTCCGCCCGGCGACTGGATGAACAGGCCCTGCACCTTGCCATTGTCGGCTTCGACGCGCGAGACGCCGGTGGTCATGTCGACCAAAAGGCGGTCGCCGCGCAGCACATTCTGGCACTGGGTCAGCACCACCTGGCTGCCGCCGCCGCCGAGCATCGTGATCAAATTGGTCTTGGTGTCGAAGATCGCGGTCTCGCCGGTGACGACCTGGTCCTTCTGGGTCACGACGACATTGCCCTTCGCCTCCAGCCGCTTGATCGAGGAGGCGCCGCCGGGGCCGGGCGTTGCCGACTGCATCGGTGCGGCGCCCTTGGCGGCTGCACCCTTGGTGCCGGTCGGGGCGGGCGCCGGCGCCTGGGTCGATTTATCCTCGTAGAACACGACCAGCGTCTTTGACGTCATGGTGGTGTCGCCCTGCACGACCTTCACATTGCCGGCGAAGGTCGCCTCCTTTTTCTTGTCGCGCATTTCCAGCGAGGCGGCCTCGATCTGGATCGGCTGGTCGCGGTTCTGCGAGAAGCCCTGCATGGCGTTGGGCACGCCGCTCATCGAGCCCTGCGCGAACGAAGCACTCGCGGCGAAAAGAGCGAACAGGAACGCCGCAATTGCCATGCCGTGCGGAAAACGTCTCATCATCAAAATCATTTCGTGTTGGCGGATTTGCGCGGCTTCGGTGACGGCGGCGGCGGTGGAGCGGGCTCGGCCGGCGGGGCGGCATTGTTGTCGCCGAGCTTGTCGAGATTCATCACGACATTGCCTTCGAACCGCACCAGCTCGCCGCTGTTGTAGATCCGAAGCCTGTCGGCGGTGAGCGTGCCGTCGAGCAGCTTGACGTCGACATGCTCGTCCGACGACACGTTGCCCTTGTTGATGTCGACGAAGGCCTGCGTCAGCCGGGCCTCATAGCCGGTGGACGACTGCAGGAAGATGTCCTGGCGCAAGTCGAGCAGCTGCTTCTTGTTGTCGAAGAAGCCGGTGCGCGCATCCATTGTCACTGTCGACTGATCCTGTTGCGCCACCTTGGCGCGGATCGTCTTCAGCTCGACATGGTCGGGATCGGTGACGTCCTGGATCGCCGCCTTGGCCCACATTTCGTAAGGCCGTCCGTCGTTGGAGAAGCCGGCGATATGCGGCGCTTCCATCGTGATCTTGGTGCCGGACACGACGAGATTATCCATCTCGAGCGGCAGCTTGGGGATCAGGTCGTGGAACGGATTGAACAGCGCGATATAGATGATCACGGCCATCGCCAGCCCGACCATCGCGGGCACCGCGACGCGCAGGATCCGCACCATGCGGCTGTGCCGCGCGGCGGCGGCGAAGCGCGCCTCGAGGCCCGTGACATAGGCTGGATTCTGAACCGAATTCACCTGAGCTCCAGAGGCGCGAAACTGCCCTATTCTAGCCGGAGCCGCCCAAATATGCAGCCCGGACCTCGCCTCGCGCCCCCCGCACCGGACCACGCGTGAACAGTTTGGCCGAAACGGGGCGGAACTGCCCCGGCCGCGACGAATTCGGCGCACATCATGAATGGGCGAAAATGTCCTCGGCCTCCCAGCCGTCGAGATCGAGCCTGGCGCGGGTGGGGAGGAAGTCGAAGCAGGCCTGGGCGAGGTCTGTCCGTCCCTCGCGCGCGAGCATGACATTCAGCTTGTCGCGCAGCGCATGCAGATGCAGCACGTCGGAGGCGGCGTAGGCGAGCTGGGCCTCGCTGAGGCTTTGCGCGCCCCAGTCGCTCGACTGCTGCTGCTTCGACAATTCGACGTTCAGCACCTCGCGCACCAGATCCTTCAGGCCGTGGCGATCGGTGTAGGTGCGCGACAGGCGCGAGGCGATCTTGGTGCAATAGACCGGCGTCGGCATCACGCCGAACGTGTTGTAGAGCACCGCGACGTCGAACCGTGCGAAATGGAAGATCTTGGTGATCTTGGGATTGGCGAGCAGCGCCTTCAGGTTCGGCGAATCGGTGTGGCCCTTCGGAATCTGGATCACGTCGGCGGTACCGTCGCCGTTCGACATCTGCACCACGCAGAGCCGGTCACGGTGCGGATGCAATCCCATGGTCTCGGTGTCGATCGCCACCGAGTCGGTGTAGCGGGACAGATCGGGCAGGTCGCCGCGATGCAGGCGGATGGTCATGCTGTCAAAAACCTCGTCGAATCGCCGTCGGAATAAACTACCGTCCAATCCGCCGACAGGCGAGCATGCGCCAGTCTTCGGATCGCACCGGCATCGGGGCCGGTCAGGACCGGACACGGGCAGCGGGAATCCTCAATTGTTCCGGCACAGATCGTTCAGGGTGTACCGCCATTGTGCAGCGGAGACAATGGGTTGCTATCCCCGCCGCGCGCCCCCGCGAGGGCGCGTCATCACTGCCAGCTGACGCGCAGGCCGAAGCGGCCGGTGATATCCTCGCGATGGAGGCTGTCCACCGAGGTCGTGTAGCCCGCGCTCGCATAGGCGCTGATCGTGCGATTGAGCTGCGCGGAGACGCCAGCGCCGATCTCGACGGCGGTGCCACGGCTTTGCACGCCGATCAGGTCCGTCGTCGCGAACGCGATGCTGCGGTCATTCGCGGCGGTGTGCCAGAGATTGGCCTCGAGATAGGGACGCAGTTCGGCCGTGCCGACGACGAAGGTTGCCGGAATGCGCACGCCGAGCCGCCCGGTCAGCGTATCGGCACTGCCGAGCGCGACGCTCGAGAACATGTCGTTGAAGCTGTCGAACGACTGCCGTTGCCAGATCAGCTGCGCCTGCGGCTCGATCGCGAGAAAGCTGTTGAGCGGGATCGGTGCGCCGGCTTCCAGCGATGCAGCGACGCCGGTGCCCGACACCCGCGCGCCGACCTGACGATCCGACTGCGGGCTTGCGCCGTAGAAGCTGCCCATCAGCACGGCGTCGACATACCAGCCCGACGGGCCGACATGGGTCCAGTAGCCGCCGATATTCTGGCTGTCGATCGAGAGCGTGCCGGTGCGGACGTCGTTGAGGCCGAGCGCGAAGCCGTTGATGTTGCCGCTGGCCCAGCCATACGCATAGAAGAAGCCGGCGCGATCATGATGCTCGGGCGCGGACTGGAAGCGCAGGATGTCGACGCCGACCTGCACGCCGGCCATGGTGCCGTCGAAGGCGGGGCTGACCGTGCCGGCCCAGCTCTGCGAGCTGTGCGAGCCATAGGCACGCGCCCACGCCGCCGGCTGTTCGCCGCCGCCGGTCAGCAAGGCCTGATCGCCCTGGCGCTGATGGAAGGTGCCGAGCGTCGCCAGCCCGAGCTTTTGCGCCACCTGCGGCAACGCCGAATAGACCGACACCTCTTCGCGGTAGAGCTGGACCGGCGCAGCGCCTGCCGGCGGCGGCGTCAGCGACGACAGATCCTCCGCGGGCAGCCCCGGAGGCGGCGGCACCACATTGGGCGATGAAGGCGGCGCCGGTGCAGGCGCAGCCGGCGGCGCAGGCGACGCCGTGCCGGGCAACAATGTCGAGCGCAGATACCAGTTGTTGGCGCTGCCGGCGGAAACGCCGCCGCGGAACAGCAGATATTCGTGCGCGCCCGCCACGACGGCGTTGGAGAGACCGAATGCGCCCGCAGCCGTGGTGCCGCCGTTGACGGCCTGCACCACCATGATGCCGTCGGCGGTGGTCAACGCGCCCGCGCCGCCGGCATTAGTGACGGTCACCGCGGTCGAGCCCGACGCATTGCCGCCGGAGATGACGAGCCGATCCGACGGCGACCCGTCGCCGCCGAGCACGGTGCGCAGATAGAGACCGCCGCCATTGCCGACATAGTTGCCCGCGATCGTCAGGCTGTTCGCGGCGGTGGCGCCGCCATTGGTCAGATTGATCACGCCGGCATTGGTGACGGTGATCGGCGGTCCGCCCGGAAACGGCGTGATCGACGGATTGGCGCCGTTGCCCGCCAGCAGGCTGGTGCCGGCCGCGATCGACACATTGCCTGTCAGCGACGTCTGCAGCGTCAGCGAACCGCTGTTGATGAAGGTGTTGGCGAAGGTGCCGGTACCGGCCCAGGTCCAGTCATTACCTTCCATCGTCAGCGTCTGGAATCGCGCGAACGCATTGTCGACCGTGCCGCTGCCTTGCAGCCGCACCTGGTTGCCGCCGCCGCCGCCGTCGGCAAGGCCAACGATCTGTGAACCTGTTTGCAGGATCATCGTCACCGCGCCGCCGCCGCCCGCGAGCGCCGTGCCGCCGTTGCCGGCGATCAGGCCGGCATTGACGATGGTGGTGGCGCCGTTGAGCGTGCGGATTGCGGGTCCCGCCTGGCTGATGATCTTGCCGCCCGCGAGGTTCTCGATGCGTGCGGTGAACGACGATCCGGCGGTGTTGGAGAACACGCCGTCGGCATTGACGCCGCGCGCCTCGATCGTGCCGCTGTTGCGCAGGACGCCCGCATTGCCTTGCATGAACACGGTGTTGTTGGCGGTGCCGCCCGCATCGCCACCGGTCGTCAGCAGCGTGCCGGTATTGGTGATGGTCGCAAACTGGCCGGCGGAGAAGATCGCACGGGCGCCTGCGCCGGCCGTGGTGATGGTGCCGCTATTAGTGAAGGTGTTGCTGTCGCCGGTCTGCACATAAAGGCCGTGCGATTGCGGGCCCTGGGTGGTGATCGTCCCGGTATTGATCAGCGTGTTGTTGTTGTGCTGCGTGAGACCGGTGATGGCAAGGCCGCGCGAGGTGCCGTTCTGCGTCGTGATCGTGCCGTTGTTGATCAGCGTGTTGCCGTTGCTGCTGGCGGCGATCGCATTGCTGCCGGCGCCCGAGGTCGTGATCACGCCCGACGCGCCGTTGGTGAAGACATTGCCGTCGCCACTGCCGAAGATGCCGGTGCCACCGCCGCTGATGCTCAGCGTGCCGTTGTTGGTGGCGGCGCTGCTGGAGACAAGGCCGATCGCGGTCGCTCCGGCGCCCGGCGTGATGCCGGCGCCCTGCAGCACGTTCACGGTGACGTTCGAGCTGCCGGCAACGGCCTGCACGCCGGTCGGCGAGGGATTCGGCGCGGCGGTCGAGCAGGTTACCGTTTGCCCGCTCGCTGGCGCGAGGCTGTCGCAGGCCGCAAACGCCGGCGAAGCGGACAACAGGCAACCGCCACTTAAGGCCGTGCACGACAGGATCGCCGCGAGCCGCGAGGAAACCATGCCCTTACTCCACCGTCGGCGTGAAGCCGAGCCCCGGCCTCGCGCCATCTGCTACCCCCCGCCCCGCTCTCGGCTTCCGCCGATCCGCTCCGTTCAAGCTTGAAACGATTTGCAGCGACCTGTTGCGCGGTCGCCACAGACGGAACCGTGAGATGCATCAGCACGATTCACATCCTTGACGTGCGTACGCTTTCAAGGTTGTGAAGTACAGCATTCACCCGTTGCAGTTATTAGTCGATACAACCGGAAACAATTGCCGTTGGGCGCCGGACGTCCCGCTCTCCCCATCCCTTGCCGACCTCGGCGTGATGCGCACCACCAGGCAATTGCCCGCGCGCTTTCGATTTCGATGGAACTGTTGCCCCCGCGCCCCATGAAATCGTCCCGCGCCCACCCTATCTGTTGCCAGCCCGAACCCGCCTTCCAATGAAATGAGCCTTATGTCCGACCAGACCATCGCCGCGCCGATCGACGACGACCAGCAGGAGCGCGGCTTTTCGCGCTACCAATCGTTCCTGATCGCGCTGCTGGCCTTCACGCAATTCACGCTGATCCTCGATTTCATCATCATGTCGCCACTCGGCGCCATCCTGATGCCGTCGCTGAACATCACGGCCGGGCAATTCGGCGTCGCGGTCTCGGCCTACGCGTTCGCGGCCGGCATTTCCGGCGTCCTCGCCGCCGGCTTTGCCGATCGCTTCGACCGCAAGCGGCTGCTGCTGTTCTTCTATGTCGGCTTCGTGCTCGGCACCGTGCTCTGCGCGCTGGCGCAGAACTTTCACGTGCTGCTGCTCGGCCGCATCGTGACCGGCATTTTCGGCGGGGTGATCGGCTCCGTCGTGCTTGCCATCGTCACCGACCTGTTCCCGCTGCAACAGCGCGGCCGCGCGATGGGCGTCCTGCAGACGGCGTTCGCCGCGAGCCAGGTGCTCGGCGTTCCGGCCGGCCTGTTCCTGGCCAATCACTGGAACTGGCACATCTGCTTCGTGGCCATCGTCGGCCTGTCGATTGCCGCGATCGCGGCGATTGCGATCGCGATGCAGCCGGTCGATGCCCATCTCAAATTGCAGCACGACAGCAATCCGTTCCGCCATCTGATCGCAACCGTGGGGCAGCCGCGCTACACGCTGGCCTTCCTGGTGACCACGCTGCTCGCGACCGGCGGCTTCATGCTGATGCCGTTCGGCAGCGCCTTCACCGTGCACAATCTCGGCATCGACATCGTCCACCTGCCGACGATCTATCTCGTCTCGGGCCTGTTCAGCATCATCATCGGGCCGCTGGTCGGCCGCGCCAGCGATGCGTTCGGCAAATATCCGACCTTCGCATTCGGCTGCGTGGTGACCGTGATCATGGTGCTGATCTACACCAACCTCGGCCACGTCTCGCTGCTGACCGCGATCGTGGTCAACGTGCTGATGTTCATCGGCATCTTCTCGCGCATGATCCCGTCCCAGGCGCTGATGTCGGCAATCCCCGACGCCAGCCAGCGCGGATCGTTCAGCGCGGTCTCGGCATCCGTGCAGCAGCTGTCGGGCGGGTTGGGCTCGGTCTTTGCGGCGGCGATCATCGCGGAAAATCCCGACGGTTCGCTGCTGCATTTCGACCGGCTGGGCTATATCGTCGTCGCAACGACCATTATTTCGATGATCGCGATGTATTTCGTCCAGCGGCCGATCGCGCGACGCGCGGGCCGGCGGATCGTGTGACGGCAGGGGCGGCGGCGATCGCCAGCGCTCTCAAATTCCAAGCATCGGCCGACGTGTTCAGCCAATCGCAAACATGTCGGCACGCTCAATGATCAGATCGCGGAATAGTCTCGCGCGATGCGACATCCAATGCGGGTCAGGATAGACGAGATGCATCGGTAGCGATGGTACCGCATAATCCGGCAGCAGATGAACAAGCCGGCCTGCGGCGATGTGTTCGACGGCGCACCAGGTTGGCAGCACCGCGACGCCGAGCCCCTCAACCGTCGCGAGCGTCATCACGTCGGCGTCGTCGCAGTTCATGGACGGCGCGATCTCGACCACATGGCGGCCGGTCTCGGCTTCGAACGTCCACTGATTCCGCGGGGACAAGCGCGAATACGTTATGCTCGGCATGCGGCGCAGATGGTCGGGGAGGAGCGGGGCCTGATGCCGTGCGAGCAGTGAAGGGGCCGCCACCAGGAGGCGCTTGATGGTGCCGACCCGCCGCGCCACCAGCGAGCTGGAGTTCAGCATTCCGATCCGAACTGCCAGCTCCGTCCCGGTCTCCACCAGGTCGACGAACTGCTCGGTGAAGCTCACGTCGAGCCGCACGTCGGGATAGCGGTAAAGATATTCTGCGAAGATGCCGCGGAAAAAATAACGACCGAACGAGGTCGGCACGGTGATCCGCAAGGTCCCCGACGGACTGCGAACCCGGCTCTGCGCCGGCGTGCTGGCACTTTCCAACAGCGCGACGATATCCTTGGCGAGCTTGAGCACGCGATCGGCCTCCGGCGTCGGACGAACCTTGCGCGTGGTGCGGACAAACAGCCGGCAGCCGAACTCCGCCTCCAGCAGCGCCACTCGCTTGCTGATGGCCGGCTGTCCGAGGCCCAGATCGCTCGCGGCCTGGCTGAAGCTGCCGGCCTCCATCACCCGAATGAAGGTTTGCAGCGCATCGATCCGATCCATGCATTCCTCCCAGGAATTTGTAATATTCTTATCATTCCCTACAAGAACACAGTCGATCCGGTCTAGCTTCTCGGCAACCAGGGAGGATCAACAATGAACAAATCGATCGGGATCGTCGGCGCCGGGATCGGCGGCCTGCATCTGGCTCTTTATCTGCAACAGCATGGAATCCAGGCGACGGTGCTGACCGACCGCACTCCGGAGCAGTACGCCTCGGCACGGCTGATGAACACGGTCGCCCACCACAGCGTCACCATCGCGCGTGAGAACGAGCTAGGCGTGAACCATTGGGATGACGCGGCCACGATCTACCACCACCACGACCATTTCTTTAACTTCCCAGGCAACGGGCTGCTGTTTCGCGGCGCGTTCAAGAAGCCGAGCCGGGCAGTGGATTACCGCATGTACCTGCCCGCGCTGATGAAGGATTTCGAGGATCGCGGCGGCAGCATCGAATATGCCAGCATCCAGGACGACGACATCCCGGCTCTGGTTTCACGCTTTGACCTTCTCGTCGTGTCGACCGGCAAGGGTGCGCTCGGGCGAATGTTCACCCATCGGCCGGAGTTGTCCCCCTACAGCCAGCCACAGCGCCTGCTCTGCGTGGGCCTCTATGACGGCGTCGATCACGGCAGCCCGGACGGTGACGACCCGCGCGGTGTCACGCTCTCGGTGTCGCCCGGGCATGGCGAGATGATCGTCATTCCGACGCTGTCATTCAACGGCATGAAGACCGCGCTCCTGATGGAGAACATTCCCGGCGGCGACATGGCCGATCTGGTCTCGCTGAGCTACGACGCGGACCCTGCAGCCTTCCGTCAGACAATTCTCGACAAGCTGGAAAAGCATCATCCGCACACCTACAACCGGATCGACACCCATCGCTTCGGGCTTGCCCAGCCGCTCGACCTGCTGCAGGGCGCAGTGGTGCCGACCGTGCGGCAATCGTCGGTCGCCTTCGATGGCGAGAAATTCGCCGTCGCGCTGGGCGACGTCCATTCAGTGGTCGACCCGTTGATGGGCCAAGGCGCCAACATCGCCTCCTACGCCGCCTTCGAACTCGGCAAGGCGATCGTGGAAACGGTGGCCTTCGACGCTCGCTTCGTTGAGGAGGTGGATCGTGCCCGCGAAAATCGCGTGTTCGCGGCTGCGCGCTGGACGAATCTGATGCTGCGGCCGCCGTCCGAGGCGATGGGTCGGCTGATCCTCACCATGGCGCAGGACCGAGAGCTCTGCGACGAGTTCACCGATAATTTCAACTACCCGGAGCGCCAGTGGGATCGTGTCGCGACCGACAAGCGCATCCACGCTTGGATCGACAGGCGCGCGCCGCTCGCCGCCTGACGCAACAATGATCGCGAGCCGGCCGTACGGTCCACTTGCGCCAGGCCGCGTCCGCGTGCCGACAAACCATCTCTCGAGCCACACGCCGAAAGGCGCGACCTCTTGCCGTTTCGCCATGGAGCGCCATCGATGAACCCGCATCCCGATCCGGCGAGCTTCCGGGCGGCCGCTGCGCGATTCCCCACAGGCGTGACAGTCGTGGCGAGCATCGACCGCGACGGCACTCCGGTCGGCATGACGGCCAACAGCTTCACACCCGTCTCCACCAAACCGCCAACCGTGCTGGTGTCGGTGATGCGAGGGCGGACCTGGCAGGCGATCATGGATTCGAAGCGTTACGCCGTGAATGTCCTTCACGCGGAAGATCTCGCACTCTGCGCGCACTTCTCCGGCGGGCCGCGGGCCGAAGGCTCGCCATCGCTGGTCAAACGGGAAGAATTTCCCGTCCTGTCGCAAGCGATCGCCCAGTTCGCTTGCGACGTGGTCCGATCAATCGACGTCGCCGACCACACGCTGTTCATTGGCGAGGTCCGCTGGTGCCGGCAGCGAGACGGTTCCCCGCTCACCTTCTATTCCAGCCGATTCTGCAACGGGCTCGGTGCGGCGATCATGCCCGCGGAGACCGTCGCCTATCCCGCCGACGGATGGGCGATCTAAGGCGAAGCGCGAAGGCTTTGCTCGACGACCCCTGGAGCACCCGAAAATTGCAGCGCACTGGAGCGGCGGCCGACGAGAGAACGATCGCGAGCGCCAGCTGAGCAGGATGCGCTAAGCTCGTCTCAAAAGCCCGTTCAAAGGTGTTGGAATGAAGATCGGGAACAGAGTCGAAGTCGTAGCAATTCCAAAAGCGCTGCCGGAAACATAGAGAGGCAGGCGTTATTCGTGAAGTGCCTCGGCCGCCATTTTTCCGATCGTCGATCTCAGAGGACGCCTGGTCGAACTCGAAGGTCGAGGAGTCCAGCTACATGCACTCGATTTGGATCGAACGAGATTACGTCCGTCGCGTCTAACGACGAGAAATGGGGGCCAACGGTATAATCGCTGTCTCGCCTCTACCCTCGCTGGGTGACGGCTTCGCCGCACCCACCCTCCGGATACTGAGCGATTTCAATCGCTTAAAAAGGGGGTGGTGCCCAGGAAAGGACTCGAACCTTCACGGCCGTTAAGCCACTGGCACCTGAAGCCAGCGCGTCTACCAATTCCGCCACCTGGGCATGTGGAGCGGCTTAGTAAGGATCGGTTGCGCGCTTGTCAAATTCGCGATTGGAAATTCAAATACCCTGTACAGGATAAGGCCGATGGCGTATCGCCAGACGGTTAACCCACGTCAATCGCTCTCGAATCCCACAGGAATCACCCCATGGCATCGAACCTGGACACGCTCGTCACGGTCTTCGGCGGATCGGGTTTTCTGGGGCGGAACGTGGTCCGGGCGCTCTGCAAGCGCGATTACCGCGTCCGAGTCGCGGTGCGGCGGCCTGAACTGGCCGGCCACCTGCAGCCGCTCGGCCGTGTCGGACAGATCCATGCCGTCCAGGCCAATGTGCGCTACCCGGCCTCGGTCGAGGCGGCGATGCGTGATTCGCATATTGCCATCAACCTGGTCGGCATCCTGGCCGAGGGCGGCGGGCAGAGCTTCGATGCGGTGCAGGTGAAGGGCGCCGAGACCATCGCCAAGGCGGCGGCTGCTGCCGGTGGGCGGAGGATGGTCCATGTCTCGGCGATCGGGGCCGACGCGGATTCGCCCTCGAGCTATTTCCGGGCCAAGGCGGAGGGCGAGGCGGCGGTGCTGGCGGCCTTGCCACAGGCCACCATCATGCGGCCGTCGCTGCTGTTCGGGCCCGAGGATCAGTTCACCAACCGGTTTGCGGCGCTGGCACGGATGTCGCCGGTGCTGCCGCTGGTCGGCGGCGGGGTCAATACCGTGCAGCCGGCCTATGTCGGCGACGTCGCGAACGCCGTGGCCGATGCCGTGGACGGCAAGGCGAAGCAGGGCGCAACTTACGAGCTCGGCGGGCCGGAAGTGCTGACCATGCGCGAGGTGATGCAGATCATCCTCAAGATCATCCAGCGCGATCGCATGCTGGCGCCGCTGCCGTTCGGCCTCGCCAAGTTCCAGTCGTACTTCCTGCAGTTCGCGCCGGGGCCGTTCACACTGACGCCGGACCAGGTGGCGATGCTGCGTTCGGACAATGTGGTGTCCGACGCCGCCAAGGCCGCCGGCCTGACCTTCGCAGGCCTCGGTATCTCGCCGGATTCGATGGAAGCGATCGCCCCGCAATATCTCTGGCGCTTCCGCGCGGCGGGTCAGTTCCAGAAGAAGAGCGCGTAGGCGTTACCGCGGAAAGACTGCGCCCCCTCTCCCGCTTGCGGGGGAGGGTTGGGGTGGGGGTTTCACCGCAAAACGACTCTCTTGGTGTGGAAAGAGCCCCCACCCGGATTGCATCTGCGATGCAATCCGACCTCCCCCGCAAGCGGGAGAGGTGAAGACCGCTGACGCGGTGAGAGCTGTTCCTTACCGTCCCATCGCCAGCGCGATCAGGCCGAGCGTGCCGACGATCACGCGCCACCAGGCGAAGAAGGCGAAGCCGCGGCGGGTGACGAAGTTGAGGAAGGCCCGCACCACGATCATCGCGGTGATGAACGACACCACGAAGCCGACCGCGATCACGCTGAGATTGTCGGAGGTGAAGTCAGCCCGGTTCTTGTAGAAATCATAGGCGAACGCGCCGACCATGGTCGGGATCGCGAGGAAGAACGAGAACTCCGCCGCTGAGCGCTTGTCGGCGCCGAGCAGCATCGCCGCCACGATGCTGGCCCCCGAGCGCGACACGCCGGGAATCATCGCCAGGCACTGCGCGACGCCGATCCAGAAATACATCAGCAGCGGGAAGCGCGTCGCATCGTCCTCGTACACTTTGAGATCGAGCTGATCGACCCACAGCAGCACGGCGCCGCCGACGATCAGCGTGAAGCAGACCACCCACGGATTGAACAGGAACTCCTTGATGTATTTCCCGGCGATCAGGCCGATCACGACCGCGGGCAGGAACGCCACCAGCACGCCGATCACGAAGCGGCGGTCGTCGGGATTGGTGAACATGCCGAGCGCCACGCGCCACAATCTGACGAAATAGAGCGCGACGATCGCGAGGATCGCGCCGAGCTGAATCAGGATCGCAAAGCTCTTCCAGAAATTGCCTTCGCCCAGATTGAAGAAGCGCTCCGCAAGCAGCAGGTGGCCTGTCGAGGAGACCGGCAGGAACTCCGTGACGCCCTCGACGATGCCGAGAATCACCGCCCGCAGCATATCCGTCATCATGTTGTGGCCTGCCCTGTGTGGAAAACGGGATTCTTCTCGCTTATTCGCACATTGGCCGCAATCGCAAAAAATCGTCAAACAATGGGTTACCCGGCCGATTTGCTGAGCTATAGCGTTTTTGTGACCCGCACCATCTGCGGGGATGGCTACCGGTTTGCGTGCTGACGCGACATAGAGACGACCGGAACTGGTCTGGCCAAAGCACAGGTCCAGGCCGCACAGGTTGATGATTTCTTAAGCGCCGCGAAACTACCAAGGGCTTCATGTATACGCTGTATCACCATCCGTTCTGTCCGCATTCGCGCTTCATTCGGCTCGTGCTCGGCGAGTATGGGCTCGATCTGCGCCTTGTGGAGGAACGGGTGTGGGAACGGCGCGAGGCGTTCCTGGCGCTCAATCCGGCAGCCACCACACCGGTGCTGATCGCCGAGGGTTTTCCGCCGATTCCGGGTGCGCCCGTGATCGCCGAATATGTCGACGAGGCGCACGGCCTCGATGCCGGCGACCGGCGGCTGTTGCCGACGTCGACGGCCGAGCGCGTCGAGGTGCGCCGGCTGATGGCGTGGTTCAACGAGAAATTCTTCGAGGAAGCCTCCAACCCGCTGGTGACCGAGCGGATCTACAAGCGCTTCATGAGCGAGGACAATGGCGGCGGCCCGCCGGCGCCCGACATCATGCGCGCCGCCAAGGTCAATGTGCGCTATCATCTGAGCTATATCGGCTGGCTGGCGAAGACGCGGAACTATCTCGCCGGTGACCGCCTGACCTACGCGGACCTCGCCGCCGCGGCGCATCTCTCGGCGATCGACTATCTGGGCGACGTGCCATGGAGCGAGGACGACGCGGCAAAGTCGTGGTACGCGCGGGTGAAGTCCCGCCCGTCGTTCCGCCCGCTACTCAGCGAATGGCTGGCGGGGGTGCCAGCGTCGCGCACCTATGTGGACCTCGACTTCTGAATCCGGCAGTCAGGCTCTCCGCTTCCGATCTCAAGGCAGCGCTGCAGCGCGAGGCGCATGCGCTCGGCTTCGATGCCATCGGCTTCACCGCGCCTGACGCGACCAGCGAGGCCGGAAAATATTTCCTCGAATTCCTCGGCTCCGGCGGCCATGGCGACATGGACTGGCTCGCGGTCAATCCGGAGCGGCGCACCGATCCGCGCGTGCTGTGGGGCGGCGTGCGCTCGATCATCATGCTCGGCGTCAATTACGGGCCCGACGAGGACCCGCTCGACATCCTTGCGCGCCGGTCGCGTGGCGCGATCTCGGTCTATGCGCAGGGCGACGACTATCACGACGTGATCAAGAAGCGGCTGAAGGTCCTGGCGCGCTGGCTCGCCACGATCACCGGCGACGAGGTGAAGGTGTTCGTCGACACCGCCGCGGTCATGGAGAAGCCGCTCGCCCAGGCCGCCGGCATCGGCTGGCAGGGTAAGCACACCAATCTGGTGTCGCGCGAATTCGGCTCATGGCTGTTTCTCGGGGCGATCTATTCGGCGACCGAGCTGCCGCGCGATGATGCCGAGGCCGATCATTGCGGCAGCTGCCGCGCCTGCCAGGACATCTGCCCGACCGCGGCGTTTCCCGCGCCCTACAAGCTCGATGCGCGGCGCTGCATCTCGTATCTGACGATCGAGAACAAGGGTCCGATCCCGCACGAATTCCGCAAGAGCATCGGCAACCGCATCTATGGCTGCGACGATTGCCTCGCGGTGTGTCCGTGGAACAAGTTCGCGCAAGCGGGGCGCGAGCAGAAGCTCGCCGCGCGCGATGCGTTGCGGGCGCCCGCGCTTGCCGATCTCGCACAGCTCGATGATGCCGCTTTCCGCGCGCTGTTCACGAAATCGCCGGTCAAGCGTATCGGCCGCGACCGCTTCATCCGCAATGTGCTGATCGCGATCGGCAACTCCGGCGATGCAAGCCTTGCCGCTGAAGCGCGGCGTTTGCTCGACGATGCGAGCCCGCTGGTGCGCGGCGCCGCGGTGTGGGCGCTGTCGCAACTGATCGCTCGCGATGAGTTCGCCACGCTTGCGTCGCGAGCCGGCGGCGAGCCCGACGTCACGGTGCAGCAGGAGTGGCGCATGGGCTCCGTCCCCTCATCCTGAGGAGCGCGCAGCGCGCCTCGAAGGATGAGGCCACAGACCGGACCTCATGGTTCGAGACGCCGCTACGCGGCTCCTCACCATGAGGGTGAAGAGTCTTGATTTCATCGCGCCATTCCCGTCATGGTCGCGCGCCATGACAAACCAACCCTTCTTCACCAGGCACGGCGACGGCTTCATGCCGACACCAGTTGCGAACGGACCGTGGAGTCCGGAATCCCTGCACGGCCGCGTCGTGATCGGCCTGCTCGCCTTCGTCATCGAGGAGCGCCACGGCTCCGACGATTTCGTCCCCGCGCGGCTGACGGTCGACATGTTCCGGCTGCCCAACATCACGACGCCGATCGAGGTGACGACCAAGCTCGTGCGCGACGGCATGCGCATCAAGATGATCGAGGCCGAGTTTGTCTCCGGCGGCACCAGCATGGCGCGCGCCTCCTGCCAATTGTTGCGCAAGACGGAAAATGCGCCCGGCAATGTATGGTCGCCGCCGAACTGGCAGGCGCCCGCACCGGCCGAAATTCCGAAGCCGACCGATCCGAGGCTCGGCATGAACGGCAAATGGGAGACGCGGCCGATCGTCGGCCATATGGGCTCGCTCGGCGAGCGACGACTGTGGATGAGCGAAGTGCGCGAGCTCGTCGCGGGCGTGAAGATGACGCCGTTCGTCCATGTCGCGACCGGCGCGGATTTCGCCAGCCCCTTCGCCAATGCCGGCGACCAGGGGCTCGGCTACATCAACAGCGACGTCACGATCTATCTGCATCGTTTGCCGGTGACCAACTGGATCGGCTTCGAGGTCGTCAACCACCACGCCACCGACGGCATCGCGATCGGCGAATGCTGGCTCTATGACGAGAAGGGCCCGATCGGCACCTCCACCGTGGCGGCGCTCGCCCAGCGCAAGCCGATGACCAGTCCGCCGCCGCCGTAATTCTCCGCCGTCATTCCGGGGCATCGCGCAGCGATGAACCCGGAATCTCGCGCCTACACTTCTGGATTCCGGGTTCGCGCTTCGCGCGCCCCGGAATGACGTCAAACCAGATGCCGCTGCATCTCCGGCCGCGCTTTCAGCTCCGCGCCCTGCTTGCCGACGATCTTGGCGATGCGCTCCGGCGCGAAGTTCAAATCGACGAAAGCCGGCGCGGTGTTGGCGACCTCGTGGTACTCTGTGATCTTGCCGTCACGCAGCCGCATGATCGCGACGCCCTCGAACATCGCGCGCGCTCCCTTGGCTTCCGGCAAGGTCGAGCGGTAGCTGAACGTGTAGCGTGCGTAGAGCGTGGTGCCGTCGCTGACGGGATCGTGCATCACCCAACGGAAATCGGTCGCGGTCCGGTAGAACCAGTCGTCGATCATCTCGGCGATTCTGCCGTGGCCCTTGAAGGCACCGTAGAACACATCGTGATAGACGCCGTCCTCGGTGAAGAGATTTGCAAAGGCCTTGCCGTTGCGCGCTTCGACCGCGTCGCAGAACGCGCGCAGCATCGTTGTGGTTTCCATGACGTCTCTCTCCGGTGCTTGTGACCATCCTTCGAGGCTCGCTTTCGCTCGCACCTCAGGATGGCGACTTTGTTCGTAGCCGTCACCCCCGCGCAACGGCGAAGCCGTTGTCGCTGGAGGAGGCCGCGAAGCGGCCGTCTCGAAGGGCGGGGCGTGGCTAGATCTCCGCCACCGCGGCGATGATCCGGGCGATGTCCTGCGGACGCGACAAGCGGTGGTCGCCGTCCTGGATCATGGTCAGCACGACGTCCTCGGCCGGCAGGCGGTGCACCAGCGCGAAGGCGTGCTTCCACGGCACGTCGGGATCCTGCGCGCCCTGCAGGATGCGCACCGGGCAACCGACGTCGATCTTGCTGCCGAGCAGCAGGTGGTTGCGGCCCTCCTCGATCAGATTGCGGGTGATCGGATAGGGCGTGCCGTCGCCATATTCGGACGGACGCAGCCACATGCCCTTGGCCTCGATCTTGGCGCGGACCTCCGGCGAGAAGGCCTTCCACATCAGCTCCTCGGTGAAGTCGGGCGCCGGCGCGATCAGCACGAGGCCGGCGAGCTGTGCTTTCCCGTTCCCGCGCCTGGCGATCTCCCGCGCAAGCAGCAGCGCCATCCAGCCGCCCATCGAGGACCCGATCACGACCTGCGGCCCGCTGCAGAACTGCGAGAACACGGCCACGCTCTCCTCGAGCCAGCGGCCGATGGTGCCGTCGGCGAACTCGCCGCCGGATTCGCCATGGCCGGAATAGTCGAACCTGACGCAGCTGCGGCCGTGCTCGGCGGCCCACGCGTCGAGCGCCAGCGCCTTGGTGCCGGCCATGTCGGACTTGAAACCGCCGAGCCAGATCAGTCCCGGGCCGCCGCCGGCACGGGCCCGCACCGCGATCCGGCGTGCTTCACTGCCCTCGCCGACCTCGATGAAGGCAGGTTCCTGTTCCGATGCGGCGGTTTGGCTCATGGTTCGGTCACTCGCGTGTCAGACATCTGCTTTTCAATTGTCGCGCGGCAGCGGTCAACGGCTGTAAGCCCCGCCTTGCGGAGCAGACGCGCCCGCTATATGTGCCGGGCGTGGCCAAAATGCCTCGCAATTGGCGGTTTTGCCGCTTAAAGAAGCGAGTTCGCTTGCCCGTCGCAGCATCTTGCTTCAAAATATCTGCCTTCCCTTTCACAACTTTGGAGAGTTACCCATTCGCCGTCCCAATAGAGCCCCGCCCACAGTCGCCAAAGAAGGGCCGCGCACCAATGATGAGATTCGCAACGCACAGATCCAGCTGATCGATGCGGAAGGTGTCAATCAGGGCACCGTCGAAACCATGGTGGCCATCAAGATGGCCATGGAAGCCGGCATGGATCTCGTCGAGATTTCGCCGAATACCAGCCCTCCCGTCTGCAAGATCATGGACTACGGGAAGTACAAGTATTCCGCGCAGAAGAAGGCTGCCGAAGCTCGCAAGAAGCAGAAGGTCGTCGAAATCAAGGAGATCAAGCTCCGCCCGATGATCGACGATCACGACTACGACGTGAAGATGCGCGCGATGCAGCGCTTCTTCGAGGAAGGCGACAAGGTCAAGATCACCTTGCGCTACCGCGGTCGTGAGATGGCGCACCAGGAGATCGGCACCAAGCTGTTGGACAAGGTGAAGGCCGACGTCGCCGAATTCGCCAAGGTCGAGCAGGACGCGAAGTTCGAGGGCCGCCAGGTCGTGATGGTGCTGGCGCCGCGCTAGTTCGAATTTGTCGCTTTGTTGAAATGAAACAGCCCGTCAGGCGATCTGGCGGGCTGTTTCGTTTCCGTAGCCCGGATGGTGCGCAGCGCAATTCGGGGGCCGGTGCGTCCGCGGCTCGACCTGCCCCGGATTTCGCCGCGCTCCATCCGGGCTAGCCGGTTCCGACCCCGATTTCCCGCCGCAAACGTTGCAAAACCGCCGATCCTCTGTCATAAGCCGGGCCTTCGCCGCCCGGCTGATCAAGGGCTGCCGTGGCGACGTCTGGTGCAGGTTCTTTCAATTCGGAAAAAACCTTAGCACTTTCAACGCTCTAACGAGCATTTTAGCCGGCCGGACGCCTCTCGGGGCGATTTTCGTGCTGTGCGACAGGAGAGCCAAATGCCCAAGTTGAAGACCAAGTCGGGCGCTAAAAAGCGCTTCAAGGTGACTGCCACTGGCAAAGTCATGCACGCCCAGCGCGGCAAGCGCCACGGCATGATCAAGCGGACGAAGAAGCAGATCCGTCAGCTGCGCGGCACCCGCGTGCTGTTCAAGACCGACGGCGACAACGTCAAGAAGTATTTCTTGCCGAACGCCTGATCGCGCTGATCCGCTTGAACCCTCGCCGCGGCTGCGCGGCGCCCCGTCACCTCTTCCAGATCAAGGATTTCCGTCATGTCTCGCGTCAAACGCGGTGTGACCGCTCACGCCAAGCACAAGAAAGTCTACAAGGCCGCCAAGGGCTATTACGGCCGCCGCAAGAACACCATCCGCGTCGCCAAGCAGGCCGTCGAAAAGGCCGGCCAGTACGCCTTCCGCGACCGCAAGCGCAAGAAGCGCACCTTCCGCGCGCTCTGGATCCAGCGCATCAACGCCGCGGTCCGTCCGTTCGGCATGACCTACAGCGTGTTTATCAACGGCCTCTCCAAGTCGGGCGTCGTCGTCGACCGCAAGGTGCTGTCGGATCTGGCGATCCACGAGCCGGTTGCGTTCCAGGCGATCGCCGAGAAGGCCAAGGCCGCGCTGGCCGCCTGATCCTAGCGGGCGGCCCTAACGCGATTTGGGGCCCGCTTTCAGCGCCTTCTGCGAATAGCGCTGGGCGACGATCGCCCGGCAGAACGCCGTGAACGAGCGGTACATGGTGCCGCTTTCGTTGTCGTATTTGTGGTCGCAGCGCTTGAGCTGGCTGGCATAGGCCTTCTTCTGCGGCGCTCTGAGGCCGGACAGGAAGTCCCCCTCGCACCTCTTCTCGACCACGGTGCCGAACTGGACGTCTCCGCTGGCGCCGTACTCGCACGCCTCGAAGATCTTCATCGCGCGGTTGCAGCTCGGCGCCTTCTGAAGCTCCGCGATGATGTCGCCCATCTGGGTCGATTTGGCGGGACATTCCTCGGTCGCGGCATGCACCGTGGTGAGCATCAACAGCACCGCCGGCATAGCCAGGCAAGATCGCAGCAACATCGCGTGGGCCTCCTTGAACTCCCCCTTGGGTAGCCCGGCCTCCGCGCGGGGTTCAATGCTGCCGGCCATCGGCCCGAAATGACCGGCTTTTCGCTTGACGTTACCGCCTTCGGGCGGCGACAACCCAGCCGAATTTTGGCGCATGGTACCGGTTCGGGTAGCGGTTCTTCCCACCGGATCATGCCCCGCTCAAGCGCAGGAATTGACCGTGTCCGACCTCGCAACGCTCGAACAATCCATCCTCGACCAGATCGCCTCAGCCGCTGACGAGGCCGCCCTCGAGGCGGTCCGCGTCTCGGCGCTCGGCAAGAAGGGCTCGATCTCGGCACTCCTTGCGACCCTTGGAAAAATGTCGCCGGAGGAGCGCAAGACCGAGGGCGCGAAGATCAACCTCGCCAAGGATGCGGTGACGCAGGCGCTCGCGGCCAGGCGCGACGTGCTGAAGGCGGCCGCGCTCGATGCGCGCCTCGCCGCCGAGACCATCGACGTCACGCTGCCGCTGCGCGAGGCGCCGGCGGAGACCGGCCGCATCCATCCGTTGAGCCAGGTCTGGGACGAGCTCACCACGATCTTCGCCGACATGGGCTTTGCGGTCGCCGAGGGACCCGACATCGAGACCGACGACTACAACTTCACCAAGCTGAACTTTCCGGTCGGCCATCCGGCGCGCGAGATGCACGACACCTTCTTCTTCAACCCGAAGGAAGACGGCTCGCGCATGCTGCTGCGGACCCACACCTCGCCGGTGCAGGTGCGCACCATGCTGACCCAACAGCCGCCGATCCGCGTGATCTGCCCGGGCCGCACCTATCGCATCGATTCCGACGCGACGCACACGCCGCAATTCCATCAGGTCGAGGGCCTCGTGATCGACAAGGGCTCGCATCTCGGCCACCTCAAATGGATCCTGCACGAGTTCTGCAAGGCGTTCTTCGAGGTCGACCACATCAACATGCGGTTCCGGCCGTCGTTCTTCCCGTTCACCGAGCCGTCGCTCGAGGTCGACATCCAGTGTCGCCGCGACAAGGGCGAGATCCGCTTCGGCGAGGGCGAGGACTGGCTGGAGATTCTCGGCTGCGGCATGGTGCACCCCAACGTGCTGCGTGCCTGCGGCCTCGATCCCGACGTTTACCAGGGTTTTGCCTGGGGCATGGGCATCGACCGCATCGCAATGCTGAAATACGGCATCGCCGACCTGCGCCAATTGTTCGACAGCGACGTGCGCTGGCTCAGCCACTACGGCTTCAAGCCGCTCGACATCCCGTCGATCGCGGGAGGGCTGAGTACGTGAGTCTCGTTGAGTGCCCCGATGCGACACGAGCCCCCACCCTGACCCTCCCCCGCAAGCGGGAGAGGGAATGGATGGAGTGTGCTCACCGGTCTCGAATGGACACGAAAACCCCCTCACCTCGAGCAGTCGAACTCCCTCTCCCGCTTGCGGGGGAGGGCTGGGGTGGGGGTCTCTCAGCACCGGGGTTGCTCATGGTCGATCCTGAACATCCGGACTGGAAGGTATCCACTCGACTGCGCGCAAATGCGCGTGCGCTCAGACGTAACTTGACTGATGCGGAGCGCATCCTCTGGTCGGAGCTGCGCGGCAATCGCCTGAACGGCGCAACCTTTCGCCGTCAGGTACCCATCGATAATTACGTCGCCGACTTCGTCTGCCACGCGGCAAAGCTGGTGATCGAACTCGACGGCGGTCAGCACTTTTCGGACGAAGGCGAACGCGCCGATGCCGCACGCTCAGCCGTCATTGAGACCAAAGGCTTCAAAGTCCTTCGCTTCAGCAATCTCGACGTCATGACAAATCGTGCAGGCGTCCTTGAAACAATCGCCGCTGCCATCGCGGAGAGAGCCCCCACCCTAACCCTCCCCCGCAAGCGGGAGAGGGGACAAGAGAAATCATCGTCATGAAGTTCACCCTCTCCTGGCTGAAGGAACATCTCGATACCGACGAGCCGCTCGAAAAGCTCGCCGACAAGCTCACCATGATCGGGCTCGAGGTCGAGAACATCGAGGACAAGGCGAAGGCGCTGGCGCCGTTCACCATTGCGCGCGTGATCTCGGCCGAGCAGCATCCGAATGCGGACCGGCTGCGCGTCTGCATGGTCGACACCGGCGACGGGGCTGAGCCGGTGCAGGTGGTGTGCGGCGCGCCGAATGCGCGAGCCGGGCTGATCAGCGTGTTCTCGCCGCCCGGCACCTACATCCCCGGCAAGAACATCACGCTCGGCGTCGGCACTATCCGCGGCGTCGAGAGCCGCGGCATGTTGTGCTCGGCGGCGGAATTGCAGATCTCGGAGGACCACGACGGCATCATGGAGCTGCCGGCGGACGCACCGCTCGGCAAGGGCTATGCCGACTGGGCCGGGCTCGGCGATCCCACCATCGAGATCAATTTGACGCCGAACCGGCAGGACTGCACCGGCGTGCACGGCATCGCGCGCGATCTCTCCGCCGCCGACATGGGCAAATTCAAGGACCCCGGCATCAAGCCGATCAAGGGCGAATTCCCCTGCCCGGTCGAGGTGAAGGTGGAAGACGCCACGCTGTGTCCGGGCTTCGCGCTGCGGCTGGTGCGCGGCGTGAAGAACGGCCCGTCGCCGGAATGGCTGCAGAAGCGGCTGACCTCGATCGGCCTGCGTCCGATCAACGCGCTGGTCGACATCACCAACTTCATGACCTACGACCGCGCCCGCCCGCTGCACGTGTTCGACGCCAAGAAGGTGCAGGGCAATCTCACCGTCCGCCGCGCCAAGGACGGCGAGACGCTGCTCGCGCTCGACGGCCGCACCTACACGCTCGACAGCAATATCTGCGTGATCGCCGACGAGCACGGCGTCGAATCGCTTGCCGGCATCATGGGCGGCGAGGCCTCGGGCTGCGACGACAACACCACCGACGTGCTGATCGAATCGGCGCTCTGGAACGAGATCAACATCGCGCAGACCGGCCGCAAGCTCGGCATCAATTCGGACGCGCGCTATCGCTTCGAGCGCGGCGTCGATCCGGCCTTCATGGTGCCCGGGCTCGAGCTCGCGACCAAACTGGTGCTGGAGCTGTGCGGCGGCACGCCGTCCGAGAACGTCGTGGTCGGCAAGCAGTTCGGCGAGGATCGCGTCATCGATTTCCCGCTCAGCGAAGTGAAGCGCCTTGCCGGCATCGAGGTGCCGCTGGTCGAGGTGAAGCTGATCCTCACCCGGCTCGGCTTCATGCTGGCCGGCAACGGCCCCGTGGTGAAGATCGCGATCCCGTCCTGGCGCACCGACGTTCACGGCAAGGCCGACATCGTCGAGGAGATCGTGCGCATCGTCGGCGTCGACAAGGTGCCGATGACGCCGTTCGAGCGCGGCGAGGAGCCGCGCAAGCCGGTGCTGACGCCGATGCAGCTGCGCACCCGCCGCGCCAAGCGCGCGCTCGGCGTGCGCGGCATGGTGGAAGCCGTGACCTGGTCGTTCATCA
This sequence comes from Bradyrhizobium elkanii USDA 76, assembly GCF_023278185.1. Taxonomy (NCBI): domain Bacteria; kingdom Pseudomonadati; phylum Pseudomonadota; class Alphaproteobacteria; order Hyphomicrobiales; family Nitrobacteraceae; genus Bradyrhizobium; species Bradyrhizobium elkanii. Next base: position 77,078 of record NZ_CP066356.1, on the reverse strand, counting down.
CCAATGACGCGGCAAAACTGTTCGGCGGCGGCCAGAGCGAGCTCGTGCTCGCCAACCCGATCGCGGCCGATCTCTCCGACATGCGGCCGAGCCTGCTGCCCGGCCTCGTCGCGGCGGTTCAGGCCAACATCAACCGCGGCTATCCTGACGTGGCGCTGTTCGAGGTCGGCCAGGTGTTCCGCGGCGACCGCCCGGAGGACCAGCTGGTGGCCGCCTCCGGCGTGCGCCATGGCTTCGCCTCGTCGAAGGGGATCGGACGGCACTGGACCGGCTCGGCTGTGGCGGATGCGATGGATGCCAAGGCCGACGCCTTCGCCGTGCTGGCGGCCGCCGGCGCGCCGGTGCAGGCGCTGCAGATCGTGCCCGGCGGCCCGGCCTGGCTGCATCCGGGACGCTCCGGCACCATCCAGATCGGCCCGCAGAACGTGCTCGGATACTTCGGCGAGCTGCATCCGCGTGCCGCCGAGGCGCTCGGCGCCGACGGCCCGATGATCGTGTTCGAGGTGATCCTCGAGCGCATCCCGCAAGGCAAGCAGCGGGCGACGCGCGCCAAGCCGGTGCTGGAACTCTCGGCATTCCAGCCGGTGTCGCGCGACTTCGCCTTCATCGTCGATCGCAGCGTCAAGGCGGGCGACATCGTCCGCGCGGCGCAGAATGTCGACAAGAAGCTGATCACCGATGTGACCGTGTTCGACGTCTACGAAGGCAAGGGCATCGATCCCGACAAGAAGTCGATCGCGATCGCGGTAACGATCCAGCCGCGCGAGAAGACCATGACCGACCAGGAGATCGACGCGGTCGCGGCCAAGGTCGTCACCGAGGTGACCAAGAAGACCGGCGGCACGCTGCGCGGGTGATGTGAACCACAGGCGGTCCATCGCACCGTCACCCTGAGGAGACCGCGTAGCGGCCGTCTCGAAGGGTCGACGGCCCGGCTGTGGCCGATTCATCCTTCGGGGCTCGCTCCGCTCGCACCTCCGGCGACAAAGGCGAAGCCTTTGCGCGGGGATGACGGTCTGACAAAAGTACAGTTACGTTAGAACCGTAGTGCGGGCGGGCACGCCGGACAGCAAATCGAACCTCCCTTCCAGCCTCCCGCATGACCTCCTTCAGCCTGATCCCCTCCGACATCTCGACCAGCATCGCGCTCGCGATCTGTGCGATCGCCTTCGTGTCGGGGACGGCGCGCGGTTTCTCCGGCTTCGGCTCGGCGCTGATCTTCATGCCGCTCGCGAGCAGCGTCGCGGCGCCGCGGCTGGTGGCGGCGCTGCTGCTCGTCATCGACTTCATCGCCGCCACGCCGTTGCTGCCGAACGCCTGGACCCACGCCGATCGCAAGGCGACCGCAGTCATGGTCGCCGGAGCGCTGGTCGGCGTTCCCATCGGCACCTATTTCCTGACCGTGCTCGAGCCTGTCACCACACGCTGGATCATCTCGTGCTTTGTCGCGGCGCTGCTCGCACTGCTGCTGTCGGGCTGGCGCTACCACGGCAAGGAGCACGTCGCCCTCTCCGTCGGCGTCGGCGGCCTCTCCGGCTTCTGCAGCGGCCTCGCGCAGACCGGCGGCCCGCCGATCGTCGCTTACTGGCTGGGACGCCCGATCTCGTCGGTGATCTCGCGCGCCAACATCGTGCTGTTCTTCGGCGCCTCGGATTTCTTCTCGCTGGTCAGCTACTGGTTCACCGGCCTGATCACGATCGAATCGGTCAAGTTCTCGCTGATCGTCGGCCCGATCTACGGCGTCGGCGTCTGGTTCGGCGCCGCGCTGTTCGGCAAGGCGAGCGAAAAGGTGTTTCGCGCGATCTGCTACGCGCTGATCGCGGCTGCCGTCATCGTCGGCCTGCCGGCGCTTGATGGCATCTTGCGCGGCGGCTAGGGTCGCAGCATTCAAAAGAGACCAGGGAGACACCGATGATCGATCGCCGCAATGCATTGAAACTGGCGCTCGGCAGCGCCGCCGTACTCGCGGCGCCTCACGTGCGCGCGCAAACCGACAAGGCGCGGACCCGCATCGTGTTCCTCGGCACCAAGGGCGGACCGCGCGTCGGCATCGGCGCTTCGAACCCCGCCAATCTCGTCGTCGTCAACGACACACCGTTCGTGATCGATTGCGGCATGGGCGTCAGCCGCCAGCTCGTGCGCGCGGGCGTGCCGATCCCGCAGGTCAAGTACATCTTCATCAGCCATCATCATTCCGATCACAATCTGGAATACGGCAATCTGTTCTACAACGCCTGGGCGGCCGGCCTCTCGACGCCGATCCATTCGTTCGGCCCCAAGGGCATCGAGGCGATGACCAAGGAATATTGGGAGCTGAACAAGTTCGACGTCGAGACCCGGATCGAGGACGAAGGCCGGCCCGATCCGCGCAAGCTGCTGATCGCGAAAGACATCAGCGACGACGGCGTGGTGCTGAAGACATCGGATGTCACCGTGACCGCGTTCCGCACGCCGCATCCGCCGATCACGGATAACTTCGCCTACAAGTTCGAGACGCCGGACGGCACCATAGTGTTTTCCAGCGACACCGCCTACAACCCGAAGCTCGCCGAGTTTGCCAAGGGCGTCGACGTGCTGGTGCACGAATGTCTCTACGTCCCCGCGGTCGATCGCCTGGTCGCCACGACCAAGAACGGCGCCACGCTGAGGAAGCATCTGCTCGACAGCCACACCTCGACCGAGGACGTCGGCCGCATCGCCGCCGCTGCCGGCGTGAAGACGCTGGTGCTGAGCCACTTCGTCCCCGGCGACGATCGGCAGGTCACCGACGATGACTGGACCCGGGACGTGAAGAAGAACTATTCCGGCCGCATCGTGGTGGCCAAGGATCTGATGGAACTGAAGCTGCCGGTGTGAGGGGCACGCGGCAACGCAAGCACACTGTTCAGGCTCCCTCCCCACATCGCGCAACATATTCGGTGTCGTCCCTGCGAAAGCAGGGGCCCATAACCACCAACGATCATTGTTGTGCAATGCTGGAACGACAAGTCCCGTTCACAACATCGGTCACGGAGTATGGGTCCCGGCTTTCGCCGGGACGACATCTCTTGCGCGGCAACGTCTTTCGGCCAGCATGACAAATCGCAGCGCCTGATCTTCCCCAGCGATCAATTCATCGCACCGGAGCGAGGAGGCGTGCGGCGCTTGTGTTTTGCGGCGGGCGCTGCGGGCGCCGGTGTCGCTTCCTTCACCCCGCCGATCCTGCGCAGCGCGGCGTCGGCGGCGCGCTCGCCACTATCCCAGGCGCCGTCGATCGTGCCCCACAGCGTTTCATGGGTGGCCTCGCCCGCAAGATACATCGCGCCGATCGGCTCGGTCAGGATCCGGCGCGAGAATTGTGCGCCGGGTGCAGCGGCCGACATCGCGCCGAGGATGAAGGGCTGTGCATTCCAGCGCGTCGCGCTGGTCTTCTTCACGGCGGCGCCGACCTCGCTGCCATAGAGCTTGGTCAGCCATTCCACCGCGAAAGCCGCCATCGCCTGCTCGCCCTGCGCGGACAGGTCGCGACCGAACGAACCCGCAACGTCGATCGTGCACAGCGAGGAGCCCGCGATATTGCCGTAGAGCAGCGCCGTCTTGGTCGAATTGCTCTGCTCGATGATGACGTCGTCGCGCGACAGCCCGAGCGGATTGCCGGGAATCTGCAATGCGATGCGATCGTAGCTGCCGAGGCTGAGCTTGGCGGCGGCATCGAGCGCGCGCTTTGGAAGCTCCGGCGCGAACTTGATATTGCCGCTCGCGAGCACGTTGCTCGACACGGTGACGATGGCGGCGCGCGCGGTGATCTTGCCGGAGGGCGTTTCGACCATGACGTCGCGATTGCTCCACAGGATGCGCTGCGCCGGCGTCGACAGCGCCAGCGGCAGTCCCTCGCCGAGCTTTGCGATCAGCGCGCCGAGCCCCTGCCGGCAGGCGATCGCGGTGTTGCGATCCTGCGCGCGCACCTTGTCGACCGCGGAAAGATCCATCAGATCCTTGCCGCAGAAATTGGGCCCGAGCAGGAATTCCGCGGTGCCGGCCCAATCGCCGAGGTCCTTCGGCATCGCAGCGGCGCAGGCGATATCGGCCTTGCGCGCAGCGTCGTCGATGGCGCGGTTGGCGCGCACCAGCGCCGCCAAAAACTCCTCGGTCTCGCCGGGGCGGGCATAGCGCCGGCCGATCCGGATCTTCTGGCCCGCGGGGGCCGTGACGATGTCGAGGCCCGCGGCGCGGGCCAGCCGGATCATCGGATTGGTTTCGGGATTGTGCATCCAGCGCGCGCCGCGGTCGAACGGCACGCCGAATGCCGATGCGTCGGTCTGGCAGCGACCGCCGACCTGGCCGGCCGCCTCCACCACGATCACCTTGCGATTTGCGGCAACGATCCGTCGCGCCGCGGCGATGCCTGCGGCACCCGCCCCGATCACGACGATGTCGGCCTCGCGCGGCGGCGGCTGCGCAGCAAGAACCCGGCCGCCCAGCGCGGGCACCAGCGCGAAAGCTGCGGACGCCGACAGGAAATCGCGGCGGGTCACTGTCATGACATAGCTTCTGGCATGGTTTCCGGGGACTTGCGGAGAACGGGAACGCTTCGCGAACTGTGCCGCATCTCACCGACCGCAGCAACCATCATGGTAAATCAATCATGATTGATCCGCCGATGGCATGAACTAAATTGCAACGGCTTGCGACCATGATTAAGTCAGCACAAGCGGTCGTAGAACCGCTGGGGGGAATTCATGGGCGTAATGCTCGATACCGTCGGTAAATGGATCGCGGGGTACCTTCAAAAAGAAGTTCCCGGTTACGAGCCGTTCACGCCGAGCGACCCGGACCATCTGCGCAGCATCATGCAGCCCGGTGATGTGCTGCTGGTCGAAGGCAACAACCGGATTTCCGGCATCATCAAATACCTCACGCAGTCGACCTGGTCGCACGCCGCGCTTTTTGTCGGACCGATCGACGGCGCGTTCGAGCCTGACGGCGAACAGCATGTGCTGATCGAGGCCAATATCGGCGAGGGCGTGACCTCCGCGCCGCTGTCGAAATATCTCGCCTACCACACCCGCCTCTGCCGTCCGGTCGGACTGTCGTTCGAGGACCGCACCACGGTGTGCCGCTACGCCATCAACCGCATCGGCTTCGGCTACGACACCAAGAACATCGTCGATCTCGCGCGCTATCTGTTTCCGCTGCCGATCCCGCAGCGCTGGCGCCGCCGCATGATCGCGTTCGGCTCCGGCGATCCGACCAAGATCATCTGCTCGGCGCTGATCGCGCAGGCGTTCGACGCCGTGCGCTATCCGATCCTGCCCAAGATCACGCGCGCTGCCAGCCGCAAGGCGCGCCGCGAGATCCTGCATATCCGCGATTCCTCGCTCTACATGCCGCGCGACTTCGACATCTCGCCCTATTTCGAAGTCGTCAAACCCACCATCGTGCACGGTTTCGACTACACGGCCCTGCACTGGGCCGACAAGCAGAAGCCGCTCCAGGAGGTAGCCGGCGAATTTGGTGTGTTTCCAGAACATAAGTCGCCGCCGCTTGTTCCTGAAGCGACTGACGAAGAGACGGCGCTTCCGGCTGCGGAAATGACCGCGGAAGGTCGCGCGCAGGTGTGACGATCAGAACGTCGCCGCAAGCGTCAGCCGAACGGCAAGCGGCTCGGCGGGATGCACATGGCGGTCGGCGACGCCATCGATCGGTTCGCCCGGCAGCCGCGACAAATAGTAGTATTCGATCTGGTTGGTTTGCGCGTTGAAGAGATTGAGGACGTCGAGCTGTAGCCGCATCCCGTTGTCGAATTTGTAGCCGGCGCGGGCGTTGACGATGAAGGACGACAGCGAGCGCACGCTGTCGTCCTCGATCAGCGGGCGCGGGCCGAAATAACGGGCGCGCAGGCTGCCGAACCAGCCGGTCTCGCGGCCGAAGGTGACGCCGCCGCTGGCGACCCACGCGGGGGCGCCGGGAATGAAATTGCCGACCGGATCGACATCCGCGAAGCGGGCGCGGGTGTAGGCGAGATCGAAATCAAAACTCATCCACGGCAGCAGCCTGTACTGGTTGGTCCACTCGACGCCGACCCGCCGGCTCGGCCGGCTCGGTTCGGTGGTACCGGCATCGCCGACGAACAGCAGCTCGGAATCGAAGTCGAGCACGAACACGGCAAGCGACGAGGTAAGGCCGTCGATCGCCCTGGTGCGGATGCCGAGCTCGACGCCCTTCGAGCGCACCAGCAGCGGCACGCGATCGAGCGGCGTCACCTTGTCGTTGGGATCGACGGTGATGGTCGCGCCCCTGATGTCGTTGGAATGCAGGCCGAAGCCGGCATTGCCGTAGAACTCGGTCCTGGCCCAGGGGCCGAGCACGATGCCGGCCTTCGGGCTCGTCATCGCCGCCTGCGCGTCGCCGGAATTTTGCGGCGTGTCGCTCAGCACGTGGCCGGCGAAATAATCCTCGCGGATGCCGACCGTGGTGCGCAGCCAGTCGGTCCAGCGCGCGGTGGTATCGGCCCACAGCGCGACGCTGCCCTCCTGCACCTGGTCGTTGCGCACGGTGGACAGAATCTCGCGCTGCACGGTCTTGAACAGGCCGACATTGATGTCGTCGTAGCGGGTCTGGACGCCGACCCGGGTCTGGGTCTCGACGCCGGCGAAGCGAAGGTCGAGGGCATGGCTGGCGTCGAGGCCATAGACGGTGCGCTTGTCGGTCTGGCTGAACTGGTCGCCATTGACGGGGGCGTCGAGGAAATAGGTGAAGTCGTTATAGAGCTGCAGCGACGAGCGGATCACATAGGCGTTGAGCTTGCTCTGCCCGTAGTCGCTGGACTGCGCCCAATTGCCGGACAGGCTGAAGCGGCTCGAGGTGCCGCCGTCGGTCGGATTGAGCGAACCGTAACGATCGATCAGGCCCTGGTCGATCGCGCGCTGCGGGACCTGGTCGGTCGAGTTCCAGCCATTGGAATAGGCCATCGCCGTCAGCGAGAAGCCGTCGGTCGCGGTGCCGTGGCTGTAGCGCAGCACGCCGTTGAGCTTGCGGATATCGTCCGGCACGTCCCAGGGACCGTTGTATTTGTTGGCCTCGAAGGCCGCGAGCAGCGTTCCATCGCCGGCCTTGGCCGAGCCAGCTGCCATCGCACGCTGATAGCCGAAGCTGCCGACGGTCAGCTCGACGATGTTCTTCGGCAGTCCATTCAGATAGTTGATGTCGACCGCGCCGGCGGAAGCAAAGTCGCCCTTGTCCGCGTAGTAGGGACCCTTGCGGACGTCCATCGACCGGATCAGCTCCGGGATCAGGAAATTGATGTCGGCGTAGCCCTGGCCGTGACCATGGGTCGGCATGTTGACCGGCATGCCGTCGACGGTGATGGCCAGATCAGTGCCGTGATCGAGATTGAAGCCGCGCAGAAAATATTGATTGGCTTTGCCCTCGCCGGAATGCTGGGTGACGATCAGGCCTGGTACCGCCTCGAGAACTTCGCCGACGCGCGAGACCGGCCGCGCATTCACCTCGTCGCCGCTGATCTGCAGCGCACTGGCGGCGGTCGGTTGGAGATCCGATGCAGAAACGGTTGCAGAGCCGCTGGTGATGCCGCTGGTCGCGGCGGTGGATTGGCTCGGCTGCGGCGCTGCCGGCCTGCGACCGCTGGCGGCTATATGGTGTGGACGCCGCGACGGTCTGGCGTGCTTGGGTGGCGCCTGATCGGGCGACGTCACCGTCACCGGCGGCAACTGCCCAGGCGCGGGAGGAAGCGTCTGCGCTTCGGCAACCGGCGCCAATGCTGCAATGGATGCGGCGGCGGGAAATATCCGCCATGCAGTACGACGCAACGCGCATGCCCCCGCATGATACCTGTTACAGTCACGCGACGACCGCACCAGTCCAACCAACCCCGGCAAAGCGACGCTAGCAAGCGCAGTATGACGTTACAAGAAAAATGTCATACCGCCGGACAATCGAGCCACCACGGATAATCCATGCAACGCATCACCATCACCATCGAGGATGACCTGCTCGCGGAGATCGACGCTGCCGCCGGGGCGCGCGGCTATCAGAACCGCTCCGAGATCATCCGCGATCTCGCACGCGCCGGCCTGCAGCAGAGCGCGGAGAACGCACCGTCAGGACAATGCGTCGCCGCGCTGGTCTATGTCTACGACCACGCCGCGCGCGATCTGTCGAAGCGGCTGGTGCAGAATTTCCACGGCCATCACGACCTGTCGCTGGCGACGCTGCACGTCCATCTCGACGACGACAGCTGCATGGAGGTGACGGCGCTGAAGGGTGCCAGCAGCGAGGTCCGGCATCTCGCCGATCACGTCATCGCCGAACGCGGCGTGCGTTACGGCCGCGTCGTGATGATCCCGACCGCGCCGGACAAGAAGCCGCGCAAGCGCGGGCATGGGCACGATTGAGAGCGTGTCGTCTCGTAGCCCGGATGGAGCGCGGCGAAATCCGGGAAGCTCCGTCCGCGGGCGCAAGGCCCCGAATTTCGCTTCGCTCCATCCGGGCTACGCAACGAATACGCTACGCCGCCCTCGCCTTGGTGCCGCGCGGCAGGCCGGCGCGGGCGAGGCCGCCATAGAGCGCCTCATTCGGCATCTCGGATTTCAGGATCGCGCGCACCGCGACCAGGCGATCGAGATCGATGCCGGTTGGAAATCCCTTGCTCTCGCAGAGGAAGACGAGGTCCTCGAACACGACATTGCCGGTGGCGCCCGGCGCGAACGGGCAGCCGCCGAGGCCGCCGAGCGAGCCGTCGAGCACGCGGGCGCCCTCGTCGAGCGCGGCGGATGCATTGGCGATGCCCATGCCGCGGGTGTCGTGCAGATGCACGCAAACCGGCTTGGAGCCTGCGATCTTCACCGCGCCGCGCGTCAGCTCGCCGACCTGCTTCGGCCCGGCATAACCCACCGTGTCCGCAATCGCGACCATGTCGACGCCGACCTCGTAGAGCTTCTCGGTGAGGCGCAGCACCTCCTTCGGATCGACCGCACCCACGATCGAGCAACCCAGCCCCATCGAGATCGCGGCATTGACCAGCGGCTTGTGCGCGCTGGCATCGCGAAGCTCGCAGAGACGCTTGATGTTCTCGATCGCCGATTCGCGCGAGCGGTTGGCGTTGGCCTGGCTGTGCTCCTCGGTCGCCGACACCACCGAGGCGATCTCGGCGACGCCGGAGGCCAGCGCCTCGTTGACGCCGCGCTCGTTCAGCGCCAGCGCGACACCATGCGCGCCGGGCAGCGCGGCAATGGTCGCGACAACGTCACGGACATCGACGAACTGCGGAAACGTCTTGGCCGGCAGGAACGAGCCGACCTCGAAATGCCGGACGCCCGCGGCATATTCATCGCGCACCCAGCGCTCTTTCGCCGCAGTCGACGGGAACGTCTTCACCAGCTGCAGGCCGTCGCGCAGGCCGACCTCGCGCAGGCTCACCTTGTCGCTCGGGTAGATATCGTGGACGCGGGTCATGTCAGCCTCACGCAGCGTTTCCGGTTGATGAAATTGTCTGTTGTGCGAGCTCGGCGCGGACATCATCGGTATCGGCGCCAAGCACCGGCACTTTCAGGCCTTCGCCGATATGTCGGCCGTTCCATTCGACCGGCAACGCAGGGACGCGGAACGGCTTGCCGTCGGCATTGAGATTGTTGACGAGTCCGCCGGGCCGTAGCACATGCGGATCCTGCAGCAGGTCCTCCGGCCGATTGATCGGCGAGAAGCAGATGTTGAGCGCGTCGAGCCGCGCCGAGAGGTCGGCGACGTTCCATCCTTTGATCACCTCGGCGACGCGCGGAATGATCCGGTCGCGCGCCATGATGCGGTCCGTGGTCGAGCGCAACGTCGGATCGTCGGCGAATTCCGCCAGACCAAACTCGCGGCAGAAGCTCTGCCAATGACCTTCGGTGACGACGCCGATGAAGATGCGATCGCCGCCGGCGGCATCGAAGATGTCGTAGATCGGCCAGGCATGCTCGCGTTCCGGCATCGAGCGCGGCTTGCGCCCGGTCATCTCGTACTCGACCATGTGCTGGGCGACCAGGAACAGGCAGTTCTCGAACAGGCCGATGCGGATGTCGGCGCCGTTCTGGTGACCGCCGCGCCTCTGATAGAGCGCGGCGAGGATCGAGATCACGCCGAACATGCCGCCCATGATGTCGTTGGCGGAGGAACCGACGCGCTGCGGCTTGTCGCGCGTGCCGGTCATCGCGGCGAGCCCCGACATCATCTGCACGACCTCGTCGAGCGCCGGGCGATGATCGTAGGGGCCGGACAGAAAGCCCTTGTGGCCGGCGATGATCAGCTGCGGATATTTTTGGCGAAGCTGCTCGGCGCCAAGCCCCTGCTTGTCGAGCTGGCCGTCGCGAAAATTCTCCAGGAACACGTCGGCGCTGGCAAGCAGCCGGTGCATGGTGTCGCGGTCCTCGGGCTTGGCGAAGTCGAGCACGACGCTGCGCTTGCCGCGGTTGAACAACGGGAAGAACGAGACTCCCATGCCGCCGAGCGAACGGGTCTTGTCGCCAGCGGGCGGTTCGACCTTGATCACCTCGGCGCCGAGTTGCGCCAGGATCATGCCGCAGGTCGGCCCCATCACCATGTGGGTCATCTCGACGACCCTCACGCCTTCCAGCGGCAGTCCGCTCCCGGTCATCGGTTTCTCCGTGCTCGTTGCGCTCTTGTTCTGACGCGTTTCTTCATGCGAACCGGTATCCGCTTCGCTCGAAAACGCTTTGTGATCGGCGCAGGTTAGGCTTCCGCACGCTATCTGAAAAATATAACCTGTCGAATAGTGTATTCGTGGTTCTAGAACGCTGAACCCTCATGGATTCGCGCCAGCTTCGCTATTTCATCGCGGTTTACGAGCAGCGCAACCTGTCCCGGGCCGCGGACCAGGCCAACGTCGCGCAATCCGCGCTCAGCCACCACATCGCCAATCTCGAGGCGGAATTCGCCACGCCACTGTTCGAGCGCAAGCCGCGCGGCATGGAACCGACCGCGGCGGGCGAGCGGCTCTATGAACATGCCCGCATCATCCTGCGCGCGATGGCGGCGGCCGAGCGCGAGATCAAGGAAGGCGCCAGCGTGATCGCCGGCGACATCTCGATCGGCATGGCCAATTCCGGGATGAAGGCGATCGGCGTGCCGCTGATGCGGACCGTGCTGACGAAATATCCGAACCTGAAGCTGTCGCTGACCGAGAGTCTCTCCGGCGCGACGCTGCTGCATCTGCTGAGTTCCGAGGTCGACCTCGCGCTGGTCTACAATCCGCCGTCGGAAAAGGACCTGATCGCCGAGCCGGTGCTGGAGGAACAGATGTTCTGCGTCGGCACCGAGAAGCTGATCGGCAAGAAAACGCCAATCACCTTCGAGGAGGTGACGCGGCTGCCCCTGATCCTGTTGCGGTACGGACTATCGGCGCGCGCACTTCTGGATGATCCCGTGCTGCTGAAGCGGCTCGAGGCCAATGCGATCATGCACCTCAACTCGACCAGCGGCATGATCGGCGCGCTGACCGCGGGCTTGGGCTGCACGATTGCGACCACCCATTTCGTCAGCGAGCCGTTGAAGGCACGATCGCTGGTCGCGCGCGAAGTCATCGAACCAAAGCTGACCCGCACCCTCTATCTTTGCCGCTTGCGCAACCGCCCGATGACCTACGTCATGGAGGAGATGTGCCGCCTGATCCGCGCCCTGATCGCAGATCAGGTGGGCCGCGGCGCCTGGGAGGCGACGCTCCTGATCTGAATGCATGACTCAGTGGTTGCATAACAGGTTCAGTGTCGTCCCTGCCTAGTGCGCAATTGCGCACGGGAGCAGGGACCCATAACCACCGAACCGCAAATTTGCGCACCCGTGGGACGACGAGTCCCTTTCACGACACCCGCCGCGGAGTATAGGTCCCTGCTTTCGCACTAGGGCATGCACATATTTGGTGCGGCGGATTGACTCGGGATGGAGACAGGGGATTCCAGAATCGGCGATCCGTGTGATTTCTATTGCGACGCTCCAGGTTGGACGGGGGTGTCGGGTGTTGTTACGAATTGACTGGACGTTAGGACGGTTCGGGGATCGTCGTCTCGATAAAGGGGGGCGGCGCTCGTCGAACGCATGGTTGCGGGCAAGACGGTCTGCCTGCGGCGGCTTTCCAGGGGTGATCGTGCGCTGGAGGTGCGGTTCAACCGCTTTCTCGGCCACGACAAGGTGACGGCGGAGCGGATCATCGAAAGCTGGGGCGACAGCACGGTTGCCGCGGTAGAGGGCCGCCATGTGCTGGCGATCCAGGACACCAGCGAGATCCACTTCAACACCACGCCGCAACGCCGGCGCGGGCTCGGCGAAATCGGCAAGGGCAATAACCACGGCGTGCTGCTGCATCCGCTGCTGGCCGTGGATGCCGACGATGGCAGCTGTCTTGGACTTTTGAGTGGGCAGGTATGGACGCGCCAGGGGCGTCGCACCACGACGCATGACGCACGTGACTTGTCTGACAAGGAATCGCAACGCTGGATATCCACCGCCATTGCGGCCAAGCCGCTGCTCACCGCTGCCGGAACGGTGACGGTCCTCGGTGATCGCGAGAGCGATATCTTTGCCCTTTATGCCAGCTCGGCCGAGCAGCACTTCCATGTCATCGCGCGCAGCATGCATGATCGCAAGCTTGCCGACCGCACCGGCCTGTATGAGGCCACCGACGCCATGCCTGTGGTGGATCGGAGGGCGATCCAACTGCCTGCGCGCGCGGCGCGACCGGCACGTCAGGCCCATCTCGAACTCCGCTTTGGCGCAATCGAGCTTGCCCGCCCGCAGAGCAAGTTCCTGCGCCATTTGCCGAAAAGCTTGCCGCTGGCGGTGGTCGACGTGTGCGAGATCAATGCCGGGCCCGGCGCAGAGCCGCTGCACTGGCGTCTGATCACCTCTCACGAGATCGCCACCGTCGACGACGCCTGGCGTATCGTCGAATGGTACAAGCAGCGCTGGATCATCGAGCAGTTCTTCCGCGTCCTGAAGACGCAAGGCCTCAAGCTCGAAGACAGCCAGATCGGAACCGCCGATCGTCTCCTCAAACTGGTCGCTATCGCCGCCAAGGCAGCCGTCATCACCATCCAGCTTCTGCAAGCGCGCGATGGCGGTCAGCAGCCCATTCGCGTTGCCTTCAACGACAACGAGATCAACGCGCTTGCCGCCCTCAACCGGAAACTCGAGGCCAGGAGCAAGCGACTGAAAAACCCACATCCGCCCGACAGCCTCACCTGGGCAGCCTGGATCATCGGCCGCCTTGGCGGTTGGGACGGCTACCCGTCGTCTAAACCTCCAGGCCCCATCACCTTCAAAAATGGCCTCGAATACTTCCTGGCCGTCGCAGCAGGATGGAGCCTCAGAGATATGTGCATGCCCTAGTGCTTTCGCAGGGACGACAGTTGAACAAGCCGTTTGACAGGTGAATCAAAGCAACCTTTCCCCCTGAGTTCGAAAATATCGAACGATCCCTTCGATATGTTGGTCTGGATTTCTGGCTGCCCACTGCCAAACATGGGCGATGCGTACGCCCTCGCAAGCAGGGCGGCCACGGGAGCCCCCAGGAGGACCAGAATGAGCGCCGTCGACGTCGACACTGCGATCGATCTCGCCAACAAGACAAGCGGATCCGACGAGATTTCGCGACGGCTCGAGGCGCTGCCCACGTCCGGCTACGTCTGGCGGCTGGTGATCCTGCTCTCGCTCGGCGGCTGCTTCGAAATCTACGATCTGTTCTTCACCGGCTATATCGCGCCGGGCCTCGCCCGGAGCGGGTTGATGACCACGACGACGCAGGCGTTCTTCGGCTTCTCCGGCATCGGCGCCTTCGTCGCGGCGACCTTTGCGGGCCTGTTCATCGGCACTTTCTGCCTCGGCTTCCTAGCCGATCGTTTCGGGCGCAAGGCGGTCTTCACCTGGTCGCTGCTGTTCTACACCGCGGCATCGGTGATCATGGCGTGCCAGACCACACCGGGCGGCCTGCTGCTGTGGCGCTTCATCGCCGGGATCGGGATCGGCATCGAGGTCATCACTATCGACGCCTATATCACCGAGCTGGTGCCGAGCTGGATGCGCGGCCGGGCGTTTGCGATCAACCAGGCGGTGATGCTGTCGGCAGTGCCGATCGTCGCCGCGCTGTCGTGGTGGCTGGTGCCGCTCTCGCCGCACGGCATCGACGGCTGGCGCTGGGTGGTGCTGATCGGCGCCGCCGCCAGCACGATCATCTGGGTGCTGCGGCTCTACGTTCCGGAAAGCCCGCTCTGGCTGGCCCGCCATGGCCGCACCGCTGAGGCCGAGAGGATCATGCGGACGCTCGAGGCCGCATCGCCGACGGCTGCGCCGCGTCCTGCCCCCGCGGTCGCAACCGCACCAGTTCGTGCGCCGGTCGAGACCGGCTATGCCGACCTGTTCAGGCCGCCCTACGTCTCGCTGGTCGTGCTGTTCATGATCTTCAATCTCTGCCAGGCGTTCGGCGTCTACGGCTTCTCCAACTGGGTGCCGGCGCTGCTGGTGCAAAAGGGCATCAACGTCACCAAGAGCCTGCAATATTCCTTCATCATCGCCTTCGCCTATCCACTCGCGCCGCTCCTGGCCGCAACCTTCGCCGACCGCTTCGAGCGCAAATGGATCATCTGCGGCGCGGCTGCCGCGATCTCGGTGTTCGGCCTCGCTTTCTCGCAGCTCACCGAGCCGGTGCTGCTGATCGCCAGCGGCGTGCTGGTGACGGGAGCCAACATGACGCTGTCCTACGCCTATCACGCCTACCAGACCGAGGTGTTCCCGACCGCGATCCGGGCGCGCGCCGCGGGCCTCGTCTATTCGATGAGCCGGCTCAGCGCGACCTTCTCCGGCTTCATCGTGGCGTTCATGCTGAAGGAGGCCGGCGCCGGCGGGGTATTCGGCCTGATCACCGCGGCGATGGTCATCGTGATCATTGCTATCGGTGTCTGGGGACCGAACGTCCGCGGCAGGCCGCTCGACGCCTAGAGCATTTCACTCGAAAACGCTCGCACCGCGGCACAAACGGCACTTGCCGAAGCCATATTGGGTGTCTACCTCTCGCGGGTCATTTGTGCAGAGGTAACCCAGTCATGTTAGCCGCCGCCGTCAAGGCGCTTTCGCAAATCCTGTCGCCGCCGATGCGCTCGATCCTGTGGCGCTCGATCGGGCTTGCGCTGGTGCTGATCACCGTGCTGGCGATCGGATTGCAGCGGCTGCTGAGCTGGTTTGCCGACACAGGCGAGGTCTGGGCCGAAGGCATGCTCGGCCCCAACTTCCATTCCACGCTGCACGTGCTGTCCTGGATCGTCTCGATCTCGGCGGGCCTTGGCGTCGTGCTCGGCGGCATCTTCCTGATGCCCGCGATCACCTCGCTGGTGGCGAGCCTGTTTGTCGACGACGTCGCCGACCATGTCGAGCGCGAGCATTATCCGGCCGACCATCCCGGCGTGGCGCTGCCGGTCACGCTCGCGACGATCGAGGGCGTCAAGACCGCGCTGCTGACGATCCTGGTCTACCTCGTCGCGCTGCCGTTCGTGCTGTTCGCGGGCGCAGGCTTCATCATCTTCTTCATCGCGACCGCCTGGCTGCTCGGCCGCGAATATTTCGAGCTTGCGGCGATGCGGTTCCGCTCACCCGATGACGCCAAGGCGATGCGCAAGGAGAACGCGGCGACAGTCTTTACCGCGGGCCTGTTCATCGCGGCCTTCGTCTCGATCCCGATCGTCAATCTGGCGACGCCGCTGTTCGGCATGGCCTTCATGGTGCACATGTACAAGCGGCTGTCAGGCCCGCGGCGCGAGCTGATCGAGCCGGCGCGGCGAACCAACGTGTCCTCGGTCTAGAGCTTTTCCCGTTCCGATGGAATCGGAACGGGCTCTAGATTCTTGTTTTGACGCGTTTTCTTCACGCGAACCGGTATCCACTTCGCTCGAAAACGCTCTAGGTGGTATCCGGAAGCGCCGGCAGCGATGCCGGTACCCGATCGCTTGCGAAGGGCACGAGCAGCAGTCCGACGATCGCCACGCAGGCGAGCATCGCCCATGCCTCGTTGACGGTGAGTGCGAGCGACGCTCGTTCGACCAACGGCCGGATGAACGCCACCGTCGCGTCGTCCGGCAGACCCGGCGGGCGATCGATCAGCAACTTCGGATCGAGCCCGATCGCCTGCGCCGCGGTGACATCCCCCGCCAGCAGGCGCACGCGGAAATCCTCGCCATAGATCGGGCTTCGCGCATAGAGGATGGTATCGATCAGGGCGATCCCGATCGCGCCGCCCAGATTGCGCATCAGGTTGAACAGTCCGCTGGCGTCGGCAATTTCCGCCTCCGGCAGGGCGCCCAGTGCAATGCGCGTCGGCGGCAGCAGGCAGAACATGATCGCGACGCCGCGCACGACCTGCGGCCAGAACATCTCGGCAAAATCCGCCGTACGCGGCTGAATGGCGCTCCAGCCGAGGCCGAGCGCGAACAAGGCGAAGCCCGCGCCGGTCAGCCGCCGCGCGCCGATGCGGCTTTCGAGGATCGCCGCAAGCGGCGCCGCGACGAGCTGCGCAACTCCCGTGACCAGCATGACGGTGCCGATCTCGAAAGCGTCATGGCGGCGGACGAAACCGAGGAATACCGGCATCAGATAGGTCGATCCATACAGGCCAATGCCGAGGCAAAAGCTCAGTCCGCAACCGATCGCGAACGGACGCCGCTTGAAAAGCGTCAATTGCGCGATCGGATAGGCCGCGCGGAGCGTGCGCCGGATCAGCAGCGCCATCCCGGTAATGCTTCCGATCAGCAGGCCGAGACAAGGCATCGCGGCCCAACCGCGTTGCGGCGCTTCCTTCAGACCGATCATGAAGCTTGCGAGCGTCGCCGCGAGCAGGACAAGCGACCATTTATCCAGTCTGGCAAACGCGCGAAGCTGCACGCCTTCCTTCGGAAGCAGCAACGGCGTGACCACGGCTGCCACCGCTCCCGGAACCAGATTGACCAGGAACAGCCATGGCCACGACCAGGTCTGCGTGATCCAGCCGCCGACGACGGGTCCAACGGTCGGCGCGAGCACCGCGACGACGCCGCCGATCGTGGTGGCCACCGGATGAAGCCGCGCCGGGAACAGCGTGAACACGGCGGAGAACACCGCGGGGATCAGGACGCCGCCGGAAAATCCCTGCAGCACGCGAAACGCCAGCAGCGCCGCAAAACCGCCGCTGAGGGCGCAGCCGACCGACGCGACGGTGAACAGGCTCACGGCAAGCGCGAACAGCCATCGCAACGACAGCGCATGCGTGAACAGGCCGGTCAGCGGGATCGCGATCACTTCCGCGATCAGATAGGCGGTCTGAATCCAGCTCATCGCCGCCGGCGAGATCGCAAGCGCGCGCTGGATCGTCGGCAACGAGGTTGCGACGACCTGGATATCGAGAATCGCCATGAACATGCCGAAGCACATCAGGAGGAAGCCGGCCCAGGTTGCAGCCGATGGGCCGTCGGTTCGGTGATCCGCCCCCTTGCTCATGGCGTGCTTGCGCGTGGCCAGTCGGAGACGGAGAGCGCGCGGTTCTCGACCCGAATCCGGAGCGCAAGCATCGCGAGATTGACGAGGGTAAAGATCAGCGCCAATCGCGGCAGGTGCAGCGCGAGGGGTAGCAGCGCGATTTCACCAACCACGACGGCGTAGTTTGGATGCGGGAAATATCGGTACGGCCCGGATGCGATCAGCGGCGCGCCCGGCAGCACGACGATTCGCGTGGTCCATCGCGGCCCGAGCGCGGCGAGGATCCACACCCGCAAGCCTTGCAGCACTAGGAAACCCGCCAGCGCGGCCAGATTGACGTCCTGGTTGCGGCCCCAGATCCACAGCGCGGTCAGCCAGCCGGCGTGAACCAGGACAATGAGCGGGTAGTGATTGGCGCCGACCTCGACCGCGCCTTGCGCGAGAAGCCGCTCGGTGTTGCGACGTGACAGCACGAGCTCGCCGAGACGCTGCAGCGTGACCAGCGCGAGGATGACCGACGCGAAGCTCACGCCGCGTGCCTGAGCGCAACGCAGCTGAGCGTGAAGCCCGGCCCGAGCGCCGTGAGCAGCGAGCGCGGCGGCAATCCCTTGGCGCAGGCTCGCTCCAGAACAAAGAGAACCGTCGGGCCCGACATGTTGCCGCAAGCCGCGATGACGTCGCGTTCGTGATCGAGCGTGCCCTGATCGAGAGAGAGTGCCCGCTCCAGCGCGGCGATGACCTTGGCGCCGCCGGGATGGCAGAGGAAGCGGTCGACGTCATTGGCCGTCAGCTGCATCCGCGCGAGGATTTCGGCGATGGCCGGACCAACATGGTTGCGGACGAAATCCGGAATGGTTCGCTGAAAGACCACGCCGAATCCCTCCGGATCGACCGTCCAGCCCATGATGTCGAGCGTATCCGGCCACAGCTTTTCGCCCGTCGCCTCGATCCGCGTCGCACCACCGTCCCCGGCTCGCAGCACGATCGCGGCCGCGCCATCGCCGAACAGGCTGGCCGCAACGATATTTGCCTTGGTGAGCTCGTCGTGCCGGACCGCGAGCGTGCAGAGCTCGAGCGCAACCAGCAGCACGTTCGCTCCCGGCCGCGCTTCGGCCAGCCGCGCCGCGATCGACAGGCCGGACACACCGCCCGCGCAGCCGAGGCCGAACACCGGCACGCGCGACACATCCGTCCGCAGACCGAGCTTGCCGGCGACGCGCGCCTCCAGCGACGGCGTGGCTATTCCCGTCGAGCACACCGTGACCACGATATCGATGTCCCCGCCGGTCAGGTCGGCGCGCGCAATCGCCTTGCGGGCCACGTCGACGTACAATGTCTCCGCGCCCTCGAGAAACGCCCGCGTTCGCTCCGGCCAGCCGCGCCGTTCGAGATACCATTCGATCGGCTTGACGCCGTAGCGATGCTGGATACCGGTGTTGGCGAACAGGCTGGAGAGCGTCTCGAATTCGGCGTAGCGGTCGGCGAGGAGATTGCGCGCGGCCTGCAGGACCTGTCCCTGATGGAATAGATGCGGTGGAACCGCCGTCGCCAGGGAAACAAGCGCGGCCGTCTGCTTCATTTCGATCATCGTGGCTCCATTTCCCCCGCTCTTGGAACCGCGCGATGAGCAAAATATTTCAACACGCCTGCGACATAGCGCGAGCGCCGCATTCACTATAAATTGACCCGGCATAAATTGACCCGGCGGCGATATCCGCGCCTTCCTCGCAAATCAGGAAGCGGCGGCGCCCAGCCTGCGCATCACGTTCTTCACGAAGCCAAGCGGTGCCGGCGACAACGGGCCCTGCGGCGCGCGCGTGATGAAGGCGACCAGGACCAGCGCTAGGATCGCAAGCCAGAAGCACAGCCAGAAGCCGTCGATATAGGCGAGCGTGTTGGCCTCGCGCTGCACCAGCGCCGCCAGCGTGCCGACGGCGCGCCCCGTCGCTGTCCCGATGCCGTGGCCGGAAAATTCACCTGCCAGCCGCTTGAGCAGGTTCACGACGTCGATATCGCCGTTCTGCACATGCTGTCCGAGGTAGTTGGAATGGATCTGCTCGCGGACCCGCAGCCAGGTGACCATCAGCGCGACGCCGATCTCGGCGCCGCCAAGGCGCATGATCTGGATATAGGCCGTGAACGCCGTCGCCCGCGACGGATCGGAATTCGACAGCGCCATGATGATGATCGGCAGCAGCGTGAACGCCTGCCCGATCGACGTGAGCAGGACGATGCCGACAAAATCCTCGCGCGCCCAGACATGGCTCAGCTGCGTGCCCCAGAGATTGGCCGCCGCGAATGCCGAGAAGCCGAGCACCACGACGATACGCGGATCGAAGTGGCGCAGCAGCAAAATCGAGATCGGCACCAGCACGAACATCGGCAGCGCGCCGTAGGTGAACAGCAGCACGCCCGACTGCTCCGGCCGCAGCGCGCCGATAGTGCCGAGGAAGTTCGGCACCAGCGACGAATTCGACAGGCTGGTCAGCGTGTACAGCAGGATGACGATCAGCGAGAGCCCGATATTGCGCGAGAACAGCACGTTGAAATGCGCCCAGGGCCGGCGCGCAACCATCTCGTTGATCATGAAGGCGATGATCAACAGCCCGCCGCCGATCAGAAGCGCCATCACCGTGCCCGACGAGAGCCAGTCCAGCCGGTTGCCCTGATCCAGTCCGGCATAGACCATCGACACCCCGGCGCCGAGCAGCAGCATGCCGCCCCAATCGGCATGGTGCAGCAGGTCGCGGTTGACCGGCTCGTTCGGCGTGCCGAGATACACCATCAGCCCCATCAGCGGCGCGATCACCACGCCTTGCCAATACAGCCACTGCCAGCCGAGATGCTCGACATAGAAGCCGACCAGCGAGCTCGACGAATCGAGCGCGAAGCCGACGCGGATCGAATACATCGCGATCGCCGGCAGCCACCATCGGATCGGCAAATTGCGCAGGATGATCATCAGCGTCGCCGGCACGAAGGTGCCGAGCAGCATGCCGTGGGCGATGCTGAGCGTGATCAGCATGGTGTAGTCGCGCACGAACGGGATGGTCAGCGAGACCACCGCATAGACCAGGCTCGGAATGCCGAGCACCCGGCGCAGGCCGAACACGGTGGCAAGCCAGGCCACCGCAGGCGCGACGAAGATCTGCGAGCCGATCGCAGCCGTCGAGAGCCAGGCGCCCTCGTCGAAGCTGAGCGAGAACGCACCGCGCAAATCGGGCAGGCCGACCGAGGTCAGGCGGCTGTCGAAATTCGCCAGGAACGCGCCGAGCAGCACGGCGACGACCGCGAACAGCGGATAGCGCGCGACGTCGCCGCGCGAGACCGGACCACGGTCGCGGTCGTCACTTTCCGCCATTGGCGACCGCCTCGCCGGTGTCGATCCGCGTGACGACCGACATGCCCGGCAGCAGGCGCTCGAGCAATGGCTGGCCCTTGTCGAACTGGATACGCACCGGAATGCGCTGCACCACCTTGGTGAAATTGCCGGTGGCGTTATCGGGCGGCAGCAGCGCGAATTGCGATCCGCTCGCCGGCGCGATGCGCTCGACGATGCCGCGCAGCTTCTGGCCCGCGAACGTATCCACGGTCACCTCGACCGGCTGGCCCGGCTTGACGTTGGTCAGCTGGGTCTCCTTGTAGTTGGCGATCACATAGACGTTCGGCAGCGGCACGACATTGATCAGATTAGCGCCGATGTTGACGTAGTCGCCTGGCTGCACCTGGCGTTCGCCGGTGACGCCGTCGAACGGCGCGACGATCTTCGTATAGCCAAGCTTGAGCTTGGCCGATGCCAGCAGCGCCTTGGCGGCGTCGAGGTCGGCGGCACGCTGCTTCTTGGTGCCCTGCAAGACCTCGAGCTGATGGCGCTGCGCCGCTATCACCGCGCGGCTGGCGCGCACGTCGGCCTCCGCCTTGGCGTAGGATGCGGTCGCCTGCTCGAGCCGCTGCCGCGTGCCGGCGTCGGTTTGCGACAACGACTGCTGACGCTCTTCCTCCTGGCGTGCCAGGGTCTGCTGCGCCTCTGCAGACAGCCGTGCAGCCTCGGCCTGCGCGATGGTCGCATATTGCAGCTCGACCTGGTTGTTGAGGTTGTCGAGCACGGCCTGGGCACCGACCACGCCGGCCTCGGCCTGCGCCACCTGCGCCTGATAGTCGGCCGGATCGATCTGCACCAGGAGATCGCCGGCCTTGACGCGCTGGAAATCGGAGACGGCGACGGTGAGCACCTCGCCCGACACGCGGCTGGAGAGCTGGGTCAATTCGGCGCGCACATAGGCATCATTGGTGGTCTGGATCGTGGCGCTGCCGACCCAGGCATCCCAGCGACTGGTCGCCACCGCGATGAACACCAGCGCAATGAGCACGGCAAACAGCGGAATCGCGAAACGGCTCCAGAAGCCGCTTGCTACTGATTGCGGCTTGGCCGGTGCTGCCGTTACAGCAGGCGCGGTCTGGCTGGCGGGTGACGGACCACCTTCAACCTGCTCTGCCACACCTCACTCCCTCAATCACGCACCGGAACAGCCGACAAACCTTCGCGCGAACCGGTATCCACTTCGCTCGAAAACGCTCTGATAGCACATGATGGCGATCATGCCTCAGACGGTCTTTTCCGGCCATCGGCAGAGATCGTTGATCAGGCATACGTCGCAACGTGGACCACGGGCGAGGCAGGTGTAGCGGCCATGCAGGATCAGCCAGTGATGGGCGTGCAGCATGAACTCGGTCGGGATCACCTTTTCCAATCCCAGCTCGACTTCGAGCGGCGTCTTGCCGGGCGCGAGCCCGGTGCGGTTGCCGACGCGAAACACATGGGTGTCGACCGCCATCGTGTGCTCGCCGAATGCCATGTTGAGCACGACATTCGCGGTCTTGCGGCCGGCGCCGGGCAGCGACTCGATCTCGGCGCGCGTGCGTGGCACCTCGCCGCCGAACTCGGCGATCAGCTTCTGCGAGAGCGCGATGACGTTCCTCGCCTTGTTGCGATAGAGCCCGATGGTCTTGATGTAGTCGCGCACTCTGTCTTCGCCGAGCTCAAGCATCTTCTCCGGCGTGTCGGCGACCGCGAACAGCGCTCGCGTCGCCTTGTTGACGCCGGCATCGGTCGCCTGCGCCGACAGCACCACCGCAACCAGCAGCGTGTAGGGGTTGAGGTGCTCGAGCTCGCCCTTGGGCTCGGGATTGGCTTTGCGGAACCGGTCGAAAGCCTCGTAGACCTCCTCCGATGTCCATGGCTTGGGCTTTGCGGTTCGCTTGGCGGCCTTCTTGGCCGCCTTCTTTGCCCCGGGTTTGGGCAGCAGCGTTGCCGCTTTCGCGGCTTTCTTCTTCGGTGCGGAGCGAACGCTTGACGTGCTGGCGCGTTGAGAGCGGATGATTTTGGCCATGAACCGGATATACTGATACGTCATGACCGCAGGCAACGACTTTGATCCGGGCGAAGACCTCATGGCCGATGACCTTGCGGCTGATGCCGCTGAGGCCGAGCCCAAACTGTTCTCGGCATTGCTGACGCCGCACCGCTCGCTGAATCGCACCGGCTTTATCGTGCTGATGTCGTTCGTCACCGCGGTCAGCTTCATCGCCGGCGCAGTGTTCTGGTGGCTCGGCGCCTGGCCGATCTTCGGCTTCTTCGGCCTCGACGCGCTGGTGATCTATTGGGCGTTCAAGGTCAATTTCCGCACCGCCAAGGCGAGCGAGGAAATCACTGTCACGCCGTCGGAACTGCGGTTGCGCAGGATCAGCCATCGCGGTCATGTGGCGGAATGGGTGCTCAATCCGCTCTGGGTGCGGTTCGAACAGATCTCGCATGAGGAGTTCGGCATCGAGCGACTCTATCTGGTCTCCCGGGGTCGCCGGGTCAGCGTTGGCAGCTTCCTGGGACCGGACGAAAAGGCCAGTTTTTCCAAAGCCTTGACGGCGGCGCTCAACGCCGCGAAACGCGGTCCGACTTACAACCCCATCGCCTAGGTCTTGTTTGAGCATGATCTTTTCGGAAAACCGGTCTCCACTTTTCCGGATCATGCTTTGTCAGAAATCGGGTGGTTTGGACGCGCCATGGCTCCTAAATCAGACACCATGATGACACTCGCCATACACGACCAGCGCCTGGCCAAGCCAGGCCTCCAGAGCGCCGCGCTGCGCGACTATGACTCGGTTCGGCGCGCCATCGCCTTCATCTCGGAGCATTGGCGCACACAGCCGACCATCGAGGCGATGGCCGATGCCGCCGCCGTCACGCCGGATGAGCTGCACCATCTGTTCCGCCGCTGGGCCGGGCTGACGCCGAAGGCCTTCATGCAGGCGCTGACCCTGGACCACGCCAAGAACCTCTTGCGCGATTCCGCCAGCGTGCTCGACGCGGCACTCGACTCCGGCCTGTCAGGGCCGGGACGGCTGCACGACCTGTTCGTCACGCATGAGGCGATGTCGCCGGGCGAATGGAAGACCGGCGGCGGCGGCATGACGCTGCGCTACGGCTTCCACCCCTCGCCGTTCGGCACCGCGATCGTGATCGCAACGGATCGCGGGCTCGCGGGGCTTGCCTTCGCCGACCACGGCGACGAGCAGACCGCATTCGCCGACATGAAGCGGCGCTGGCCGAACGCGACCTATGTCGAGGACACCGACGGCACCACCGCATTGGCGCAGCGCGTGTTCGATACAAGGTTGTGGCGGGCGGACCAGCCGCTGCGCGTCGTCTTGATCGGCACCGACTTCGAGGTGCGGGTGTGGGAGACGCTGCTCAAGGTCCCGATGGGCCGCGCGGTCAGCTATTCCGACATCGCCTGCAAGATCAACAGCCCGAAGGCCTCACGCGCGGTCGGCGCGGCAGTCGGCCGCAATCCGGTGTCGTTCGTGGTGCCCTGCCATCGCGCACTCGGCAAGAGCGGCGCGCTGACCGGCTATCACTGGGGCATCACCCGCAAGCAGGCGATGCTGGGCTGGGAAGCGGGACAAGTGGGATTGCACTAAGCAACCGTTACCCGTCACCCTGAGGAGCGCGAAGCGCGTCTCGAAGGGTCGACGGCCACCAGCCGGGCCGTGCATCCTTCGAGACGCGCTTCGCGCTCCTCAGGATGACGGGTTGAGCGGTTGAGCGTTGTTTAGCCTGCCAGATCGACCTTCGATGCAACGGTGGAATCGGCATTGAGCCGATAGATCACCGGCGCGCCGGTCGCGAGCTCGCGCTTGAGGATCTGCTCCGGCGTCAGCTTCTCCAGCACCATGATCAGCGCGCGCAGCGAATTGCCGTGGGCGGCGATCAGCGTGCGCTGGCCGCGCAGCACGCCGGGCAGGATCTCCTGCACGTAATAGGGCAGCGTGCGCGCCAGCGTATCCTTCAGGCTTTCGCCGCCGGGCGGCGGCACGTCGTAGGAACGGCGCCAGATCAGGACCTGATCCTCGCCCCACTTCTTGCGGGCGTCGTCCTTGTTGAGGCCGGAGAGCTCGCCGTAATCGCGCTCGTTGAGCGCGAGGTTCTTCGTGGTCGGCAAACCGGTCTGGCCGATCTGCTCCAGCATCAGCTTCAGCGTGTGCTGGGCACGGATGAGATCGGAGGTGAACGCGACATCAAACGACAGGCCCTGCGCCTTCAGCTTGCGGCCGGCCTCCTTGGCTTCGTTGACGCCTTGCTCGGTGAGATCCGGGTCCTTCCACCCGGTGAACAGGTTCTTCAGATTCCAGTCGCTCTGACCGTGACGAACGAGCACAAGAAGACGATCACTCATTTCAGATTCCGTTTTCGCTTAGCTGGATTTCCGTCGAGCGGCGTCAGTCGCTCAACCCGAGGACGTCGGCCATCGAATACATGCCGGGCTTCTTGCCATGCGCCCACAGCGCCGCCTTCAGCGCGCCCTGCGCGAACAGCGCGCGATCTTCCGCATGGTGCGAGAGCGTGATGCGCTCGGAGGGGCCGGCAAAGATCACGCTGTGATCGCCGGCCGCAGTGCCGCCGCGCAACGAGGCAAAGCCGATATCGCCCGCGCGTCGCGCGCCGGTGAGACCATCGCGACCGCGCGCCGAATGCTGGTCGAGCGCGATTCCGCGTCCCGCGGCCGCAGCTTCACCGAGCATCAAGGCGGTGCCCGACGGCGCATCGATCTTGGACTTGTGGTGCATCTCGAGAATTTCGATGTCAAAACTCTGGTCGAGCGATTGCGCGACTCGCTTGACGAGCGCGGCGAGCAGATTGACACCGAGGCTCATATTGCCTGATTTCACCACGATGGCGCGGTTGGTCACGCTGCGGATCACCGCATCGTCGGACGGCGACATGCCGGTGGTGCCGATGACGTGAACGAGGCCGCGCTC
Source organism: Bradyrhizobium elkanii USDA 76 (assembly GCF_023278185.1). Lineage (NCBI taxonomy): Bacteria > Pseudomonadati > Pseudomonadota > Alphaproteobacteria > Hyphomicrobiales > Nitrobacteraceae > Bradyrhizobium > Bradyrhizobium elkanii. The sequence goes on along the minus strand of NZ_CP066356.1, from coordinate 51,278 downwards.
GGCCGCGATCGCGACATTGGCGATGGTCGCGGCCGGCACGGTGAAATCCAGGATGCCGTCGGCGCCGGCCGACATCGACCACAGATCGGCCGACAGCTTGACGTCATTGGCGGGGAGGCCGGCGAGCACGCCGGCATCCTTGCCGAGCAGCTCCGAGCCCGGCGCTTCCAGCGCACCGACCAGCACCGCCCCCGGGGTCTCGGAAATCACCCGCGTCAGCGTGCGGCCCATCCGGCCGCCGGCTCCCGCAACAATCAGACGCATGTCAGCCATGGCTCACCTCTCCACGCGATATAGCGAGCCAAGGCTGTTCCGGCAACCGAACCGGCCACCCGCGATCAGGGCTACGGGCTGTCGTGCCCCTCAATGATGATGAGGTCGGCAATCGAATGCGGCTGCCGCACCTTGACGTTGGCCTGGTATTCCGGCGACTGGTAGCAAGCGAGCGCGGTCGCGTAATCGGGGAATTCGATCACGACGTTGCGCGAGCGGCTCTGGCCCTCCACGCCGGTGAACTTGCCACCGCGCACAATGAACTTGCCGCCGAATTTCTGGAAGATGGCAGGATTGGCCGCCATGTAGGGCTTGTAGCCCTCCTCATTGTGAACGTCGACGCGTCCAATCCAGTATCCCTTCGCCATCTCTGTTCTCCCTCTTGTTGTTCAGGCAAGCGCCTGGGCGATCTCGGTGTGAATGGCTTCGGCTGCGGCCTTCGGATCGGCGGCTTCCAGCACCGGACGTCCGACCACCAGATAGTCGGCGCCGGCGGCGATGGCGCGGGCCGGCGTCATGATACGCTTCTGGTCGCCGGTCGCCGAGCCCGCCGGGCGAATGCCCGGCGTCACCAGGTTCATCTGATCGCCGACGATCTTGCGCAAGGCGGCGGCCTCCTCGGGCGAGCTGACGAGGCCGTCGACACCAAGCGCCTGCGCCTGTTTGGCGCGCGCTTCGACGAGATCGGAGACGTTGAGGCGATAGCCCGCCGCATGCAGGTCGGTGTCGTCGTAGGAGGTCAGCACCGTCACCGCGAGGATTTTCAGGCCGGAGCCGGCGCGGGCCTCGACCGCTGCCTTCATGGTCTGCGGGTAGGCATGCACGGTGAGAAAGGTTGCGCCGAGCCCGGCGACGCTTTCGACCCCACGCGCGACGGTGTTGCCGATGTCGTGCAGTTTCAGATCGAGGAAGACCTTCTTGCCGCTGCCTGCAAGCTGCGTCGCCAGCGAAAGGCCGCCGGCATAACCGAGCTGATAGCCGATCTTGTAGAAGGTGACGGCATCGCCGAGCCGGTCGATCATCGCCTCGGCGCTGGCGACGGACGGCAGATCGAGCGCCACGATCAACCGGTCTCTTGGAGCGATCCTGGCTGGCTGCATGTCACCTCACATCATGCGTTGGGAATGGTCGATCAGCTGCCGCACCAGCGCGCGCATCGTGTCGATGTCGGCCTGGTGCTTCAGATGATCCATATCGTCGTAGGCCTGCTCGGCGAATGACAGCGCGAGCTGGTTCGGGATCACGGTGGCGTGGCACGCCGTCAGGATCAGCCGCAGCGCAGCCAGCGCGCGGGTGCCGCCGAGCCGGTTGCCGGATGCGGCTGAAATCGCGAACGCGCGGCCGTGGAACACCTGACCTCGCACCTCATGCGGATCCTGCACGCGGCTCACCCAGTCGATCGTGTTCTTCACCAGCGCCGGCACCGAGGAATTGTATTCCGGCGTCACGATCAGCACGCCATGATGGGCGCCGATCATCCGCTTCAGATTCACGGCATGCTGCGGCACGCCGGATTTCGCCTGCAGGTCGCCGTCATAGATCGGCAGCGGAAAATCGCCGAGCGAGATGCGGGTGACGTCGGCGCCGGATTGCGCCAGTTCGTACGCCAGCACGGCGGCGAGCTTCGCATTGAGCGAGCCTGACCGAAGCGATCCGGGGATCACGAGGATTTTCAGCGCGGACATTTTGAAATCGCAGGTATTCGTCGCACGCCCGGCGCGACGGGCGCTGGGTGGTTAGCCCTTGCGATACACCCAGACCCGCGCGGGCGGAAGGTTCATCCAGATCCGCTCGGAGGCCTCTGTGGACACGCCCGGCAGCGACTTCGGAATCGGAGGCACCACCGAATAGGTGAACTGAATGAACGGCGCGCCGGGTGCGAGCGCCAGGAAGGCGTCACGGACCAGCCTCAGGCGGGTCAGCATCGGCTTGGTGACGAGCGGCAGGCCGGAGACCACGGCTGAGGCGGGAGATTTAAGTACCTCCCACAGCGTATCGCGCAGCGTATAGGCATCCCCCTGGACGACCCTGGCGTGCGGATAGCGTTCGCGCAGCAAGGCGCAGAAGCCGGGATTGTATTCGACCAGGACGAGACGCTTTTGATCGACGCCGTGCTCGATCAACGCGTTGGTGATCGCCCCGGTGCCGGGTCCAAGTTCGACGACCGGCCCCTCGGCGTCGGGATCGACATATTGCGCCATGGTGCGGGCGAGCAGCCGTCCGGACGGCATCACCGCGCCCATATGCAGCGGCTTCTCCATCCATGAACGGAGAAATCGAACCTCGTCGTCGAGACGGAGGGGCTTCTTCGACGCACGCACGGACGATTGCAAAGGCATGTCGCTACCAGGCGGGGACCGCACAATCGAGCGGTTGTCAGAAAACAGTCACAAAGACGTATAGGTCGAAGTCGTTACGGTCAAGCATAACGACTGCGGCTAGACGGAGCGATTGCCAAAGAAGTCCTTGACCTTAGAGAAGAAACCCGCGGCCTCCGGCTGGGTTGCGCCGGACGACAGCTTTTCGAACTCCATCAGCAGTTCTTGCTGCTTCTTGGTCAGATTCTGCGGCGTTTCGACCACGACCTGGACATACATGTCGCCGGTCTGGCGCGAACGGAGCACCGGCATACCCTTTGATGCGATGCGGAATCGCCGGCTGGACTGGGTGCCGGCCGGCACCTTCACCTTGGTCTTGCCCTTGTCGATGGTCGGCACTTCGAATTCGCCACCGAGCGCTGCGGTCACCATCGAGATCGGCACGCGGCAATGCAGGTCGGCGCCGTCGCGCTGGAAGAACTGGTGCGTGGTCAGCGACAGGAAGATGTAGAGGTCACCCGGCGGTCCGCCGCGGACACCGGCCTCGCCTTCGCCGGCGAGACGAATCCGGGTGCCGTCCTCGACGCCCGGGGGAATGTTGACCGAAAGCGTGCGCTCGCGCGTCACCCGGCCGGAACCGGCGCAGGAGGTGCAGGCATCCTCGATCATCTGGCCGCGACCCTGACAGCCGGGGCAGGTCCGCTCCAGCGTGAAGAAGCCCTGGGCCTGCCGGACACGGCCGGCGCCGCCGCAATGCGAGCAGGTCTTCGGCTTGGTGCCGGCCTTGGCGCCGGTGCCCGAGCAGGATTCGCAGGTGACCGAGACCGGGATCTCGATCTGCGCGGTCTTGCCCTGGAAGGCCTCCTCGAGCGTGATCTCCATGTTGTAGCGCAGGTCGGCGCCGCGCTCGCGGCCGCCGCCGCGACGCTGCCCGGCCATGCCGAACAGGTCCTCGAAGATGTCGGAGAAGGATGAGGCGAAGCCGGCGCCGAAGCCGGGGCCGCCACCGCCCATGCCCTGCTCGAAAGCGGCATGGCCGAAGCGGTCATAGGCGGCGCGCTTGTCGCCGTCCTTCAGGACCTCATAGGCTTCGTTGATTTCCTTGAACCGGATTTCGCTGTTGGCGTCGCCCGGATTCTTGTCCGGATGCCACTTCATTGCGAGCTTGCGGAAAGCCGATTTGAGCTTGGTCTCGTCCGCGTTCCGCTCAACCTCGAGGGTCTCGTAATAGCAGCGCTTGGTGGACATCCTTCAATTCCGTCCGAAGTTCATCGCGATCGCCAAAGATTGCGCTGAGGATCGCGTCAAGGATTGCGCCTGTCTGGAAGATGCAGCGATCGCCTTAAAGAAAAATGACCCCCACTCCTCCGAGACGCGGCGCGTGCTCATTGGTGTGAGGGTCATGATCGCAAATCCGCTTAAGCAGACTTCTTGCTGTTCTTGTCGTCATCGACCTCGGTAAACTCCGCGTCGACAACGTCATCCTTGGCAGCGTCCTTGGCCGCATCGGCCTCGGCCTGCTGCTTGTACATGGCTTCGCCGAGTTTCATCGAAGCCTGCGCCAGCGTGTTGGTCTTGGCCTTGATCGCCTCGGCGTCGTCGCCCTTCAGCGCTTCCTTGAGGTCGCTGACGGCGTCTTCGATCGCGCGGCGCTCGGTGTCGGCGATCTTCGAACCGTGTTCGGCCAGAGCCTTCTCGGTCGAGTGAACCAGACCGTCGGCATGGTTCTTGGCGTCGACAGCCTCGCGGCGCTTCTTGTCCTCGGCCGCGTTGACCTCGGCGTCCTTGACCATCTTGTCGATGTCGGCCTCGGACAGACCGCCGGATGCCTGGATCCGGATCTGCTGTTCCTTGCCGGTCGCCTTGTCCTTGGCCGAGACGTTGACGATGCCGTTGGCGTCGATGTCGAAGGTCACCTCGATCTGCGGCATGCCGCGCGGAGCCGGCGGAATGCCCATCAGGTCGAACTGGCCGAGCATCTTGTTGTCGGCCGCCATTTCACGCTCGCCCTGGAAGACGCGGATGGTGACGGCGCCCTGATTGTCTTCGGCGGTCGAGAACACCTGGCTCTTCTTGGTCGGGATCGTGGTGTTGCGGTCGATGATGCGGGTGAACACGCCGCCCAGCGTCTCGATGCCCAGCGACAGCGGGGTCACGTCGAGCAGCAGCACGTCCTTGACGTCGCCCTGCAGCACGCCGGCCTGGATCGCAGCGCCGATCGCGACGACCTCGTCGGGATTGACGCCCTTGTGCGGCTCCTTGCCGAAGAACTGCTTCACGACTTCCTGGATCTTCGGCATGCGGGTCATGCCGCCGACCAGCACCACTTCGCCGATCTCGCCGGCGGTCAGGCCGGCATCCTTCAGCGCCTTGCGGCACGGCTCGATGGTCTTCTCGACGAGGTCGGCCACCAGCGCCTCGAACTTGGCGCGGGTCAGCTTCATCGTCAGATGCTTCGGACCGGTCTGGTCAGCCGTGATGAACGGCAGGTTGATTTCGGTCTGCGTGGTCGACGACAGCTCGATCTTGGCCTTTTCCGCAGCCTCCTTCAGGCGCTGCAAGGCAAGCTTGTCGTTGCGCAGGTTGATGCCCTGCTCCTTCTGGAATTCATCGGCGAGATAGCCGACCAGGCGCATGTCGAAATCTTCACCGCCGAGGAAGGTGTCGCCGTTGGTCGACTTCACCTCGAACACGCCGTCGCCGATCTCGAGGATCGAGACGTCGAAGGTGCCGCCGCCGAGGTCGTACACGGCGATCGTGCCCGACTTCGACTTGTCGAGACCGTAGGCGAGCGCGGCAGCCGTCGGCTCGTTGATGATGCGCAGCACTTCGAGGCCGGCAATCTTGCCGGCGTCCTTGGTGGCCTGACGCTGCGCGTCGTTGAAATAGGCGGGAACCGTGATGACGGCCTGCTCGACCTTCTGGCCGAGATGCGCCTCAGCGGTCTCCTTCATCTTCTGCAGGATGAAGGCCGAGACCTGCGAGGGCGAATAGGTCTTGCCATCGGCTTCGACCCAGGCGTCGCCGTTCGATGCCTTGACGATCTTGTAGGGAACGAGCTTCTTGTCCTTCTCGACCATCGGGTCGTCATAGCGGCGGCCAATGAGGCGCTTCACCGCAAAGAACGTACGCTCGGGATTGGTCACCGCCTGGCGCTTCGCCGGCTGGCCGACGAGGCGCTCGCCATCGTCAGTGAAGGCAACGATCGACGGCGTCGTCCGCATACCCTCGGCATTCTCGATCACCTTGGCGTTCTTGCCATCCATTACGGCGACGCACGAATTCGTGGTGCCGAGGTCGATCCCAATGACCTTACCCATGGTTTTGATATCCTCTTTGCTACGGCAGGTTGGTTGGGCCCTGACGGCGCTCCGTACCGAACCCCCAGACGTTCACATACTCGCGATATTGCGACGGTGAGCCTGATATAGGAGAGAGGGTCCTGCCCGCAAGGACTGGACGCAACGTTGAGGCCTGAAAAGACTGACGTTTGAAAGATTGTGTCAGCCCGGCTGCAGCGCCGGTTCAAGCCCGGTCCAAGTTAACAAATCGGCAATGATGCCGCCCGCCGTCGACCGCGAACATCCGCTACACGACGTCCGCGCTGTTGAGTGAATACTCACAAACGTCGTATGCGGGAGCGGCGCACAGGCCGAGGGCGCGCTGTTTGGCCGCTGGCGGCCGATCGTCGGAAACGTCGGGAAACTGGAAAGTGCCAGCCAATCGGGACGAAAAGCCCATGGAATCGGGCCTGCAGGCCCGGAGCGGGGCTTTGGTGGCCTGTTGCAGGGTCATCAAAACCGCTAAAAGCGGTCCGACTGAAAGAGGCCATCCAGCCCTGCACCGGCCCCGTTGCGCGGCCACCAAGCAAAACCGGTAGATCCCCATGACGCCTTTTCGACTTCTCGTTGCGGTTGCCTTGCTGCTTGCTGCCACCTGTCGTGGCTTTGCCGCCGACGTGGTGTTTCCGCCGGGCGCGCATGTCGGGATGAAGCCGCTGGTGGGTCTCAACCGCGCCAAGTCGTTCATCGGCTTCGAGACCGAGGACCAGGGCGTGAAGGTCTTGATCGCCGATCTGCCCGCGGACGCCTACAACGAGGTCGTGAGCGCCTTCAAGGCCAACCCGGCCGGTAGCGGAAACATCAAGCCGGAGAGCCTCGAGACGCCGGCCGGCCTTGCCTATTACACCGTGGAGAGCGCGCGTGACGGCACCACCAATGTGCGGCGCTATTCGATGATCCTGCCGGGACCGACCTTCTCAGGCTATGTCGCGGTGCAGGTGCCGGAGAACGCGAGCAAGATCTACACCGACGACGCCGTGCGGCAGATGTTCGCCACCGCCCAGATCCGCAACGAGGTGCCGGTCGACGAACAGCTCGGCATGATGCCGTTCAAGGTCACCGAGCTCAGCAGCTTCAAGAATGTCCGCATGCTGGCGCCGGGCGCGGCGCTGCTGATGGCCGACGGCGACGACAGGGGCCTTGAGACCAAGCCCTTCATGCTGCTTGGCATCATCGGCTCGGCCCCGGCCACACCGGATGATCGCGGCCGCTTCGCGCAGCAGATCGCCACCACGATCCCCGGCGTGCGCGACGGGCGGATCACCATGTCCGAACCGATCCGGATCGACGGCCAGCCCGGCTTCGAGACGCGGATCGACGCGGTCAGCGGCAAGGACAACACCCCGGTGACCATCGTGCAGTGGCTGCGGTTCGGCGCGCAAACATCGATGCGCATCATCGGCAGCTCCCCGCGCACCGATTGGGAGAAGGCCTTCCCGCGCTTCCGCGCGGTGCGCGACGGCATCCAGCCGCGCGGCTGACAGGCCCGCCGAAAAATCGGACTTTCGCAGCTCCACGAACGGAACTAGCCTCCTCGCACGGTTATCGGAGCGAGGAGGGGCGCGATGTTGGATCGACGACAGGTCGTTGCAGGACTCGGTACGCTGGCGCTTGCCGCGCTGGTTCCAAAACATCTCTGGGCGGCTGCGATCAAGCCCGACGATAGCTCCGCGCTGCTCGTGATCGACGTCCAGAACTGCTTCCTGCCCGGCGGCAGCCTCGCGGTGAAGGACGGCGAGCAGGTGGTGCCGGTGATCAACCGGATCGCCAGGAGCTTTGCCAATGTGGTGATGACGCAGGACTGGCACACGCCCGGACACATCTCCTTTGCCTCGACCCATTCCGGCAAGAAGCCGTTCGAGACCGTCGACCTTGCCTATGGCAAGCAGGTGCTGTGGCCCGACCACTGCGTCCAGGGTACCGATGGCGCTTCGCTGTCGAAGGATCTCGCGATCCCGCAGGCCGAGCTGATCATCCGCAAGGGTTTTCACAAGGACGTCGACAGCTACTCCGCCTTCACCGAGGCCGACGGCAAGACCACCACCGGGCTCGCCGCCTATCTGAAGGCGCGCAACGTCGAACGGGTTTTCGTGGCCGGGCTGGCCACCGACTTCTGCGTCGCATGGACCGCGCTCGATGCGCGCAAGGCCGGCTTCGAGACCTATGTGGTGGAAGATGCCTGCCGCGGCATCGACACCCAGGGATCGCTCGCCAAGGCCTGGGACGACATGGCCAAGGCCGGCGTCAAGCGCATCCAGTCCTCGGACATCGCGTAAGACGCAGCCTCGCGAGATCCGCATGGCCGCGTCTGCGTCACCCCTGGCATTCGATCTCGCGCAGCGCCTGCCATCGCCGCGCCTGGCGGGCCTGATCGTCCGGATCACCGGTTATCGCGAGACCGCGACGGGCCGGTTCGCACAACGGCAGACCGCGCCGCTGATCGTCCCGCTGATCATCAGTTTCGGCTCGCCGTTCCTGATCGCGCTGTCGCGCGAGCCCGGCGCGGCCGATCGTCAGCTCAGCTTCGCCGCCGGCCTGCATGCCGGGCCGGTTTACATCGAGTCCGACGGCCGCGCCGCCTGCGTACAGGTCGATTTCACCCCGCTCGGCGCCTACAGCTTCTTCGGCGGCGCCGTGACCGACCTGGTCGGGCGCATGGTCGATATCGACGATGTGCTGGGCCATGATGGCCGTCGTCTGCGCGAGCAGCTCGGCGCCGTGACGTGCTGGCAGCGCCGCTTCGACCTGCTCGAGGCGTTCGTGCTGCGCCGCGCCGGCCGCATGCCATCTCCCGAAGTCGCGTTCGCCTATCGAAAGCTGGCGCGTTCGGCCGGCGCTATCAGCATCACGGCACTGGCCGACGAGATCGGCTGGAGCCGCAAGCATCTGGCCAGCCGGTTTCGGTCCGAGCTCGGCCTCGCCCCCAAATCGCTGGCGCGCATGATGCGGTTTCACCGGGCGAGCCAGCTGGCACAAAGCCAAGCCGCGCTTGGCTGGGCGGGGATCGCGGTGGAAAGCGGCTATGCCGACCAGGCCCATCTCGCCCGCGAGTTCGTCGAATTCGCAGGCGAACCGCCAACCGCCTGGGCGCGCCGCCAGGCGCTGACCGACCGCCGGCTGGTTCACGCCGGCGATGGGCTGGCGGACTGGTAACAAACCTTCAAGCCGACGCCGCGCTGCCTCGTGCAGGATGGCGCCGTCAGCCAAGGAGGTGAGCGACCATGACGCACGACATCGAACCGCCCCGCATCTACCCGACCCTGCGCTGCAAGGACGCCGAGGCGATGACCAATTGGCTTACGACGGTGCTTGGGTTCACCGAACACGTCGTCTACCGCGATGGCGGCGTGATCCATCACGCCGAGCTCGCCTATGGTTCCTCGATGCTGATGCTGGGCCAGGGCCGTGACGATGCATATGGCAGGCTGGTCGGCGACCTCGACAACCGCCGCACGGACTCGATCTATATCGCCGTCGACGATCCCGACGCGCTGCACGCGAAGGTCAAGGCTGTCGGCGCAAAGATCGAGATGGAGCTGCGCGACACCGACTATGGCAGCCGCGACTTCGCCTGCCGCGATCCGGAAGGAAATCTCTGGAGCTTCGGCACCTATTGGCCGAAGGCACACGAAAAGCCGCGACCGTGAGCCCGCGCAATCCGCGAGCTCACAAACGGGCAGCCGGGAGCGGACAGATCAGGCGGTGATGTCGGCGCTCGGGGCGGCCTTGGCGCCGCCCTTCGAGACGCCGACCAGGGCCGGACGCAGGATGCGCTCGCCGATCATGTAGCCGGCCTGCACGACCTGCACCACGGTGCCCGACGGCACCGACGGATCAGGCACCTCGAACATCGCCTGCTGGAAGTTCGGATCGAACTTCTCGCCGATCGGGTCGAACTTCTTGACGCCGTTCTTCTCCAGCGCGTTGAGCAGCGAACGTTCGGTCAGCTCGACGCCTTCGATCAGCGCCTTCAGGCCGGGATCGGCGGCTTCCTTGGTCTCGGCCGGCACCGCATCGAGCGCACGCTGCAGGTTGTCGGCGATGTCGAGCACGTCGCGGGCAAAGCCGGTGATGCCGTAGGTCTTGGCGTCGGCGACCTCGCGGCGGGTGCGCTGACGGAGATTCTCCATCTCGGCCAGCGTGCGCAGCGTCCGGTCGCGCGCCTCGGCGAGTTCCTTGGTCAGCGCCTCTGCCGATCCGGCCTCGGGCTCGTCAGGCATGATGTAGGGCTTCGAGACCACGGGCTCACCCGTCGGCGCCGAATTCTCGGTGTTGTCATTGGCCCGGTTCGGATCGGTCATGGCTTGCCTTCTCGAAAACTCGCGTCGGTTCAAATCTTGGGGATTGCTTGCCGGGATATCGTGCTTTGGGCGGCGAAAATCAAGCGCAACATACCGGTCTCGGGAACTGGGATCTCCGGCCTGGGTGAAGAAAACCCGTCAAATGAAAGCGAAATCGCCCTCCGGTCAGCCGCCCAGCATCTTGCTGACGATGCGCGCGGCATAATCGACGGTCGGGATCACCCGCGCATAGTTCAGCCGCGTCGGTCCGATCACACCGAGGACGCCCACGATCCGGCCCTGGGCGTCGCCGTAGGGCGCGATGATGGTCGAGGAACCCGACAGTGAGAACAGCTTGTTCTCCGAGCCGATGAAGATCCGCACACCCTCGCCGCGTTCGGCGCGGCCGAGCAGATCGATCACGCCGCGCTTGGTTTCGAGATCGTCGAACAGCGACTTGATGCGCTCGAGATCGTCGAGCGCATGCAGGTCCTCGAGCAGATTGGCGTGACCGCGCACGATCAGCTGACGGTCCTCGTTCTCGCCGCCGGACCAGCTCGCGATGCCCGCCGCGACCACTTTTTGCGTGAGCTGATCGAGCTCGGCGCGGTTTTGCGTCAATGCCGTCTCGAGCTCGAGCCGCGCTTCAGCCAGCGTCCGGCCGCGGATCCGCGCATTGAGGAAGTTGGTCGCCTCGGTGAGGGCCGAGGATGGAACACCCGGCGGCAGCGCCAGCACGCGGTTTTCGACCTGGCCGTCTTCGCCGACCAGCACGACCAGCGCCTTCTCCGGCTCCAGCCGCACGAACTCGATGTGCTTCAGCCGCGCATTCGACTTTTGCGTCAGCACCACCGCCGCGGCACGGGTCAGCCCCGACAGCCGCGTCAAGGCTTCGCCGAGCGCGGCCTCGACGGATTGCGCGCGGCCGACGGCAGCAAGCTGGGTCTGGATCGATTGACGCTCGGCCTCGGTGAGGTCGCCGACCTGCATCAGCGCATCGACGAAGAAGCGCAGCCCGAGTTCGGTGGGTAACCGGCCGGCGGAGGTATGCGGCGCATAGATCAGGCCGAGCTGCTCGAGATCCGACATCACGTTGCGGACCGAGGCCGGCGACAGCGGTAATGCGATCAGGCGCGAGATGTTGCGCGAACCGACCGGCTCGCCGGTCGCGAGATAGCTTTCGACGATTTGACGAAAAATGTCGCGCGAACGCTCGTTGAGCTGGGCGAGCCCGGCATGCGGCGCAATCAGGCCAATCGGATCGTGGTGAGTCACACTCCAGTCCCTCACAATTACTGCATAATTTGTCGATCCGGGAGGCCGATGACAAGCATGCATTCGGTCCCCTCGTACCGGACCATACCGGGGCCGAAAACCCTTGCCGCTGCCCCTTCCCGCTCCTACAAGCACGGCCAGCCAATTTTCTCGGATTTCTGGAGGATTTCATGCGGCCAAGCCGCCGTGCACCCGATGAACTGCGTCCCGTGTCGCTGGAACGCGGCGTCGTCAAATATGCCGAGGGTTCCTGCATGGTGAAGTTCGGCGACACCCATGTGCTGGTGACCGCCACGCTGGAAGAGCGGTTGCCGCCGTGGCTGAAGGGCCAGGGCCGCGGCTGGGTCACCGCCGAATACGGCATGCTGCCGCGTGCCACCCTGGAACGCACCCGTCGCGAGGCCTCGGCCGGCAAACAGGGCGGCCGGACGGTCGAGATCCAGCGGCTGATCGGCCGCTCGCTGCGCGCGGCCGTCGATCTCGAGGCGCTCGGCGAGCGTCAGATCACGGTCGATTGCGACGTCATCCAGGCCGACGGCGGCACCCGCACCGCCTCGATCACCGGTGCCTGGGTGGCGCTGGCCGACTGCATCAACTGGATGAAGACCCGCAACATGCTGAAGACCAATGTGTTGCGCGACAACGTGGCGGCGATCTCCTGCGGCATCTACCAGGGCACGCCGGTGCTCGATCTCGACTATGCCGAGGATTCCGAGGCCGACACCGACGCCAATTTCGTCATGACCGGCGACGGCCGGATCATCGAGGTGCAGGGCACCGCCGAGAAGACGCCGTTCTCGGAAGGCGAGTTCCTGGCGCTGATGGCGCTGGCGCGCAAAGGTGTCGCGCGTCTGGTCGACTTGCAAAAGATCGCGGTGGCGTAGTCAGATTGGTCATGCATCGCCGAATCACCGGAAGGCTCGTCATCGCCACCCATAATCCCGGCAAGCTTGCCGAGATGCGGGAACTGCTGGCGCCGCACGGCGTGGAGGTGGTGTCGGCTGGCGAGCTTGACCTCACCGAGCCCGAGGAGACCGGCGACAGTTTTCGCGCCAACGCGGCGATCAAGGCGATCGCGGCGGCGAGGGCGACCGGGCTGCCCGCCTTCGCCGACGATTCCGGCATCGTGGTCAACGCGCTCGACGGCGCACCCGGGATCTACTCGGCGCGCTGGGCCGGCGAGGGCAAGGACTTCATGGCGGCGATGACGCGGATCGAGCGGCTGCTGCAGGAACGCGGCGCCACCGCACCGGACCGGCGCAAGGCACATTTCGTGTCGGCGTTGTGCGTGGCCTGGCCCGACGATCATCTCGAAGAGGTCGAGGCCCGCGTCGATGGAACCCTGGTCTGGCCGCCGCGCGGCACTGCCGGCTTTGGCTACGATCCGGCCTTCCTGCCCGACGGTTACACGCGGACCTTCGGCGAGATGACCAGCATCGAGAAGCACGGCCTGCCGCCGCTCGGGCTCGGCCTGTCGCATCGCGCCCGCGCCTTCGTGAAGCTCGCGGAGATCTGCCTTGAGCCACGCTGACCGAGAAGCCTTCGGCGTCTACGTGCACTGGCCGTTCTGCCTGTCGAAATGCCCGTATTGTGATTTCAACAGCCACGTGCGGCATGCGCCCGTCGACGAGGATCGTTTCGTGCGCGCATTCGCCCGCGAGATCGAGACGACGGCCGCGCGCGTTCCGGGGCGGCAGGTGTCCTCGATCTTCCTCGGCGGCGGCACGCCGTCGTTGATGCAGCCGCAGACCGTCGGTGCCGTGCTCGATGCGATCGGCAAGCACTGGCAGGTCTCGCGCGATGTCGAGGTCACGCTCGAGGCCAATCCGACCAGCGTCGAGGCAACGCGCTTTCGCGGCTATCGCGCAGCCGGCGTCAACCGCGTCTCGCTCGGCGTGCAGGCGCTCGATGACGCCTCGCTGAAGGCGCTGGGCCGCCTGCACACCGCGCGCGAGGCGCTCGACGCGGTCGCGATCGCGCGTTCTGCATTCGACCGTTATTCGTTCGATCTGATCTATGCGCGGCCCGACCAGACGCCGCGGATGTGGGCCGATGAACTGAAGCAGGCGATCTCGGAAGCGGCCGAGCATCTGTCGCTCTACCAGCTCACGATCGAGGAAGGCACGCCGTTCTTCGGGCTGCATGCCGCCGGCAAATTGCAGACGCCGGATGAAGCGACCGCGCGCGCGCTCTACGACGTGACGCAGGAGGTCTGCGCCCGCGAGGGATTGCCGGCCTATGAGATCTCCAATCACGCCCGCGCCGGCGCCGAGTGCAAGCACAACCTCGTCTACTGGCGCGGTGAGGAATATGCCGGCATCGGCCCTGGCGCACATGGAAGGCTCGACATCGATGGCGTCAGGCACGCGACCGCAACGGAGCGGCGCCCCGAGGCGTGGCTGTTGAACGTCGAGGAGCGCGGCCATGGCGTCGTCAGCGATGACAGCCTCAACAGCGAAGAGCGCGCCGACGAGTTTCTGCTGATGGGGCTGCGGCTCGCCGAGGGCATCGATCCCAAGCGCTATGCGAAGCTCTCCGGCCGCCAGCTCGATCCGCACCGGATCGCGATGCTGCGCGAGGAAGGCGCGATCGCCGTCGACGCCGACGGACGACTGCGCGTCACGAAGTCGGGATTTCCGGTGCTCGACGCGGTGGTCGCGGATCTCGCCGCCTAGACTGAAGCGCGATGAGATTAGGTTGAGCTGGAACGGCGTCGAAATTTCACCTCTCCCTTGGGAGAGGTCGATTTGCGCAGCAAATCGGGTGAGGGGTTACGGTCTATCGAGAGAGCAAGAGCCCTCACCCGGATTGCTTTGCAATCCGACCTCTCCCCGACGGGGAGAGGTGAACTGAACCCGCGGCAAGCCGATTCAACCAAAAATCATCCCGCTCTGGGTGCACGGCGCCAAAATATCGAAAACAACCCCATGCACAGTAGCTGGCGGGTGCTTTAAAGCGATTTCAGGCCCGCGCCCGACGAAATTAAGCGCCAAAACTCTTCGGCGAGCCTGCGACCGGCGTGCTGCCGCCTGAGGCCACCTTCATGACCGCAAGGCCGCGCTCATTGGTGCCGTCGGAGCGGAAGCGGAACAGACCGTCGATGCCGGCGAAGCCGGACGGATTGGTCAGCGTCTCCGGCGCAAAGCGCTGCGCGCCTTGCGTGCGCGCGAGCGCCGCCATCAGCGCCACGGCATCATAGGCGAGCGTCGCGGTGCGCACCGGCTCGCCGCCATATTTGCTGCGGTAGCGGCCGGCGAAGCTGCGGAAGCCGGACGGATCGGGCGCGGCGTAGAGGCCACCCTGCAAGACCGGGCTCGCGAACACCCGCGGATTGTCCCACAGCCCGGTGCCGAGCAGCTGGATGTTGCGCAGATTGGCGCCGGCTGCGGTCAAGGCATCGGCGGTCGCGACCACCGAATCGCCATCGTCGGCGATCAGCAGCGCGTCGGCCTGGCCGAGCGCCTGCGCCACGGTTCGCGCCGGCGTCGCGCGATCGGCGCCATATTTCTCGAATGCGACGACGCGGCCGTTCTTGCGGCCGACCGCCTGCTTGAACGCGGCCTCGACCACATTGCCATAGGCATTGTCCGGCACCATCGCGGCGAACGAGCGCTTTCCGATCCCCGCCGAGTAGTCGACGATGCGATTGATGTCGGATTCCGGCAGGAAGCTCAGCAGATAGACGCCGCGCCCGGCGACGCTCGAATCGGTGGAGAACGCGATCACCGAGGTTCCGCGCGGCCGCGTCAGCTGCGCGACGGCCGGCACCGAGCCTGCGAACAGCGGTCCCAGAATGATTTCGGCGCCTTCGGACAGGGCCTGCTGGGCACCCTGCGATGCGCCCTGCGGGCTGCCGCCATCGTCCTTGATCAGGAGCTGGATGTTCGGGTTCTGAAATTCCGCCAGCGCCATTTCGGCCGCGTTCCGCATCGACTGGGCGGCAAGCCCGGCATTGCCGGAAGCCGACAGCGGCAGGATCAGCCCGATCTTGACCTGCCCGGTGCCGACCGCCTGCGGCTGCTGCTGCGGACCGGCAGGACCGCCTTCCTGGTTGCCGCTAGAAAACTGGCTCAAGCTCTGCTGCACGCCGGAACAGGCCGTCAGCAGCGGCGCGCCCACGATGAGGCCGAGCGCGGTCCGCCGGGTGGCGCCCGACGGCGGGGACTTGCGGTAATGCGGGCCTTCCATCGTCTCTCTTCTCTTGGCCGACCGTGATCAGCCAGGACTCCATCCAGCTCTGATGAGGCGGGTGGATTCAGGCATATTCTCGGCGAATAGTTAACTAAAACAAAAGGATTATGGCCCCGCGGCGCCCTTGCCGCGGCCTCCATTCCCCTCCCTCAGGCAGCGTTCCGTCACCGCCCTTTGCGGATGTGGCGCTAGCGCCGCCATCCCTCTAGAGCTTATCCCGTTCCGATTGAATCGGAACGGGGCTCTAGATTCTCGGTTTGACGCGTTTTCTTCACGCGAACCGGTACCCACTTCGCTCGAAAACGCTCTAGATTGGCATTATGCGCGCAAAAGCCAGTTCCCTCCACCATTCGGATGCCACAACAGGCGCTGCCGCCAAAACCTTTTCGATCGGCGGCCAGCAGCTGGCCGCGCCAAGGGCCGCACCCGGGCTCCATCTGGTCGCGACCCCGATCGGAAATCTCGCCGACATCACCCTGCGCGCGCTGGAAACGCTGGCCGGTGTCGACGTCATCGCCTGCGAGGACACAAGGATCACCCGCCGGCTGACCGAGCGTTATGCGATCGCCGCCGAGCTCGCGCTCTACCACGAGCACAACGCGGCCCAGGCCCGCCCCAAAATCCTGGAGCGCCTGGCGCAGGGCGCCGCGATCGCGCTGGTTTCCGACGCCGGCACGCCGCTGATCTCCGATCCCGGATTCAAGCTGGTGCGCGACGTCTGCGCCGCCGGGCATGCCGTGATCGCGGTGCCGGGGCCATCGTCGGTGCTGACCGCGCTGTCGGTCGCGGCATTGCCGACCGACCGGTTTTTCTTCGAGGGATTTTTGCCGGCCAAGGAGCACGCGCGCCGCGCACGGCTCAATGAGCTGGCGAGGGTCGATTCGACGGTCGTGATGTTCGAATCGGGCAATCGCGTGCAGGACACGCTGCGCGATCTCGCCGCGATCATGGCCGGCCGCGATGCCGCGATCTGCCGCGAGCTGACCAAGCTGCACGAAGAGATCACGCGCGCGCCGGTCGCCGAGCTGGCGGCCAGCGCGGACGCGCTGGAGACACGCGGCGAGTTCGTGCTGGTCATCGGACCGCCGGCCGATGATGCCGGGGTGATGGACCAGGATAAACTCGACGATCTGCTGCGGGCGCAGCTCGCCCGCGGCAGCGTCAAGGACGCGGTCGCCCATGCGGTCGAACTGTCGGGCCGGCCGCGCCGCGAGGTCTATGCCCGCGCCCTCGAGCTTGCGAAGACCACCGGGGACGGCAATGGCGAAGACTGACAGCGCCTCGCCGGAGCGCGTCGCGGCGTTCCGGACCGGTATCTCGGCGGAGAGCCGCGCCGCAGCCCTCCTGATCGCCAAGGGCTATCGCATCCTGGCACGACGCTTTCGCACCCCCTTTGGCGAGATCGACTTGGTCGTGCGCCGGCGCAACTTGCTGGCCTTCGTCGAGGTCAAGGCCCGTGCCAGCCTCGACGACGCCGCCTATGCGGTGACGCCGCGGCAGCAGCTGCGCATCATCAATGCCGCCCAGGCCTGGCTGATGGCGCATCCCGAACATGCCGAATTTGACCTCAGATTCGACGCCGTGCTGATTGCGCCGAAGAGCCTGCCGCGCCATCTGTTAGCGGCATTCGACGCCAGCCCTGATTAACCTCAAGACCTCGCGGGACACGCTTATGAAATTGAAGATCGCCGTCCAGATGGATCCCATCGCGCGCATCAATATCCGCGGCGATTCGACCTTCGCGCTGCTGCTCGAGGCGCAGAAGCGCGGCCACGGCATTTCCTACTACACGCCCGACAAGCTGTCGCTGCGCGGCGAGGAGCTGGTGGCGCCGGTGCAGCCTCTCACCGTGCGCGACGAGGTCGGCGATCACTTCATGCTGGGCGAGGCGAAGCGCGAGCCGCTCAACGGCTTCGACGTCGTGCTGCTGCGGCAGGATCCGCCGTTCGACCTCGCCTACATCACCTCGACCCATTTGCTCGAGCGCATCCATCCGAAGACGCTGGTCGTCAACAACCCGGCCAGCGTACGCAACGCGCCGGAAAAGCTGTTCGTGATGAATTTCCCGCAGCTGATGCCGCCGACCCTGATCTCGCGCGATCTCGACGAGATCAACGCATTCCGCGACCAGCACGGCGCCGTCGTCATGAAGCCGTTGCACGGCCATGGCGGCGCCGCCGTCTTCCGCGTGATGCCGCAGGACATGAATTTCGGCTCGCTGTTCGACATGTTCTCCGTCACCTTCAAGGAGCCCTGGGTGATCCAGCGCTTCCTCCCCGAGGTGAAGCATGGCGACAAGCGCATCATCCTGGTGGATGGCGAGTTCGCCGGCGCCGTCAATCGCGTGCCGGCAGCGGACGATCTGCGCTCCAACATGGTGCGCGGCGGCGCGGCCAAGGCGACCGAGCTCTCGGATCGCGAGCGCGAAATCTGCGCCACCGTTGGGCCCTCGTTGCGCGAACTTGGTCTGATGTTCGTCGGCCTCGACGTGATCGACGGCAATTTGACCGAGATCAACGTCACCTCGCCGACCGGCATCCGCGCAATCCAGCGGCTCAATGGCCCCGACGTCGCGGCGATGATCTGGGATACCATCGAGAAGAAGCGCGCCGCCAAGTAACCCTCCCTTGTGCGCCGCACAGCCGGCTGAAATTCAGCCGGCGTGCGATCGCGCATGCGTTCTCCTTATTCTTCTTGCCAGCTTGCGCGGGCGAGGGCAGCATCTTCTTGCCTGCGTCAGGTCAAGCGGCGGGTCAACGCGCGGGCAACAACGCGAAAATATCATAAAAATTGTGGAGGAAGACGTTATGACGCTCAATGTCTCACGACGATCCTTGCTCGCGCTCGGTGCCGGTCTCGGCGCCAGTACCCTGCTCGGGGGCACCGCACAGGCACGCGCGCCGAAGCTCGGCACGCAGACACCCTATTGGCACCGCTTCATGCTCGGCGAAGCCGAAGTGACCGTCGTATCCGACGGGCCGCTTCCGCTCGGCGACCCCTCCGGCACCTTCACCGGTGTGCCGAAGGAGGAGGTGAAGAAGATGCTCTCCGACAACTTCCTCTCGCCCGACAATGTCGTGCTCGAGCAGAATTCGCCGATCGTCAACACCGGCGACAAGCTGATCCTGTTCGATAGCGGCATGGGCACCTCGAAGGCCTTCGGTCCGACCACCGGCCGGCAGCAGAAGAGCATGAAGGAAGCCGGCATCAAGCCGGAAGACATCGACGCCGTTGTGCTGTCGCACGCGCATATCGACCATATCGGCGGCATTGTCGGCGCCGACGACAAGCCGCTGTTTCCGAATGCACAGTACTACATCGCCCAGAGCGATCTCGAGTTCTGGACCGACGAAGGCAAGATGGGCAGCCCGTTGAAGGATTTCATCGTGCATGCCCGCAAGAACCTGCTGCCGGTGCGCGACCGCATCGTGTTCTTCAAGGACGGCCAGGAATTCCTGCCCGGCGTGACGGCAATCGCAGCGCCCGGCCACACCGTGGGACACACCATCTTCATGGTGAGCTCGGGCGGCAAATCCTTCGCCTTCCTCGGCGACCTGTCGCATCACGCGGTGCTGCTGCTGGAGCGTCCGCGGATGGAGTTCTCCTACGACACCGATCCGAAGCAGGCGGCGAACTCGCGGGTCAAGCTGCTGGAGATGCTGGCCGCGAACAAGACCGCCGTGATGTCCTATCACTTCGCCTGGCCGGGCTACGGCCACGTCGCCAAGGTCGGCGAAGGCTTCCACTACTATCCGGAGCCGATGCAGATGAACCTGTGACGGACTGATTGCGAAGACGGACTGCCTCGGGAGCGGCCGCCGCCGCTCCCGAATGCATTTGCCGCCCGGTGCAAGGAGCCCACCGGGCGCCCGACCTATTCCGCCGGCGCAAGGCGGCGCTCGGGGCGTGTGCGCACCGTCTCTCGCGCGCAAATCCGCGCACGACGTTTGCGCCACCAGATCACGACGCCCGTCACCGACAGCGCCGCAACCACCAACCCCGTCAGCGAGATCAGGATGCGCCCGGGCAAGCCGGCGATCCGGCCGGAATGCAGCGGAAACTGCATCTGCACGAACACGTCGGCCGCGGTGCCGACCCATGGCAGCCGCTCGCCGAGCGGACGGCCGTCCTCGCTGTCGTAGTAGAGTTGCGCCGGCCCGACGCCCGCGGCGCCATGTTCGTCGCCCGGCTCGAAGAACGCGACCGCATAGACGCCATGGGCCGGACCATAATTGATCGAACCGATCGGTGCGGTCCAGCCGCGCGCCTTGCCGTCGGCCGCGGCCCGCGTGGCGATCTCCGCATAGGTCATCTTCGGCTCGATCGGATCGTCGAGATGACGGTATGGCCGCTGCTCGTAGGGTGTCGGCGTGTAGTTGGACACGGTCTTCATCAACGGCGAGAACACCTCGAAATAGAGGTTCAGCGAGAATGCCGTGAACGCCATCACGAACAGCAAGGCCCAGGTCCACAGGCTGAAGGCGCGATGAATGTCGAAATTGATTCGATAGGCACTGCCTGAGGTCTTGATCTTCCAGGCCGGTGCCCAGCGGCTCCAGAAACCCTTGCCGCGCGAGCCCGATATCGCCGACGCCCGCTCCACCCTTGCGCGCCGCCGCGACGGCAGGGTCAGGTAGAAGCCAACGAAACAATCGATCGTCCAGATCACGGCGATGACGCCGAGGAAGCGCATGCCCCAGCGATCGCTGCCCCAGAATTCGGGGATATGCATCGTGTAGTGCAGCTTGTAGAGGAACGAGACGAAGTTTTCGCGGGTCACCGGCCAGACCGCACCCCAATAGCGGCGGCCGAGCTCGACGCCGGTGTTGGGATCCAGGAAGACCTGGTTGTAGTCGAGCGTGTAACGTTTGCCGGTCGCCGGATCGATCCGCGGCAGCACGAAGAACCACAGCGACTCGCCTTTCTCCGCCGTCATGAACATGTGGACGACGCGGGCGCGGGGATCGCGCTGCTCGATCAGCCGGGCGAGCTCGACCGACGGGATCGCTGGTCCGGAGCTCGTCACCTCGAGCAGCTTCCTGTTGAGCACATCGTCGATCTCGTGGTCCCACGAGATGATCGCGCCGGTGACGCCCGAGAAGAACAGGAAGGCCGCGGTGAGAAGACCCGCCCAGCGATGCAGTCGTCCGAAGATCGGTCTCATGGGGATTTCAGCAGATTGTCTGGGGTGATCACCAGCGATAGGTCAGCTTCGCGATCGCCTTGCGGCCCTCCGCGTAGAAGCAGCTGGTGTTGCCGTAGCAGGCTGCCACGTAGCGCGTATCGGCGAGGTTGGTGACGTTGAGCGAGAGGCGATAATTGTCCCTGGTATAGGCGACGAGCGCATCGACCACCGTCGATGCCGGCACCTTGAAGGTGTTGGCGTCGTCGCCGAACGTCGATCCGACATAGCGGACACCAGCCCCGAACTGGACGCCGGCGAGCGGGCCACCCTGAACGGTGTAGTCGCCCCACAGCGAGAAGCGGTTGAGCGGGACCGTGGTCGGCGCCTTGCCGACATTGACGGGATCCTTGGTGACGACCGCGTCGACATAGGCGTAGCCGCCGCGGATGTTGACGCCCTCGACAAGCGTCGCGGTGCCTTCGAGCTCGATGCCGCGCGACCTGATCTCGCCGGTCTGCTCGGCGAAATAGGACGGCGGGGCGTAGGTGACGACGTTTGATCGGGTCAGGTCGAAGGCGGCCAGCGTGATCAGCGCATTGATGCCGACGGGCTGGTACTTGACGCCGACTTCGTACTGGACGCCGGACTCCGGCTTCAGCAGTTCGCCGGCGGCGTTGATGCTCAGCACCGGCAGGAATGATTCCGAATAGCTGAAATAGGGCGCGATGCCATTGTCGAAATTGTACATGACGGCGGCGCGGCCGGTGAATGCCGAAGCATCGGTCGAGGTCGACGTCTTCGCGAGATTGTTGTCGAGGTCGGTGGTGACGAAATCCTGCCGCCCGCCGAGCAGGAACGACAGCCGTCCGAGCCTGATCTGGTCCTGCAGATAGAGGCCGGCCTGCGACTGCTTGATGCCGGTGTCGTCATACGGTCCGTTGTTGATCCAGCTGTTGGTATAGACCGGCGCGAAGACGTTGAGCTTGCCGGTGCTGTAGCTCGAGGCCATGTCGCGGAACGAGGTGTTGCGGTAATCGACGCCGAACAGCGTCGTGTGGCTCAGCATGCCGGTGACGAACTTGCCCTGCAGCTGGTTGTCGACCCCGAAGGAATCGATCGTCGAGCTGCCGCCGGCGCCGCCGCGCGACAATAGGCCCGCGGCTTCGTCGGCCGCCGACGCATAGCCGGTGCCGTAGAAGCTCTTCTGCTCGTTGTGCATCCACGAATAGCGCAGGTTCTGGCGGAAGGTCAGCGCCTCGTTGAAGTCGTGCGACAGCATGTAGCCGACCGAGGACTGCTCGGTGTCGAACTGGTTGAAGCCGGGTTCGCCGACGAAGCGCGTGTTCGGAATGTAGCGGCCGTTATTGGCCCAGACGGTGCCGGACGGCGGCAGGAATTGCAGGCTCCAGCCGGTGCGTTCCTTCTGGTAATTCGCAAGGAAGGTGATCGTGGTGTCCTCGTTCGGCTTCACGGTGACGGCGGGCGCGATGAAGACGCGATTGTCCTTGGTGTAGTCGACCTGGGTCTCGCCATCGCGCGCGACGCCGGTCAGGCGCCACAGCACCGTCCCTTCCTTGTTGGCGCGGCCGCCGATATCGAACTCGCCCTGATAGCGGTTGAAGCTGCCGCCCGAGAGCGACACTTCCCCGAACTCGCGCGCGGTCGGCAGCTTGCTGACATAATTGAGGATGCCGCCGGTGCCGCTGCCGCCGAACATCGCCGAGGACGGTCCCTTCAGGACCTCGAGGCGCTCGGCGCCGTACGGATCGAGCCCGAGGAAGTGCACATAGTTGCTGCTCGGCAGCCGCAAGCCGTCGAGATAGAGGCCCGGCATCGTCATGTCGAAGCCGCGGATCTGCAAGCCGCCGAAGCGGGTGTCCGAGCCGCCATTCACGTCGCCGCTGACGCCCGCGGTGTAGCGCAATGCCGCGCCCACCGATTCCGCACCCTGGTTCCTGATCTGGTCCGTCGTGACGACCGAGATCGATTGCGGAATTTCGATCAGCGGCGAGTCGGTCTTGGTCGCCGTGCCCGAACGCGTGGCAACGAACCCGACCACCGGACCGCCGGCTCGCTCACCGGCGCCGGCACCGGATCGTGCCGCCGCTGGCGGCGTCGCCTGCCGGGATCGAGCCACGCGATTGGCGCGGCTCGCGCGTGCGGTCACCGGACGACGAACCGGTTTTGCATTCGCAGCTGCCGCGCGTTGCTGAGGCGCGTCCACGCTCACCGGCGGCAGTTCCGATTGCGCGTCGGCGCGTTCGATCGTGACTCCTGCGGCAAGGACGGCGGCGGTACATAGACCGATCGTTCGCAGTCGCGGATGTTGACGGGTGGAATGCGAAGCAAGTCGATCGATCACGCGAAGGCGCCCCTGATATCAGCCTGGATGGATTTGTGATCCGGCTCTACAGCGCGGGGCTCGCGAGTACAGACCTCGGCAGTTGGAATAGATCGAGACTGCGCGCGCGATCAGCGTGCGATCGCTGAAACAGCAAGGAAATCGGCGACACGCTGCGACAATAAGCGCGATGCTCGTGCGTGCTGGAATGATTCTTGAAAATGATTCCTGCAGTTGTCGACGACGCGAGCTGTGTTCGATCGCGCGAGGCGCGCGTCATCGCGAGCGACGCCCGACGCTTCCGCACCGGCCGGGAGCGGATGTGCCGCGCGGTGAATTGGTACCGGACGAGCCGAGCCAGCTGACCCGAATGTTCCTGTAATGTTCTTGCACTCGCCGGGTAATGCCTCAGTTTGAAATTCGGGCCTCTTGACCGGCCTCTCTCCTGATCTTCTCCCCGTGGTATCCTACATCCTGACAAACAGGATGATTTGACCTCATGCCCAAAGGCCCCAAGGGCGAGAAGCGCCACGCCGACACCGTACAGAACGCGATACTGATCGGCCGCATTGCGACCGGCGAGGTTGAGGACACGCATCTCGTGAAGAATCAGACCGCTTCAGAGCTTGGCCGCAAAGGTGGCCTCAAGGGTGGCCGCGCCCGTGCGGACAAGTTGACTCCAAAGGAGCGCGCCGAATCAGCGAGGAAAGCCGCCAAGGCTCGCTGGAAAGGCGAGAAATAGACGCGAGCAAAACCTTAAAAGAACTCCACATGTTTTCTCCAATGTAAAATGTCAACATAATCAAATATATAGTATGTGCTTCTGCGCGGCTATAAACAGAGTTTGCGTCAGGCGTTGCAAGTTCCGCCGCTTTGCCATAGATTGTCTGCACTCCACCCCGGGGATGCAGAAATGGCTGACGACCCTGTAGTTACAAAAGCGCTCGAAAAAATCCTCTTCCATCAGAGCGAGGCCGCGCGCCTTAAGCGCTGGGTGAACGATTACGACGAAATGTCGGGTGCGGAACCCAGGTTCGGCGATGTGGAGACCGCTACTACGACCGCCAGCGTGGTCGGATCGCGTCGCACTCCCAAGCAGTTCCAGCCCGGCGAATTCCTTGGCAAGCCGTTTGCGACCGCCGTGCGGGTCATCATGGAGGCCCGCGCCGAAGCGGCTGGCAACTCTCCTTCCCCCGTTTCCGTCGAAGACATTCAGGAAGCTCTGATCCAAGGCGCCTTCGACTTTGGCACGACAAATTCAGAAAGTCAGAAACAGAGCATCCGTATCTCTCTTGGAAAAAATACCGTGACGTTCGTGAGGATTCCGAACACGGATCTGTTCGGGCTTCTTGAATGGTATCCCGGCCTCCGTAAGGCCGGGAAACCCCGCAAAAACGGGGAAAAAGATCAAGCAGCTTCATCGACCGCCGACAACACCGACAGTGTTGAAGGAGGCAGTGAAGAAGCAGCCGCGTCACCGGCTGCTCCAAACGACATCATGGGTTGATGGAGGATAGGTAGTGAAAAGAAGAGATTGATGCCCAACAACTCGCTCACGGGCACCTTCTAGAGCGAGACGGTCAGGCTAGGCGTTACAGCGCCCAGACCTGACCGGAAGGCGAGAGCCATCAATTCCCGCGCTCGTAGCTCAACTGGATAGAGCAGGTCCCTACTAAGTTCCCGGTTGCCAGTTCGAATCTGGCCGAGCGCACCAAATTCTTCTTAACGCCGGGCAATATAGGCCCGGCGTTTTATTTTGTGAATCCCCCAAATTGTTAAATATTGACAATGCGTGAGCGCTCACGCATATTATCATTATGAATAAATTGCCCATTGAGACGCGCGCTCAAATCCTCCAGATGCTCTGCGAGGGTTCTTCCATGCGCTCCATCTCGCGGGTGGCTGACGTTTCCCTGAACACCGTGACCAAGCTGCTGGTGGACGCGGGTCTCGCGTGCAGCGCCTTCCATGACGCGACCGTCCGCAACGTCAGTTCACAGCGCGTCCAGTGCGATGAAATCTGGAGTTTCGCCTACGCTAAGCAGAAGAACGTCCCAAGCGCGAAGGCAGCGCCTATCGGCTCCGGCGACGTTTGGACGTGGACGGCAATTGACGCGGATACCAAGTTGATCTTGTCGTGGCTTGTCGGTGATCGCGACGCGCACGCCGCAAATATGTTCATCGATGACCTAAAAGGTCGGCTAGCTAATCGCGTTCAACTCACCACTGACGGGCACCGCCCGTACCTTGTAGCCATTAGTAATGCATTCGGCCCGGATGGGATCGACTACGGAATTCTGCAAAAGCTATATGGCAAAGAACCGGAAGGCCAGAAGCGCTACAGCCCGGCAAAGCTGATCGGCGTTGACCGCGATCTGGTTCTCGGTTCGCCTGACATCAAGCATGTCTCCACGTCATTCGTGGAACGTCAGAACCTCACCATGCGCATGTCAATGCGCCGCTTCACGCGCCTGACGAACGCCTTCTCTAAGAAGGTCGAGAACCACTATCACGCGCTGGCGCTATATTTCGTTTGGTATAACTTCATTAAGCAGCACAAGACGCTGCGCATGACGCCAGCGATGGCGGCTGGGTTGGTTTCCTCGCCCATGGAAATGGCCGATATCGTGACGCTGATCGACAAGCGGGAAGGAGCGCCGAAGAAGCGCGGACCGTATAAGAAGCGTCTCGAAGGCGCAAATCTCAGCTAAGCGCCAGAATAGGAACGCATTCTAGCCTTTTGCTTTGGAAGGACTGGAAAGGAAATGGGGATAATGCCGCGGTATTACTTCGACCTAAAGGACGGCAGCGGCACCGCCGTCGATGAGGAAGGCATAGACCTTCGGGATGTGGATGCCGCGCAGAGCGAGGCGGCGCAGTCGCTTGGCGCGATGGCTCGGGATGCGGCCATCACCACTAAAGGCAGAGGGACTGACCAAATGGAGATCGAGGTACGGGACGAAGACGGTCCCGTTATGACGGTTCGTTTTTACTTCGAGATCAGCCGCAAGAAAGTGAGCTAATTTCAAACTGAGGCATGACCACTCGCCGCCAGGTTCCGCTACCTTCGATTGCGGAAGAATAGGGGCAGCATGGTTCAGCGCGTTTCCACCGTCGCATTCGAGGGGATCGAGGCCCGCGCGGTCGACGTGCAGGTGCAGGTCGCGCCGGGATTGCCGGCATTCGCGATCGTCGGCCTGCCCGACAAGGCGGTGTCGGAAGCCCGCGAACGGGTGCGTTCGGCGCTGATCGCCTCCGGCCTCGCGCTTCCTGCCCGCCGCATCACCGTCAACCTCGCACCCGCCGACCTGCCCAAGGAGGGCAGCCATTACGACCTGCCGATCGCGCTCGGCCTGATGGCGGCGATCGGCGCGATCCCGCCGGATGCGCTGAACGGCTTCACCGTGCTCGGCGAGCTCGGGCTCGACGGCTCGATCGCAGCCGTTGCGGGCGTGCTGCCCGCGGCAATCGGCGCCAATTCGCGCGACGAGGGATTGATCTGCCCGGCCGCCTGCGGCTCGGAAGCCGCCTGGGCCAGTCCGGACGTCCAGATCATCGCGGCGCACTCGCTGATCCAGATCGCCAACCACTTCAAGGGCACGCAGGTGCTGTCGCGGCCGCAGCCGAAGGTGCATGAGCGCGAGGAAACGCTTTTGGACCTGCGCGACATCAAGGGCCAGGAGAGCGCGAAACGCGCGCTCGAGATCGCCGCTGCCGGCGGCCATCATCTGCTGATGATGGGCTCGCCCGGCGCCGGCAAATCGATGCTGGCGGCGCGACTGCCCTCGATCCTGCCGCCGCTGTCGCCGTCGGAGCTGCTCGAAGTCTCGATGATCGCCTCGGTTGCCGGCGAGATCCGCGACGGCGCCTTGACCGCGCGGCGCCCGTTCCGCAGCCCGCATCATTCCGCCAGCATGGCCGCGCTGACCGGCGGCGGCACGCGCGCCAAGCCGGGCGAGATCTCGCTCGCGCATCAGGGCGTGCTATTCCTCGACGAATTGCCGGAGTTCGATCCGCGCGTGCTGGATTCGCTGCGCCAGCCGCTGGAGAACGGCGAGGTTTCGGTGAGCCGGGCCAACCACCGCGTCACCTATCCGGCGCGCTTCATGCTGGTTGCGGCCATGAACCCGTGCCGCTGCGGCCATGCCTATGAGCCCGGCTATTCCTGCAAGCGCGGCCGGCTCGACCGCTGCACCGCCGACTACCAGATGCGGATCTCCGGCCCGCTGATGGATCGCATCGACCTGCGGATCGAGGTGCCCGCCGTGACCGCGGCCGATCTGATCCTGCCGCCGCCGGCGGAGGGATCGGCCGAGGTTGCCGCCCGCGTCGCGGCCGCGCGCGACATCCAGCTCGCGCGCTATGCGGCTGCCGGCATGCCGCATGTCCGCACCAATGCGGAAGCGCCGAGTTCGCTGCTCGAGACCATCGCGCAGCCCGACGCGCACGGGCAGAAGCTGCTGCGCGAGGCCGCCGACAACATGCACCTCACCGCGCGCGGCTATCACCGCGTGCTGCGGGTGGCGCGCACGCTTGCCGATCTCGACGGCGCCGAGACGATCGGCCGGCTGCACCTCGCCGAAGCGTTGTCCTATCGTGCATTGGCCGACGATTTGCGCCGCGCCGCCTGACCGAACCTAAGCCCTGTCCCGATTCGTGCCGCAATGCCCCGCGTCAACGCGGCGGTAACGAGTTTTGTTTACGCTCCGCAAACCATAAGCACCGCGATCCGCGGCAAGCTTGGGTCGAGCGAGTTGTGTCATGTTGCGTTTGAAGATTTTGACGTCAGTGGTCCCCCTTGCCGTGGCCGCGGTCCTTGCCCGCGCCGAATTCTTGCCGGGCCCGCGGCCCTGCATCGAGGTGGGTGGCGCCACGATGCAGATCGCATCGATCCCCTGGCTGGCGCAGCTTCACGTCAGCTTCACCGACGACCCCAGCCAAGCCACCGTCCGGGTCCAGATCGCCGACAGCGCCGACGCCGCCGACTTCACCGTGATCGACGACATCGACGATGCCGAGGCCGGCGCCTGCGAGCGCAGCGCGGCGGCGCAGCTGATCGGGATTTCCAGCGATGCCTCGGCGACCGGCCCCGTCATCTATCTGACGCATGATGACGGTCCGTCCGACTACCGTGTCTTCGTGCAGTCGAAGACCTTCTCAGTGCGCGATGCCGCGGCCCTGATCGTCAGTGCCCGCGGCGGACACCGCCGCCTCGAAGCCGCATCGCCCGAACCTGACGCGCGCGTCCCGAACCGGGTCATGGCGGAGTTAACCCCCCGCTAACCTTGTTCTGAGGGCGGCGCGAAATGGCCACCAACTTCAAGCACTTTGCAAGCTGGCCGACGCATCGTCAGCGCCAGATCAAGCTGTCTCAGGGTCACCATTGATGGGGCGTTTCTTCCGGATCAAGTTGCGCCTTCGCCGCTTCGTCCGGCGCCATTCCTGGGTCGCGACGATCGTCCGTTCGTTCACGATCTTCTCCGTCGCATTCGGCAGCGCCTTCGGATTCATTTCGGGCGCGCTCTCGCAACAGAGCGGCTACGATCCCAATGCATTCGCGATCGGGGTCAGCTTCCTGTTCGCGCTCGCCTGCCTTTGGATCGTGACGCTCGGCATCCGCCTGCGGCTGATGCGCAAGCGGCTGCGCACCATCGCCATGCACAATGAAGCGATGGCCGACCGCAACTGGGAACTGCAGGAGGCCGAGCAGCGCGCCTCGACCCTGTTCGAGGCGCAGGACGATCTGATCGTGCTGCGCGACCTCGACGGGCTCATCACCTATGCCAACGACGCCTATTGCGAGCTGGCGCAGAGGCCCCGCAGCGAATTGATCGGCAGCACCGCAACGCTGAAGGTGCTCGAGCAAGGCGACACCGCGCTCGAATCCAACGGCACGCGGGTCTACGACCAGAAGATCGAGGGACCGCTCGGGCCGCGCTGGATCGCCTGGCGTGAAGGCCTCGTGCGCAACGATGCCGGCGCGCCGGCGGAGATGCAGAGCGTCGGCCGCGACGTCACCGACCGCACCGAGAGCGAGCACGCGCTCGCCGAAGCGCGCGATCAGGCCGACGCCGCCAACCGCGCCAAGTCGCGCTTCCTCGCGATGGCGAGCCACGAGATCCGCACTCCGCTGAACGGCATCATCGGCATGAGCGGATTGCTGATGGATACGCAGCTGACGCCGGAGCAGATGACCTACGTCAAGGCGGTCAAGACATCGGGCGACGCGCTGCTCGCGCTGATCGAGGAGCTGCTCGATTACTCCAAGATCGAAGCCGGCAAGATCGATCTCGAACATCGTGCCTTCGCGCTGTCCGGCCTGATCGAGGACATCACCGAGCTGCTGGCGCCGCGCGCGCAGACCAAGGGCATCGAGATCGCCGCCTATGTCGACGAACGGCTGCCGACGCAGGTGACCGGCGACGCCGCGCGGCTGCGTCAGGTGCTGCTCAACCTCGCCGGCAACGCCATCAAGTTCACCGCGACCGGTGGCGTGGCGCTGATCGTCGAGCCCGGCATCTGGCCGAACGAGATCAGCTTCCTGGTCCGCGACACCGGGATCGGCATCGCGCCGGAAGCGCAGCAGCGTATCTTCCGGGAGTTCGAGCAGGCCGACGACCGGATCGCGCGCAGCTATGGCGGCACCGGCCTCGGCCTCTCGATCAGCGACCGCATCGTCAAGCGGATGGGCGGCCGCATCACGCTCGCAAGCACGCCGGGCGCAGGCTCGACCTTCGAGGTGTCGATCCCGCTCGTCGCCGCCGATACCGGCGAGGCCAGCGGCTTCGCCGCGCCCGACTTGACCGGACAATCGATCATGCTGGTCGCGCCGCACAGCATCGAGGTCTCGCTGATCTCGCGGCGGTTGCAGCGCTGGGGCGCGCAGACCTGCATCGTGTCGGATGCCAACGTCGCCGAGGCATTGCTGCCGGAGCGGAGCTGGCAGGCGGTGCTGATCGACCACACGCTCGGCACCCCGGCGATGGAGGCGTTTGCCGAAGCCGCCCGCCTCCACGCGACCCATCGCATCGTGATGTTCACGCCGGCGACGCGGCTGGATCTTTCGGCCTCCGAGTCGGCCATGTTCACCGGTTACCTGGTGAAGCCATTGCGCGCGTCGTCGCTCGCCGCACGCCTGACCGCATCGCCGGAAATTGCTGCGCCGAGCCTCGCGATCGAGGCGGCCGCCGGGTCCGTGCCCACCGCGCCCGCTTCCGCGCTGCCGGACAAGGGGCTCTCGATCCTGGTCGCCGAGGACAATGAGATCAACGCGCTGTTGATGCGCTCGCTGCTCACCCGGCTCGGCCACAACGTGGTCATCACCACCAATGGCGAGCAGGCGATGGAGTCCTGGCTGTCGGCGACCTCTGCCGGCACGCCCTACGATCTCGTGCTGATGGACATCCAGATGCCGCGCCTCAACGGCATCGAAACCACCAAGCAGATCCGCGCCCATGAGGCGGCGCACTCCGTCCGCCGGACCCCGATCCTGGCACTGACGGCAAATACGCTGATGGAAGACCGCTACGCCTGCTTCGAAGCCGGCATGGACGGTTTCCTGATCAAGCCGCTCGACCGCGAGAAGCTGGAAGAAGCGCTCGCGGGCCTCGCCGCCGCGCGGCATATCGCGGCGTAGCAGCCGCAAACTCCGCGTCGTCCCGGCGAAGGCCGGGACGACAGCACTGATGCGGTCAGCTTTGGCGGATCAAACCTACAGCCGGCGCAGCGCGACCGACTGCACCACGTGATCGGCACCCTTCTTGAGGATCAGCGTCGCGCGCGGGCGGGTCGGCAGGATGTTGTCCTCGAGATTGGCGAGGTTGGTGCGTTCCCAGATCGCGATCGCAGTCGCCGTGGCTTCCTCGTCCGACAGCGGCGCATAGCGGTGGAAGTAGGACCTTGGATCGGTGAACGCGGTGTCGCGCAGCGCCAGGAAGCGCTTGATGTACCACTCCCTCAGCACGGCCTCGTCGGCGTCGATATAGACCGAGAAGTCGAAGAAGTCGGAAACGAACGGCACCGCCTTGCCGTCACGCGGCAGCCGCCCGGTCTGCAGCACGTTGACGCCCTCGACGATCAGGATGTCGGGCTGGTCGATCTCGACCCATTTGTTCGGCACGATGTCGTAGGTCAGATGCGAATAGACCGGCGCGCGCACGCGGCGCCGCCCCGCCTTGATGTCGCTGAGGAACGACAGCAGCGTCGGCAGGTCGTAGCTCTCCGGGAAGCCCTTCTTCTGCATGATGCCTTGCCGCTCGAGCACCGCATTCGGAAACAGGAAACCGTCGGTCGTGATCAGGTCGACCTTCGGCCGCGGCGACCAGCGCGCCAGCAGCGCCTGCAGCACGCGTGCCGTGGTCGACTTGCCGACCGCGACGGATCCGGCGACGCCGACGATGTAGGGCATCTTGCGGTCGCGGATGTTGAGGAACTGGCGCTGCGAGTAATACAGCCGCTGGGTCGCATCGACATAGATCGAGAGCAGCCGCGACAGCGGCAGGTAGATGTCCTCGACCTCCTGCAAATCGAGGCGGTCGTGCATCGAACGCAGGCGGTCGAACTCGCCCGGCTCGAGCGTCATCGGCGTATCGTCACGCAGATGCGACCATTGCTGGCGCGTGAAGATGCGGTAGGGGTTGTACTGTTGATCTGGTGCCCGGATGTCCATGAGGCTGCCCCTCTCGATGCGCTCGATCATTTGCGCTAGTCGCGCTTGCGCGACGCCTTCTCTTCCAGTCCCGACATCGAGGTGCGCTTCTCCAGCGCGGCCTCGACATCCTCCAGCTTCACGCCGCGTGATTTCAACAGAACCAGCAGGTGAAACACGAGATCGGCACTTTCCGCGATGAGGTGATCGCGGTCATTCTCGACCGCGGCGATCACGGTCTCGACCGCTTCCTCGCCCAATTTCTTGGCGCAATGCTCCGCGCCCTTGTCGAGCAGCTTACGGGTGTAGGACGCCTCGCCGCCCATTGCAGCGCGGGCGTCGATGGTGGCGGCCAGATCGTGGACCGTGAAACGCGACATCAACTCAACTCAAGCATGCACAGCGGCACCGCACGGGTGCCATCCCTTAGGTGGGGACTTAGCATTTTTGTGACAAGGAGTCCTCAACCACTCCATTTGAGCGTGGTCTTTTCGGAAAACCGGTTTCCCCTTTTCCTGACCACGCTCGCGCTAGGGATCGAGCCGCATCGGCAGGCCGGCGCGCACCATGTGATCCTTGGCCTGACGGATGGTAAATTCCCCGAAGTGGAAGATCGACGCGGCCAGCACGCCGGTGGCGTGACCCTCGCGGACGCCGTCGATCAGGTGATCGAGATTGCCGACACCACCGGACGCGATGACCGGTACGGGGACACTGTCCGCGATCGCCCGGGTCAGCGGCAGGTCAAAGCCCTGCCTGGTGCCGTCCCGGTCCATCGAGGTCAGCAGGATTTCGCCGGCGCCGAGCGCGACGACCTCCTGGGCATATTCGATGGCGTCGATCCCGGTGGCATTGCGTCCACCATGGGTGAAAATCTCCCAGCGGTCCGAGCCGCCGGCGCGCTTGACCCGCTTGGCGTCGATCGCGACCACGATGCATTGCTCGCCGTATTTCTCGGCCGCTTCCTTGACGAATTCGCGCCGGCTGACGGCCGCCGAATTGATCGAGACCTTGTCGGCGCCGGAGCGCAGCAGGGTCTTGATGTCGTCGACGGTGCGGACGCCGCCGCCCACGGTCAGCGGCATGAAGCAGGCTTCCGCCGTCCGCCGCACCACGTCCAGCATGATGCCGCGGTTTTCATGGGTGGCGGTGATGTCGAGGAAGGTGAGCTCGTCGGCGCCGGCGGCGTCATAGGCGATCGCGGCCTCGACCGGGTCGCCGGCGTCGCGCAGATCGACGAAGTTGACGCCCTTGACCACGCGGCCGTCCTTGACGTCGAGGCAGGGGATCACGCGAACCTTGAACATGGTCTCCTCCTACGCGCCGCGGATCAGCTGAAGGGCAGCGGCCGGATCGAGCCGTCCGTCATACAGCGCGCGGCCGACGATCGCGCCGGCGAGCTTTTTGGCACGCGGCTGCAGCAGCGCCTTGACGTCGTCGATCGAGGCGAAGCCGCCGGAGGCGATCACCGGAATCGAGATGCGGTCGGCAAGCGCAATGGTCGCGTCGAGGTTGAGGCCCTTGAGCAAGCCGTCGCGGGCGATGTCGGTGAAGATGATCGCGGCGACGCCGGCATCCTCGAAGCGCTGTGCGATCTCGAGCGCGGTCACATGCGAGGTCTCGGCCCAGCCTTCGACCGCGACCTTGCCGTCGCGCGCATCGAGGCCCACGGCCACGCGACCCGGGAATGTCTTCGCCGCGCCCTTCACCAGCTCGGGATCGCGCACTGCGGCGGTACCGATGATGACGCGCGTGATGCCCTTGTCGAGCCAGGCTTCGATGGTCTTGAGGTCGCGGATGCCGCCGCCGAGCTGCACCGGCATGGTGACGGCCTTCAGCATCGCCTCCACCGCATGCGCATTCATCGGCTTGCCGGCGAAGGCGCCGTCGAGATCGACGACGTGGAGATATTCGAAGCCCTGCGCGGCGAAGCTCGCCGCCTGCGCCGCCGGATCGAGATTGAACACGGTGGCGCGCGCCATGTCGCCCTGCTCCAGGCGCACGCACTGGCCGTTCTTCAGATCAATCGCTGGAAAGAGAATCACGGCTTCCACTTCAAGAAATTGGCGATCAAAGCGAGGCCGAAGCGCTGGCTCTTCTCGGGGTGAAACTGGGTGCCGATCGCGGTGTCCTTGCCGACGATCGCGGTCACCGGCCCGCCATAATCGGCGCGCGCCAGCACGTCCGCCTCATTGGCGGCGTTGAGGTGATAGGAGTGCACGAAATAGGCGTGACGTCCCTTCGGCCCGAGCGGCAGCCGCTCCAGCACCGGATGCTCGCGCACCATGTCGAGCGTGTTCCAGCCCATATGCGGGACCTTCAGGCTCTCGTCGCGCGGCTCGATCTTCTCGACATCGCCGCCGATCCAGTTGAAGCCCTCGGTGATCACGTGCTCCTTGCCGCGCGTCGCCATCAGCTGCATGCCGACGCAGATGCCGAAGAACGGCCGCGCCTTGACCCGCACCGCCTCGGTGAGCGCTTCCAGCATGCCGTCGACCGCGTCGACGCCGCGGCGGCAATCGGCAAACGCGCCGACGCCGGGCAACACGATCCGATCGGCGCGATACACCGCATCGGGATCGCGCGTCACCTTGATGGCTTGTGTATCCTCCATGCTGCGCGCGGCGCGCTCGAAGGCCTTGGCCGCCGAATGCAGATTGCCGGAGCCGTAATCGATGATTGCAACGGTCATCGCGATCCTCCTGGCTCTGGAAACAATCCGATGATGCCGCCCTGCGGCATCATTGGGGGTTTTGAGAATGACTGACCCGGAACGTCTCGGGTTGGCGGCGGCCCGCCGCGATCGACCGACCGCTGATCATTGACGGCGCCGCGATGCCGCGCGGTCCAGCGCGCGAAGAAGCGGCGCTCGGCGGCCTCTGCATCGTCGCCCACGACGATGTCGATCTGGCGCCACCTGCGCCGCGACAGCGTCCAGCGTTGCAAGCTCGCCGCTTCGAGCCCGAGCAACACCATCAGCACCAGGTCGACGAAGAAGATCGCGCTGCGGCCGACGCCAAGCTTGGTCAGCGCGTAATCGATCGCGAAAGTAAGAACGAGCCAGCCGATCAGTGCCAGCCAGAGCCGATGCCAGGCCAGCCAGATTACGCCCGCAACCGCGGCCCAGAAATGGAAACCGTCGCGCACGAAGACGAACTTGTCGGCCGCCGCGAGATCGGCGCCGTTGGCCACGGGGGCATGCACTGTATAGACCGGCATCGAAGGCTCCGCCGAGGATGGACTCTTATTTAAAGCACGAACTTTCGGAAAACCGGCATCCACTCTTCCGGATCATGCTCCAGAGATCAGCCGCCGAGCTGACCCTTGGTCGAGGGCACTTCGCCCTGGGCGCGCGGATCGATCGCAATTGCCGTCCGCAGCGCCCTCGCCAGACCCTTGAAACAGGATTCGGCGATATGATGGCTGTTCTCGCCATATAGGGTCTCGACGTGCAGAGTCACGCCGGCGTTCATCGCGAAGGCGTTGAACCACTCGCGCACCAGCTCAGTGTCGAACTCACCGATCTTGTCGCGCGGGAATTCGGCCTTGAACACCAGCACCGGGCGGCCGGAAATGTCGATCACGACGCGCGACAGCGTCTCGTCCATCGGCATGTGGATCGAGGCGTAGCGGGTGATGCCGGCCATGTTGCCGAGCGCCTGCTTCACGGCCTGTCCGAGCGCGATCCCGACGTCTTCGGTGGTGTGGTGGTAATCGACATGGAGATCGCCATCCGCCTTCACCGTGATGTCGATGCGCGAATGCCGGGCCAGGAGGTCGAGCATATGATCGAAGAAGCCGATCCCGGTCGAAACCGTGGATACGCCTGCTCCGTCGAGGTTGACCGTCACCTCGATGTCGGTCTCCTTGGTCTTGCGCTTGATGGTTGCGGTGCGCATGAAAATTGAGCTTTCCCGTGCCGAAAACGCCGGTCTTTTAACAGGCTGATGTCACCTTCGCTACTGCGGGATGACCCCGAAACGCCCTAACTTCGGGCCATGATGACCCAAATTCCTTGCCAAATCGCCCGATTGTAACCCCCTGCCCGACCGCCTAAATCTGCCCGGAAGAGAGGTAACCTATGCAAGCATCCCCAAATGAGCTGCCGGTCTGGCATGGCACCACGATCTGTACGGTCCGCAAGGGCGGCAAGGTGGTGATCGGCGGCGACGGGCAGGTCTCGATCGGCCAGACCGTGATCAAGGCCAATGCCAAAAAGGTCCGCCGGATCGGCAAGGGCGACGTGATCGGCGGCTTTGCCGGCGCCACCGCCGACGCCTTCACCCTGTTCGAGCGGCTGGAAAGCAAGCTGGAGCAATATCCGGGGCAGCTGACCCGGGCGGCCGTCGAGCTCGCCAAGGACTGGCGGACCGACCGCTACCTGCGGCGGCTGGAGGCCATGATGATCGTGGCCGACAAGGACGTTTCCCTGGTGCTGACCGGCACCGGCGACGTGCTGGAGCCCGACTCCGGGGTCATGGCGATCGGTTCCGGCGGCAATTACGCTCTCGCCGCGGCCCGCGCGCTGGTCGATACCGACAAGGACGCCGAGACCATCGTCCGCCGCGCGCTGGATATCGCCGCCGATATCTGCGTCTACACCAACCGGAACGTGACGATCGAGACGATCGGCGGCTGAGCATGGCCAGCCCCTATCATTTCCGCCCGATGACGCCGGCCGACCTGCCGCAGATCAAGCAGTGGCTGGCGTTGCCGCATGTCCGGGAATGGTGGGGCGATCCGGCCGAGCAATATGCGCTGGTCAGCGGCGACCTCGACGAGCCGGCCATGGACCAGTTCATCGTCGCGGCCGATGCGTCCGATTTGGGCTACATCCAGTGCTACGACCTGACGGCCTGGAATTCCGGCTTCGGGGTCCAGCCGGAGGGCGCGCGCGGGATCGACCTCTTCATCGGCGAGCCCAGCATGATGGCAGGTGGCCACGGCTCGGCGCTGATCCGCGCCTTTGTCGATGACCGGCTGGCGCAGGGCGCGCCACGCATCGTCACCGATCCCGATCCGGCCAATGCGCGCGCGATCCGCGCCTATGAGAAGGCGGGTTTTCGGAAGATGGGTATGGTCGATACGCCGGACGGGCCGGCGCTGCTGATGGCGCGCGACGCATGACGATCGCGCACAAGCCCATCACCGGCGTTTCAGCGTGGCATTGGCTGGCGATCGCCGCAGCGCTGCTCCTGCTGCAGGCGGCGCTGCTTTATGCGATGGGCCGTTTGCCGATCTGTGCCTGCGGCTATGTCAAGCTCTGGCATGGCACGGTTCAGAGCTCGGAGAACTCGCAGCACATCGCCGATTGGTACACGCTGTCGCATGTGCTGCATGGCCTGCTGTTCTACGGTCTGACCTCCCTCGCGCTGCCACGCCTCGCCTGGCCCGGGCGGCTGATTGTCGCGATGCTGATCGAAGGCAGCTGGGAGCTCGTCGAAAACTCCAACTGGATCATCGAGCGCTATCGCGCAGGCACGATCTCACTCGATTATTACGGCGACACCATCGTCAATTCGGTGTCGGACACGCTCGCGATGGTTGTCGGCTTCCTGCTGGCGCGCAAGCTGCCGATCGCCGCGACGGTCGCGCTCGGCGTTTTGTTCGAGACCGTGTTGCTGCTTCACATTCGCGACAATCTGACACTGAACATCATCATGCTGATCCACCCGTTCGAGGCGATCCGGCAGTGGCAGGTCGGGCCGCCGATCCTTTAGGGATCACGCCCTGGAGGACTGCCGCTTGCCGAGACCGCGATTCCAACCTAGCTAGAGCCAATGACTCACTTCTCTCCCCGTGAAATCGTTTCTGAACTCGACCGCTTCATCGTCGGCCAGACCGACGCCAAGCGCGCCGTCTCGATCGCGCTGCGCAACCGCTGGCGGCGGCTGCAGCTCGCCGGTTCCCTGCGCGAGGAGGTTCTGCCCAAGAACATCCTGATGATCGGGCCGACCGGCGTCGGCAAGACCGAGATCGCGCGACGGCTGGCCAAGCTCGCCGGCGCGCCGTTCCTCAAGGTCGAGGCCACCAAGTTCACCGAGGTCGGCTATGTCGGCCGCGACGTCGAGCAGATCGTCCGCGACCTCGTCGAGGTCGCGATCGCGCAGACCCGCGAGCGCAAGCGCAAGGACGTTCAGGCCCGCGCCCAGCTTGCCGCCGAGGAACGCGTGCTGGACGCGCTGGTCGGCCCGGGATCGAGCCCGGCGACGCGCGAGTCGTTCCGCAAGAAGCTGCGCGCCGGCGAGCTCAACGACAAGGAAATCGAGATCGAAACGCAGTCGGGCGGCAGCGGCATGCCGATGTTCGAAATCCCCGGCATGCCCGGCGCCCAGATGGGCGCGATCTCGCTCGGCGACATCTTCGGCAAGATGGGTGGACGCAGCAAGACCCGCCGCCTGACGGTGGAGGGCTCGCACGAAATCCTCGTCAACGAGGAATCCGACAAGCTGCTCGACACCGATCAGCTGGTACAGGAGGCGATCAACGCGGTCGAGAACAACGGCATCGTGTTCCTCGACGAGATCGACAAGATCTGCGTGCGCGAGAACCGCGCCGGCGGCGACGTCTCCCGCGAGGGCGTGCAGCGCGACCTGCTGCCACTGATCGAGGGCACCACGGTCTCGACCAAGCACGGCGCCGTCAAGACCGACCACATTCTGTTCATCGCCTCAGGTGCGTTCCATATCGCCAAGCCGTCGGACCTTTTGCCGGAGCTGCAGGGCCGCCTGCCGATCCGCGTCGAGCTGCAGGCGCTGACCCGCGACGACATGCGCCGGATCCTGACCGAGCCGGAGGCGTCGCTGATCAAGCAGTATGTTGCGCTGATGAAGACCGAGGGCGTCACGCTCGACATCACCGACAACGCCATCGACGCGCTGGCCGATGTCGCCGTGGCGGTGAATTCCACGGTCGAGAACATCGGCGCAAGGCGGCTGCAGACCGTGATGGAGCGGGTGCTGGACGAGATCTCCTTCACCGCGCCCGATCGCCACGGCGAGACCATCCAGGTCGACGCCGACTACGTCACCAAGCATGTCGGCGACCTCGCCAAGAACGCCGATCTGAGCCGGTTTATTTTGTAGGCGGCCACCGTAGTCGTCCCGGCGAAAGCCGGGACCCATAACCCCGACAGTCCGCGGTGACAAAGACTCGGGCCGACATTCCTTCTAGAACTACCTTCGGTGGTTATGGGTCCCGGGTCGCGCTTCGCTTGCCCGGGACGACGAGAGTGGGCGATCGATGAATCTGCGGGTGTGGCAAAACCCCTGGCGCTTGATGCTGGCCGTCAATGCGGCCGTGCTGGTCGGCGTGTTCCTGCACAAGATCGCGCTGCCGCCCTTCGTTCCCTACATCCATCTGCTGGTCGACTATCATTACGGCTTCACCAAGCGCGCGCTGGTCGGGGCGATCGTGTCGCTGTTCACCGACAAGGTGCCCGTATGGCTGGTGTTCGCGCTGGCCGGCGCGATCTGGCTGGTGACGCTCGGACTGTTCATCAAACTGTTCCGCCGCACATTCGGCTTCAACGACGCACATTGGCCGTTGTTCGTCTTCATCGCGGGCTCGCCGTTCTTCCTGAAGAACTTCATGCACACGCTCGGCCATTTCGACATCTATGGCTGTGCGCTGACGATCGTGCTGCTGCTGATCCCGGCGCGCTCGGTGGTGTATGTGCTGATTGCCGCGCTGTTCTCGATCCTGCTGATCCTGGTCCATCACATCTTCGTCCTGATGTATGTGCCGACCATAACGGCGATCGTGGTGCTGCGCTTTTATCTGGTGCAGGGCGTGACGCCGCGGAACGCCGTCTTCGGCCTCGCGGCGCTCGCG
Organism: Bradyrhizobium elkanii USDA 76; assembly: GCF_023278185.1. Lineage (NCBI taxonomy): Bacteria > Pseudomonadati > Pseudomonadota > Alphaproteobacteria > Hyphomicrobiales > Nitrobacteraceae > Bradyrhizobium > Bradyrhizobium elkanii. The sequence continues at coordinate 11,654 of NZ_CP066356.1, read as the reverse complement.
GGGGTCGGCATCCTGTTCCTGGTCGCGCAATTCGCCGGCACGGTCGACGTGCCCTATGACGAATTCATCCGTCATCTGCAGAGCCGGATGGCCGATCCGTCGCGCACCGACCTGCTTCAGTTCGGCTACATCTGGTACCAGCCGCTGTCGAAGGAGTTCGCCGACACCTGGGCGCGCATGCCCTCGAACATCCTGGGCGTTCCGGTGTTTGCGCTGCTGATCTGGCTGCACACGCCGCTATGGCGCTATTTCGCGCGACTGATTGGTGCGCTCGCGAGCGACCTGCATCGCCGGATCGTGCTCGGCGCACTCGTTGTCATCAGCGCCGGCTATTTCGTGATGTTCGTGACCGTGTTCGACTATTCGCGCTGGATCTCGAACTGGGCGGTCTGCATGTTCCTGATGCTGCATGCCACCAGGATGCTGCCGGCGTCGAAGGACGTGCCGGCGATCCCGGCGGACGATAGCAAGTCGACGATCTTGGGCTGGATCGTGACGCTGATCCCGCGCGTCGGGATCGTCAGGCCATTCTAACATTTTCGTTGAGCATGCTCATCGCGCGCGCCGAACACGCACGTAAAGCGCGCCCTCGCCGCCATGGCCGATATGCGCTTCCTCGAAGCCGACGACCAGCGAGCGGAATTCCGGCAGGCTGAGCCATTCCGGAACCTGGCGCCGCAGCACGCCGCGTTCGGAATCGAGCCCGCCGACCTTGCCCTTGCCGGTGATGACGAGCACGAAAGTGAGCCCGTCGCTGTGCGCGCGCTGCAGGAAGGTGAACAGCACGCGATGCGCGCGCAGCTGGGTCATGCCGTGCAGATCGAGCCGCGCATCGATCTCCTGCCGGCCGCGCGAGAGCTTTGCACGTTCGCGACGGCCGATCGGCGCCAGCGGCGGCACGTGCGGGCGCTGTGCCGGCGCGGCTTTGACCGCTGCCACCGGCTTGACCGGGATGGGTTTGGCAATCGCGTGATGGGTGGCCGGATCAGAGGCGACGGCGTGGGCCTTCGCGGCGACCGGCCGCTTGCGCAGTGGCTTGACCTGCTTTGCCACGCTCTCCCAGAGCGCACGCTCCTCTTCGCTCAGCGCGCGCTTGCGCCGCGACGGAGCTGACAGATCGGGGATCGGCGCGGGTCGTTTCATTGATCGCGGTGATGGCGATAGCGCCGGAAGCGCCGCTTCTCCGGTTGCGGAATATCTGGCCGGGCAACCGGCAACGGCACCGGTTCTGCCACAGGCGCGGCCTGCGCGACAGGGGTGGTTGCTGCCGGCGCTGCGGGCGCGACATCCTTCGCGGCCGGGTTCTTGGCGGCGCTATTGCCTGAGTCTTTCGCCGCGCTCTTGGCGATGCCGGCGGTCGGCATATCCGCGGCCTTCGCCGCCGGCTTGTCCTTCGGCGGCTCGGTTTGTGGAAACAGCTTTGCGATCTTGGCCGAGGGCCGCTCATCCGGAACAGGCAGCTTGTGGCCGCGCGCGACGGGATCGAGGCCCTTCGGCACCAGCATGACGAACTGCATGTTGTGCCGCAGCCGGCCCGAGACTTTTCCGGCATCCGCGCCGGCGCCGAAATAGAGATCGGCGCGCGCCGGACCGACGATCGCAGAGCCTGTGTCCTGCGCGATCATCAGCCGGTGGAACGGCGTCTTCGACTGCTCGGATTCGATCGGCAGCTCGCCGGCGATGAAGAACGGCGTGCCGTAGACATGCAGCGCCTTGTCGACCGCGATCGAGCGGCCCGGCGTCAGCGGCACGCCCTGCGCGCCGACGGCCTCGTCCTTGTCGGACAGCGGGACCTCGCGGAAGAAGACGTAGGAGCGGTTCTGTCGGCGCAGATCGTTGGCGCCGTCAGGGTTCTGCTCCATCCACTCCCTGATCTTCTGCATCGACATCTGATCCTTCGGGATGATGCCGCGGTCGATCAGGACGCGTCCGACCGGCGTATAGGGATAACCATTATGCGCATCGTAATTGATGCGCAGCGTGGTGCCGTCCTCGAGCTTGATCCGCGCCGAGCCCTGGATCTGAGCGAACAGGAGATCGGTCTGGCTCTTCAGCCAGCAGATCTCGAGCCCGCGGCCGGCGATCGCGCCGTCCTCGATCTGGCCGCGGTCGTAATAGGGCACGAGCTTGCGCCGGCCGATCTTGCGATACACCGCGCCGCCATTGGGCAGGCCGACCGAATTCTGCGTCTTGCCGCGCACGAACAGGTTGGACGGGCGGCGATAGACCGGCACGTTGTAAACGTCGGTCTGAGTCCGCGATCCATTGAGCACCGGTTCGTAGTAACCGGTGACGAAGCCGGCGTCCTCGCCGAGCCGCGAGATGCGCAGCGGCACGAAATTCTGCTCGAAGAAGTCCTTCGCCTTGACGCCGTCGCTCAGCGCGAGTCCCTTGGCGATCCGGCAGGGATCGCGCAGCGAGCTCCCGAGCGCTTTCGAATCCGCGGGCGCACCCTGCTGGGCCGCGATCGGCTTGCAGCTGGCGCGAAACGCCTTGTAGGCCGCGAGATGATCGTCGGCGCTCCAGCCCGCGACGTTGGACCAGGCGAGCGGCTCATACTGGCTGCCGCTGACCTGCAGCGGCATTTCCAGATTGGGATAGGGAATCGGGTGGCTACGCTCGTGTCGCGGCGGAGGGTGCCGGCTTGACCTGTAGCGCGCCGCGATCGCTGCGGTGGAGCACAGCACCGCGAGCGCGCAGCACGCGACCGCGAGCCGCCCGTAGCTGAGATGCTTAGTGAGCGCTTCCAGTGCCAACCAGCTTCCAATTCGGATCGCGGGAAGTCGAGTCGCGGGCGAATGTCCAGATATCGGTGATGTCGGCGACCTTGTCCGGGCTGCCGTCGACGATGGTGCCGGCCTTGTCGCGCGTGACCGAGATCATCTGTGACACGAAGCGGACGGTGAGCTGGGTCGAGCGGTCGCGCGTCTCCGCGCTGACGATCTCGGCCTTGTCGATCGAGACGAACCGCGTCTCGGTCTTCTGCTCGTGCTTCTCGCGATCCTTGATCGCGGCCTCGAAGCTTTCATAGACCTCGGTCGACAGCAGGTCGCGCAGCGCGCGGCGATCGCCATTGGCGAAGGCCAGCACGATCATTTCATAGGCCGAACGGGCGCCTGAGAGGAAATGCCGCGGATCGAACGAGGAATCCTGGGCGGCCACCGCGTCGAGACCCTGCGCCAGCGCCGTGCCGGGCTCGGCGATGCCCTTCCAGCGTTCCGTGGGCTCGACCGGCTCGGCGGGCGCGGCCGAGGCCGGCTGGTCGATCACCGATCCCGGGATCGGAACGACGTTGTTATCCTGACCGCGCTGCACGACGTTGGGCGCGGCGCGATCATAAGGCGGCCGCTCGCTTCCCGTGCGCTGTCCGAGAACGCTGCGCAGGCGCAGGAAGATAAACACGGCCAGCGCCAGGAAGATGATGGTGTAAATATCCACGTCGAATTCGCTTTCTGGTCTCTGCCGGCAACGGGCCGGCCGTCAAAGCGTTCCCGGTCGGGAACAGCAGAGATTACATCACCGATAGAGTCCGCAGATGTAGGCACGAAACTATGCCCGGCCAATGGCGCTTTTTGGCACGGGCAAGTGTAGCGCGTTTTGACCCCCGGGGGAAACCGTTCCTTTCAGGAAATCGCGTATCTTCAATAATTTAGGAAGCTGTTAAGAGATTGGACAGACTCACGCGCGCCGCCCTTTGCCGGGAGAACTTGCCGCCGGCCCGCCGGAACGCGCCCGTTCGTCGTCCTTGTGGACCGAGCCGGGCCTATGATAGCCACTCGCCCGGCATCGGCATTCTCAACACCTTAACGCGTGCCGTCGGACACTCTGTCCATCGAGCGCTGCTCCAGGAGACATTTTCATGACCAATGGCAACGGCGCCCCCGTCGAACAACCCGCTCCCCAGCTCAACGTGTTGGCTCAGTACACCAAGGACCTGTCGTTCGAGAACCCGAATGCGCCGGCCTCGCTCGGCCAGCAGCAACAGCAGCCGGCGATCAACATTCAGATCAACGTCTCCGCCAACAACCTGTCGGAGAACGAGTACGAGGTGATCCTCTCGATCGAGGGCAAGGCCGAGACCGCAGGCAAGGTGATGTTCAGCTTCGACCTCGCTTATGCCGGCGTCTTCCGGATCGTGAATGTGCCGAAGGAGAACCTGCACCCGCTGGTCATGATCGAGTGCCCGCGGCTGCTGTTCCCGTTCGCACGCGAGATCGTCGCGACCTCGGTCCGCGACGGCGGCTTCCCGCCTTTGTTGCTCGACCCCGTCGATTTCCTCGGTCTCTACCGCCAGAACATGGAGCGGCAGGCGGCCGCCCAGGCTGCTCCCGGCGTCAAGCCGAGCTGAGTTCTAGACCCGGGAAAGTGTAACACGCGGGGAAGTGTAATCCGTCATCCTGAGGAGCCCGCACTTGCGGGCGTCTCGAAGGATCGACGGCCACCAGCCGGGCCGTGCATCCTTCGAGGCTCGCAAGAGCTCGCACCTCAGGATGACGGAACTACGCCCCGACCTATTTTGATCAAGCCGCCGGTGCTGCAGCAGGCGCTGGCGGCGGCAGGTAATCGTTCCAGATCGGCTTGTCGCCGAGCGTGGCAATGAAGGCCCGGTGGGCCTCCCGATCGGCGTCAATGACCCGCGCGAGCAGCGGGGTCTCGCGTTGCCGCCGCGGCGTATCACCACTATGGCCGCCCGCGCGCGCATCCGACGTTTCCGACGCCAGGATCAGCTGCGACTGCCGCGCTCCGATCAGGTCGATATAGACCTCGGCCAGCAGTTCGGCGTCGAGCAAGGCGCCGTGCTTGGTGCGGCGGGAATTGTCGATCTGATAACGCGAGCAGAGATCGTCGAGCCGGTTCGACACGCCGGGATGCTTGCGCCGTGCGAGCAGCAGCGTATCGACCAGCTGGTCCTTCGGGATCGCCTTCCGCTTGATGCGGTCAAGCTCGGCGTTGATGAAGCTGATGTCGAACGACGCGTTGTGGATCACCAGCGGTGTATCGCCGATGAAGGCCAGGAACTCGTCGACCACCTCGTTGAACAGCGGCTTGGAGGCCAGGAACTCGGTCGACAGCCCGTGCACGGCGAATGCTTCCGCCGGCATGTCGCGCTCGGGATTGATGTAGACGTGGTAGGTCTGTCCGGTCGGCATGCGGTTGAAAATCTCGACGCAGCCGATCTCAACCAGCCGGTCGCCGCGCAACGGGTCGAGGCCAGTGGTTTCGGTATCGAGAACGATTTCGCGCATGACCTGAAGGAATCCGAAAAGGCGGGCGAATCAGGCGCGCCGCTTCGGCATCTTAACAACCTCGGCCAGAATGTCGCGGATGCGCGCCTGCACCGGATCGAGTCCGTGCGAGGTATCCACTATGAAATCCGCGCGCTTGCGCTTCTCGGAGTCCGGCATCTGCTTGGCGATGATGGCGTCGAGCTTGGCCGCATCCATCGTGCCGCGGGCCAGCACCCGCTCGCGCTGCAGTTCCGGCGAGGTGGTGACGACAACGACGGCATCGACACGCTTCTCGCCGCCGGTCTCGAACAACAGCGGCACGTCGACAACGACGACCGGGTGACCTGCGGCTTCCGCATCGGCGAAGAATTTCTGGCGCGATGCGCCGAGCATCGGATGCACGATCTGCTCGAGCTGTTTCATCGCAGCAGGATCGTGCACCACGCGCGCCGACAGTTTCGCGCGATCGACCTTGCCGCCGGCGGTGGTGCCGGGAAAGGCGGCCTCGATCGCCGGCGCGGCTTCGCCTTCGTAGAGCTGATGCACGGCCGCATCGGCGTCGTACACCGGCACGCCGGCCTCCATGAACAATTTGGCCGTGGTGGATTTCCCCATCCCGATCGAGCCGGTCAATCCAAGAATCAGCATCGCATCAACATCGGTTCAGCATCTCTCCCGTCACCACGCCTCCGCGCCTCACACCGCGAGTAGTTTCTCTGCACGCAGGAACGCCAGCAGCGACAATAGCGGCAGGCCGAGGATGGTGAAATGGTCACCTTCGATCCGCTCGAACAGATGCACGCCGAGGCCCTCGAGCTGGTAGGCCCCGACGCTGGTCGTCACCGCCTCCCCGGCATGGTCGAGATAGCTCTCGATCTCGCCGGCAGCGAGCCGCCGCATCGTCATGCGGGCCACGCTCACATCGCCGAACAGGATCTTTCCATCGCGCGCGACCGAGACGGCGGAATGCAGCTCATGGGTCTGTCCGGCGAGCAGGCTAAGTTGCTCGGCGGCCTGGGTGCGGCCGGCGGGCTTGCTGAACATCCGTTGCCCCAGCGCCAGCGTCTGGTCGGCGCCGACGACATATTGACCGGGCCTCTGCCTGGAGACGAACAACGCCTTCTCGCGCGCCAGGAGCAACGCGATCTCGCCCGGCGCCGCAAGGCCCGAATTCTTCTGCACTGCGCGTTCGTCGATGTCGGCCGGCAGCGCCTCGAAATCGAGGCCGGCGTTTTCAAGCAGCATCTTTCGCGCGCGGCTCTGCGACGCGAGGATCAGCTTCTGTGGGCCGCGCCAGATGCTCATGACGTGAGAATCATTCCGACGGCCGCGCGCGCTGGCGGTCGTTGAAGAGCTTCATCACCGCGGCCGCCGTCTCCTCGATCGAACGCCGCGTGACGTCGAGCAGCGCCCAGTTGAATTTCGCGCTGAGGCGCCGGGCAAAGGCGACCTCGTCGGCTACCGACTGCTTGTCGATGTAGGTATCGTTGTCGCGGTCGCCCATGGTGAGCAGGCGGTTCTGCCGGACCTGGATCAGGCGTTCGGGCGTCGCATGCAGGCTGACCACCAGCGGCTTCTTCAAGGTCTCGAGCTGATGCGGCAGCGGGATGCCCGGCACCAGCGGCACATTCGCCGTTCTGATGCCGCGGTTGGCGAGATAGATCGACGTCGGTGTCTTCGAGGTGCGGGATACCCCGACCAGCACGACATCGGCCTCCTCGAGGCCTTCGACATGCTGACCATCGTCATGCATCATCGTGTAGTTCAGCGCATCGATGCGGCGGAAATATTCCGCGTTCAGCACGTGCTGCGCACCGACGCGCCCGGTCGTCGCGGCACCCAGATACGCCTCGAACAGCTGCATCACAGGCCCGATGATCGACAGGCTCGGAACGTTGATCTCCTTGCACTTGCCCTCGAGCCGGCCGACCAGATCCTTCTCCAGCAGCGTGAACAGGACGATGCCGGGCGATTCCTCGATCTCGTCGAGCACGCGATCGAGCTGCTTCTGGCTGCGCACCAGGGGATAGACGTGCTCGACCGCGGTCACATTGGCGTATTGCGCGGCGACCGCGCGCGCCACGGTAATCAGCGTCTCGCCGGTCGAGTCCGACACCAGATGCAGGTGGAAATAATTGGAAGTCGTCGGCACCAGAGCCCCTGTCTAACCTGTGAATCCCTGTGGAGGTCGAGGAGAAGAATCCGGGTTCGCCGCCCGGGCTCTGTATATCCCGTGCCTTTCTTCACAGCACCCCGCAATAGGATAAGTCGACGTCACAGGCAGGATGATAGTGAACCCGTGTGGATTTGTCTCTTCATAAGCTGGCCACAGACGCGCGCAACCAATTGAGTCCTGCGAGAGATTCCGGATATCCGCCGCTGTCGAGCGGAATGTTGAGGGATGTGAACAAGCCCGCAAGAACCGCTGGACCGGATTGCATGAGTCAAATTCACTGCCATTAAGACTCAAACCTTAGATTCTAAAATTAATTAGGTTTAGGAGAGCCGTGTGTGCGGATATGTATCCGTCCCTCGCTGGCGAAGCCTTGCGCGCAACGCTGAGTCCTCCCGAACTGTTCCCCGAAAGGCGTCACTGCGATGTTCGACTGGATCAACGCCCTGCCGATCTATGCCTGGGTCAAGGCCCTGCACATCGTCGCCGTGATCTCGTGGATGGCCGGCATGCTCTATCTGCCGCGGCTGTTCGTGTATCATTGCGAGGCCGAGGCCGGCTCCAGGCAGTCCGAGACGTTCAAGGTCATGGAGCGGCGGCTTTTGAAGGGGATCATCAACCCCGCGATGATCGTGACCTGGCTGGCCGGGCTTTTCCTGGTCTGGGCCGGACACTGGTACCTGTCCGGCTGGTTTCACGTCAAATTTGCGCTGGTGCTCGCCATGTCGGGTATCCACGGCTTTTTGTCCCGCTGCGTGAAGGATTTCGCCGCCGACCGGAATCAGCGTAGCCAGAAATTCTATCGTATTATCAACGAGGTGCCGACGGTCCTGATGATCCTGATCGTGATCATGGTGGTGGTGAAGCCGCTCTAGACATCACGATGCTCAAGACGCAGGCTTCAGTCCTTCTTGCGAAGGACGAATCGATTTTCTATATAGGATTTATCCCACCCCACGCAGGCGGATGTGGTCGCGTTCCGGTTCTTTTCGGACCGGCGCCGCATCAGGTTTGAAAGCCCAAACGGCACTTTCCTGGCTGAGACCTGCGGACCTTCCTTTGGCGTCCGCTTTTTCCAGAGCCACCTCGCACCCCTTCCCTACTTACTTCCTCACAGGACGACCCCAATGCGGGAAATCAAACTCCAGGACCTCAAATCGAAAACGCCGGCCGAGCTCGTCTCGTTTGCGGAAGAGAATGGGGTCGAGAATGCCAGCACCATGCGCAAGCAGGAGCTGATGTTCGCAATTCTCAAAAACCTCGCCGCCGCCGAGACCGACATTGTCGGCGAGGGCGTCGTGGAGGTGCTGTCCGACGGTTTCGGCTTCCTTCGTTCGCCCGACGCGAACTACCTGCCCGGCCCCGACGACATCTACGTTTCGCCGTCGCAGATCCGCCGTTTCGGCCTGCGCACCGGCGACACGATCGAAGGCCATATCCGCAGCCCGAAGGAAGGCGAACGCTATTTCGCGCTGCTGAAGGTCAACACGCTCAATTTCGAGGATCCGGAAAAGTCGAAGCACAAGGTCAATTTCGACAACCTCACGCCGCTGTTCCCCAATCAGCGTTTCCGCATGGAGCTCGAGGATTCCACCAAGAAGGACCTTTCCGCCCGCGTGATCGATATCGTCGCGCCGATAGGCAAGGGCCAGCGCGCGCTGATCGTGGCGCCGCCGCGCACCGGCAAGACGGTGCTGATGCAGAACATCGCGCACTCCATCACCGCGAATCATCCCGACTGCTATCTGATCGTGCTGCTGATCGACGAGCGTCCGGAAGAAGTCACGGACATGCAGCGCTCGGTGAAGGGCGAGGTGGTGTCGTCGACCTTCGACGAGCCTGCGGTGCGTCACGTCCAGGTTGCCGAGATGGTGATCGAGAAGGCCAAGCGCCTCGTCGAGCACGGTCGCGACGTCGTGATCTTGCTCGATTCGATCACGCGCCTTGGCCGCGCCTACAACACCGTCGTGCCGTCATCCGGCAAGGTGCTGACCGGCGGTGTCGATGCCAACGCGTTGCAGCGGCCGAAGCGCTTCTTCGGTGCCGCGCGCAACATCGAGGAGGGCGGTTCGCTGACCATCATCGCGACCGCGCTGGTCGATACCGGCAGCCGCATGGACGAAGTCATTTTCGAAGAGTTCAAGGGCACCGGTAACTCCGAACTGATCCTCGACCGCAAGGTTTCGGACAAGCGGACCTTCCCGGCGATCGATATTGCCCGTTCCGGCACCCGCAAGGAGGAGCTGATCACAGATCCGCAGGTGCTCAAGAAGATGTACGTCCTGCGCCGCATCCTCAATCCGATGGGCACCATGGACGCCATCGACTTCCTGCTCGACAAGCTCCGCAACACGAAGAGCAACTCGGAATTCTTCGATTCCATGAACACCTGAGGCCACGGCCGAAAAGACACAGGGCGCTCCGCACAAACGGGGCGCCTTTTTTCATGCTGCGGATTTGCTGCAGCGAAGTGCAGCATAAATGGAGCCGCCTTCTGAGCTGATTTTTCATTTAACCATCTGATATTATTTATATTTATATATTAGATTTGTGATCCAGCTGGACGACACTGCAGCAGAATTGCTGCGCGGCTGTTGCAGTGAAATCAGGCTATGCTGCGTTGCAACATTCTGCGGGATGGGGTGCGGAATCGGCGCGGCATTGCCTTTACCGATTTGCTGGAAGAAATAGGCGATGCATCCACGCGACCAGACCATCTTCGCGTTATCCTCAGGGCGGCCGCCGAGTGCGATCGCCATCATCAGGCTGTCTGGTCCAATGGCCCAGTCGGTCATTGTAGGACTGGCGGGCAAGACGCCGATGCCGCGGCTGGCAACCCGCGCGCTGCTCCACGATTCGAACCATCAACCGATCGATGACGCTGTCGTGCTGTGGTTTCCAGGCCCGGCCAGTGCGACCGGCGAAGACGTCGCCGAATTTCATGTCCATGGCGGACGCGCGGTGTTGTCGGCGATGTTCGATGCGATCGCGGCATTCGACAACGTGCGGCCGGCCCAGCCGGGCGAATTTACCCGGCGGGCCTTCGAGAACGGCAAGCTCGACCTGACTGAGGCTGAGGGCCTGGACGACCTGATCCACGCCGATACTGACCGGCAGCGGCGCCAGGCGTTGCGCCAGCTGAAGGGGCTGCTCGGCGACCGCGCGCGGGACTGGCGCGAGCGGATCATCGCGGCGTCGGCGCTGATCGAGGCCGGCATCGATTTCTCCGATGAAGGCGATGTGCCGGCCGAGCTGATCACGCCGGCGCTCGAGAAGATCCGCGCGCTGCATGATGAGATCAAGCAAGTCCTTGCAGGGCAGGGGCAAAGCGAGCGGCTGCGCGACGGCCTCGTGGTCGCGATCGCCGGTCCGCCGAATGTCGGCAAATCGACCCTGATCAATCAGCTCGCCAAGCGCGAGGTCGCGATCGTCTCGCCGCATGCCGGCACGACCCGCGATGTGATCGAAGTGCAGCTCGACCTCGACGGCTATCCGGTGACGGTGATCGACACCGCCGGCATCCGCGAGACCGACGACCCGGTCGAGCAGGAGGGTGTCCGCCGCGCCCGAGCCCGCGCCGCGGAGGCGGACCTGGTGCTGTGGCTTGCCGACAGCGGCGATGCGAAGGCGGGACATGGCGGCGCGACGCCGACCTGGCTGGTGCGGAACAAGATCGACCTCGTCAGGACCACGATGGGTGAGGGCGGCAGTTATCCGGAATTCAGGATCTCGGCTGCTCGTGGCGACGGGTTGTCAGAACTCATCGCAGCGTTGGTCGGGTTCGCTCAGGACTATTTTGGAACCAGCGAAGGCGGCTTGATCAGTCGGACGCGGCAGCGTGGTTTGCTGCAGGAGACCGTCGAATCTCTCCAGCGCAGCATCGATGTGGTCGGGCAGGGCGAAGAGCTGGCGGCGGAGGAACTCCGCCGCGCTGCCTATTCACTCGGTCGTCTGCTCGGCCGGGTGGACGTTGAAGACATCCTGGATGTCATCTTCCGCGAGTTCTGCGTCGGGAAGTAGCGGCCGCCCATCTGTTTCACGTGAAACATGGTTTCGATCGGGTTAAGGAACCCTCGTCCTGTTTCACGTGAAACAATTGCCGGTCAGACAGCCGCACTGTTTCACGTGAAACAGCTCCATCCGTCGTTGCGAGAGAAGCGAAGCAATCCATATTTGCCTCGGGCTTCGGTCTCAGAGAGACGATCCCAACTTCGTTCTTCCGGCTTTCATGACTCCACGATAGAAGTCCCGCC